>CAJTOL010000006.1 GCA_910577645.1 uncultured Lachnospiraceae bacterium
GACGTTAACGCCGCCAGCCGTCAAAAGACGGTGGTTGAGGCGTGTGTGCCCTTGTTCACTGAGGGTAGATACTCCGCAACAAAAAACCCCCTGCGTCTCCAGCTCTCGCTATAGAGACGCAAGGGGAATCCTTACGCGGTACCACTCTACTTCATACTTATCGTATGCTCTCGTTGCAGGGCATTGCCTGTCAATCACAATAAACCCTTTCTCGTATAACGGACGATAACCGGCGGCGCTTACTTGCCCGGCAAAATCTGCTCAGGGGTTAGGCGTGCTACTCTGGGGCCAGTTCAAAACGGTTTTGCATCCGCCTTGCACCATCCGGCGGCTCTCTGTGTGCTTTCCCGATTCTACTACTCCCCGTCACAGTATTTAGACTGTTTTTACCCTCAGTGGAGAAAGGGATTCTCAGCGCCTTGTCCACTGAGGGTAAATTTAACATAATTCCTCCGTGGTGTCAACCCCGTTTTCCGCCGGGCCGTCTAAAAGCCTTCCTCTGAAATCAAATCGGGATCCATGGCAGGGGCAGTCCCAGGACTTTTCGTCGGGATTCCACTCCAGCTGGCAGCCCAGATGGGGACATTTTATGCTGACCACATATAATTCTCCGTCCTCATCCCGATAAGCTCCTGCCTTTTGGCCGTCAACCTCCACAATTCCTCCCTGTCCTGCCGGCAGCTCCTCCAGCGAAATCTCCGGTTTTTGGAATACCCGCCTTCCCAGATCCCTGGCGGCGTGGACACCGTCTGTAATAAAGCTGGCAGCCGAAGCAGACGGGGTAAACCGTTGAGGGGAAAATACCTCCCCCTCCTCCCTTTCTCTCCCTAAAATCCGGTCAGAAATCAGTCTGGCCGCCACCATGGAGTTTGTCATCCCCCACTTTCCAAATCCGGTGGCCACATACCAGTTGGGGATATCCCCACAAAAACGGCCAATGTAGGGAACCCCGTCCAAGGTCATACAATCCTGAGCGGACCAGTGGGCATATTCCCTGGAATCCGGCCAGAATTCTTCTGCTTTCCTGCGAAGCATCCCGTACCTTCCCCCGTTTTTATTTTCCCCTGTCCGGTGCTTTCCCCCGCCTAAAATAATCATATCCTGAAAGCCCCGAAGGGACAGACCGTCCTCATCGGTTCCCAGATACATTGCTGACGGAATTATCCCGTTTTTAAGGGCCAGACAATAGCTGCGCTCCTGATGCATCCGCAGGAAATAGTAACCAGGACGTAAAAGGAATGGGTAATGTCCGGCAAAGACTATGTGATCTGCAAAAATTCGTCCCTGTTTTGTAATAAGGCAGTGCTCCTCTGCTTCCAAAACCCTGGTGTGTTCGTAGATGACAAGCTTTTTTGCCAAAGCATGTAAAAACCTTAAAGGATGAAACTGGGCCTGTTCCTCAAACCGCACCCCTCCGGCTATGGAAAAAGGCAGGTCTTTTGGATCTTTTGGCTTTTTAGTAAAGGAAGCAGGAAGCCCCAGGCTCTTTGCCGCCTGTGCTTCTTTTAAAAGCTTCTCTTCCATCTCCCCCTTCTCTCTGGTATAAAGATAAGCAGGCTTTTTTTCAAAAAAACAGGCAATGGCCTGTTCTCTGATAATCCGTTCATACTCTCCTACAGCGGCCTGGCTGGCACAGGCGTAGGCTGCCGCCTTCTCCCTTCCTAAGGTTTCCAAAAGCTTGTGGTAGATGACGCCATGCTGGGAAGTGATTTTGGCCGTAGTGTTCTGGGTCTGGCCGCTTCCTGCGGTCTCCGCCTCCACTACCACCGTTTTTACTCCCTGAGACTGCAAAAACCAGGCTGTCAGGATTCCTGCCAGCCCGGCCCCTATTACTGCTGCTTCTGTATGAACATCCCCTGTAAGGCTTTTCCTTTTATCAGGGATTAGTTCGTTTTCCTCTTCTATTGTTCTCTTCCATATGGATTCCATGAGATACCCGCCTTTCTGATCCAGGGCTTTCAGGCCCCTTCACGCTCTGGCAGTAGTATAGGCAGAGGAAGCCGTTTTCATACCTTAAACCGTCTTCCCGGATCCGGCCTGGACAGCCTGAGGCATTTTTATTGGTCAATCTCCACCTGACACATCTTCATGGTTTCCAAAGCGTTTTGATGGCTTTCGGGAGTTACTCCGGCACAGCATTTAGCGTCTACCCGAATTCGGGCTTCCGGCAGGGCGGCCTTTAATAAAAGGGCGTTGGAAATAACACAGATATCGGTACACAGGCCCACCAGCTGAATTTCTTCATAGCCTTTCCCGGCGGCCCACTCTGCCAGATCCATACTTCCAAAGGTATTTTTCTCAAAATACCGCCCTTTAAAGTCCCCCAGCTCTTCACACAGCTCCCATCCGTCCGTATCCGCGATGCAGTGGGGAACCGGAAGTTTTTTGCCTTCCTGGGTATCCAGGTAATTTTCTCCGTGAGTATCCAGAGTAAAAGCCACATCCCACCCCTCTGACTGGCATTTTACCACCTTATCCCGCACACCGGGGACAATGGCCCTGGCCTCCTCAGTCCCTAAACTTCCGTCAATAAAATCCTTCTGCATGTCTACTACTAATAATAACCGCTTCATAATGTCCTCCTTCTGTCATCCCCAGGTCAGGGATTGTCATTTTCCAGATTTCTCACAACAACGGAAACTTATTCTCACTTCCCATTTTCCGTGGGACCTTCCCGAAAATTTTTCGCCCAGGAAAGCCTGTCTGCGGCTTTTCCTTCCTCCCCTTCTCTGGTAGGCTTATAATAAGATTTCCCTATAAGGCTGTCCGGCAGACACTGAATCCTTGCAATTTTTTCTTTTGTATCGTGGGCGTATACATACCCCTGCCCATAATTCAAATCCTTCATCAGTCCCGTAGGCGCATTGCGGATCACCAGAGGCACCGGCTCTGAAAGCATATTCAGAGCATCCGCTTTCGCTGCCTCATAAGCCTGGTAAGCAGAATTGGATCTGGGAGCCAACGACAAATAAATTACTGCCTGGGCAAGGTTTACGTTACATTCCGGCATCCCCAGAAAGTGGCAGGCCTGATAGGCCGCCACCGTAAGAGGGAGGGCGGCCGGATCCGCCATCCCTATATCCTCGCTGGCAAACCGGATAAGGCGCCTGGCCACGTACAAAGGATCCTCCCCTGCCTCCAGCATCCGGGCCAGCCAGTAAACCGCCCCGTCCGGATCGCTGTTTCTCATAGATTTATGAAGAGCAGAAATCAGATTGTAATGCTCCTCCCCCTTTTTATCATACAACAAAGATTTGCGGCTGATACACTGCTCCAGGATTTCCCTGGTTACAATAGTTTTTTCCCGGGTTATCTCTCCATTATTTACCGCCATCTCCAAAGTATTTAAAGCCGTTCTGGCATCGCCGTTTGCAAACTGGGCAATGGCCTCCAAAAGGCTGTCAGAAATTTCCACCTCCAGATAGCCAAAACCTTTTGGATTTTTTAATGCTCTCTTTAAAAGTCCGGTTAAGTCCTCCTCGGTAAGAGACTGGAGGACAAAAACCTTGCAGCGGGACAAAAGAGCGGCATTGATCTCAAAAGAAGGGTTCTCCGTGGTGGCTCCGATTAGAATAATGCTTCCTTTCTCTACATAGGGAAGGAAAGCATCTTGCTGAGCCTTATTGAACCGGTGAATCTCGTCCACAAATACCAGGGTTTTAAGGCCCAGGCGGCGGGCATTTTCCGCCTTTGCCATAACCTCCTTGATCTCCTTAATCCCACTGGTAACCGCGCTGAAATTCACAAAATCCGCATGGGTTCTCTCTGCAATAATGCTTGCAAGGGTGGTTTTTCCCACCCCAGGCGGCCCCCAAAATATCATAGAAGAAATTTTGTCCTGATCAATCAGGCGCCGCAGCACCTTTCCCTCTCCAATCAGGTGCTGCTGGCCTGCAAACTCCTCCAGGCTCTCCGGCCTCAGCCTGCTGGCCAAAGGGCTTTCCACCTCCCGGTAGTCAAACAGGGACATCTGATCCAAATCCGTTCACCTCCACGGTTAAAGATTAAAGGCAAATTCTACTAAGCTGATAAGTAAAAAGAAAATAACTCCGAAATTTCCGAAAATAATCCCCAGCCGCTTTTTTGCTGTCATTGCCGGAGCCGACCATTCATAAGGGGTTTGATAAAAACGGATCTTTTTCCAATAGGCAATCAGCAGCACAATTCCTCCAACAGAAGCAGCCAGATAGCAAAGCTCATAGCCTAAAAGTACCAGAATTCCCATTATCCCTGCTATTCCCGGAAGGCTTCCCCATTCCAGCAGCCCCATCAGCAGAACGCTTCCCATAAAGTTCACCAATATATGAAGGATAATGGTGTTACGCACTTTCCCGGTCCGCACATAGACATATCCGAAAATCATCCCCAGGGCAAAAGCGTAGAAAAACTGATAGAAATTTCCGTGAAGCAGCCCGAAGAAAAATCCAGAGACAATTACCGCGGTCTTTTCCCCAAATATCAGAATCCGGTCAATGACCAGTTTCCGCATCAGCAGCTCTTCCACCACCGGGCCGGTTGCCACTATAGTGAGAAAAGCTACGGGAAGGCTGGAGTTCACTACCACCTCTTCCACGGCATTGGAGCTGGTTTTGCTTCCCAACAGGAGCATAAAGCCTCTGCCAATAAGATTTCCCGCCATCATTGTTCCCACACATATGAGAAAAACGATCCCCCAGACACCCCAGGTCCATTTCTCATGGACCCGCACCGGCTTTGGGTAGGAGACGGTTTTGAAAATCCCTGCAGCAGCCGGAAAAGCCAGAAGGTACATAGCGGCGCTGCTAATCAAAAGCTGAGTATCCATATCCATAAAATCCAGTCCCAATACCAGGAAAATCCATGCAATTAAGTACTGAGCCAATACTGCCAAGATTAAAAAACCGGCGCATGCCAGTCCTACCCGTGAAAAAATTCGTTTCCAATCTCTTTCGTTCATCTGTATCCTCCATGGTTCTGCCTCCGCTCAAGCTGTCTTTTTCTCATCTCTCAGTATACCACAACACCGGAGCAACGTAAATGAAGAAAAAACAGGCAGCAAAGATTTTACTCTCTGCTGCCCGCTCCTGTTCCAAAAACGCTACACAGTATTTATTCTTCCGGAACAAATACGTCTTTGCCCATGCCGCAGATAGGGCATACCCAATCCTCCGGAATTTCCTCAAATGGAGTCCCCGGCGCAATCCCGTTATCCGGATCGCCTGCTTCCGGATCATATACATAACTGCAGGGCTCACAAATATATTTCTGCATAGTCATAACCTCCTTTTCTATCAGATTAACCTTATTTTGGCTTTTTATTCATCCTTCATAGCAGCTCTGGCTTCTACTTCTTTCTTTTGTACATCGCCGGGAGCCTGCTCGTAACGCGCAAATTCATATTCATAGGTGCCGATACCGCCGGTCATGGAACGGAGGTCGGTGTTGTAGCCGTAAAGTTCAGACATGGGAATGTCCGCCTCAATAATCTGTTTTCCCTTATGATCCGGATTCATACCCAATACACGGCCCCGACGGCGGTTTAAGTCGCCCATAACATCGCCTGTAAACTTATCCGGAACCGTAACCTTTAAAGAAGCAATCGGCTCTAAAAGAACCGGGCCTGCATCCATAAAGCCCTTCTTAAAGGCCAGGATGGTAGCCATCTTAAAGGCCATCTCGGAGGAATCTACCGGATGATAGGAACCGTCTACTAATGTGGCTTTTAATCCCACAACCGGATATCCGGCCAGCGGGCCTTTCTGAACACATTCCTGAAGTCCCTTCTCTACTGCCGGGAAATAGTTCTTGGGAACGGAACCGCCAAAAATCTTCTCCTCAAATACATAAGGAATCTGTAAATCGCCGGAGGGTTCAAATTCCATCCAGACATCGCCAAACTGGCCGTGTCCGCCGGACTGTTTCTTATGACGTCCCTGAACCTTTACTTTCTTTCTCAAGGTCTCCCGGAATGCGAATTTAGGCTTCTCCAGTACAATATCTACCTTGTAGCGCGCCTGGAGCTTGCTGGAAACCACCTCCAACTGCTGATCGCCGATGGCATACAGTAAAGACTGGCGGTTTTCCGGGTCACCGATTACCCGGAGAGTCAGATCCTCTTCCATCATCTTGGCAAGAGCGCCTGCAACCTTGTCATCCTCGCCCTTGTTTGCCGCCCGGAATGCCATATAGGTGTAAGGAGTGGAAATCTCCGGCTTGTGGTAAACAATAGGAGCGCTCTTTAATGCAATGGTATCGCCGGTCTGGGTTACGGAAAGCTTGGCAACCGCGCCGATATCGCCGGCTTTTAACTGGTTAACCTCAATCTGCTCCTTACCTCTTAATACATAAATTTTTCCGATTTTTTCTTCCGCATCTTTATTTACATTGTAAATCACGCTGTCCGGCTTTAAGGTTCCGGTGCATACCTTCATGAGAGAATATTTTCCGATAAAGGGATCCACAATGGTCTTAAATACTCTTGCAGAAAGGGAAACATTATCATCATATTTGGCTGTAAACCGCTCTCCGGTGGAAACGTCCACGCCGATACACTCATACCGGTCCGGTGACGGGAAGTATTTGTCAAATGCCTGAAGCAGTACGGAAAATCCCTGGCAGTTAATTCCGGAACCCAGCATAATAGGCACGATGTTGCCTTCAATAACATGGCTTCTTAATGCATTGGAAATCTCCTCCTGGGTAAATTCCTCTCCGGAGAAATAGCGTTCCATATATTCCTCGCTGGTCTCTGCCACTGCCTCCATAAGAGCCTCTCTGGCAATGCCCAGATTCTTCTCCACGTAATCCGGAATCTCACACTCTACGTAGTTGCTCAGCTCTGTAAAACGGCGGCCTTTCATCTTCACTACGTTTACGAAACCTACAAACTTTTCGTTTTCACGGATGGGAAGCTGGAAGGGAGCGATCTTACGGCCGAAACGGGTTTCCAATTTCAATACCAGTTCCCGATAGCTGGCATGATCGTCATCCATATTGGTAACGAAAAACAGTCTGGGAAGATTGTATTTCTCACACAGCTCCCATGCCTTCTCTGTTCCAACCTCAATACCTGCCTTGCAGTTTACCACGATAACGGCTGCGTCTGCAACGCTGATGGCTTCCTCTACTTCCCCCACAAAATCGAAGTATCCGGGAGTATCCAGCAGGTTGATCTTAATGGGGCCGCTCTCCCCTTCATATTCCAATGGAATTAAAGATGTGGAAATAGAAAACTGCCTCTTAATTTCTTCCTTATCGTAATCACTGATGGTACTGCCATCTGTAACCTTGCCCATTCTCTTTGTAACCCCGGTAATTAACGCCAGCGCTTCTGCAACTGTAGTCTTTCCTGCGCCACCGTGGCCCAATAACACAATGTTGCGAATCTGACTGGTTCCATAAACATTCATAGAAATTCCCTCCTGTACAACCAAATTTAGTCCATGCGTATATTTTACTAAAAAATTCAGAAATTTTCAAGCAGAATATGCAAGTTATACAATGATTCCTGCCCGGCTGCACCGGACAAGAAGCCCCCCGTCTGAACTTCTGCACCCTCACGTCCGCTTTGCGCCGTTAAACTTTAAAGTGATAAATCATTGACATTTCGGTTTCCATGTTTTACAATGTAACACAAAGTTTTTAGAAAAATGAGGTTAATTTTATGATTATTATAATGAAACCAGGGGCTTCCCAGGAAGCCGTTGCAAATGTAACCCGTCAAATCGAAGCCAAAGGCCTTAAGCCCCACCTGTCCCAGGGCGCTCAGGTCACCATCATCGGCGTAGTGGGGGATAAAAGCCTTTTATCCGGCTGCAACATGGAATTGTCGGAAGGTGTGGAAAAAATTGTTCCGGTTACCGAATCTTACAAGCTGGTAAATAAAAAATTCCACCCGGATGATTCTTTCGTTCCGGTAGGCCCCGCTACCATCGGCCCGGATACTTTAACCGTTATGGCCGGGCCATGCGCCATTGAGAACCATGAGCAGCTTTTAGAAACCGCCTTTGCAGTAAAAAAGGCAGGCGCTACTTTCCTTCGGGGCGGCGCATTTAAGCCCCGTACCTCCCCCTATGCGTTCCAGGGCCTGGAGGAAGAAGGCCTTAAGTATATGAAAGAGGCCAGAGAAGCCACCGGGCTTCCGGTAATCTGTGAGGTTACCAGCGAACACGCTATCGAAAGTGCTGTAAAATATGTGGATATGCTTCAAATCGGCGCCCGAAACATGCAGAATTTTGAGCTGTTAAAGGAAGTAGGCCGGGTGGGGATCCCTGTTTTATTAAAGCGGGGCCTTTCCGCTACCATTGACGAATGGCTTAATGCTGCCGAGTATATTTTGGCTGCCGGAAATCCCAATGTCGTTCTCTGTGAGCGGGGAATCCGTACGTATGAGACAGCCACCCGCAATACCCTGGATTTAAGCGCCGTTCCGGTAATCCGGGCCAAGAGCCACCTTCCGGTAATTGTGGATCCCAGCCATGCCACCGGCTGCCGGGCCTATGTGGAGCCCCTTTCCAAGGCCGCCCTGGCCTGTGGCGCAGACGGCCTGATGATTGAGGTTCACCCCTGCCCTTCCTGCGCCCTGTCTGACGGCCCTCAATCCCTTACTTTCCCGGATTTTGAGAAGCTGATGGAGGATCTGAAGCCTTACGCCAAACTGGCAGGACGGAGCTGACGCCATGGCAGAACAAACCATTGCTTTTATCGGCCTGGGCCTTATAGGAGGTTCCATTGCCCGCGGGATAAAACGGGCCAATCCGGATATCCGGATTATGGCTTATATGCGAACCCGCAGCCGTCTGGAAAAAGCCCGGGCTGAGGGGATTGTAGATATTTGCCTGGATGGCATTGACTGCCATTTAAGCCAGTGCGACATGATATTTTTATGCACTCCTGTAGAGTATAATACAGATTATTTAAAATCTATCCGCCCCTATTTAAAGCCCGGCGCCATTCTCACCGATGTAGGCAGCACCAAAGCCAATATTCATGAGGAAGTAAAACGCCTTCACATGGAGAGCTGTTTTGTCGGGGGCCACCCTATGGCCGGATCGGAAAAAACCGGTTATGAGAATTCCACGGATCATTTGCTGGAAAATGCTTACTACATTGTGACCCCTTCCGGACAATCCACCCCGGAACAGGTGGAGCGGGTGGCAGAGATTGCCAGAATGTTAGGGGCTATCCCTATGATCTTAGATTACCGGGAGCATGACCGGGCCGTTGCCGCCATCAGCCATCTTCCCCATCTGGTGGCTTCCAGCCTGGTGAATCTGGTAAAGGCCTGCGACAATTCCGCAGAAACCATGAAACAGATAGCCGCAGGAGGATTTAAAGATATTACCCGAATTGCCTCCTCCTCCCCGGAAATGTGGGAACAGATCTGTATGGCCAACAGCGGCCCCATCAGTGAGATTTTAGAGCAGTATATCGACTCCCTTTCTTCTATTTTAGAGGCAGTAAAAGGCCGCAGGGAAGGAGCCATTTTTGACTTATTAAAGGAATCCAGGGAATATCGGGATTCTATTACGGATCGGGCAAAAGGGGCCATTGAACCGGACTACTCTTTCTCTGTAGATATTGTGGACGAGGCCGGCGCAATCTCGACCCTGTCGGTTATTTTGGCCGCAAAGGGCATCAGTATTAAAAATATCGGCATCAACAATAACCGGGAGCGGGGAGAAGGCGCTCTTCGGATTACCTTCTATGATGAGGAATCCCTAAATGCCGCCTGGGCTCAGCTTACCCGTTATCATTATGAGTTATTCCGCCAGTAAACTTTTATGAGCCCGTGCCGGTTCATTATTATACCAGGAGAATTATAATTATGGAATTTCAAAGAGTTACCCGCCTGCAGGGTCAGGTCATGGTCCCCGGCGACAAATCTATTTCTCACCGCAGTATTATGTTTGGTTCCATTGCCAAAGGCATTACGGAGATTGACAATTTTCTTCAGGGGGCAGACTGCCTCTCTACCATGGCCTGTTTTCAAAAAATGGGCATTGAAATCGAAAATAAAGGCAGCCGGGTAGTGGTTCACGGAAAGGGCCTCCACGGTTTAGAAGCCCCCTTTGGAGACGGGGTTTTAGACTGTGGCAACTCCGGAACTACTACCCGGCTGATTGCCGGAATTTTAGCTGCTCAGGATTTTTCTGTTACCCTCACCGGGGACTCTTCCATCCAAAAGCGGCCTATGAAACGAATTATAGCCCCCTTAAGCCAAATGGGGGCCCATATTACCAGCATAAACGGAACCGGCTGCGCTCCCCTTCTTATCCGGGGGCAGAAACTTTCCGGTATTTCCTATGAAAGCCCGGTGGCCTCTGCCCAGGTAAAATCCGCTATCCTTCTGGCAGGCCTTTATGCCGACAAAGAGACTCGGGTCAAAGAACCGGCCCTGTCCCGAAACCACACCGAGCTGATGCTTCAGGCCTTTGGCGCAGATGTCCGCACTGAGGATACCACTGCGGTGATACAGCCGGCCCGGGAGCTTTTTGGGTGCAAACTCTCCGTTCCGGGAGACATTTCTTCTGCCGCCTTTTTCCTGGCAGCCGGGCTCATGGTTCCTGGTTCAGAAATTCTCCTGAAAAATGTAGGCATTAATCCCACCCGGGACGGTGTCCTCCGGGTATGTGAGGAAATGGGCGGCAATGTTACCCTGCTGAACTTAAAAACGGAAGGCGGAGAATCCACCGCCGACATTCTGGTTCGCCACAGCCCTCTCCACGGCACGGTAATTGAAGGAGCCATTATCCCTGCCCTGATTGATGAGCTTCCGGTTATCGCCGCCATGGCCTGTATGGCAGAGGGAACCACCATTATCCGGGATGCCGCCGAGCTGAAAGTCAAAGAATCCAACCGCATTGAGGTAATGGTGAAAAACCTTTCCGCCATGGGAGCAGATGTAACGGAAACAGAGGACGGGATGATCATCCGGGGCGGCAGGCCCCTTCACGGCGCCGTCATTGACAGCCGGCTGGATCACCGCATTGCCATGACCTTTGCGGTAGCGGCCCTGTGTTCCGACGGCATTACAGAAATTAAAGGGGCTGAGTGCGTAAACATCTCCTATCCGGAATTTTACCGGGACTTAAAAAGGCTTTCCGGCAATGCCTAAAATCCTCCAAACCGTTTCAGGACCCAGGCCGCAAGATGATACAGAGGAGTCTCATAGGTTTTCACTACTTGTTCCAGCTTCTCACGGATTGGGATATCCTGAGGGCAGTGCTTCTCGCATTTTCCGCATTTTATGCAGAGAGAAGCATTGCTCTTTTCTTTTTTTATGGTAGTGCACATAACGTACTCCTGAAGCCCCTTCCTGTATCCGTCCAGAGCTCCGGCATTGAGGCACCGGAAGGATCCGGGGATATCCACTCCGGCAGGACAGGGCATACAATAACCGCAGCCGGTGCAGCCTACTTTTACTTTCCTGTTAATGGCCTCTACCACCTGGGAGAACATTTCCTCCTCTTTTCCGGTAAAAGATCCCGCCTCTGTACAGGAGGCAGTTTTCACATTTTCCTCCAGCATTTCCATAGAATTCATACCGGACAAAACCACGGTGACTTCCGGCTGATTCCAAAGCCAGCTAAGGGCCCATTCCGCCGGACTGCGCTTTGCATCCGCCTCCGCGAAAATCTTCACTGCCTCTTCCGGAAGGCCCCCTGCCAGTCTACCGCCCCGAAGAGGTTCCATGATAATCACCGGCATCCCCTTTTTGGCCGCTGCCTGAAGGCCTTTTCGACCGGCCTGGCTGTTCTCATCCAGGTAATTGTATTGAATCTGGCAAAAATCCCAATCGTAAACCTCCAGCAGCCGGATAAACTCGCCGCTGCCGCCATGATAGGAAAATCCCACGTTGCGGATCGCTCCGCTTTTTTTCTTTTCCTCCAGCCACTCCAGAACTCCCAGGCTTTTTAACCGTTCCCAAACCTTGACGTCAGGAAGCATGTGCATCAGATAATAATCAATATAATCGGTCTTTAGCCTCTCGCACTGCTGGCGGAAATATTTTTCCATGTCTTCCCCGGTTTTTACAAAATAGTGGGGGAGCTTGGTGGCAATCTTTACGGAATCCCGAATGCCGTTTTTATGAAAAATCTCCCCCAAAACCTCTTCGCTTCCCGGGTAAATATAGGCGGTGTCAAAGTAATTCACACCTGCTTCCACTGCCCTTAAAATTTCCCTCTCTGTCTCCACCCTGTCAATGGCTCCGGCCTTTCTGGGGAAACGCATACAGCCAAATCCCAGCGCTGACAGCCTTTCGCCGGTCTTTTCATTGATTCTATATTGCATACTATTTTGCCTCTTCTGTGAGTCCGGCCTCTCTTTCTAAGATGGCCCAGATCTCTTCCCTGCCCTGTTTGGTTTCCGCGGAGAAAGGAATCAGAATGTCCTCTCTTCCCATCTCCAGCCCGGCCCGGATCTTTTTTACCTGGCCTGCCACCTGGCTGCGCTTTAGCTTGTCCAGTTTGGTGGCAATAATGATGGGCTGCCAGCCATTGTGGACAATCCACTTATACATGATTCTGTCATTTTCCGACGGATCGTGGCGGATATCCACCAGGAGAAATACTTTTTTCAGCATGGCAGATTTATTCAGATAATTCTCAATCATCTTCCCCCATTTTGCCTTTTCTTCCAGGGACACCTTAGCGTACCCATAGCCTGGCAGATCCACATAATACATATCATCATTGATACGGTAAAAATTAATGGTCTGGGTTTTCCCCGGCTGGGATGAGGTCCGGGCGTAAGCCTTGCGGTTCATCAAAGTATTAATCAGGGAAGATTTCCCTACATTGGATTTGCCGGCAAAGGCAAATTCCGGCAAGGTGTTTTGCGGCAGCTTACTTTTAATGCCGCACACGGTTTCCAGATTTACATTTTTAATAATCATGCCAGGGCCTCCTTTAACACGTCTTCCATGGTCTTTACAAAGAGGATCTTTAACCCTTTGGTAATTTCTTTAGAAAGCTGAGCGATATCCGGCTCATTCTTTTCCGGCACCAGAACGGTTTCGATGTGGGCCATCTTGGCTGCCAAAATCTTCTCTTTTAAGCCGCCAATGGGAAGTACCCGGCCCCTTAAGGTAATTTCTCCGGTCATGGCTACCTTAGCCTTTACCGGCCGGTTAATCACTGCGGAAATCATGGCCGTTGCCATGGTGATCCCGGCAGACGGGCCGTCCTTAGGCACCGCCCCTTCGGGAATATGAATATGAATATCATGTTTTTCAAAATAGTCATCTGCCACCTGATACCGAGGACACGCGGAGCGGATGTAGGTTAAGGCTGTCTGGGCCGATTCTTTCATCACATCCCCTAACTGGCCTGTAAGCTGGAGATTGCCTTTCCCCGGCATAACATTAACCTCAATCTGCAAGGTATCGCCGCCTACGCTGGTCCAGGCCAGCCCTCTTACGATGCCGACCTCATCGGTTTCGTTGGCATCGGCAAAGGAAATCCGTTCCTTGCCCAGATATTTTTCCAGACTGCTTTCTGTAATCCGGATAGTATGCTTTTTATTCTCCAGAAATTCCCTGGCGGCCTTCCGGCACAGATCCCCGATGCGCCGCTCTAAGTTTCTGACGCCGGCCTCCCTGGTATAGTTGTGAATTACTTTCTCAAGAGCGTGATCGGAAATGGTCAGCTGACGGGGAGTAAGACCGTTTCTCTCCAGCTGTTTTTTTACCAGGAAGTCTTTGGCAATATGGAACTTTTCATTCTCCGTGTAGCTGGTGACCTCAATGATCTCCATACGGTCTAAAAGCGGCCTGGGAATGGTCTGAGTGGTGTTGGCCGTGGCGACAAACATTACCTGGGATAAGTCAATGGGAAGCTCTACATAGTGATCCCGAAACTTTACATTTTGTTCCCCGTCCAGCACCTCCAAAAGCGCGGAAGAAGTATCCCCCTTGTAATCGCTGCTGACCTTGTCTATCTCGTCCAACAGCATCAGCGGATTGCTGACTCCCGCCTGGCGCAGGCCATCCACCAGCCGGCCCGGCATAGCTCCCACGTAGGTTCTCCTGTGGCCCCGGATCTCCGCCTCGTCCCGGACGCCGCCCAGGCTGATGCGGACATACTTTTTATTTAAGGCTCTGGCCATGGAACGGGCAATGGAGGTTTTACCGGTTCCCGGCGGCCCTACCAGACATAAAATAGGGCTGATCCCTTTGTCTGTCAGGGCGCGGACTGCCAGGTGCTCTAAGATCCGCTCCTTCACCTTTTCCAGGCCATAGTGATCTTCATTTAAAATTTTTTCCGCATGGCGGATATCATTGTTGTCTTTGGACGCCTTTTTCCAGGGAAGCTCCAGGAGAGTCTCTATATAAGTCCTGATCACATTGCCCTCCTGGCTGCTGCCGGGCATGGATTTCAGCCGTCCAATCTCCTTGGTAATCTTCTCTTTTACCTCTTTGTCAGCCTTTAATGCCTTAAGCTTTTTCTCGTATTCTTCAGAATCGGACAAAGGATTGTCCTCCCCCAGCTCTTCCCGGATAATTCGAAGCTGCTCTCTTAAGATATACTCTTTCTGATTTTTGCTGACAGCTCCCCGAACCTTTTCCTGAAATTGTTTTTTAATCCGAAGGATGTCCAGTTCAGATATCAGGTTTCGGATAACCCTCTCGTAACGCTCCTCCAGATCCAGGCTTTCCAATACTTCCTGTCGCTGGGTATAATCCCAGGGCATCTGAATAGCGGTCTGATCAAGCAGGTCCCCCAAATCCTCTATCAGCATCAGGCCAGGCAAAAGTTCTTTGGCAATCTGTGGGCTTTCTCTTCCAAACTCCTCCAGCTTCTCCTTTACAATACGAAGCATGGCCTCTTCTGCTGCCGGAGATACATTTCCCATATCCTCCTGGATTATTTCAATCTCGCCGGTTAGTGCCGGCTCTACACTGTCAAAGCCCAGAAGCACTGCTTTTTTTATTCCTTCTACCATGACCCGGACTACACCGTCCGGCAGCTTTACCAGCTGCTTAATCTTAGCCACACAGCCCACATGGTACAGATCCTCAATAGACGGATCCGCCACATCGCTCTGACGCTGAGCAACCAGAAAAACCTGCTGATCGCTTACCATAACCCTCTCCAGGGCCGCCTTGGACCTGGATCTGCTGATATCAAAATGAACTATCATTTGGGGAAGTACAGCAAGTCCGCGCAAAGCGATTACCGGCATGATAATAGTTCTGTCCTCCATTTTATCTCCTCCTAGCATAGTAGTGAATCGGCACGCGCCGCAGTGCGTCACCTTCTTTTGAAAAGGGGCCATTGCAACTGTGCAACAGCCCCTGTCAATATTTATGCAATCTCTCCGGTTCTATCTTTCTTTATCCTGGATGTCATCTTCCTGGGAACCACCGTATCGCGGTATACAATCTCAGGCTGGCCCTTTCCCTCAATTACGTCCTTGGTGATGGTACAGATTCCAATAGAGTCATCTGAAGGAATCTCATACATAATATCTGTCATCACTTTCTCAATAATGGATCGCAATCCTCTGGCGCCTGTTTTCCTCTCCACTGCCTCTTTGGCAATGGCCGTAAGGGCGTCATCGGTAAACTCAAGCCTTACATCATCCAGTTCAAACAGCTTTTCATACTGCTTGGTCAAAGCGTTTTTCGGCTCAGATAAGATCTTTACCAACGCGGCTTCATCCAGCAGTTTTAAAGAAACCGTAATGGGTACACGGCCGATAAACTCAGGAATCAAACCATATTTTGTTAAGTCCTGAGGCATAACCTGCAAAAGCAGATCGTCTAAGTCCCTCTGATTCCGATCCACAATCTCCGCGTTAAACCCAATAGAGCCTGTGCTTAAGCGGTTTTCCACAATCTTTTCTAGACCGTCAAAAGCTCCTCCACAGATAAAGAGGATATTGGTAGTGTCTATCTGCAAAAGCTCCTGGTGAGGATGCTTTCTTCCCCCCTGAGGGGGAACACTGGCTACGGTTCCCTCTAAAATCTTTAGAAGCGCCTGCTGAACGCCTTCTCCGGACACGTCCCGGGTAATGGAAACGTTCTCCGACTTTTTCGTAATCTTGTCAATCTCGTCAACATAAATAATCCCGTATTCTGCCTTGGAGATATCATAGTCTGCCGCCTGAATCAGCTTCAGCAGGATGTTTTCCACATCCTCGCCTACATATCCTGCCTCAGTAAGGGCAGTTGCATCTGCAATGGCAAAGGGAACTCCCAAAATCCTGGCCAGGGTCTGGGCCAGATAGGTCTTGCCGGAACCGGTAGGCCCCAGCATCAGGATGTTGCTCTTCTGCACCTCTACATCCAGCATCTTTCTGGAGGTAATTCTCTTATAGTGATTGTAAACAGCTACAGAAAGAACCTTTTTGGCCTCGTCCTGCCCAATCACATATTCATCCAAAAATTCTTTTAACTCCTTGGGTTTAAGCAAATTAATATTGCCTAAATCCTGGGAGGAGTCCAGTTCATCCCCCAGTTCTTCCTCCAAAATCTCACCACAAAGTTCAATACACTCATCACAAATAAAGACATTGTTGGATCCGGCAATTAGTTTTCGGACCTGATCCTGGGTCTTGCCGCAAAAAGAGCAGCGAATCTTTTCCTCTGGTCTGATTGGCATACTTCCACCTTTCCTTAATCCGCCAATTAATGGCTTGCAATCACTGCATCCACCAGACCGTACTCCTTTGCTTCCTGGGCAGTCATATAGTTATCGCGTTCTGTATCACGCTCAATGACCTCCAGAGGCTGTCCGGTATTGGCTGCTAATATTTCATTTAATTTCTTTTTTGTTCTTAAAATATGGTCTGCCACGATCTTAATGTCTGTCGCCTGCCCCTGTGCGCCGCCGGAGGGCTGATGGATCATAACCTCGGCATTGGGAAGGGCAAAGCGCTTTCCTTTCGCGCCGCTGGATAAAAGGAAGGCCCCCATACTGGCAGCGATGCCGATGCAGACAGTAGATACATCACATTTAATATAGTTCATGGTATCGTAAATTGCCATACCGGCTGTTACGGAACCGCCGGGGCTGTTAATATAAAAGTTGATATCCTTTCCCGGATCCTCAGACTCCAGAAATAAAAGCTGAGCCACTACCAGGCTGGCAGTCACATCATTCACTTCCTCACCTAAAAATACGATTCTCTCCTTTAACAGGCGGGAATAGATATCGTAGGAACGCTCACCTCTGCTGGTTGACTCAATGACATAAGGCACTAAGCTCATGATTTTGTACTCCTTTCCTCTGCAGCTGTTCATTCACTGCTAATTGTTCAGCCGCCGCTGAATCCGGCCAAATGCTTTACCAGCGCTTTTGCCGGATACTCTGTAACAACAGGAAGTTGCAGTCAGGAATCCTGTCTGCAACTTCTCTATACCTGACAAATTAAACTAACTTTGCTTCTGCTACCAGGAAGTCAACTGCTTCCTGTACAGCCAGGTCTTTCTTCATCTGTTCTTTTTCAAATTCACCCATGTACTCTCTCAGCTTCTCCACTTCCATCTTGTAAGAGTCTGCCATCTTCTGAAGCTCTTCGTTGATGCGCTCATCGGATACCTGAATGTTCTCAGCAGCAGCTACCGCCTCCAGTACCAGTCTGGTCTGAATCCTGCGGACAGCCTGAGGCCTCATCTGTTCCTTTAAGGTGTCCGGAGTCATACCGGTAAACTTCATATACTGATCAAAGGACATTCCCTGGCTCTGCATTCTCCGCGCAGTATCCTGAAGCATATTCATTACTTCGTTCTCTACCATTGCGTCCGGAAGTTCCATGGAAGCATTGGCCACTACCTTATCTACCACCCGGTTCTCATTTTCGGTGGCAGCTGCTCTATCCTTCTTCTCAGCCAGCTTTGCACGGACATCAGCCTTGTACTCGTCTAAAGTCTCAAACTCGGAAACCTCGCTTGCAAACTCATCGTTTAAGTCCGGCAGCTCTTTTACTTTAATTTCCTTTACCATTACCTTAAACAGTGCCGGCTTGCCAGCCAGTTCCTTTGCATGGTACTCAGCCGGGAAGGTTACGTTTACTTCACATTCCTGGCCAATACTCTTGCCAACCAGCTGCTCCTCAAAGGTATCGATAAAGGAATGGGAACCGATGGTTAAGGGATAGTCTGTTCCCTTGCCGCCGTCAAAAGCCTGGCCGTCAATAAATCCTTCAAAATCAATAACAGTCTGATCCCCGTCTGCAACCGGCCGATCCTCTACGGATACCAGTCTGGCGTTCTGATCCTGAACCTTTTTCAGTTCTGCCTCTACGTCCTCGTCCGAAACGGCGGCATCTGCTCTCTCAATCTCAATTCCCTTGTAATCGCCTAAGGTAACTTCCGGCTTTACTGCTACAGTAGCGGTATAAATAAGATCTTTGCCTTTCTCGATCTGGATAATGTCGATCTCCGGTCTGGAAACGATCTCCAGTCCGCTTTCCTTCATAGCGCCAGGATAACTTTCATCAATAGCCTCGTTGGCGGCATCCTCATAGAATACGCCTGGGCCGTACATTTTCTCAATCATGGCCTGCGGAGCCTTCCCTTTGCGGAAACCGGGAATGTTGAATCTGTTTTTATTTTTGTCATAGGCTGCCTTGATTGCCTTATCGAACTGCTCAGCCGGAACTTCCACAGTCAGCTTTGCCATGTTCTTCTCTAACTTTTCTACTTGTAAACTCATGATATGGGTTCCTCCTTGAATAATATGTGAACCGCCATTTCTCCACAGGGCGTTACACTTCAAGGTACGATTATATCACAAGACCCTGGTAAATGCCAGTACTATTTTTTGTAACTTTGTTACTTATTTGCTATCTGGGCACAATTTTAAAGCTTACCGTAAGCCGGGCCTCTATTTCCAGTTCTCCTGCTTCCACGCTCATGTCCGCATAATCTGCAGCGCCTGCTCCGGCTTCTGCCACAGCCGCCGCTTTTGTATTGGCATAGCGCGCCGTCTGATTTTCTCCGTATTCCTGAATATCGGTTACTTCCAGTACCTGGAATCCCCCGGCTTCCCCCATGGCTTCCGCCTTAGTCTTTGCCGTTGTTACCGCCTTCTTTAACGCTTCCTGATAAACCGCGTCATAATCGCTGCACATATATTTTACATAGTCAATGGAATTGGCTCCTGCTGCAACAGAACCGCCTAAAATGTCCCCCACCTTCTCCATGGGAATGCCGGAGACGGTAACCTGGGTTGTCATCTCATAGCCCCTCAGCACCTGTCCCTCTGCTTCTGTCCAGCTATACCTGGGATTCATGCTGTAGCCGGAGGTCTGAATAGAATTTTCCTCCAGTCCCTTAGATTTTAAAAACTCTAAGGTTTTGTTTAAAGACTCCTCATTTTTCTGCTGGCATTTAGCGGCGTCCGGGTCTTCGGTATAAACGCTGATGGAAACCTCCGCCACATCCGGCACTGCCGTTACCGTCTCCCTGCTCTGCACCGTTACGGTATCATCCTCCTGGGACTGGCGGATATCCAGGACGCTTGGCAGAACTACCTCTGATGCTGCGCCTTTACCGCAGCCTGCCGCCAAAAGGGCCGTTATCGCCACTGTTCCTGCCACCATATATACGTTTCTCATTTTCATAATGCATCCTCCTAATATAATAATGAATGACTGCTGAACTGTTCATTATCATTATAAGGATTTTGGAAAAATATTGCTTTTCTTTTCCCTTAAAAAATGCTTACGACTTTGGAAAGAAGCGGATATTGCAAAGGGCAAAGAGCTTTCTCCGTCATTCCTCTGTTCCTTCCCCGGCCTTTTCTGTTATCTCAATGGAATTTACATTGCCTGTATCCCCATCTTCTCCGGAAGGTGTATAGGTAAAGGAAACCTTATCCCCTGTTCTCAAAAACGGGAGCTGTTCTGACACGGTAATCAGCGCCGTATAGATCCTGCTGTCGCCTTCCAGCATAAAATAATAGCAGCTGTTTCCGGATACCACCACGTCTGCCACCGACTCTACGGTTCCGGAGGCAGTCATCTCATTTTCAGGCTCCGTAACAATCTCATCTTCCAGATTGAGAGCCATCCGGTAATTATGTCTTGCCTCGTCAATGGTAACTCCGGTACCTACAATCTGGTATTGGGCCACATCCACAAAGGCGTACATTTTTACCAGCCCAGCCGCATCTTTCAAAGAAATAAAATAGGTGGGACGATCTGAAATATTTAAAAGCAGCGGGAAAGTTGCCGTATATTTTAAGTGCTGCACCTGCCCCTGAGCGGAATCCATGGCAGAATACTCGGTAGCGCCCGGAACCGGATAGAACCGGGTTTCCTTGGTCCTTAAGTTTACCAAAACGAATCCGATATTGGATTCATCCGCCGTAACGGAAGACATTCCGGTATACAAATACACGTCGTCATCCAAGGCCAGGTAGTTATAACCATAAGTGGTACGGCGCACCCCTCTCTGTCCGAAAATGGAATTTAAATAGCCATTTTGATATCGTCCGTTGTCATCCAGCTGTTCAATAATCAAATTGGAATTGTAAAGCTGGTCGATCCACTGGGGCACATCTTCTTTGGCGTAATACTGGCTTTCCCCTGTACAGGCATCCACCAAAACAGCGCCGGAAATATCCTTGCCGCTCCACCAGCCAATCCGGTAGGTAATTACCGGGGCTACCCAGTAGGGAGTCCCGTTGTCATCAATCTCAAATGATACCTGGTCAAACATCAGGGTTGGATAAGAAAACCTTAAATACCGGTAGATATTGCGGAAAAAGTATTCGCTGGGGGAGTATCTCATGCCAGACTCCAACCATACCAAATCCGTATCCTGGGTTACCATATTGACGGTAATATAAGCCGGCAGGCCATTTTTTTGGTTAAACAGCCATTTAATGGGATCCGCATAAGCCAGGGGAGTAACCCGGTAAGGGGTTTGATGGTAGTTGATCTGAGTATAATGTTCCTGAATCTCAAACTGGGAAACCAATTCTGACATCTCCCCCAGCTTTCTGCTGCCCAGCCTGGAGGCAGTGTCCCGATCTACCACCGGGATCTGATTCATGTTGATCTCGGAAACATCTGCAGTAAAATCCCCGTCCGTAATGGCAATCAAATCCCGGTATCGGGAGGCATTAAAAAACTTGATTCCTATCAGGGAGGCCACGGCCATAAATACAACCAGGATGGCAATTAAAATAAATCCGTATTTTAAAGGCTTTGCCAGGCTGACCGGATTCGAGGATTCCTGCGGATTCACGCCGTAAACCGGCGCTCCGGTTATGGGATCATGTCCTACCACTACAGTACGGCGGCTCTGCCCCAGGGCAGAGAGAAAATTCTTTACATAGGTCAGGAAATTTACCACCAGCACTATAAGGATAGAGATAATTAAAAAAACGATAAAATTTTGATCGTGGAGATTTATTGCCGGCAGCATCATATAGAACAGCAGGAAAATCAATACCAGGGATACCATAATACGGCCCACAACTGATGCAATGCGTCTATGCTTCATAATTTTTATTACGCTCCTTAAATATAATCGTGAGGGGATATATGTATTGTAGCATATTTTCCTCCGGCCTGTTATTAAATCTTTCTAAAGACAGCATACCATCCGTGGACAAGGGTACCCATTTCTAAAATTTTTATTACTTTTTTCCTGCGCCTTGACAATTGCCCGCCGCCATGTTACGATATTTTTGCCTCATAAGAGGGCCAGTAAGGGCTTGTACTGGTTTCGACGGGGGTCATGCAGCTGGTGAAGCTATCCCCATGCAATGGGTCAAATGGCAAACCTAAATATAAACGCTGAAGATAATTTAGCATACGCTGCCTAGTTTAGGCAGTTGTCAGCCTCTTAGCACCTGCACTTAGAGAATCTGGCATCGACTATGCAGGAAACGACACAGGCAAAGCTTTGAGCCTGCGGGCGTAATATGAAGCTACTGAACCCATCAGAATGTCTGCTTTCGGATGGCGGAGGGAATGTCAAATAACAGACTATGATAGTAGAAGAACAGGGAATTGATTTTCGGACAGGGGTTCGATTCCCCTCAGGTCCACTATTTCTTGTGGTAAGGAGGGCCCCACGAAGTGGGAGGATGCCTTATCACCAAGCAGACGCCAATGAACGAAGTTCATATAACAATGCGTCTGCTCCACTATTTGTGGTAAGGAGGGCCCCACGAAGTGGGAGGATTCTAAAAGGTATCGCAAAATCATCAAATCAGATGATTGAGTGATACCTTTATTTTTTTGCGTGTTTATTATACCACGAAGGTGGAGTCGCAAAGTTTGTTGACGGACAGCGCTAATAGAAAAGCTCTGGTTTCATTTTGCGACACCTTCTTTGTAAATAAAGCTATTCTTCATTATATTGGTATTTCTTCAATTTTTTTCCTGTAGTGAAGCAGAGCAAACTTCCGCTTACTCCAAGTATCAGCATCATAAGTGCCGCGCCGGAACCTTTCCCCGAGCCAAAGAGCATTTTTAGAACTGATAAATTACCATATACTCTCATAAACGGTTCACATACGTTATCTACCATAAAACCACCTATAAACAATCCTATAGGAATAGTAAAAAATTGAAGCGTATTGCGGCAGGCATAGACACGTCCCTGTAATTCCACAGGAATGGTGGTTCTGAGAACCACATCCAAATTTGCGCTCATAATCGGTACAAGAATCCATCCGATCATCTGCCCAATACACCATAATAATGGTTCTCTGGAAAACGCTAACAAAAAGTTTTCGGTTCCTAATGAAAACAGCATCGTTAAATAAATAATCTTTACCCTGTTTTTTGGCTTTGGCAAAACAGAAACTGCCAAACTGCCAACAATCATAGCAATGCCGGAACAAGATGTGACAATTCCCAAAACAGATGAACCGCCTTTCGGATTAGGAAGCACATAACCGGGCAACACGGCATCAAAGGCAGATGCTGCCAGATTAACACCGGACATAAATAAAATCAGATCCATAACAAGCGGATTTTCTCTCAAAAACATAAGTCCTTCTTTAGCAAGAACAAGTACACTTTCTTTTTTGTCATTTTTATTTTCCGGAATTTTGACAAAAAACAATAGTGCTGTAAACGCAACAAGAAAGCTGCTGATATCAACCGCTATTACACCATTAAGCCCTATAAACGAGTACAATGCTGTAGCAATCAAAGGATTCAATGTAGAAATCAGGCTTCTTGACAGAGAACGGAGTCCGCTGGTTTTTTGGTAATACTTTTCAGGCATAATAAGTGTCATAGCAACCTCACTGGCAGGCTGTTGAACAGTATTCATTAATCCCGAAATCGCATTCAAAGCATATAAATGCCATACCATCAAGCTATTTGTCCGAAACAATACAAATACAATAATCGTGCAAATTGCAGCAAATGTATCGCAGCCAAGCATTGTCCTCTTTTTGTCAAACCGATCTGTCATTGCTCCAGCAAATATGCTCATTAATACATATGGCGCATAAGAACATATCGTAAGTGCTGCTGTACTCAGAGAAGAACCTGTTTTTTCATACAGCCACAATGTCAGCGAAAATCCTGTCATGCTACTGCCAAGCTGAGATATGCTTTGCGTACTCCAAAGTATCAAAAAGTCCTTTAACTCATATAATTCATTCTTTTTTATAAATTTCATTTCTTTGCTCCTTTTGTTTTACTTATTTTCAAACCAGAAGCAAAGTCCGAGGCTATCAACAAAAATGATTCCTCCATGCAGTCTCCTCAGACTCTGCATGGAGCTGTTGCAATGCAAAGCATCGTTTTATCTCCTTTCGTACTTTCACACTTTACTTTATTGTAAACCATTAACCACATCGTCAAAATCTATTTCATAGTAGTTGTCCTCAAAGTCGTACAGGCAAATTTGATAATCCACTGAATATAAACCAATATGAATTGCCAGCCGCTAAAATTTGGCGGTTCAGGTCCGAAGGAGTCCTACAGCAGCCCCTTCAGCTTCAGATAATCCTTAATTAAAACTGCCATCTGCTCCAAATCAATTTTGCTGGCATTAATGGGCAGATCGTAGTTATTCATATCCATCCAGTCTTTACCAGTGTAATACCGGTAATATTCCTTGCGTTCCTTATCGATCCGCTTTATCCGGCGGATAGCTTCTTTCTCGTCAATCTTAGCCACATCCATGGCGCGCTGGATTCTGGTGTCCATCTCTGCGTACACGAAAATACGCACCAGGTTCTCCATCTTATCCTGCTCCAGCACATAGTCGGCGCAGCGTCCGGCAAAAATACAGGATTCCTCCTTGGCCAGCTTGCGGATTAAAGATGCCTGGAACCGGAACAGGTTCTCCGGGGATGTAAGGTTGTCATCCGGGGAAGGTTCGCTTAAATCCGGCTTCACATCGGTGAGGATGCGGTACAGAAGATTGTTTCCCGCCTTCTCGTCCGCCATACGGAAATACTGCTCTCCCACAGCGCTTTTTTCTGAGGTCATTTTTAAAATTTCCTCATCATAAAAGTGGATTCCCAATTCCTCAGCCAGCTTCTTGCCTACAACGCGGCCGCCGCTGCCATACTGCCTTCCTATGGTGATAACAAAATGCTTCTTCTCTCCCATCATGTCCTCCTCTGATGCAAAGCATCATCTATTCTTTGTTTCATTACACCACATGTGTTTATGTTTTATTATACCACAAGGGAAAAGAAAACAAAAGGAAAAAAGTAAATTCCCCGCCCTCTAAACTATTTCCCGGAATTTTCCTATTGACAAATCTTTTTGAAAGGTTTATTATTGCACCAACACGAAAAACCGTTGAGAAAGAGGAGTAAGCTTCCCAACAAAATCACAGAGAGCCGCAGGTGGTGGGATTGCGGTATGGAGTTGTTAGCTGAATGGACTTTTGAGGGCAGTTCTGAACAGATTTCAGTAGGGACTGACGGATTCCGCACCCGTTACCTTTGCGGCGTATATGTTAGTATATGAAAAGTGGGCTGATTGTCAATTTAGTCAATTAGTTAATTTGAGTGGCACCGCGGATATGTTTATTCGTCTCAAGTATAGGGTAACCTAGGCTTGAGACTTTTTTTATTTCATAGGAGATTACGGCTTATGAAACAAAAACGCGCCAGCGGCCTGTTTTTCCTGCCAAGTGTATCCCCGCCCCCTCCTCTCTCAAGACGAATCCAACTCATTATAGGAGGACTTTATTTATGAAAAAATTACTGGTTTCTGTTTTTACTGCAATGGCTGCAACTGTTATACTTGCCGGATGCGGCTCTAATGTTTCCGGGGAATCCCCTTCTTCCGGCAGCAAAACCTACACCATAGGAATCGGTCAGTTTGCAGACCATGGTTCTTTGGATAACTGCCGGGAAGGCTTTCTTTTGGGTCTTGCCCAGGAAGGATTTGTGGAAGGAGAAAATCTAACCGTTCTCTATGATAATGCCCAGACCGACGGTTCTATTGCCAGCCAGATTAATACCAATTTTGCCGCCAGGAAAGTGGATCTAATCTGCGGCATTGCCACTCCCATGGCTCAGTCCGCCTATGGCGTGGGAAAGAAAAATAACATTCCGGTTGTTTACACTGCCGTTACGGATCCGGTTGCCGCCCAGCTTGCCGGCGCTGACGGAACTCCTGCCGGTCAGATCACCGGCACCAGCGACATGCTTCCGGTACAGCAGCAGCTGGAAATGATCCGGGCCATCCTTCCGGATGCCAAAACCATCGGCATCCTCTACACCACCAGCGAGGTGAATTCTGCTTCCACCATAGCCCAGTACAACCTGCTGGCTCCGGATTACGGATTTACCATTGTGGAGAGCCCCATCTCCTCCAGCGCAGATGTATCCCTGGCCGCTGATTCTTTAGTTTCCAAGGTGGACTGTATCACCAATTTAACCGATAACACCGTTGTAGCCTCCCTGCCGATTATTTTAGACAAAGCAAATGCCCAAAATATCCCTGTATTCGGAAGTGAGATTGAGCAGGTCAAAATAGGCTGCCTGGCTGCCATGGGGTTAGACTATATTGAGCTGGGCAAGCAGACCGGGCGTATGGCTGCCAAAATTTTAAAAGGGGAAGCCCAGGCCAGCGAGTTAAACTACGAGACAGTTAAAGAAGCCTCTTTCTATGCAAATACCAAAGCAGCAGAAAACTTGGGCATCTCCCTTCCGGAGAGTTTAACCGCTTCTGCCAAGGAAATATTTACTGACATTACCGCTGATTAGTCAAATCCCCTGCTGCAACGGGGCGTCAAATTTACAGCCGCCAAGCTGCCGGGGATTGAGTTTAACCCTGGCGGCATTAGGCCAAATGCCCGTGGAGGCGCGGCGTCCGGCTTATGCCCGCGGAAATAGAACGGAGGAATTCCAATGATTATCCTGTTAGGTGTCCTGGAAGAAGGACTTGTCTATGCAATCATGGCCCTTGGGGTCTATATTACCTATAAAATCCTGGACTTTCCGGATCTGTCGGTAGACGGCACTTTTCCCATGGGAGCCGCCTTTACCGCCACCTTGATTCTCTCTGGCGTAAGCCCTGTCCTGACCCTGCCTCTCTCTTTTTTGCTGGGCGCCCTGGCAGGCTGCGTCACCGGATTTATCCATGTAAAATTAAAGGTCCGGGACCTGTTATCCGGCATTATCGTCATGACCGCCCTTTATTCTATCAACATGCGCCTGGCAGGAGGACGGGCCAATCTGCCTATTTTCACCGAGGGAACCATCTTCACCAATGCCCGCCTCACTTCCAAAATTCCGGAAGGAATGGCCCCTTATACAGTAGTTCTCATCCTGCTTGTCATTGTGGCAGTCTGTAAAATCCTTTTAGACCTGTACTTAAAAACCCGTTCCGGCTATCTGCTTCGGGCCGCAGGCGACAATGACACTCTGGTAACCTCCCTGGCCAAAGATAAAGGCCTGGTAAAGATCTTAGGCCTGGCTATTGCCAATGGATTTGCGGCTCTGGCCGGCTGTGTCTACTGTCAGCAAAAGGAAGTATTTGAAATTACCGTAGGTTCCGGAACCATTGTCATCGGCCTTGCCAATGTGATTATCGGAACCCAGCTGTTCAAAAATATCCCTTTGATAAAGCCCACCACCGCTGTGATTATCGGATCCGTTATATACAAAGCCTGCGTTTCCTTCGCCATCTCCCACGGCTTAAACGCATCCGATTTAAATCTGATTATTGCTGCCCTGTTTTTACTGATTCTGGTATGCAGCAACTATGTAAATGGAAATTCTGGAAAGAGGGGGAAAAACCATGCTCAAGCTGCAAAACATTAACAAATACTATAACACCGGCACGGTCAATGAAATGTGCCTGTTTCAGGATTTTAATTTAACCGTTGATGACAAACAGTTTGTCTCCGTAGTGGGAAGCAATGGTTCCGGAAAAACTTCCATGTTAAATATTATCTGCGGAAGCATTCCCTTAGACTCTGGTTCCATTTTTATTGGCAGCGTTGACATCACCAAAATGCCGGAACACAAGCGCCTTGGCCGTATCGGCCGGGTTTACCAAAATCCGGCCATGGGCACCTGCCCCCATATGACCATTCTGGAAAATATGGCGCTGGCCGACAACAAAGGCCGCCCCTTCCACTTAATGCCCGGGACCAACCGGAAGCGGGTGGACTACTACCGGGACTTATTAAAGACACTGGGACTTGGGCTGGAAGACAAACTTCCGGTAAAGGTAGGCGTCCTGTCCGGTGGACAGCGCCAGGCCATGGCACTGTTAATGTCCACCATGACCCCTATTGAATTTTTAATTCTGGACGAACACACCGCCGCTCTGGATCCCAAAACTGCAGAAGTTATCATGGAACTGACGGAAAAGATTGTCCGGGAAAAACAGCTTACCACTATCATGGTCACCCACAATCTGCGCTATGCCGTGGAATACGGAGATCGACTTCTGATGATGCATCAGGGCCGCACTGTAATGGACAAGGACGGGGCCGAAAAACAGGACCTTACCATCGACCAAATTCTGTCTCAATTTAACAAAATCAGCATTGAATGTGGAAACTAAATCTTTTTATATTATTCAGATATGGATAATATGCAAAATTGCCCTGCCACTGTTTAATAATGGTAGAGGTGATGAACATGGTGACATACGAAAAACTCTGGGAGACGATGAAATCAAAGAACATCACCCAGTATCGTTTAATCAAGTATTATGGTGTCAGCGCCGGCCAGATTGGCCGTTTAAAGAAAAATATGTACGTTTCCACTCATACTTTGGATGTCCTCTGCAACATCCTTAAGTGCCCGGTAGAGGACATTATGGAGATCCGGCTGGATGATGTAGACTATGAATTAAAGCTTCCCGGTGAAACCCCTGCCCCTGAACAAAGCAGTAAAAATAAACGGCGGTTGTAATTTTGTACGGAAAGCCCGTTGCCGGCGGCTTTTTCACCCCGGCTAACAAGGAAATGTGGCAAAATAAAATAAGACGGACATCTGCTAATAGAAGGCCGTCTTATTTTATTTTGCCACGTTCCCTGCTGCCTTCAATAGGCAGATGCACGAAATATCCGGCAAAACAGGGATAATTTTAAATATGCTTTAAACTATATTCTGCATTCAATCTATGATCTGTCTTGTAAATCAGGCCAATCACTACTGCTGCCATGGCAATTACCGCCATCAGTCCCGGCACAAATCCTGCCCCCATTACTCCAGCAGTAACAAATGTTCCAATTTGGTATACCAGAAATGCCACTGTATAACCCGTTCCCATCTGCAGTGCAATGCCGCCCCACAGCCATTTCTTATCCTGCATCTCAGCATTCATTGCGCCGATAGCTGCAAAGCAGGGCGGCGTAAACAGGTTAAACATTAAGTATGCCAAAGCTGCCGCCTTTGTAAGCCCCATGGTCATAGCCACTTCATTGGAACCGCCTACTAAAGCCAGTTCCTCTGTGTCAATAAAATTCGTAAGTCCGTAAACCACAGCCAATGTGCCGACTACATTTTCCTTGGCAATAAATCCTGTAATGGCGGCCGCCGCCAGCTGCCATACTCCAAAGCCTACCGGAATCAGCAAAACCCCAAAAGGAGACGCAAGGGATGCAAGGATAGAAGTATGTTCCATTCCTTCCTCCACTACCTGAAGCTGCCAGTTAAAACTCTGCATAATCTGAACTGCAGCATTGCAGACGAGAATAATGGTACCAGCCTTCACAATATAAGCTTTGCCCCGGGACAGCATAGAAAGGGCCGCTCTTTTCAGGCTGGGAACCTTATACTCCGGAAGTTCAATAATGAAAAAGGACTTGCGGAATTTATGTCCGGTTAATTTGTTTACCAATAATGCTCCCAAAAAAATCAGCAAAATCCCGGCAAAATACATAGAAGCTCCTACCCAGGAGGCATCTGCAAAAAACGCTCCTGCAAATAATGCGATCACCGGCAGTTTTGCACCGCAAGGCATAAACGGCGTCAACATGGCTGTAGCCCTGCGTTCTCTTTCATTTCGAATGGTACGGCATGCCATAATTCCGGGTATTGCACAACCGGTACCGATTATCATAGGAATAATGGATTTACCGGAAAGTCCTACTCTTTTAAAAATCGGATCCAGTACAACCGTAGCCCGGGCCATATAGCCGCAGTCCTCCAAAAGTGCAATCAGGAAATACATTACCATTACCAGAGGCAGGAAACCCACAACTGCGCCGACACCGCCGATAATGCCGTCAACCAGAAGCGCTTGTATAAACGGGTTGGCGCCCTCTGTCAGTCCGGCAACCCATTCCTGAAAGGTTTCAATCCCTCCTGTCAGCCAATCACCAATCCACGTTCCTACTGTTGACTGAGATATGTAAAATACGCCAAACATCACAACAGCAAAAATCGGAATACCAATTCTTTTGTTTGTAAGAACTGCATCTATAGAATCCTGCTTATTCTTATCTTTGGTATACACTTTCCGCTTTTCCACGTCGTTTACCATCTGATTTACAAAATCAAATCGCTTTCTATCCGCTGCTTCCACCTCTGTTTTATCCTGAAGGCGAATGGTTCCCTGGCTGTAAGGCGCCTGCTGAATACATCCCTTTAAAGCGGCCGCTTCTTTTACAACCATCTTAAGCCCTCCGTCTTTAGGGGCCGTAGATACTGTCTGAATCACCGGGCAGCCCAGCTTTTGGGATAACAACTCCACATTAATCTCTGTTTTTTTCTTCTCATTAATATCGCTTTTATTAAGGGCTACTACCACAGGAATTCCAAGTTCCAGAAGCTGTGTTGTAAAAAACAGGCTTCGGCTTAAATTCGTAGCATCCACAATATTAATGATAACATCAGGATTTTCATTCTTTACATAGCTGCTGGTAATGCTCTCTTCTGATGTAAATGGCGACATGGAGTAAGCTCCCGGAAGGTCAACCGCAATCAATCGCTCTTCCCCATCATAAAACTCCCCTTTAATAGGGCTTTCTTTTCGTTCCACTGTTACGCCGGCCCAGTTTCCCACCTTTTCATTTCTTCCCGTCAGCGCATTGTACATGGTCGTTTTTCCGCTGTTAGGATTTCCTGTTAATGCAATTCTCATATCCAATCCTCCTAATATAATATGAATCGGCACGCAACGCCCTGCGTCACCTGCCATATCGGCGGAAGGTATCTTAAAAATGCTTCGCGTTTGCCTTCCTATACCTCTCGAGTTAGCAAAAGCTAACCTCTTGTCTTAAAAAAACAGTGACCGAAATCACTATTTTTATATAGAAATAGCTTGTGCCAAATCTCTATCCATGTTATATCTGGCATCCTTGATAGATACCACACAGCCCCCCTTTAAATGAGAAATCACCGTGATTGGTTCGCCGCTATAGCAGCCCAGAGAAAACAAAAACGCATTTAAATCTTCATCCTCTGTTGCAATTTCCTTTACAATATATTCCTCTCCCGCATTTGCATTTAATAAATTCATCCTGTTCACCTGCATTTCTCCTGACAGAACTTATTTTATTCCTCTTTTCCGCCAGTTAGTTTTAATTAACTCTATAGATAAGTTTACCACACATGCAAAGCTTTGTCAATTAGTTTTAACTAACTTATTTGCAAATAAATTATTCCTTCTGCGCTATTTTGTCAGAACCCGCCAATCTGTGCAAAAAAAACTGCCAGGGCCGCTCCTACTGCTACCGTAAGCAGGCTTCTGCCCCAGTATGCCAGAATCACCGCCACTATGCAGCCTGCCGCCCCGCTGGCCACAGATCCGGTGGAATAAAGGATTGCCGGAAATGTCATTGCCGAGAGAACTCCGTAAGGCACGTAATTTAAAAAGGATCTGATAAACCGGTTGGAAATCTTTTTTCGAAACACCGCCATGGGAATAACCCGAATCAGGTAGGTCATTCCGGCCATAATGGCAATGCTGGCAATCAAATACCCTTTGTCTATATTTCCGCTCATGATTCTCCTTCCTCCCCGTCTTCCCTGACAGGAAACAAAACTGCGGCTGCTGTGCAGGCCAAGATGGTAATCAAAATAATACTCCATCCTCCGGACAAAAAAGCCAGAGCCGGGGTATAATAGCAAATCATGCTGAGGGCGGCTGAAAGGACGGCGGTAAACAACACTGCCCTGCTCTTTTTCGCCGCCGGAATTACCACCGCAATAAACATGCCGTATAATGCAATCCCCAAGGCGTTGGAAACGCTGGAGGGAAGAAGCTTTGTGACAGCGCCTCCAAAAAGGGTGCCGCCGCTCCATCCCAAAATCGGGCCCATAATCAAGCCGGCCATATAGGCGGCAGATAAGGCTTTCGGATGCTGCATGGCCACCGCGAAGATCTCGTCCGTAATGCCGAAGGATATTGCCAGGCGCTGCCCTCCTGTCATCTTGTCCTCCACCTTCTGGGACATGGACAGGGACATGAGAAAATAACGGATATTAATAATCAGCATGGTCATGGCCATTTCCAGGAAGGTTCCTCCTGCCAGAATCAAATTCGTTCCTGCAAACTGGCCTGCGCTGGTTAAATTTGTAAGAGAAATCATTACTGCCGCAGACAGCGGCAGCCCTGAAAGGACTGCCGTCATGCCATAGGCCATGGACACGGAAAAGTATCCCAGGAAAATGGGAATCCCATCCCGTATTCCTTCTTTTAATTCTTCTGTCTGTATCATCTTCTGGTTATCTGGCCATCTCAAGCTGTGGCCCGGTAGAGTAATGGGTCTTAATAATAGTTTCAATCTCCTCTAAATTTGAGGACGGCAAATCGCCGGGAATGGTGTTTTTCACTGCACTGGTGGCATTTCCGTAGCGAACCGCTTTGCCGCAGTCGCCGCCGCTTGACAATAAACCGTAAAGAGCGCCGGAAATGTAGGCGTCGCCGCTGCCGATCCGGTCTACTACCTCAATATCCCGGTAAGGCTCTTCCTCGTAAAATTCATCTCTGGCCGCGTCGTAGGCAATGGATCCGAAGCTGTGGCGTTTGGGGCTGTGGACGGTTCTCTGAGTGGCTGCCACCACGGAGATAGGATATTCCTCTGTAAAACTCTTCATCATCTCTCTGGCAGTGCCGGTCTTTAAAAACGTAAGGCGGGCCGTATCCTCAGAGCAGAAGAAAATGTCCACATAGGGAAGGATCTGTTCAATACATTCCTTGGCTTCCTGGCCGCTCCACAGATTGCCTCTAAAGTTTACGTCAAAGGATACCAACGTTCCGGCAGCTTTAAACCTCTTAATCATCTCAATGACAGTACCCCGAAGTTCAGGGCTTAATGCCAGGGTAATACCGCTGGTATGAAAACACCTGGTAGCAGAATACACCTCCTGAGGGATTTCGTCAATATTTAATGAATAAAAAGAGCTGTTGGAACGATCATAAATCACTTTTGGCTTTCTGGGGTAAGCGCCGTTCTCATAGTAGTAAATCCCTACTCTGGCGGAGGGGGACTTGTCATAGATAAAAAAGTCGTCGCTGACGCCGTAGGAGCGGATCTTTCCCTTCATAAAGCTTCCGATATCATGGGAAGGGATCTTGGAAATAATGCCGGTGTGAAGGCCCAGCAGCGATACGCCTACCGCCACGTTCAGCTCAGCTCCCCCTACCTGCTTTTCAAACACATCACAGCGCATAAGGCGCTCATTATTTGGCGGGGACAGACGCAGAAGCAGCTGTCCCAAGGTAACTAAATCAAAGGTTCTGCCTTTATTTTCATTCATATGCTTATCCTCCATCAAAGCCCGCCCATGGCAGGCGAACCGGAAAAAGCGGTCAACTCCTAAGGGAATCCACCGCTTTTTGGTTACATTCTATACAGCAGTTGAGACCAGTTGTCTAAACTGTTATCGTTCTGTTATCTCTGTACGCGTCCGGAGCCGTCGCCGCCTGCCAGGTTGTCAACATCTGCACGGGTTACCAGGTTAAAGTCGCCGGGGATGGTGTGCTTTAATGCGGAAGCCGCCACTGCAAACTCCAGAGCCGCCTTCATATCCTTGCCGTCTACTAAGCCGCAGACTAAACCTGCTGCGAAAGAATCTCCTCCGCCTACCCGGTCAACAATGGGGGTGATGGAGTATTTTCTGGAATGATAGAACTCGCGGGTCTTTCCATCCATAATACATGCAGACCAGCCGTTGTTGGATGCAGAGTAGCTTTCCCGTAAGGAGCTGATAATATACTTAAAGCCAAACTTGTCAGCCATCTGGTTAAAGATATCTACATATCCGGCCAACTCCAGCTCGCCGGAGGTAACGTCAGTATTGCCCGGCTTAAAGCCCAGAACCTTCTCTGCGTCCTCCTCGTTGCCGATGCAGACATCTACATACTGCATCAGGTTGGTCATAACCTTCTGGGCCTTTTCAGAAGACCACAATTTCTTGCGGAAGTTTAAGTCAACCGATACGGTAACGCCATGCTTTTTGGCTGCCTGAAGGGCCTTCTCGGTAAGCTCTGCCGCTGCATCGCTGACAGCGGGGGTAATACCGGTAAAATGGAACCAGTCAGCATCCTTGAAAATTTCATCAAAATCAAACTCATCTGCAGTTGCCGTTGCAATAGAAGAATGAGCTCTGTCATAAACAACATTGGAAGCTCTCATTGCAGATCCGGTCTCCAGGTAATAGATCCCCAGTCTCTCACCGCTTCTTGCAATGTGTTTGGTGCCTACATTATATTTTCTTAATGCAGCTACCGCACACTCGCCGATGGGGTTTGCCGGAACTGCGGTGACAAACTCAGCCTCATGGCCGTAGTTAGCCAAAGAAACTGCTACGTTAGCCTCGCCGCCGCCGTAATTAATGTCAAACTCGTCTGCCTGGATAAATTTCTCGTTGTTAGGGGTAGATAATCTTAACATGATCTCGCCCATGGTTACAATCTTTGCCATTTTTGTATTCTCCTTAATAAAAATTTATTCCTTTTGTTTTTTCATTATTTACGCGCGGCTGCCACTGCTGCTACAAACTCCTGAGCCTTCTTGGTTACAGCATCGAAATCGCCGGTCTTGGCGCCCTTGGTTAAGCTGCTGCCGGTGCCTACTGCATATGCGCCTGCATGAATCCACTTGTCAACGTTGTCCACATCAACACCGCCGGAAGGCATAAACTCACCCTGGGGTAAGGGGCCCTTAAAGGAGCTGATGGCAGCAGGCCCTACAATATTGCCGGGGAAGATCTTAATGATGTCACAGCCTGCCTCTAAAGCGGTAACAGCCTCGGTTGGGGTCATAACGCCGGGAAGCATGGGGACTCTGTAACGGTTGCACAGCTTAATGGTCTCTACATTTAAACTGGGGCTTACTACATAGTTAGCGCCTGCCAGAATAACCTGTCTTGCAGTTTCCGGATCCAGAACAGTGCCTGCTCCGATAACAACCTTGTCGTTATCTTTGTACTTGTCTGCCATAAGCTTGATAAACTCTACAGGGTTGCCCTCGTCCATGGTCATGGTAATCTCAATGAAGTTGATACCGCCTGCAATAATGGCGTCAACTACTTTCTCGCCCTGTTCTAAGTTCTTTGCACGAACAACGGCTACCAGACAGTCTTCTTTCATCCTTGCTAAAACCTGCTCTTTTTTCATGATGATCTCCTTCTCTCCTTTGGGGTGTGTGTCCCGTTTTATATTTATTCGCAAATACGAATGTTTTTCGCATTTACAATTATCTACTGTTATTTTAATCAATCCCTCTGGATTTGTCAACAGCAAAACCTTATATTTTACCTAAAAATCCCATTAGTTTTGACACTTCCCTGGCCTTTTCCCGAACAGTCCGTCCCAGAGTCTCATAATCTTCCGTAGGTTTGTAAAGGCTGGATACGCTGATGGCTCCTAAAACCTCTCCATCCCGGTTAAAAACAGGCGCTCCCACACATTCCATGTGTTCCTCTACCTCCCGGGCGTCCAGGGCATATCCTTTTTTCTGAATCTGTTCCAATTCCTTTTCTAAAGCCGCCCGGGTGGTGATGGTCTGCTCTGTCTTTTTGGAAAAAATGATTTTATCCAGAACCTTTTCCTTCTCTTCTTCCTCTGTGAAAGCAAGAATGGCTTTTCCCAGGGAAGTACAGTAAATAGGATTTCTGGTTCCTACCGTAGCCGTGGTAATAATCGGGTTTTCCGGCTCGAACTTACACAGATACACGATCTCGTCGTCGGACCGGACTCCGAAAAACACGGTCTTTCCCACCTCTCTGGAAAAATCCTTTAATACCGGTTCAATGGTGCGGATATAGTCCAGGTTATTGGTATAACTGACACCGATCCGGTAAGCTGTCAGCCCAATTCTGTACCGCTGCTTCTGTCCCCTGGAAACAAGGATCATACCTGTCTCCACCAGGGTAACCACAATATCATAAGCGCTGGTCTTAGGCAAATCCAACTCCTGGCAGATCTCATCCAGGGTAATCCCGTCTGGCCTTTTTGACACCAGTTTTAAAATTTGTATCGTACGCAAGGTTGTACGGTTGAGCTTCATCAAATCGTCCTCCGTGTAACACCGCTTTTGCGATTGGTATTCGTATATCCAATATTATATCCAAATTAGCCAAAAATATCAACCGGGAAGTTTGACAAGAACTATATTTTTCCTTGTATTTATGGTAAGCTTACCTTCAACAGGCAAAGTCTGTATAGGAGGAAGGCAAATGCAAAGCATTTCTCAAAATGCCTTCCGACGGCTTGGCAGGCAACGGGCAACGGCGCGTGCCGATACATATTACAGGAGGATTGTATTCATGCAGAACACCACCAAGCAGGCTCTGGAAGCCGCTTTAAAGAACATGCTTTTAAAAAAGCCTCTGGACAAGATTACCATCCAGGATCTTACCTCGGATTGCGGAATCAGCCGGATGGCCTTCTATTACCATTTTAAAGATATTTACGATTTGGTGGAATGGGCGTGTTATGAGGATGCTGCCAAAGCGCTTCAGGGAAAAAAGACTTATGATACCTGGCAGGAGGGCTTCCAGCAGCTTTTTGAAGCGGTTCTGGAAAACAAGCCTTTCATCCTCAATGCTTACCGCTGCATCAGCCGGGATCAGATTGAAAATTACTTATTTCGCCTTACATACGACCTGATCCATGGCGTGGTGCAGGAAAAAGCCGCTGATCTTCCCATTAGTAAGGAGGACAAGGATTTTATTGCCGGTTTCTATAAATATAACTTTGTGGGAATCATGCTGGACTGGATCCGTCAGGGAATGAAAGAGGATTACCAGGAGCTGGTGGAAAAGACTGCTCTGACTCTTCATGGAAATATTGCAAATTCTATCCAAAATTTTCTAACCGTTGAGGCGAAAAAGAATTTGACATAATCTTTATATGTTAACCTTTTTTCGCGTTTTACAAAATCGTCCCAGTGATAAAAAATTAATCATCCGGACGGTTTTGTAAATTGCGGGAATGGAAAAATGCCGCTAGGATATAACTATCAATAAACAAGCGATAGTTCAGAAAGAAAGGCGGTTATCATATGAAAAAGAACACCACAGCTCTTACAGTTGCATCTACAATACTTGCAGGAGCAGGGGCGGCAGCTTTATTGGCAAAGCATTCCAACGAAAAGAAACAAGAGGCGGAAAAAAAGGAAAAAGCCCGCAGCTCCTACCGGAATACCGAGCTGGGCGCCCACGAAAAAAACAGCAAGGGAATCTACTATACCAATGGAAACTATGAGGCCTTTGCAAGACCGGAAAAACCAGAAGGCGTGGACGAAAAAAATGCCTATATCGTGGGCAGCGGCCTGGCCTCTCTGGCGGCGGCCTGCTTCCTGGTACGGGACGGCCAGATGCCCGGATCCCACATCCACATTCTGGAAGCAATGGATATTGCCGGAGGAGCCTGCGATGGCATTTTTGATTCCAGCCGGGGGTACATTATGCGAGGCGGAAGGGAAATGGAAAACCATTTTGAATGTCTGTGGGATCTGTTTCGGAGCATTCCGTCCCTGGAAAAGCCGGGAGCTTCCGTCCTGGATGAATTCTACTGGCTCAATAAGCACGATCCCAACTACTCTCTCTGCCGGGCCACTGTCAACCGGGGCGAGGATGCCCGCACAGACGGCAAATTTAATCTGAGTCAGAAAGGATGCATGGAAATTGTCAAGCTTTTCATGACCCCGGATGAAGACCTCTATGATAAGACCATTGAAGACGTTTTTGATGATGAGGTTTTTAACTCCACCTTCTGGCTGTATTGGAGAACTATGTTTGCTTTTGAAAACTGGCACAGCGCCCTGGAAATGAAGCTCTACTTCCAGAGATTCATCCACCACATTGCAGGCCTGCCGGATTTCAGCGCCTTAAAGTTTACCCGGTATAATCAGTATGAATCCCTGATTCTCCCCATGCAAAAATACTTGGAAGAAGCAGGCGTTAACTTCCAGTTTAATACAGAAGTAACCAACGTGGTTTTTGATTTTAAGAACGGAAAGAAGATCGCCACTGCCATTGAGTGTAAAGTAAACGGAAAGGAAAGCGGGATCCTGCTGACAGAAAATGATCTGGTATTCGTTACAAACGGAAGCTGTACAGAAGGAACTATCTACGGCGACCAGAACCATGCCCCCAACGGAGACGCCGAGATCCGCACCAGCGGCTGCTGGAGCCTTTGGAAAAATATTGCAAAGCAGGATCCGTCTTTTGGCCGGCCGGAGAAATTCTGCTCCGATATCTCCAAAACCAATTGGGAATCTGCCACTGTTACCACCCTTGATAACAAAATCCTTCCTTACATTACCAATATCTGCCAGAGAGATCCCAGAAGCGGCAAGGTGGTCACCGGCGGTATTGTCAGCTGTAAAGATTCCAACTGGCTGTTAAGCTGGACCATCAACCGTCAGGGCCAGTTTAAAGAGCAGGATCCGGAAAAGGTCTGCATCTGGGTATACGGGCTCTTTACAGATGTCCCCGGCAATTTCGTCAAAAAGCCAATGAAAGAATGTACCGGCAAAGAGATCACTGAGGAATGGCTGTACCATATGGGCGTCCCCACAGAGCAGATCCCTGATCTGGCGGAAAACAGCGCTGTCTGCGTTCCCACCATGATGCCTTATATCACCGCTTTCTTCATGCCCAGAGCCAAAGGCGACCGCCCGGATGTAATCCCCGACGGCTGTGTAAACTTTGCATTCCTGGGACAGTTCGCCGATACCCCCAGGGATACGGTGTTTACCACAGAGTATTCTGTGCGGACCGCAATGGAGGCCGTTTACGGACTTTTAGGCGTAGACAGAGGCGTTCCGGAGGTTTGGGGCAGCGTTTATGACATCCGCGCCCTTTTAGACAGCTCCGTAAAACTGATGGACGGGAAATCTCCTCTGGACATAGAACTTCCCGGCCCCTTAAATGTACTGAAAAAGCCCCTGGTAAAAGCTATTCGGGGAACCGTTGTGGAGAAGGTTTTAAAGGATTATCATATATTGTAATGGCATAAGAGCCCGACAAAAGGGGCTGTGAAAAGGCAAGAGATTGAAAACTCTGATTTTCACAGCCCCGTAATCCTTAATTAAATCATTCGGATCATCATCAATTGCCACATATAGGCCATTTGCTGCTTTTGTGGATTCACCTTTCATGTGATCCGAACTCTATTTGCCCCAGTGTTGTTCCTTTTCTCAATCATCATGTACATCAATTTTTCCATACGGTTTTCTCCTTTCCATTCTATAAGGTTCACTGGGGTTATTATATTATTTATCCGGCAATAACAATCTGTCTGCCCCATCTTTCAGTACCGGCGTTGGTGTAATCTGATTTCTAATCCCGGAACAATCAGCTCGTAGAAGCAGAGCGGCTGCATGGTTTTGTTTTAATGCCATATTGCATTTGCGTTACAAGAACTATTTTTATCTTTATAATACTTTGCTTAAGAGCATCTCTTCAGCCATCATTGTTGACTTTTTATGATTCAAAGTCAATTAGTTCTCTTATATCTATTACCTCTAATGCCTTTGCAATTTTCGACAGATGCTCAAAATTGATTACTGTACGAGTGCCACGAACAATATCACTGATGGTTGATTCTCTAATTCCTGACAACTCCGCCAATTTTTTTTGGCTAAGTTCTCTGTTCTCTAATGCTTCTTTCACTTTTAATTTAACGACATAATCTTTTTTCATAATTAATTCATCCCTTGCCAGAGTAATACTGTCATATACGCAAGATTCCAAATATTAGAATCCTTACCTACTGCATTTGGGTTATCACCATATGATTTTTAAAAATCAAAAATGTGCTAAAAATAGCGAAGTGCTTATCGTAACACTCCGCCGAAAGCCTAATCTGTTTGAGAAAAATATGCTTAATTAGGTCTGTATTTATATTTTATGCAATATGACCGCTTTTGAACATTTCAATGTGCTTTCCAATCTACCCGAAGGTTCATAACAGCAAAACTGCTAACACTACTATTGTTCTGGAACAATTTCCTTTTTTAGAGGTATACCCTCATCTGCTCCGCCGTTGCCACGACATTCCCCACGCTCTTCGTATATCCGTCTGGCCATGCCCTATTTTATTTGAATTCAAAAAACAACAGCCCACGAAATATGCAGTTTACGACATAAAAGCACCCGCCATTTCTGACAGATGCTCTTCGTGCCGAATTTTATTTTTTAACCCTCAGAGTCTGAAAGGATAATGTCTTCCGTAAAATGGAATTTTGGACGTGCAAGCACTTCACGGTACTCCCTTGCAATCTGTTGATTCAATATAGGGACAATTGGGCCATCAAAGACCAGCTCCATAACACTGCCCGGTATTGAATTCCATTTGAGCATAGCCGGAACAAGTACATTTGTATCAATGACTGCGTAATATTTCATGAACTGCCCTGCTTCCTTGCCTCTGCAATTTCAGCATTGATTTCATCCTGCGTCATATCGGATATGCCATTTTCCTCTGCAATGCGGCTAGCAGCCTTCATTGCCGCCACTGCGCGGTTTTCAGACTCCATTTCCAGCTTCATGCTGAACGGTATGCCGTTTTCCTGGATCAGCCTTGAAATGCACATCCGCATATAGGTCGGCAGGTCGATCCCAAGGCGTTCACAGATATTCGCTGCCTTTATTTTTGAAGCATCATCTGTGCGGAACTGAACTAATGAATTTGCCACAATATCATCTCCTTTCGTGGTATCTATATTACACCCTATTTTGAAGACATATGCAATCATTTGATGACATTTTCACGATAATCTTCTATTACAACGTAACTCCCTGCTTAAAGATGGCCATATCATGGAATCCGGCTTTCTCCGCCTTTACCCTCTTACCGGAAGCCACTTCCAGCACATATTCAAACAGCTTCCGGGCCAGCTCCTCTTTGGTCATATCTTCCACCATGCGGCCTGCATTAAAATCGATCCAGTTATCCTTATGTCCGGCCAGCTTAGAATTGCTGGAAATCTTTACCGTAGGCACCGGGGATGCAAAAGGCGTTCCTCTTCCTGTGGTAAACAGTACAATGTGAGCCCCGGACAGGGCCAGCGCAGTGGAAGCCACCAGATCATTCCCCGGTGCGGAAAGCAGGTTTAATCCCTTATTTTTAACCGGCTCCGTATAAGCCAGCACTCCCTTAACCAGGGCGCTTCCCGACTTCTGGGTGCATCCCAGGGACTTGTCCTCCAGGGTGGAAATGCCTCCCTTTTTATTTCCCGGTGACGGGTTCTCGTAGATAGTCTGGTCATGTCTGGTAAAATAATTTTTAAAATCATTAATTAAGTTTACAGTCTTGTCAAACAGCTCCGGGGTCTCACACCGGTTCATTAAAATGGTTTCCGCGCCAAACATCTCCGGCACCTCAGTCAGGATGGTAGTACCTCCCTTAGATATCAAAATGTCAGAAAAAGCTCCTACCACCGGGTTAGCCGTAATACCGGAAAGCCCGTCGGATCCGCCGCACTTCATGCCGATAATCAGCTCGCCGGCGTCAATCTTCTCTCTGGAAAAAGCTCCGGCATAGGCGGCCAGCTCCTCCAGCAATTCCATAGCGGCCTCCTGCTCATCCTCCACATCCTGACATTGTAAAAACTTTACTCTCTGAGGGTCGTATTCCCCGATATAATCCATCAGCACCGGAATATTACTGTTCTCGCAGCCCAGGCCCAGCACCAGCACGCCGCCTGCGTTGGGATGGCCAATCATGTCGGCCAGAGCCTTTCTGGTATTCTCCTGATCATCTCCCATCTGAGAACAGCCGTAAGGATGGGGGAAAGCAATTACTTCCTCAATGTTTCCTCCTACAAACTTTTGCGCCTGCTTCTCCAGGGCTTTGGCAATGGAGTTGACACAGCCAACCGTAGGGATAATCCAAATCTCGTTGCGGACTCCTACCCTGCCGTCTGCCCGGCGGTATCCGTCAAAGTATTCATGCTCCGTCTCCTTAAGACCGGAATCCGCCGGCTCATAGGTATAAGAAAGCAGATCTCCCAAAGCAGTCTTAATATTATGGACGTGAACCCACTGGCCCTGGCTGATAGCTTCCTTTGCATGGCCAATGCGGAATCCGTACTTTACCACATCCTCCCCTTCCCCTATGGGTTTTAAGGCAAATTTGTGTCCCTGGGGAATTTCTTCCAATGTAGTCACCTGAACAGCGCCTACCTGCAGCGTTTCACCCTGTGCAATGGGGCGCAGCGCAACCGCAACATTGTCGTTTTCATTAATTTTGACAAAATCCTGCATATCCCTTTTCTCCTATCCTTTTCCAATCTGGCTTTTCATATCGAATTGTAAGTGCTTACAATTATTCTACTGAATCTCCTGGGAAAAGTCAATAAAAAATAAAAACTCTTGCATTATCTATTGAATATGGGTATAATACCAATAGGTTGTAAGTGCTTACAGCCATTTGCCTTTGGGAGGTGCTTGCATGAATATTTATGACGTTTCCAACCGGGCCGGGGTTTCCATTGCCACAGTCTCCCGGGTTTTAAACGGAAACCCCAATGTCAGTGAAAAAACCCGGACCAAAGTGCTGGCGGTTATGGACGAGCTGGGCTATACCCCCAATATCTTTGCCAGGGGCCTGGGGCTTAATACCATGAAAACCATTGGCATTATGTGTTCTGATTCTTCAGACCTGTATCTGGCCAATGCCATCTATTTTTTGGAACGGGAACTTCGAAAAGGCGGTTATGACTCCATCCTGTGCTGCACCGGCACAGATCTTGAGACCAAGCAGAAGTATTTTGACCTTCTGCGTTCCAAACGGGTGGATGCCATTATCCTGGCCGGTTCTAAATTTGTGGAGATGAAGCCCAAAGACAATGCTTATCTTATTGATGCCGGGAAGGAGTTTCCCCTGATGCTGGTTAATGGCTGTTTAGAAGGCCCCGGCATCTACTCCACTCTCTGCGATGATCGGGCCGCTGCCTTTGAGGCGGCTGCCAGACTTATTGAATCCGGGAAACGGAACATTCTCTATCTTTACACCAGCTATTCCTACAGCGGATTAAACAAACTTCAGGGCTATAAAGACGCCTTAAATGCCGCCGGTATTTCGGTTCGTGAGGAATACATCCACCAGTGTCCCAAAAACATTACCGCCGCCAGAGAGCTTTGCGCCAGACTTTTTGAGGACGGCCTGGTATTTGACGGATGTCTGACTTCTGATGACTCGCTGGCAGTAGGGGCGGTAAAGTTTGCCCACCAGGCAGGAATCGCCATTCCGGAGCAGCTTTCCATTGTCGGTTACAACAATTCCATCCTTGCCCAAAGCTCCTACCCGGAGCTTACTTCCATAGACAGCAAGGTGGAAGCTTTATGCATCACCACCGTCAATACCCTGATGGGACTCTTTAACGGCGCCAATGTCCCTGCCAAAACCACCATCTCCGCTGACCTGATCATACGGGAAACCACGAAATTTTAATTTAAGGAGGAGCACCACATGAAACCATTTATGGACAAAGACTTTTTACTGAACACGGATATGGCCAAGACCCTGTACCATGACTTTGCAGAGGAAATGCCAATTGTGGACTATCACTGCCATATCAATCCCCAGGAGATCTACGAAGATCGCAAGTTCGACACCATTACTCAGGTATGGTTAGGAGGCGACCACTACAAATGGCGCCAGATGCGTTCCAACGGCGTAGATGAGAAATTCATCACCGGGGATGCTTCTGACAGAGAAAAGTTCCAGAAATGGGCAGAGACCATGCCCAGGCTTATCGGCAACCCCTTATATCACTGGAGCCATTTAGAGCTTCGCCGGTATTTCGGTTATGAGGGCTATTTAAACGGGGATACCGCTGAAGAGGTCTGGAACCTGTGCAATGACAAGCTGCAAAATGATCCTTCCATGACTGTCCGTGGCTTAATCCGCCGCTATAACGTAAAGCTGATCTGCACCACCGACGACCCGGTTGATTCTTTAGAGTGGCATGAAAAGATCGCCGCTGACCAGACCTGCAGGGACATTAAGGTGCTTCCCGCATGGCGTCCCGACAAGGCTATGAACGTAGAAAAGCCTGCCTACGGCCAGTATATTAAGGAGCTGTCCCGGGTAAGCGGAGTTGAGATCAAGGACTTTGCGTCTTTAAAGGAAGCGCTGAAAAGCCGTATGGCCTACTTTGCCCAAAGAGGATGTAATGTATCTGACCACGCTTTGGAATATGTAATGTATGCTCCTGCTGATGATGCTGAAATCGACGCAGTTATGGCAAAGAGTTTAGGCGGGCAGGCCGTTACCAGGGAAGAGGAATTAAAATACAAAACTGCATTTATGCTGTTTGTTGCGAAGGAATATAACCGGATGGGCTGGATTATGCAGCTTCACTATGGCTGCAAGCGCGACAACAATGCCATGATGTTTGAAAAACTGGGCCCGGATACCGGCTTTGACTGTATCAACAATTACGCCCCCAGCGCACAGATGGCAGACTTTTTAAACGCTTTAAGCGCAACCAATGAAGTTCCCAAGACCATTATCTACTCCTTAAATCCCAATGACAATGCGGCTATCGGCACCATTTTAGGCTGTTTCCAGAGCGCTCCCGCAGGCCGTATCCAGCAGGGATCCGCATGGTGGTTCAATGATCACAAGACCGGTATGCTGGAGCAGATGACCAGCCTGGCAAACTTAGGCTGCCTTGGCAACTTTATCGGTATGCTTACCGACTCCAGAAGCTTTTTGTCTTACACCAGACATGAATATTTTAGAAGAATCGCCTGCCAGTTAATCGGCGGCTGGGTTGATAACGGAGAATATCCGGCGGACATGAAGGCTTTAGAAGAAATTATTAAGGGGATCTCCTACAATAATGTAATCAAATACTTTGGTTTTGAGATTTAATCCGCAGACATCTTCTGCTAAAATATTTTAAGAGGATGGGACACCACCGGCACAAGCCGGCGGTGTCCCATCCTCTTTATCATCATAATTCAGTTCAGGTTTGAGAGATAATTCTCTGGGCGATTTCCGCATACACATCATTAAAATCATCCGGTCCTTCCACATACTCTACGTGGATTCCGGTAATTTGTTTTAATTAGGAATACAAAAATAGAAACTGATTTTAGAATATTTCATTCTAAGTCAGTTTCTATCCCTTCACTCTCTTTATTCCAAAGCCAGCCATTCTTCCGGAATTCGAAGCATCTGTCCCGGAATCAGCAATTCTTGATTCTCTAATCCATTGACTGCCGCCAACTCCGGATAGCGGTTCCCATCTCCCGTATACTCCGTGGCAAACTTATAGAGACAATCCCCCTGCTCCACTCTCCGCCTACAGGGCAGCCAGGTAAAATTTTTCAAAAATTCATCCACCTCATACAAAGAGGGCCGGTAATTATCTCCCTGATTGGTAAACAGCAGCAGCCATTCCGCCTCATAGCCTGAAACATCCGAGTACTGCAGAGGCAGAGCGACCACATTGTCAATCATCCCATAGGCATCCCCCACTGCCGCACGGGCAAGCATATCATCCCGGTAATGCACCAGCCAGGTTTCCGGCTGGCCGCTCTGCTCACAAATCACTGTTTTCACATGCACATCATCTTTATAGCTCTGCCCCGGATGAAGCCAGTGTGCCCCTTCAATTCCAAGCCACACCTGATGCCCCGTATCCTTTACAAAATTCCCATGCTCATCCAGATAAGCCTCAATATCCGTAAGTCCCCCAGGCGCCCGCATCACCCACACCTGCAGGCTGGAATCCCAGTCTCCATCCTTCTCAATGCAAAGAGCATACGGCGAAACCCGCTTAATGGCATATCCCTTCTCACTTCGCAGGCAGAACTCCTCACAGAGAAAAGCTTCCCCCCGCCCGGCTGTCAGCCTGGACTCTGTCACTCCAAGAGGAATCAGCGGAAGCTTCTCCCTGGCTTCCTCCAAATCAAACTCCCAATTATTCCCCCTGTCAGAAACACTCCTATGATCCGTAAGCCAAAGCTTTAGCTCATCCTCTGTAAGCTCCGCTACGCTCTCATGGCGCATAGCCCCTTTTGCCGTCCCCTTTAAGGACACACACCCCTCAACTGTATGAGTCCAAAAAAGTGTCCCTCCGGCAATGGCATATGTATCCTCCACTCCTTCCTCCAGTATGGAAATCCTCCCCTTATTATAACAATATTCCAGATTATTCCGACCCATCCGGCCGCAAATCCCAGCGGCCATAGCCCGTTCATACCACTCTGGCTCCTCCGGATAAATATACCCCTTCTGATACCGGACCGAAACCTCCCCCTCATTTCCACATTCATAAATATTGGCACAATCATTATAAGCACAGACCCCGCCGGCTTCCCAGGTTCCCCGAATACTTCCATAATTCACACATCCCCGAATCTCCGGAACAATGGGTTCTTCCTCACTCTCCCCCTCCAGCACCTTGCACTTACTAAGGCCCGCAATCCCCCCGGCCCCGTAATCTCCCAGACTATCCACCACAACCTCAGCCCGGTTCACACAGTCCACAATAAATCCCCGGTTCACCCCAGCCAGTCCTCCCACATAACAGGCTGTGCCTTCCACCCGGCCCCTGGTCTCGCAATTCTCAATCTTTCCGTAATTCACCATACAGAGCATCCCAACCCCATACTCGTCCATATCCCAAATAAGCGAAGGCGCCTCAAAAACCAGATCACGCACCACTCCATCCCGTTCCAGACAGACAAACATCCCATTCCCTGCCTCTGAAACCCAGGTAATTTGATGCCCATTCCCGTCAAAGGTTCCACTATAACTCAAAATTGCCAGCCGAATATAGGGATGGTTCTCAAGGGCATACCTCTCCTCTGTCTCCAGATTCACATCCGCCATCAGCCGCCCATCAACAGCCACAGCCTCCTCATCAACCGGATTCTCCTTTCTGGCCCGATTCATATACCCAGCAAACCGCAGATAATCCTTGGCACAAAAGATCTCAAACACCCCATCTGAAAAACAGGGATCCTCTTCAATAGAAGCACAAAGAGGATCCGTCTCTCTCCCAAGATCCTGAAAGCCCAAAGCCATCCCTCCTGCAAGAATCCCAATCGCCATAACACAACCAACAACAATCCGCCGCCATAACCTCATAATCCCTCCAGCAATACGCTCTCTCTAGTGCCTCTTATTATATGCTATTCCTATGGCTTTTACAATCTTTTCAATAAAAATGTTCCACATCAACTTTCTTCATTTAAATATCTCCACAAGGTAGTCCGTCCAATACCAAGCCGTTTGGTTGCCAATGTCTGATTATTCCCGCACCGGGACAGAACCACCCTGACAATCTCCCGGTTATTTCACTTAAAGTCCGGTATTTTGTTTCTCTTTTCTTCTCTATTTTGTGTTTCTGTCCCCCTTAAGCTGGCTTACAAATCGTTTTATTATGGAAATATTTTACCATATCTTATTATTTTATGCGATTAAGTTTCAAAAAAGAACAGATGATAATTTTCTTTTCATTGAAAATTATCGAAAAAGATAGTATCCTTTAATTTGTTAGAGGTACACTAACATTAAGGAGAAATAAACATGTTAATTGCTATTTTATTATTCGCTTTGGGATTGGTTTGTCTGATCAAAGGCGGTGACTGGTTTGTAGACGGTTCCACAGGAGTTGCCCGTAAGTTTCATCTGCCGGAGCTTCTTATCGGAGCAACGATTGTTTCCATCGGTACTACGCTTCCGGAAGTTATGGTTTCCACTACCTCGGCATTAACCGGCCACGGCGAAATCGCTTATGGCAATGCCATTGGTTCTATTATCTGTAATACTGCCCTGATCGCTGCCATTACCATTACCGTAAAACCGGCGCCGGTTAACCGGTCTGCTCTGGGCGTCCCTGTATTCTTTTTCTTCCTTTCCGCCTTAATTTACGCGGGAGTCGCTTATTTTAGCGGCTATTTCAGCCGGTTTGTGGGACTTGCCCTTCTGGCAATTTTTGTTATTCACATGATTGTTGCTGTAATGCAGATGAAAAAAGCTCCTGTGGAAAGCCAGGATTTGGAGAATGATGAGACTGGAAAATCTCTGGGAAAGAATATCTTCCTGCTGATTATCGGCGCTGCGCTAATTGCTGTAGGAGCGGATCTTCTGGTAGAAAACGGGACTCTTATCGCCCAGGCTCTGGGCGTACCGGGGTCGGTGATTGCCCTGACTCTTGTGGCACTGGGCACTTCCCTGCCGGAGCTGGTAACTGCCATTGCCTCTCTTTTAAAAGGCCATGGAGCCCTTTCCCTGGGAAATATTATTGGCGCCAATCTTTTTAACCTGGTATTGGTTACCGGTGTATCCGCCTCCCTGGCCCCTTTTAGCGTACCCCAAAGCTCTATGCTGTTTGGTTACAACTCTTCCCTGGTTCTGGATATTCCGGTAATGTTTGCCGTTATGCTGCTAATGACGGTTCCGGCTCTTATCCGTGGAAAGCTTTTCCGGGCACAGGGAATCTTACTTCTGCTTACCTATGCGGCATTTTGTATGATCCAGTTTAGCCTGTAGCTGTAAAAAATTTAAACTGGGGAGGATTTTTCATGATCCAAAAAGGCGTGACCCGGCCTATTGAGGAAGGAAGTTTTGAATCCCGCAAAAAATATACTGATGTGCAGATCCTTCTGGAAGGCAGCGAGGAGGTAGCCCATACCAGGGAAATACAGAGCTTTGCTAAAATTGTGTTGAAGCTGCCTGCTTCTTTAAATAGCAGGAAAGAGTGCGTTTGAAAATTCATTCCCGCTATCTGCCCGCCCCGCTTTGTGGGATTTGTCCCATCTTACAGCATAGCGCCGTTTGCGTCAAACTGGTAGACGGTTCCGTCAATGGTCAAAGCCGTCCCTGCCGCCATAATGCCGCCATTTGCCGGGTCTAAGTAATACCAGGTTCCGTCCAATTCTTTCCAGCCGGTGATTTTCTGATGATTCTCAAAGTAGTACCACGCCCCGTCAATGGATTTCCAGCCTGCTGAGGGAATCACCTGGCTGTAATCGGTAAACGCCATCTCAATACATACCGGCCCTTCAATGCCTTTTACCCTGCCGTCCTCCGTACACTGCCAGATGGTACGGCCCGGGTAGCTGTTGATACTTCCATAACGGGCATACCAGATATCATAGGGAATCTGACTGGTATCCATCCGGTTTACCAGCCAGTCATTGTAGCTGAATACGATGGGATGGAAACCTGCCGCTTGTACGGTACTGCAAAATGCGTTAATAATATCCGTCAGCTCCTGTTTGGTAAGCCCTGCCTCTTCCACCACCTTGGACTCTACATCCATGGCAATGGGGTAGGAAATCTGATACTCTTTGGCGGTTCTCACCGCAAACTGGGCCTCCTTAACAGCGTCCTCCACGGTTAATGCCTGGGAATAGAGATACGTTCCCACCTGCAGTCCGGCCGCTGCCGCATCTCTCATATTCCTGTCAAAATAGGGATCCAAGTCGTCCACATAGCCCATGCGGATAATGGCAAAGCTGACATCATCTGCCGCCGCTGCCGCCCAGTCAATATTCTGCTGGTATTTGGATACGCTGACGCCTCTTGATAAAACGCCCTCAATGGCTGAGCCCTGTGCGTCCCTGTATTGTCCGTTCACCTTTTTAAAAGCATTGTCTTGAGAAGCCGTATCGTTCTGAATCAGCCCATCGGCTGTCTCCAATCCTACTCCCGGCCCGAATTCCATAGTGTCCGCGTAAGCAGTTACCGTAGCTGCGTTCCAGAAAATCCCTGCAGCCAAAGCCAGAAAAGTCAGGCTCCTTTTTATATTTTTCTGTATCTGTCCCTTCATCGTCTCCTCCTTTTTTGCCCTGCTGTCCAGGCATATAGGCATACCCTTTTTGTTTTTCCTATCATACTCCAAGATCTCCCTGTATTCAAGCAATGGGTAAAAATCGTAATGATTGTTAATCTTTTTGTAAGGTCAGCTGTTTAAATTATATAAGTATTGATACAAATCTGTAATCCCCCTCTCTTTTATTAAAGGATAAGCCTCTTTTCTGTTCTTTCCACAACCTCTCTTCCTTCAAATTCCTCTTTATCCCTTGCCTCATATATTCTTCTTACAAACTTTTCATCCTCTGTTTCTCCATATCTGAGACGATGCTCAATTAAAAGATTATCTGCATACGAATAGGAAAGATATGGTTCCATATTCTCTTTACGAAACCTATAGGAATATCCTTGCCCTACAGATTCACCTGTCATATCCCATAAAAATCTGTATATATTTTTGCTGGTTAAAATGTCTTGAAGGTATGTAATATAATCCGCAATTCCATCACGTTTTTCGTTCTCTCTAAACATATGATAAACTGCCCATATATTCCTATGTTCGTAAATCGGATCTTCATAAATACTAATCTTTTCCTCTCGTATATTAACTCCCATAAGAATAAATCTTTGATAAAGGGCTTCCGCTCTGCCTTTATAAATTCGTTTTTCCTCTGAATCCGGCGATTTCTCTCCTAAACTTGCTATAATCGTATTAATAAAATAAAGCTTTTTATAATCTTTTGATACATATTCCAGCCATTTGTCAAAGGCGCCCTTCTGTACTTTCTCTATCAAATCCCCTATCATATAGGCGCTTAGCCTGCGGGCTGAGGGCATCATAAACATAAAAGTGTCGTCCAGCTCTAATGCTTTTTCATATAGTATATCTAAAACTCGTTCTGCCTGAAGCTGATCAAAATCATCCGAATATATCCGCAGCATTTCTACAATTAAATATTGGGATTCATTTGGCGCAAAAGCTAAAATCTTATTAAATTCTTCTTTGCTTTCTTCTTTTGTCCTTTTATCTAATTTTAAAACCCAATCCTTAATTAAATCATTTATCTTTACAAAATCATTGGACTGCTCAGTAAAATAAAGTTGAAAGTAGCGTGCATTGCAAATCCGTTTATGTTTCACTAAATCTTTATGTTTCTCCCCGAACATATAGTCATGGGTTTTTAATTCTTCCCCATCTTTATAACGCTTCACATAGGGAAACAATCTCGCTAATATTTCGATATAGCGTTCATTTTCCTTGTTGGAGAATAGCCTTGTAAAATAAGCTTTTCCTTGCTCATTAAAATTTTTCTCGGAAAATGTCTGTATATAGTATTCCCTATTATATATCGTATCATCTGATACAAAAAATTTGCCATGTTGAAATATCTCATTATACAAATCTATATTACCATATTTTATGATTTGGATTCCCAGCATATCCACCGGATTTAAATAATTCCCTGTAATGTTCTGCAATGTCATAACCGAATTTAAAAAAATCTTTATATCACGCAGATCCGCACAAACAGAAGAAATGCTTTTGGTAATAAAACGGAAATCCTCAAAATTACTCATAAATTTCGTTGCTTTGTATGTATCCATCAAATTTCTTAAACATATTTCTATTATTTTCTCTAGCTGTTCCGTGGAAACCTGCTGCACAAAAACTTCTGCCTGTACCACCTTTTTTAAATATTCTGCTTTTATTCCCCTCTTCTCAAAAATAGCATTTAACTGTTCCTTATCATAAGAAAGTACATAAATAATGTGATTCAAATAAAATAGATTGCTTATAAGATTAAACAGCAAAAAAATTTTATCCGGATCCGCCCTTTCTATATCATCAATAATGAAAACTAATTTTTTTCCGCTGGCCTCCAGATATTCATTAATTACTTTTCCTATTTCTTCTGGTTTTCGTCCAGTTCCAATACCAAAAATACGTAAAAACTTCCAATATCCATTACTTTCAAACAGATTCTCTGTCAGATTTTGTTTCATCCGTTCTGTCTCTATCCATGATATTCCTGCCGCGCTTTCTTTTAGTATTATTTCCAGCATAGATTCTATCATGGAAATCTCATTTTGAAAATTCCATGGCTTAAACTCATCAATAATAACGGTGTCCTTATCTTCTCTAAATTTTGATTTTACAATATTCAGTATTGTTGTCTTACCACTTCCCCATTTGCCAGACACCCCTATGATAAACCGTTTGTCAACCTCACACCAACGTATCATACTTTCTATCTGCGCTATGATATTTTGTCTTCCCAGTAAATCATAATCCGCATCCTCTTCTTTTATTAAAACAATTTCTGAATCTTTAAGATGAACATTTCCCTCATATAAATCCCTTAAATCACAAAGATTGTCTTTTTTCTTTTTATTGCTTCGCGCTTTCAAGGAAGTATATAAGATTCTGTATCGTTTCCAATTTATCCAAATCAAGGCGGGTATTATAAAAGTACTTATATAGCAAATCCATTCTACTCTGCTGTGTCTGGTAAAATATCCAATAAACCAAACAGATATTCCAATGCATAAAGATAATAAAATGTAATCATTCTCACCAACCAGGCTCCATTCCCACCATTTCCGTATTGGCCAAACAAGATAAAGAGCAGCAAATAATACGATTACAGACAAATTATAACATCCTAATATTTCCCATGCTTTAGAAGGAATATCAAATCCATCTAAGAGTGCCAGCACAAAAAACACGATCAAACTCTCTATGAATATATTTTTCAAGTTATATATCTCTTGTAATTCTTTCTTCTTTGACTGAAATATTCTTTTCAATTTTGAAATCATAATATTCTCCTGCTTAATTTTTTTACTTACTACTAATCCAGATGGGCAAATTTTTCTATTTCTCTGCACTTTCACAAAAGCCTCCCCTGAATTTTCAAATCCAGAAAAGGCTTTCACTTCTTTTCGGCACATAAAAACATTTCAATAGTTCATCTAAAAACAGACGTACATCTCTGCACGCCTGCTCTGGTTCCTGTCGTTCCTTAGCCCCAGTTAATCTCTGATTCTCTTTTCTTTAAGTATGCGGAGAAACACAGATGGTAATGATTCCTTTTGACATTTAATTTTATCTATAGGATTTCTATATTCAACATAAAAAGACCTCCCGCTGCTTGTCAGTTATAGCAAACAGGAGGAGGTCATTGTACACCCATTACCGGGATTTCCCTTTACCTCTCATCCGTATCCCAGTTATGATAAACCGCCTGCACATCGTCATCCTCATCTAACAGATCCAGGGTACGGTTGATTTTCTTAATATCCTCATCGCTTGTCAGTTCTACCCAGGTCTGAGGAATCATAGTGATATCCGCCTGAGCCATAGGGATCCCGGCAGACTCCAGGGCCTCCCGGACCGTACTGAAATCGTCCGGAGCGGTGAGAACCTCATAGCTGTCCTCCTCCTCTGCAAAATCCTCTGCCCCTGCGTCTAATGCCGCCATCATCAGCTCGTCGGCATCCATGTCACATTCTTCTTTATCAATGATGATCTGGCCCTTTTTATCAAACATATAAGATACACAGCCCGGGGTTCCTACGTTTCCGTCTCCCTTGGTAAAAGCGCTTCTTACATTGGCGGCTGTCCGGTTCTTATTGTCGGTCAGGGCATCTACAATAATTGCCACGCCGTTGGGGCCGTATCCCTCGTAGGTAATTACTTCATAGTTTACAGAATTGGCATCGCCTGCCGCCTTTTTAATGCCTCTGTCAATGGTATCGTTAGGCATGTTGTTGGCCTTTGCCTTGGCGATAACGTCACGCAGTTTGCTGTTGTTGGCCGGATCCGGCCCGCCCTCTTTCACTGCAACGGCAATCTCACGCCCGATTACTGTAAAAATCTTGCCCTTTGCCGCGTCATTTTTCTCTTTCTTATGTTTAATATTGGCAAATTTAGAATGTCCTGACATAAAATAAACAACTCCTTTTTCTCTCTTCCGTGTCAAATCCCTTCATATCTTAACACTATTGACTGGCTTTTGCAAGTGGGAACTCCAAAAGAATCCGCTATAGACGCTGCCTTTTTAGCCGCTTCCTCCCCATTATCCTTCATCAGGATCTGGAGCTGCCAGTAATAACCATTGCAGTACAGGGCATACCGAACCTCATAATGGTAATCTGCTTCCTTTTCTGTATACAGAATCTCCGCCAGATAGTAGCTGGCTTCCGGATCCTGAGACGAATCCGCCAGGCCTGCGCCAAAGCTTATTAAGTCAAACTCTCCGCTGATTCCTGTATTTAAAATCAGATCCCTGCAGGCTTCCTCTGTGTCAATATAGGGAAAGATCTCACGGGCCTCATCTGCAGGCATATGGATAATGTCCACTCTTCCCCCTTTTCCTGCAAAGCTGTCAATACTTCCATCTCCCTGGGCCTCCTGCTGCCAGCTTCCGTCGGGAAAGGTAATCTCAAACCCGTCCTCTCGATAAGAGGTATTATAATTCCAGGGATCTTTCGAATATTCATAGGCATTTGCCACATCCTCATAGGGGATAAAAGCGGACCATCCTCCGGCAGTCTCCACAAATATGGTTCCCGCCCCGCCGTCCTCCCGGATATAGACGGAATCTCCTTTTGTCAGGCCCACTGCCTCAAAATCCCTTTGAAGCTCTCCGTCCTCAGGCGTCCCGGCCACCTGTCCGGCCAGCCGGTAATCCTGAGGAGCTGATGCAAAGTCCACATCGTAAGCCCATACATAAATTTTTCCTTCTACCATCACCCTGGCATCTCTAAGCGCCGGAGGCCCCTGAGGAGCGTCCTCAGAGGGAGACGGAGAGGTTTCCGGCGCTGTGGTAACCTCCGGCGGCGCGGCTTCCCCGGTGGTCTCTGCCGTTTCCGGCTGCTTTATCTCCTGGCTTTTACAGCCGCTTGTCCACACTGCCAGGGCCAGGGTGGCCGCCGCCACCCCTATTTTTGTCTTTGATAACCAATTCTTTAATTTCATTCTGTCACTCTCCATTCTGTCCGGCCATTTTTCCCTTCAGCCTTTTCAGGCAGTAGTAAAAGGCCGGTATTAAAAACATATCTGCAAGGATCCAGGCGGCCGGGCTGCCAATGCAGGCGGCAGAATAGCCGAAAATGGGAACCAGAATAAACCCTACTGCTGAACGTCCCACCATCTCGCAGACCCCTGCAATAATCGCAAAGGTGCTGTATCCCATTCCCTGGATAGCAAAGCGCATCACGTTGACAAACACCAGGGCAATATAGAACATACTGTTGCCCACCAGGAACATCCATGCCTGATGGAGGATCTCCGTCTCCCCTGGGTCTACAAACAGCAAAGAAATCTGCTCCCCAAAGAAAAACAGCACTGCAAAAGCCAGGATTGAGTAGAGGACCCCCATAATACCGGCGTACCTGACGCCTTCTCTCACCCGGTCAATCTTTCCTGCCCCCACATTCTGTCCGGCCCAGGTAGCCATAGTTCCTCCCAGGGCGTCATAGGGGGAGCAGAAAAAGAATCCAATCCGGCCCCCTGCAGTAACAGCCGCCACAGCCATGGAACCAAGGGAATTGACAGCCGTCTGAAGAATTACATTTCCTATGGCGGTTATGGAATATTGAAATCCCATGGGAATTCCCATACTGCACAAGGTGAGCATAAGATTGCCGTTTACTCTCATCTCTTCCCTGGCCATCTTTAAAACCGGATATTTAGAACGCATAAACAGCAGGCACAGGGCTCCGGATACTCCCTGAGAAATCACTGTGGCCCAGGCCGCTCCGGCAGGCCCCATCTTCAGGACAACGATCATAAACAGATCCAGGCCAATGTTTAATATGGACGCCATAAGCAAAAAGTAAACCGGAGTCTTGCTGTCTCCCAGGGAGCGGATAATCCCTGATGTCATATTATAGAGAAAGGTAGTAGGAATCCCCAAAAAGATAATAAAAATATAGCTGTGGGCCTGATATAAAATATCCTCCGGCGTTTTCATCCAAACCAGAATATCCATACAGAGCGCGGAAACCACCACTGTCATTACCACCGATACCCCTATGGCCAGCCAGGCGGCATTGGCCACAAACCGGCGCAGGCCCGAATAGTCTCTGGCCCCAAATTTTTGAGCTACCGGAATGGCAAATCCGCTGCACACTCCGATGCAAAAGCCATTAATCATAAAATTAACAGAGCCGGTAGAGCCCACTGCCGCCAGGGCGGTGACTCCCAGATATTTTCCTACAATAATCGTATCTACCATGCTGTAAAACTGCTGAAATAAAAATCCTAAAAACATGGGAACCGCAAACCCTATAATTAATTTTAGGGGGGATCCCTCTGTCATATCTCTTACTTTTTCCTGTGCCATTGCAGTTATGTCCTTTCTGAATCAAAATTCTTTCCTTTTGACACGCTTACTATCATACCTCAAACGCCAAATTTTTCAACCACTTTTTTCTTCCCGGGACATTTCCTGCATCGCCAGAAAAGAGGCCCTTTTCTTTGCCCGCTTTTAAATTTTCTAAGGGGATGCTGCAAAATGAAACCATTTCATTTTGCAGCATCCCCTGCTTTTATCTCTCTGTTTTTTCCTCTGTCTGCTGCTCCTCTTTACAGGGAAAAGCCCTGACAGACTGAATCATCTTATTTTCTACCTTTAATATTCGGAATTCATACCCCAGACAGGTCACCACCGGCTCTTCCCCATCTTTCGGGATCCTTCCCAGTCTGGAAATCAAAAAGCCGTTGATGGTATCATAGACTTCTTCTCCTTCTTCAAAGGACAGCTCCAGTATTTTTGCCACCTGATCTAAAGAAGCCATACCGCTCATCAGGAAGCTGCCGTCCTCTTCTGCTGCAATCAGTTCTTCCTCCACATCATATTCATCCATAATGTTTCCCACAATTTCTTCCAGTATATCCTCCATGGTCACAATCCCTACCGTCTGCCCATACTCATCCACTACGATTTCCATATGGATTTTCTGGGACTGCATCTCCCGGAACAGGTTGTCCAAATTGCGGGTCTCCGGAATAAAGTGAGGCTCCCGAAGCAGCCTTGGAATCTGATCCAAAGAACGATCCTTGTATTCCTCCTGCTCAAAAAATACCACTGCATCTCTCATATGTAGGACGCCGATAATATCGTCAATTTCTTCCCGATATACCGGATAGCGGGAATTACTTCCTTCTTTCAGAATAAAATCCAGCGCTTCTCTTAAAGTAAGGCTGCAGTCTAACGCTACCAGATTTTTCCTGTGGGTCATAACATCCTCTGCGGTCTTTTCATCCAACTCAAAAATGTTGGTAATCATCTCCACCTCGTCCGCTTCCAGGACTCCCTGCTCATGTCCTTCATTGACCATGGATTTGATGTCCTCTTCTGTTACATTGTCAACGTCCTTATCGATATCCACGCCCCAAATTTTTAACACCAGCCTGGTGGCGCCGCTAATCAGGCCAGTGACCGGAGTCGTAAGAAACATCAGCCCTTCCACAATCCCTAAAAGCCTTTCTGACCACCCAATCGGATCTCTTAAACCCAGTTCCTTTGGGATAAGGATTCCAAAAGGCACAAACAGCAGGAGAATCACCACCGCTGATATCACAACAGAAGCAGGCCGGATCCACAGATTCCCGTTTGTAAACTGTCCAAAAACCCCTGACTCCATCCAGACTGTCAGCCGCCTCCAGATCCCAAATCCCACTGCCATCTGCAGAGAATCGGTAATCACCAGCAAGGTGAGGACAAACCGTCTTGGATGGCCTGCAATCTGCAAAAGCCGCTTTGCCTGAGCATCGCCGCTTTCTGCTTTCTCTTCTAATTTGGCTCCGTTCACATTTTGAATGGCCGCCCCAAATCCGTACAAAATCGCATTCAGTATCAAAGATGCCAGAATAATCACAATACTGATAAGCGAATAACCATCGTCCATTGGACTTTTAACACTCCTTTATCTTGAAAATTTTGGTACTTTGCCCATCATACCATGTTTATTTCTGTTCGTCAATGGCGCCCGGGTAAGCAAAACAGCCTGGAACCGGGTTATGTATCCAGTTCCAGACTGACTTTTAAGGCAGTGTTCACTCTTTGCTGCAATTCCTCGTCTATATGACAGATCTTTTCCTTAAGCCTTTGTTTATCTATGGTGCGGAGCTGCTCCAAAAGAATAACCGAATCCTTTACCATATTACACCGGTTTGTAGGAAGCTCCACATGAGTCGGAAGCTTCGCCTTATTCATTCTGGAAGTAATCGCTGCACATATAACAGTGGGGCTGTGTTTATTGCCCACATCATTTTGAATAATCAGAACCGGGCGGATGCCTCCCTGCTCAGAGCCCACCACCGGCCTCAAATCTGCATAATAAATGTCTCCTCGTCTGATAATCACGTTTTCACTCTCCTATCCTTCGGATAGTATTGACATAAACGGCCCGGCGTATACATCACCAAGTGTTCACATGACATTCTATGAGAAAAAACAGGCAGTCGTGCAAGCTTTACCGGCTAAGCAGGTCCTTCTTTCCCACTACGCTGCCATTTTTGATATAAATTCTGGGAACGCGTTTTCCAATATTGCATAAAATCTCATAGTGGAACCCACTTGACAGAAATGCCATCTCTTCCGCCGTAATGGACGCTTCTCCGTCCCTTCCTAAAAGAATAGCCTCCTCCCCTTCTTTAACCTGTGGAATGTGGGTAACGTCCACCATAAACTGGTCCATACAGACCCGGCCTAACACAGGAGCTTTCCTGCCTTTTATCAGCACATAACCCTTTCCTGACAATGCTCTGGAGTAACCATCCCCATATCCTGCCGCAATGGTGGCCACCCTGGTAGGGGCTTTTGCCGTAAAAGTTCCTCCGTAGCTTACGCTGGCTCCCGCCGGAATCGTTTTTACACAGGTAATCCGGCCCCTCCAGGACAGGGCAGGCATCAGCTTTACCTTTTCCTGATCCACCTCGCCGGAAGGGTACAGGCCATAGATGGAAATTCCGGCCCGCACCGCCGTAAGATCCGTTCCCAATGCTTCCAGAATACCCGCGCTGTTGGAACAATGGCGAACAGGAATCTCCAACCCCCTGTCTTCCAGGCTGTTTAAAAATTCCAGATAGGTTTTAAGCTGTTTTCTGGCCGGCTCTTTGTCTGCCTCATCTGCCTTTGCAAAATGAGTAAATATCCCTTCTATTATAATGCCGGGGCAGTCGGCTATCCGTTTTACCAGATCTGCCCCCTCCACGGAAGGCTCCATTCCAATACGGCTCATCCCTGTATCCACTGCCAGATGAATCCGGCCGGGAACCCTTAAGCGGCAGGCGGCTTTACCAAAAGCCCTGGCAGCTTCTTCTGTGAATATAGTAGGCCGGATTTCCCCTAAAAGCAGTTCTTCATAGCGGCTTTCATGGACTGGCCCCAACACCAGTACCGGCTTTTTTACTCCATGGCGGCGCAGCAGCACTGCTTCGTCCCCAGCCGCTACCGCAAATCCCCATACATAGGGAGAGATGGCATCTGCCACCGCCTCAGCGCCGTGTCCATAGGCGTCCGCCTTCACCACTCCTATGATCTTTGTCTCCTCCGGCAGACTCTTTTTCATAGCTTCCATATTTTTACAGATAGCATCTAAATCCACTACGGCGCAGGTTCTGTCATAAGAAATGTTCTGTTTCTCCTGATTCATCATATCTTTTCTCCTGTCTTAGATATCCTTTATCCACTGCTTCTCCTGCCATATCCGCCAGTTCTCCGGCCAAAAGGCTGGCATTTCCCTTTTTGTTTTTATACATGTCTCCGGCTATGCCGTGAACGTACACTCCCAGGGATGCTCCCTCAAAGGGCTCCATTCCCCGGGCGCAGAAGGCTCCTATAATACCGGTCAGCACATCCCCGGAGCCGGCTTTTGCCAGCACATTGTTTCCGCTGGTGTTGAGATACCGCGCTCCGTCCTTATCTGTCACAACCGACGCCCCATCCTTTAGCACACAGGTGATTCCCCATTTTGCGGAATACTCTGCCGCTGTCCCGGGAACATCCTGCTGAATTTCTTGGATGCTTTTTCCTGTAAGCCTTGCCATCTCCCCCAAATGAGGGGTAATAATCACATTCTCTGTATAATACCGGGTTATCTCCGGGTTCCGGGAAATGATATTTAAGGCATCCGCATCCACAATAATAGTGGAACAGGCGAAAGACAATACTCCTGCCACCAGTTCCCTGGCATAGGGCTCCGTGCCAATGCCGGGACCCAAAACCACTGCATCTGCCCAAACACATTCTTTCTCCAAAAGCCTTCCAAACCTTTCCGTGTCCTCCCGGATCATTTCCGGAGAATAGGAAGCAACAATCGCCTCCGGAAGCTGCTGCTGCAAAATTTCCCGGTTATCCTCAACAGTCAGTATTTTTACTAATCCTGCGCCGCACCGGTAAGCGGCTCTGGCGGCAAAATAAGCGGCTCCGCTCATATTTTTTGACCCGGCGGCCACTAAAACCCGGCCGAAAGTCCCTTTATTTGAGTAGGCCGGCCTTTCCGGTAGCCGTTTCAAATCAGAAATATCATAGGCAAAACTCTTCTTTTCCTCCCAGAGTTTCTTTCCTGCCGCCTTCTGGCAGCTAAGATCGGAAAATCCAATCTTTCCTATGACTACCCGTCCCGCAAAATCCCGCCCCGGAAAGAGAACCGTGCCGCATTTTTCCCATCCAAAGGTTACCGTCACATCTGCTTTTAACGCAATTCCCATAATGCTTCCTGTATCAGAATCAACACCGGAAGGAATGTCCACTGCCACTGTAATGCTTACCGGCTGCCGCTTTACCATTTCCATACAGTCCCGGTATTCCCCTTCTATGTTTCTCGTAAGCCCCACTCCAAACAGACCGTCAATCACTGCCCCGGAGAACCCTTCCTCCGCCTCCTGCCAGGACAGCATGGGAATCTCTAAGTTTTCTGCGATTTTTCTCTGAACGGTACATTCTGATGTCTCCTTTGCCCGATCTCCTGCCAGAATAATCGCCGCCTGATACCCTTCCTCCCAAAGGATTCTGGCGGCAGCCACTGCGTCGGCGCCATTGTTTCCGGTGCCGCACACTGCCCACACAGGCGTTTCTTTTTTTATACGTTTTTTCACTTCACAGGCCACACACCAGGCGGCCCGTTCCTGAAGAACCAAGGAAGGGATCCCGATTTCTTCTATTGTATATTGGTCAATAGCCTTCATCTTTTGTCCTGTTACCAGATTTCTCATCCCAGCCTCCTAACGCCGTATAAAATGCCGGCAAAAGCGCTCCTGGCTTTCTTCTGCCGGCATATCCTGTCCTATTTTTTCTTTGCTTTTTCCAGAGCCTCCTGCTCTTCCTTATCCTGCATACTGCATACCCGGTAAGAAAGGCGCATTAAGCTTTCGGAAAGATGTACGTTTTCTACTACCACATCATCCGGCACCACCAAATCCGTGTGGGCAAAATTCCAGATTGCCTTGACTCCTGCCTTTACCAAACGGTCTGCAATCTCCGGCGCTTTGGTTTTGGGAATGGTCAGCGCAGCAATCTGCACCTCATTGTCTACAATAAACTGCTCTAAATCTTCCACTCCCCGGATCTCAATGCCCCGGACCACCAGCCCAATAAGCCGGGGATTAATATCGAACATTCCCTTAATAATAAAGCCGCGCTTTTCAAAGTTGGTATAATTTGCAATGGCCTGTCCCAGATTGCCTGCGCCGATAATAATAATATTATGCTGCCTGTCAATTCCTAAAATCTTTCCAATCTCCGCATAAAGATATTTTACATTGTAGCCATATCCCTGCTGTCCGAAGCCCCCGAAATTATTCAAATCCTGACGGATCTGAGAAGCGGTGACTTTCATCCGGTTGCTCAGCTCATTGGAGGAAATGCGCTCTATTCCGTCCTCCAGAAGTTCTCCCAGATAGCGGTAGTATCTGGGCAGCCTGGATATTACTGCCCTGGATATTACTTTTTCTTCCACGTATTCCACCTGACCTTTCTATCATTTACCTGGTTCTATTATAGAATTTTGTCAAATTCCTGTCAAATCTTTTTCACAAACTTATTCCATTGTTGCAAAAAAGATACCGGTATATTATACTTATCTGTAGTTTTTACATTTTCAGCACCTTTTTCTTTGATTTATTTGAAAGTTGAGTTTATTTATTAATCTTACAGAAAGTTGGAATCCCTTCATGTCTAAATTGCATGGAAAAAACCTGTCCAAAATAAAGCAGCAGAACCTGGAATCCATTAGGGCGACTCTTTATCGTTACGCCCCTCTTTCCCGTGCCGAAATTGCTGAAAAGCTGGAGCTTACGCCGCCGACTATCACCAATATTGTTTCCGATTTGATCAAAGAAGGCGTAGTTCAGGAGCTGCCGGAATCTGACGGTGCAATTTCTCATGGAGTGGGACGTAAACCGATTAATATCGATCTTGTCCCCGGCTCCCGTCTGGCTCTTGGAATTTCCCTTGGACGTGAGCTCACCCACTACTGCATCACCGATTTGCGCGGCGGGATTCGCGCACAAGGTAATTTCGAGTTGATGCCTGATGATTACGATTCCATGATCCATCAATTGCTGGAAATCCTGCATACCCTTAAAGGACGCCATATGACAGAGTGGGATCTTCTGATTGGTATCGGTATCGCGATCCCTGGTATCGTGAATCCCCATACCGGCATTGTAAAAAATCACGGTAATGAACGTCTCACCTGGCGCAACCAACCTTTAGGAACCACCATCAGCCAGGCCGTTCATCTGCCTGTACGCGTGGAAAACAATGTTCGTGCCCGGGCCTGCGCCGTATCTTTGTTCCGCCCAAATCTGCTGGGCACGGAATCTACCTTTGCCTTCTGCCATGTAGCATGGGGAATTGCCTGCCCCATCATGTTGGGGGACAACTCCTTCCGCAGCGAGACCTCAACCGCCGGAGAAATCGGAAAGATGATTATAGACCCAAACCATAAAAATACCTCTTCTCCAGACTGCGGTTATCCAGGAAGCCTGGAAGCCCTTTCCAGTGCAGGGGCCATTCTCGCATCCTGCCGTCAGGCATTGCTGGACGGACATTGCACGGTTCTGCCAACCTTATGCTCAGGCCCGGATCATCTTACACTGGAACATATATTAACCGCTCAATTATACGGGGATACTGCTGTTTGCAAAATTCTTACCCAAGCGATGGAATATCTTGGCATCGCATTGGCTAATGTTGTCAGCTTTTTTAATCCCCATCTTATTTTCCTCAGCGGTTCTTTGTTCCGCAATTCAGAAAATGTCGGAATTGTGCGTAATTCTTTATATACCTATGCATTCCGTTCCAGTGATGAAATGCTCCGATTAATTCACATGGATCTGGGCGAATATGGCGGCGCTGTCGGAGCTGCCGCAAGCTGTATCGAAAAATATTTTTTACGCAGCAGCTAGTGTTCCATCCGGCCGGTAATCAGACTGCCAGCGCCCAATACCAACTTTATATCAAAAAATGGGATGCTGCAAAATAAGGCGGTTTTATTTTGCAGCATCCCATTTTTCTACTCATCTTTTTATAAATTATTCGGCGCAAACACGCATAATCGCTGGTAAAGTTGCGCCTTCTGCTATCATTTGACGCACCTGCTCCTCTTTTTTCTCCGGTACCTTATCTCTTACCATCTCCCACATCATCTGAGGATTAAAGCGGGAATCATAGCGATAAGGAACCACATCCGCCGTTGCCTGCAGCCATTTCAGCATCTCCGTCTGCATCCGGACTACCACCTCTTTCAGCTCCGGAGCGTTAATGCGATTGGTTGTCTCGCCAGGATCTTCCTCAAGATCATAAAGTTCATCGGATTCTGTCAGACGGCTGATGTATTTATAGCGCCGTTCCCTCATCATGATACCTCGCCCGTGAGCCAGATCATTCGATTGAGCTTTCTTTTTCGGCCAATACAAAAACGATTCCGGTGTTCCAAGAGGCCCGTCAATATGATATTCGTCGCAATGAGTCTCACCAGGCATACGTCCCCCCTCGCAGAACACCGCATCACGGTGACTGCGGCTGCGTTTTTCAAGAACCGGCCGCAAACTGCGCCCATAATGAGTGTGGGAAGGTGTAACGCCGGCATAGTCCATCACTGTTGCATACAGATCCACCAGCTCTACAAGAGCCGGACTAATTCCTGCATCTACGCCCTCCTCCTTCGGCGGCTTCACCAAGAAGGGCACCCGGGTCAGGCAGTCCTCAAAACAATTCTGCGCCTTCTCCACCAAATCAAAATCGCCTGCATAATCGCCATGATCACTCATAAACAAAACCAACGTATTATCATAGATCCCTGCATCCTTTAATGCCTGCATCATTCGTCCAAACTGTGCATCTATCTTCTGGCACATCCCCAGGTACACGCCTCGCAGCTGATTCCAATCTTCCTCTGTATAGTCATTCATCCCTATATATTCCCGAAGCAGCGTTTCCATCTGCGGCTTTCCGCTGCACTGGCTGGCCCGAATGCGGGAAGGCAGCTTGCTGCGGTCTACGGCTGAAAAATATGGTTCCTCGCAGCCATAGGGCACATGAGGCCACATCAACCCAAGAAACATACAAAGCGGCCTTTCATCCACCGGATTGAGAATACGCCGGGTCGCCGCCTCCACGGTTTCATCATCGCGATTTACGTTTCGTCCCTCAGAATCTAATCCCAGGCAGCCCTCATAGTGGGAATAATAGTCCTTGCTGCCGCGGGTTCCCCGCAGTTCCTTTATGGGGCCGGGGCTGTTCCCCCTGGACGCATAATGAATTTCATCGGCATTCTCTTCCATCCACCCTGGCACCTGGCCTGCAAACAAATCGTTTCGGTCATTCATCCACACATAGTATCCTGCCCGTTTCAGTTCGCTAAACAGGGTATCATCACCGGGATGCAGGAGATAGCTCATGGTACGATGACCGTGGACATGGGGATAAAGGCCCGTAAAAAAACTGCACCGGCTGGGTACGCAAACCGGATTCTGACAATATGCATGAGAAAAAGATACTGCCTCCGTACTGGCAAACGCATCCAGATTGGGCGTTTGCGCCGCCGGGTTTCCCATATGCCCCATAGTATCCCAGCGCATTTCATCCGGGTTGATAATCAGAATATTAGGTCTTCTCTTGTGATTCTCCATATTTGAATATTCCTCCTATTGCAATTCCCACTGACTACTCTTCCCACTGAGGGAGAATCTGTTCAAATACCGGCAGCACCGGATCATTGCTTCGCCGCATCTCCTGCCCCAACTCATTTCGAAGCCGGGCAAGGGTTTCTCCATAATCGGGATCCTTCGCCAGATTGTGCAGGGCATCCGGATCCTTCTCAAAATCATAAAGCTCTTCCCGGCACCGGTAATGGAACATCCGAACCCTTTCGGCTATCTCTTCATTCTCCTCTGCAGCGGCTTTCATCGCCTTATAGGTCAATCCCATCATGGATTCATTTTGGTAAAAGGTCTCCCCGTCCGCCCATGCATTAAATATATATCCGTATTTTTTATTCTGCACACAGCGCATAGGATAAAAACGGCGTGCCGCGGTGCTGGTAAACTGAGTAAATACGCCGTCCCGCTCCGTCTGCTTTTCTCCCAGCAATAAGGGCAGATAGCTGCGCCCATCACTGAGAACCGGATTTTGAATCTCTAAAGCCTCCAGAATCGTCTCCATAAAGTCCACGCCTGCAATATAATCCGTGTTATTCCGGGAATTCGGTTGAATGTGCCTGGGCCAGCGGGCAATAAACGGTGTTTTGGTACTGTTTAAATAACAGTTTGCCTTTGAAAATGGAAATGCCATTCCATTGTCGCTCATAAAGATAACCAGTGTATTTTCCTCCATACCGGAGTCTTTTAGCGCCTGTAAAACAGCTCCCATGGTCTCGTCACAGCGATGGCAGCTTGTATAATACTGAGCCAGTTCTTTCCGCACATCCGGCAGATCCGGCAAAAATCCCGGTATCCACGCTTCCTCCGGCTGATAGGTGCGGCTTGCATATGTATGGAAGCCAAAGAAACGAGTCAGCTCTTCCTCACTTCCGGCAAAGGGACGATGTGGATCATGAGAATTTGCCATCAGAAAGAAGGGTTTCCCGGCCTCTTTCGCATTCCGGAAAAACTGAGCCGCATCCTTTCCATAAATATACGGGCTTCGTCCAAAGCAGTTTTGAGGATTCTGGGTGTCCTCAAAGTAATCCCACGCAAATTTGTGTACCGGCATACAATGCTTGGTCTTTCCGATAATGCCGTTGTAATAACCATGTTCCCGCAAGATCTCCGGCAGGGTGGTTACATCCTCCCGAATCGGATCAAACCCGGGTGCCCCATTGTGATGAGGATACAGCCCTGTCAACATGCACTGACGGGAAGGCTGGCACACACCAATGCTCACATGGGCATGCTCAAACCGAATCCCCTCTGATGCAAGCTTGTCTAAATTTGGTGAAACATCCTCCACCGGACTTCCAAAGCAGCCGATTGTGTTATAGTTCATATCGTCCGCCAGCATTAACAATACATTGGTTCCATTTCCCATAATCATTCCTCCCGTAATTTTTTAAACATCTGAACTGCCCATGGCGTGGGTCCCACCTCCTTTTTGGTGCAGACAGGCGCTTCCAGTTCCTCCAGATTATTGGGACACTGCCAGCGTTCCCGGGGATCATCGTAATGGCACTGCATCAATATTTTCAGCTGATCCATCACCCAGCGCTCATGAATCATTACTTCATCATAGCTTTTATACTGACGGGCATAGGATTTCAGGCAGGCGGCAATCTCCGGATACTGGCCAATTACGTTGGAAAGTTCTCCCGGATCCGCATCCATATTGTACAGACGCTCCTCCTCTTCCAGGCCTGAGTATGCAAACCATTTCCATTGCTTCCATTGAACCATACGTCCAAGGGCCGTCTCCCCGTTTGTCAGGTATGTGTACAGTTCACTGACTACCATGCGTTCCTCATCCGTTTCTCCGTTATCCTTTAGCTGAGGCGCCAGACTCTTTCCATCCCCCGGCAATACCATAGCTCCCGCTATGTCGCAAACTGTCGGACCCACATCCAGCAGGCTAACCGGGCTTTCAATCCGCTTTCCTTTGGGTATTCCATCTCCTGCCATAACAAAAGGAATGTGTACTGCAGGATCATAAAATACCTGCTTTCCATAATAGCCATGAGTACCATTCATGTCTCCATGATCCGATACATATAGAAATACGCCTTCCCGGCCGGTACGTTCCAGATAGCGCTGGAAGGCTTCATATACCTGTCCGATATGCCGGTCCTGCTGCTCCACCAAGCCATAATAAGCTGCTCTGGCTGCCCGGGCAACCTCCGGATCCGCCTCCTGAAGTTTCCCTTCCAAAGCCTTTCCTCCGTCAAAGTCTTCGCTTACATCCTCAAGACTGACTTTATCATAATAATATTCATAAAGTTCCCTGGGAGCAACATAGGGGAAATGAGGACCGTAGGTACCCACTGTAATGAACTGGGGAGCCTCATGATCCTCTTCAAGATATGCCAGGGCATTCTCTACCACATAACGGTCATAGGCCAGTACCGGGGAATCTCCCGGACCGATATATTTGACAGAACCATTTTCATCAAAACCAGTCACCCTGGACTTTGTCCCATCCGCCCGCACAGCAGGAGCCACGCCATTATGAAATACCGGCGTCCTCTCACCCGCAATCCGCCTGGAATATCCGTGCCGCTGATCCGGCCCTACAAAATGCATCCGCCCGCACAGCACCGTATCATATCCGGATGCATTCAAACTATGCAGAAACGTGGCCTGATCCGAATTGATGGAATTAAAGTTAAACAGCACTCCGTTATTGCTTGGAAGCTGGCCGGAGATCATGGCCGCCCGCGCCGGAACGCAAAGGGGGCAGGCCGTCATGGCACGGGTCATAACCGTACCGCAGGCCGCAATCCCATCCAAATTAGGGGTTCGCACAATCGGGTCCCCTGCATAACCCTGCAAACGATAAGAATGCTGATCAGACATATATAAAAGAATGTCTTTTTTCATACTTGCTTCCCTTTCTGTGATATATTATAATGATGCCAGGATCAAAAGGTTATATATGACATCATATTTCCAAATTAAATCGAGGTGTTCTGATGATTCCTTCCAAATTTATGATAAATCCCTTTAAATGTTTGGCCGCTATTGCCAGCAGTCTCTTATTTGCCGCTCTGGCTATAGCCATGGTATCAACCGGCCGCTGGCTTTCTGTCTGCGTTTTCGGCCTTCTTGCCCTCCTATTTGGATATATTGGTCTGACAGCCGGATGTATCCTGCACCTGGATGATTCCGGCCTTTCCAAGACCCTGTTTGGTATTAAACTGCAGCATTTCTCCTGGACAGACATTGCAGAAGTAGGGGTAGCCGGAACCAGAGTCTTCAATCAAAACAATCCGAAACGAGCCGGTTCCCTTTATCTGTATTTTTCACCGAAAGCTTTAAGCGAAGAAGAACGCTTTGACTTAATGCTCCGGTGGCCGCCGTCCAAAAGCACTCCGTACATGATCTTTGACAAGCAGCGTCTGACTGCTGTACAGCTTTTATGGGGAAAGAAAATTGAAAAATATAATGCCGGCGACGCTCTGTTCTAATGGGCGTATCGTTTGCTCTTTACCATGGGATCCGGTAAATGGCGCGCACACTCCGGCGCATGCCAGCGTTCCTCCGGTACATCCAGATCGCACTTTGTCAGAATCGGAAGATTTTTCCTCAAAAGCTCTGCATTCCGGTAAATCTGATCCACAGATTCACAAGTCTCCTCCATGGCATTTCGCAGACGGGCGGCTACATCCGGATGCTCTGAAATTACATTTCTCTCTTCAGCCGGATCCGCTTCCAAATCATACAAAACATCCTGGCCGTCAAATCCATCAAAATGAATCAGTTTATATTTCCCCTGCTTTGCCATCTGGCCATAACTGAAAGTTCCGCTTATAAAACTAAACTCACCCCCCAGCTCTGAGACTACGATACGGGAGCTGTCATCTGCATCTCCCGACAGCTGACCCCACAGGCTGATGCCATCAGCCGCCGGCATTGGGGGAGCTCCCGCTAATTCGCAAAGGGTTGGCCCCAGATCAATCAGAGACGTAGCGCCTTTTATTCTCCGCCCGCAGGCAACTCCGTCGCCTGCGAAAATCATTGGCGTGTGGGCGGACTGCTCATAAAATGTACTCTTTCCGTAATAACCCCGTGTGCCAATATGGTCGCCGTGATCGGATACATACACAAACACACCCTCATGACCGGTCCGCTTCAGATAGGCCTGAAAGGCATCGTAAACTTTCCCAATCTGCTGATCCTCAAACTCCACCATTCCATAATATGCCGCCCGCACAGCCCTGACCACCTCCGGGTCTGTGTCACGGAGAATTCTCCCCTTCAAAGCAGGATGCTCCGGATAATCAAAGCTTTCCTCAGGTACGTTAACCTTGTCCCGGTAATATTCGTAAAGCTCCTTCGGCGCCACATAAGGATGATGGGGACCATAGGTTCCCACAAACAAGAGCTGAGGCTTTTCATGATCCTCTGCCAAATACTCCAAAGCATGATCCACCACATAGCGGTCAAACTCCAGGGTGGGAGAATTTCCTCCTCCGATGGCGCTTAAGCAGCTGGGGCCGCCCTGGGGAGTGCGATCATGGGCTCCCCTTTCCTGTGCGATAGCCTTTGGACGATTGGCATAGACCGGCGTCATTTCACCGGCAATTCGGGAAGAAAAGCCATGGCGCTGATCGCCGCCTACAAAGTGCATCCGTCCGCAAAGCACCGTCTCATAACCTGCAATATTCAGGCAATGAGCAAACGTCGCCCTGTTGGAATCCAAAGCGGCAAAATTACTCATCACACCGCAGTTACTGGCCTGCTGCCCCGTCAGCATGGCCATTCTTGCCGGTACGCACAGCGGATACGCAGTATAGTTATTCTCCATCGCCGTTCCTTCTGCCGCAATCCGGTCAAGATTTGGCGTGCGTACCAGTTTATCTCCTGCATAGCCCTGCTGTGCATAAGAATGTTGGTCAGAGAGAAATACCAGTATATCTTTCATTCTATCACCCATACTTTCTATTAACAATCACTACCCTCAGTGGGCAAGGGACAAAGGCTGCCCCTGTTCACTGAGGGTAAAAATATTCTACAACTCATCCACCCGGCAGCAGCGGACAAAATGTCCGGGAGACACTTCTTCCTGCTTTTGAGGCTGGAAGCAGGCCTCCGTCGCAAAACGGCAGCGCGCTGCAAAGCGGCAGCCCGGCTTGGGATCAATGGGGCTTGTAATCTCCCCCCGCAGGATCTCCCGTTTAATAGGATTATGAATATCTACAGAAGGAATTGCCGACAGAAGCGCCCGGGTATAAGGATGCAGCGGATTCCTAAACAGTTCTTTAGACGAACACTTCTCCACTACCTGACCCAGATACATGACACAGATATCATCGGAAATATGCCGCACCACGCTCATATCATGGGTAACAAACATATAAGTCAGACCCTTTTGCTGCTGTAATTTTTTAAGCAGATTCAGTACCTGCGCCTGAATTGACACATCCAGGGCAGAAACCGGTTCGTCGCATACCACAAACTCCGGATTCAGGGCCAGCGCTCTGGCTATGCCAACACGTTGGCGGCGGCCGCCGTCCAGCTCGTGGGGATAAGCCATACGCAAACGGGCGTCAATCCCTACAAATTCCATTAATTCAGCTGTAGCGTTATCAATCTCGTTTTTCTTGTAGCGTTTTGACACTACCAGCGGTTCCCGTATCGTCGCATCTACGGTCTTACGGGGATCCAGGGAAGAATAGGGATCCTGGAAGATAATCTGCATTTTCTCCCGGGCCGCTTTCAATTCTTTTCCCTTAATGTTGGTAATATCATTTCCATTGAGCAAAACCTGACCGCCGGTAGGAGGCTGCAGATGAATAATGGTTCGTCCCAGCGTGCTTTTTCCACATCCGGACTCTCCCACTACACCTAAAGTTTTTCCTTTTTCAATACTAAGGGTTACGTCATCCACAGCGTGCAAAAGTCCCCGCGGCGTTGGAAAATATTTCTTCAATCCCTTTACTTCAATTACTGGCTGCATACCGTTACTCCCCCTTTTTGGCAGCGCCCATATGACAGCAGCGGCACTGATGTCCGTCTGCCGTCTGATACATCTCAATGGGTTTCTTCTTACATTCCTCAGTCGCATACGGACACCGTGGATGGAATGCACATCCCTCAGGCAGATTAACCGGATCCGGCGGCAGCCCCTCAATGGGATGCAGCCATTCCTCATCCTCTTTCATACTGGGGATTGCTCCGAACAGCCCTATGGTATAGGGATGGGACGGATGATCAAAAATCTGTTCCTTGCTTCCGTATTCGATGATCCGGCCCGCGTAAATAACCGCCACCTCATCGCATACCTGAGCTACGACGCCCATATCATGGGTAATCAAAAGCATCGCTGTATTATACTTTTCTCTTAATTCCCCAATCAGCTCCAGCACCTGAGCCTGAATCGTCACGTCCAGGGCCGTAGTAGGCTCATCTGCCAGAAGAAGGCCGGGATTGCAGGCCAGAGCAATGGCGATCACCACACGCTGTTTCATACCGCCGGAAAACTGGTGTGGATACTCATGATAACGGTCTCCGGGAATCCCCACCATCTCCAGCATTTCCCTGGCCCGCTTTTCAAAGCTTTCCTTACTTCCGGCATTGTGCAGCCTTACAACCTCGGCGATCTGATCGCCAACCGTCTGCACCGGATTCAGAGCCGTCATAGGATCCTGAAAGATCATGGAGATACCATTGCCTCGAATCTTCCGCATCTCCTGCTCTGGAAGAGCAAAAAGCTCCTGTCCATCTAAATATACTTTTCCTTCCGTCACCTTCGCGCCCACATCCGGCAGAATCCGAAGAATTGATTTGGCAATAGTTGTTTTCCCTGCGCCTGTCTCTCCTACCAGTCCCAGTGTTTTTCCTCTCTCAATTTTCAGTGAAACGCCGTTTACGGCGTGTACTGTCTGACCGTCAGAAAAATACTCTACCTTCAAATCCTTCACTTCCAGAAAAGTTTGGTCCTTTTTCTGTTCGCTCATTCTACACCTCTCCTTTCTGTTAGCGTTTCAGCTTGGGATCCAGCGCGTCACGCAGGCCGTCGCCCATGAGATTCAGCGCCAGAATTGTAATGGCAATTGCAAGCCCCGGGAAAATAACCATATGAGGGCACTGACGGATAAACTGACGGCTGCCGCTGAGCATTGCGCCCCACTCCGGAGTGGGAGGCTGCACTCCCAGACCGATAAAGCTTAAGGAAGCAGCCATGGTAATCATATGAGCCACACCCATGGTCGCCTGCACAATATTAGGTGAAAAAGAGTTTGGAATCATATGATTCACAATAATACGGAACTTACTGCAGTTGATGGACTGAGCCGCTTCAATATATTCGCAATCCCGTACCTTCATCATCTGCGCCCGCAGCATACGGGCCGCGCCAGGCATACCATTGACGGAAAGAGCCAGAATCGTGTTCATATAACCGGGGCCAAGAACCGTCGACAATACGATGGACAGAAGCATGGCCGGCAGGGACTGGACAATGTCCAGGGCACGCATCATAACGTTATCCACCTGGCCGCCGAAATATCCGGCCACAGCTCCCAGCGCTATACCCATTGTCTGACTGATCAGAACCGCAAACAGTCCCATGGTAATGGAATATCGTCCGCCGTAAAGTACACGGCTGAAAATATCGCGGCCCAACTCGTCTGTCCCAAACCAATGTGCTGCAGAAGGTCCCTGCTGCATGGCCATAGCGTCCATATAGGAATATTCATAAGGAGCAATAACCGGCGCAAGCAATACAAGGACAAGTTCTGCCAGAAGGATGATCAGGCCAAACATGGCCAGCTTGTTCTTGCTCATCTGCTTCATCACGCGGACAAATTCACTCTGCTTTTTCACCTTATCCATTTGCCTGCACCTTCTTTCTCTTCTGGGATTTGCCGGAATATTTTGCCTTAATGCGGGGATCTACCATGGCATACAGCAGATCCACTACAAGCATACAAAAGCTGAAAGCAATAGCAAGGAAGATGGAACCGATCTGAACCACCTGATAATCCCGGCCATTCACCGCAGTAATGATAAACTGTCCCATACCGGGAATCACGAAAATCGTTTCCAGAATCATAGTTCCCCCAAGGAGGCGTCCGAACTGTGTTCCAAGAACCGTGATAATGGGAATCAGGCCATTCTTCAGCGCATGCTTGACGATTACCTGCCCCTCCGGAACACCTTTTGCCCGGGCTGTAATAATATAATCGGAGCGGATCACATCCAGCATAGAAGAACGTGTTTGACGGGCCAACGCAGCGATACCGCCGGTACAGCCGGCCAAAGCCGGCAAAATATAATATTTAAACCCGCCGATGCCCATGGCCGGCAGCCAGTTAAGTTTCACCGAAAACAGAATAACCAGCAAAAGGGCCAGCCAGAAGCTGGGGATGGAAATTCCCACCAGCGCCACCACCATACATAAATTGTCCTGCCAACGATTCTGCTTCACAGCTGCAATCACGCCCAGAGGAATTCCTACCACAGCCGATATGGAGATCATGATAATGCTGAGAATCAGTGTACGGGGAAGATACTCCTTAATGGATTCGGCAATGCTGACGCCGCTCATCCAGGAGTCGCCCAGATTAAAATGAAGAAAAGTATCGCTTAAAAAATTCCCCAGCCGTACCAGATAAGGGTCATCCAGTCCCAGCTCTGCACGCTTAAGCGCAAGGCTCTCCTCAGTGGCTGTACTGCCCAGAATAATTTCCGCAGGATCGCCGGGGCAAAAGGTCATGAGGGTGAACACCAGAACCGCTACACCCAATACAATTGGGATCATCCACAGCAGACGTTTTACAACATATTTACCCATATTTTGCTCCTTCTCTATAGTGGGGAGGTAGTTGCAGCTCTTTTGCTGCATCTGCCCCCCGCCTTCATTCAGGCTCCAAATTTCCCGTCATCTACTCCTGATAAGAGCAGGCGGCAAAGTTATGGCTTCCCTGGCTGATACGTATTTCTTCCGTCATGCCCAGATCGCTGCGCCAGATGTCCACATTAGAAGGCTGTACCATACCATAAGCATACATATTGTCTTTGAGGTAAATATGTACCTTATCAATATTTTCCTCCGTAAAGCCCTCTCTCGTCCAGGTGGAGTAGAGAAGCTCTGCCAGCGCCTCATCGTGACGGGCCGTACCGTCGCCGGTCTTGTAAGCGTTCATATCATAACGGATAGACCAGTGATCCGGCAGCATATCTCCGCCTACTGTATTAATAAACATATCATACTGACTGCCGTCCAGACGGATGGATGTCAAAAGGGCCTGATCAACCAAATTCAGTTTCACATTGATTCCCACAGCCATCAGATAGGACTGAATCATCTGAGCCAGACGTTGCATCTGGGAACTGGAGCCGCCCAGCAGAATCAACTCTTCTCCATTATAACCCGAAGCCTTTAAAAACTCCTCTGCCTTTACCGGATCATACTCGTAGTAATCTTCACTGCGCCATTTCTCCAGCCAGCCTACGCTGGTATCTGCTATTGGATCCTTCATGGTCTGTCCATAACCGGCATACACTGCATTCAAAAGTCCCTGGGCATCAATGGCATAGCAAATGGCCTGCCGGAGATTCACATCATTGGCAATGGAACGACTGTCATGACCGCTGAAAAACATCTGGCTGCCGTTGATAAAGGGCGTTGCCACATAGGTAAACTTATCATTGCCTTCAAACTGTGCAACCGTGTTATGATCCAGTGTGATAAATCCATCCAATGTACCTGTCTCCAGTGCGATACCTGCCTGAGAAGCTTCTGTGATAGTATGGTACTTGATTGTCTGCACATTTGCTGAACAGGAAGGATGAATCAGCTCCGGCTTCTGCCAGTAATCTTCCCGTCGTTCCAAAGTCATAGTCGCGCCGGGGGTAAATTCTGTAATCGTATAGGGCGCTGTGGATACAATTCCTGTGGCAAAGCCGTCTTTGTCAGCTTCATAAGATGCTTTGGAAATCACATACCCGCCGGTAAGGATCTGTTCGAAGGCGCCTACCATATCCTGCTTCATCACTACCTTTAAGGTATATTCGCCGGTCTGCTCTACGCTCTCTACTTTGCCAAAGGAAGGCTTCAGCGCCGCCTCCATATTGCTCTCGATCATCCATACAATGTCCTCTGCCGTGATATGGTTTCCGGCGGCATCATAGACATAATCATAAATCTCTATATTAAAGGTAACGCCGTCATCCTCCCCTTCCCAGGATTTGGCAACCAACGGAACATACTCTTTGTCATAAGTCAGACGGGCCAGAGTCTCATAAACTTCCGCTGCCCAGGGAGCGTTATTGGCCACCTGGCTACGGAAGGGAGTCAGGCTGTCCCATTTAATAGAAGTACCGATATCCAGCACGCCGTCTTCCAGATTGTGCAGCCCCGCATCTGCCGCAGGGGCAGGAGCCTCTGACGGTGAAGTAGCCGGCTCTGCCGCCACAGATCCTCCGGGTGTTTCCGTATTTTCCGTTGCGGGAGTTTTCGTTTTGCCGCAAGCAGTTAGCAGCATGACTGTACAAAGGCCAAGACTAACTACTTTACGCAAACTGCTTTTGTTCCTCTTTCTCATAATAATACCTCCATAATTCTGTTTAATTTTTATCAAAATACTCTCTGCCCTGCAAAATGCATCCTTACGTTGTGCATTTATTTAATTAAAACAAAAAATTAATACTTTTTCAATCGGCATACTTTACAAAAAAAGCTCTCATAATTTTACGTTTTTAACAAAATTATATGGATAATCTTATGAATCTTTTTTTCAGCTCTCAAACAGGATTTTAGGTGTATTTTACTATTTATGATTACTTTCTCATTTATAACTATACTATTTTTACAAGAGAACGAAATCTTTTCAAAATCTTTTCCGTATTTATTGACTTTTTTCTTTTCATTTGTTATTTTAATTAAAAAATAGACTCTCTGCATATTTCCTGAGCATTGATGCAATATGTAAACCAATCTACTATTTTTACTGAAAGGAGCCCTATTATGTTATACAAAGACCCGTCCCATTCTGTGCCTGAACGAGTAGAAGATTTGCTTTCCCGTATGACCCTTGAAGAAAAAGCCGCCCAGTTATGCGGCAATCTTCCTGCGTCTTTTTTACAGGATGGTAAAGTAGACATTGACACCCTCCGCGAAAAATTCCCCCATGGCCATGGCCGATTCACTCAATATTCTATGGTAGGCATCGTGGATCCTGTTCAGATCGCCGAAATCTCCAATGCTTTACAGCACTATTTTGTAGAAGAAACCCGTCTTGGCATTCCCGTAGCGCTGCAGACAGAAAATCTGTGCGGTTATCCCGCAGCCGGCGGAACTCTTTTCCCGGCTCAGATTAACGTAGGATGTACCTGGGAACCTGAGCTGGCTGGCAAAATGGCTGAGGTCATCGGCCAGGAAAGCCGCGCTGTCGGTATCAACTCAGCCATGAGTCCCGTTATCGACGTCTCCAGAGATCCCCGTTGGGGCCGTACTTATGAAACTTACGGAGAAGATCCTCTGCTTATCAGCCGTATGGGTGTGGAATATATCAAAGGTATGCAGGGTGATGAGAAAGAGGGTGTCGCCTGTATCGCAAAACATTTTCTGGGATACGCCGAAAGCCAGGGCGGGTTAAACTGCGCCAACGCCCGCATTACGGATCGTGAATTATATGAAGTTTTTGCAACCCCCTTCGAGGCTGCAGCCAATGAAGCCGACGTTTCCGGTATGATGGCCAACTACGGAGAAATCGACGGTCAGTGCGTCGGTGCAAATAAGAAGATTTCCCGAACCTTGCTGCGGGATACCATGAAATTCCGCGGAATGCTTACCTCCGACGGCGCGGCAATCATGAAGATGTACAACTATTTCCATCTTACCGGCACCTACAAAGAAGCCGGCCTGTTAGCAAAGTTAGGCGGCCTGGATACGGAGATCCCCATTGGCGGGGCTTATGCACAGCTTCCCGACTACGTGCGGGAGGGCAAATTGGACGAAGCACTGCTGGATGAGTCGGTGCGCCGCATCCTGACCATCAAATTTGAATACGGCTTATTTGAGAATCCCTATGTAGATATTGAAAAAGTACGCGCCTCCATGACCAATCCTGAAAAGCGTGCTCTCAGCCGCACCATTGCGGAAAAGTCCATTGTGCTTCTCAAAAACAACGGTGTTCTTCCTCTAAAAAAAGGGCTTAAGCTGGCGGTTGTGGGGCCCCATGCTGACAGCCTCCGCTATCCCATCAGCGGCTATACCTATCCCGCTTATATCGAAATGATGAAAGCCGGAGCCCAGGATAGTTCTTCTATTTCTATCCAGGGCATGACCGATGAGGCCGCTGCCAATAAGAAAGAAAACGGTTTTGGCGCTTCCAATCTCTTTGCAGATACGCTGGCCATGTTCTCTGCAGAAGATCAGGCCATGCTGGATGATCTTCCTACGCTTCTTGCCAAAATGGGCAGCCGAAGCCTGCAAAGTGCGCTGGGGGATCGTTTTACAGTCAATTATTCCGAAGGCTGTAAAATTATCGGAAACGATACTTCCGGTTTTGCCCAGGCGCTGGATGCGGCGAATAACAGCGATGTTATCATTGCCGCCATGGGCGGTAACTGTGGTTGGGTTAATGTAACCGGCGGCGAGGGCAAAGATCGCAGCAGTCTGGATCTTCCGGGCGTTCAGCAGCAGCTTCTGGAAGCGCTGTGCGCTACCGGAAAACCTGTTGTGCTGATCCTGTATGGTCCCGGAGTCTTCGCACTTCCCTGGGCAGCTGAACATACCGCTGCCATGATCCAGGCCTTTATGCCCGGTGCAGAAGCCGGCGCCGTACTGACTGACATTCTGGACGGCAGCGTCAATCCCGGCGGCCACTTAACCTTTACGGTTCCCCACCACATTGGACAGCTTCCCCTGGTTTATAACCACCGTATGGGCAGCGGCTACCATACCGGCGACGACGCTATGAGCCTTATTTTCTCCGGCGGCTATGTGGACGACACAAACAGGCCGCTCTTCCCCTTTGGACATGGTTTAAGCTACACAACCTTTGATGTCAGTGATTTTACGCTATCCTCCTCCACCCTTTCAACGGATGGCGCTATTCAGGCCAGCTGCCGCATTACAAACACCGGCCAGCGTACTGGCGACCAGGTTCTGCAGCTCTATTACCACTTCTCGGGAGCTCATGTAATTCGTCCCTGTATGCAGTTGGCCGGATTTGCCCGAGTAAACCTGGCTCCCGGCGAAAGCAAACAGGTTACCTTTACCTTAAAAGCGGCCGCCCTTGGATATTACAACGAAGATATGAACTTTGTCGTTGAGCCGGGCCCGGCTGAGCTTAGTATCGGAGTAAGCAGCGATGAGCTGTGCGCTTCCCGGTCCTTTGAAATCACTGGCGCGCCTGTTGACTTAATGGGCAAACGCTGTTACGGCTGCGACGTTCAGATCGATTAATCAGAAGATTCAAAGTTTTTCTGACTTATAGCCTTTACTCCCTGGAGGGGGCGCAAAATGAACTAAAGGGACTTTCTATATAGTGAGAGTTGGCGGACAGCGCTAATAGAAAGGCTCTGGTTTCATTTTGCGGCATCCCCTCCTCCGTAGGTTCCTCCTTCTTTTCCCAATATTCCACTTATTGAGATATCACAAAAGGCCGCAGTTTCCCACGGCCTTTCTTTACAGTATCTTTATTCTTTTTATATTTCTAAAACTCAAACCGTTCCAGCATATAGAGAGGCAGGGTAAGAATTTTTCCTTCCTTACCGCCCTTTGTATTACCTTTCAGATACAGCAGCCAATCCGCTTTTCCAGCCTCCAGGGCTTTAAGAGCGGTAGCTGCCTTTCCTTTTCCTGATTTCACCTCCACCAGATATCTCCTGTGGCCCTGGACTGTCTGCACCACATAGTCGATCTCTCCGCCTTTATATATGGCAAATGCTGGCATTTCAAAAGTGATCTCCTCGGGAAAGTCCTGGCGTTTTAAAAGATTAATGAACACATAATTCTCATTCAGCGTTCCGCAGACAGCCGCCTCCGTGGTTCCTACCCTGTTTAAATAATAGGTTGCGACCCCTAGGTCCATAAAGAAACACCGTCTGCCTGGCTTAAAGTCAAGAAAATCCAGCTCAATAATTTTTCCACAGAACCCGATAATCCCTGAATGGTACAGCCAGCTGATCGCCCGGTTGCAGGTCTCCTTAGACAGATTGCTGGAATAGTTCCTGGTCACCAGCTTTTGCAGCTCCTCACTGACGCTGTCCTCCCCCAGTCCTTTCTTTTCCCGCAAAAGGATACGGCAGATACTTAGGAAGATATTGGTAAACACGCTGATATCCGTAATATCCTTAAAATACCGCATAGATTCCTCCAAAAAGATCTGGATAATCCGCACCAGTTCCTTCTGGGCCTCCAGAATTTCCCTCCTTTCCAGATATGTTTCCACTACTTTCGGATAACCGCCAATCTGGCAGTATTGGTCATAGGCCAGTCTCAGCCGCTCATATACCTGCTGGCGGCTGTCATCCGCCTCAGGCAGAGAAAGCTGTCTCCATGCCTGACAAAGCTCTCCATCCAATGCTTCCAGAAATTCCTCAAAGGAAAGGGTGTAAATCCTTAGTTTCGTAATATCTCCGCTGGCATACTTAAATTCCGGTTCCAACACCCGTCCAAGGTAGCTTCCCGTGATAATAAACCGTGCTTCAAACTGTCTGGTAAACTCCCGAATCCGGTTATAAATCTCCGAAGATTCCTGAATCTCATCAATGATGATCACCGTATCCCCACAATCCTGAAAGGAAGGCTCATACAGGCGGATCGCCTCATGGAGCGGAAATTCCGGCCGTTTGTTTCCCGGAACCCATTCCATTGCTTTCTGATAACACTCCATAAACTGCCTGCCCGAAAGGTCGAAGAGATTCACGTAGATCTTATGCTTAAAATTTTCATCCGCAAATTTATTGATAATGTAAGTCTTTCCGGTCTGCCTGGCACCGTTCACCTCCAATGTACTGTGGCTCTTATCGTTCTTCCATTCCATCAGTCGGTCATATATTTTTCGTTTCAGATACATGAGAGCTGCACCTCCTACTGCTGTTTTCCCTGTCTTAAGCTTAAGCAATTCCGCTTTCGCCTGTTTGCCGCCATTCCTCCGGCCGCTGTCCAATCGCTGTACTACTTTCATTATACCAAAAAATACCGGGATTCCTACCAATATTTTAGGGAGAAATGGAAAATCTTTTTCCTGAACCCTTTATCAATTCCTGTACCAGATTTTTACCAACTTTTCCACAAATTCTCCCGCTTTCCATCATCCCCAAACAATACTCCCAAATCTTTTCATAAACTGATTCCATTGTTGCAAAAAAGATACCGGTATATTATACTTATCTGTAGTTTTTACGTTTTTAGGAGGTTATGATGATATTATCCTGCAGCAATATCTGCAAAGCTTTTGGCAGTGAAGTTATTTTAGATCAGGTATCTTTTCATATAGAGGATCACGAAAAGGCGGCGATTGTAGGAATTAACGGGGCCGGTAAGTCTACCCTGTTAAAAATAATCGTAGGGGAGCTGGGAGCAGACGACGGCGTGGTGGCTCTCTCCCGGGGCAAGACTCTGGGGTATCTGGCTCAGCACCAGGATTTAGACAGCAGCCGCACCATCTATGACGAGGTGTTAGAGGTGAAACGCCCCCTCATCCAGATGGAGGAGCGGATCCGCCATTTAGAGGTGGAGATGAAAGATAAATCCGGAGATGAGCTTAACAATATGTTCCGGGAATACAACCGGTTAAGTCATGAGTTTGAGCGGTTAAACGGCTATGCTTACCAAAGTGAGGTAACAGGGGTGCTAAAAGGCCTGGGATTTTCCCAGGAAGATTTTACTAAAACTATTTCTACCTTGTCCGGCGGCCAGAAAACCCGGGTGGCCCTGGGCCGCCTTTTATTGGTAAATCCCGATATCCTGCTTCTGGACGAGCCTACCAACCATCTGGATATGGAGAGTATTGCCTGGCTGGAATCCTATCTCTCCAACTATACCGGAAGCGTGATCATCGTCGCCCATGATCGGTATTTCTTAGACCGGACAGTGAAAAAAATTATAGAGCTGGACGGCGGAAGGGCTACGGTCTTTACCGGCAATTACACTGCCTACAGCGAGAAAAAGGCCATGCTGCGCCAGGCCCGGATCAAGGCTTATTTAAACCAGCAGCAGGAAATCCGCCATCAGGAGGAGGTTATCGCTAAGCTAAAATCCTTTAACCGGGAAAAATCCATTAAGCGGGCGGAAAGCCGTGAAAAAATGCTGGCAAAGATTGAAGTTCTGGAAAAGCCTGTGGACATCGACGACGCCATGGATATCCGGCTGGAGCCTCAGGTGGTCAGCGGTAATGATGTAATGACCGTAAAAGGACTTTCCAAGTCTTTTGGATCTTTACATCTCTTTTCTCAGGTAGATTTTGAAATTAAGCGTGGGGAACGGGTGGCGGTTATCGGCAACAACGGCACCGGCAAAACCACCCTGCTTAAGATTATTAACCAGATGGAGACGGCAGATGCCGGGGAGATCCATCTGGGTTCTAAGGTTCACATTGGTTATTATGATCAGGAGCACCAGGTACTTCACATGGAAAAGACCGTATTTGAAGAAATCCAGGATACCTATCCAAACATGACCAATACCCAGGTTCGAAACTGTCTGGCTTCCTTCCTCTTTACCGGAGACGACGTATTTAAACGGATCGGCGATTTAAGCGGCGGGGAACGCGGCCGGGTATCCCTGGCCAAGCTGATGCTTTCTGAGTCCAATTTCCTGATCCTGGACGAGCCTACCAACCATCTGGATATTACGTCCAAGGAGATTTTGGAGGATGCCTTAAACCGCTATACCGGCACAGTGTTCTACGTGTCCCATGACCGCTACTTTATTAACCGTACTGCCACCCGGATTCTGGAGCTGACAGGGCAAAGCTTTTTAAATTATATTGGAAATTACGACTATTATCTGGAGAAAAAAGATGTGATCCAGGGGCTTTTAACAGAGGCTTCCGCAAAAGCTTCTTCCCCGGAAAGCAAAGCTCAGAAGAGTTCCCCGGAAACCAGTAAAGCCTTGGACTGGAAAGCTCAGAAGGAGGAACAGGCCCGTATCCGCAAACGCCAAAATGATTTAAAACGCACTGAAGAAGAAATCCACAAACTGGAGACCCGCAACGGCGAAATTGATGAGCTGTTAACCCGGGAAGATATCTGCCGGGACGTTCCTAAGCTTATGGAGCTTAACAGGGAAAAGGAAGCTTTGGAGGAAACTTTAACAGGACTTTATGATCTTTGGGAAACACTGGCCGGGGAGGATGAATAACCATGAAATATACCAAGCTGCAGCGCCGTCTGGCACTGGGAGGAGCTGTATTATTAGTGCTTTTATATCTGTCCACCCTGGTCTTTGCCCTGATCGATCATCCCCTGACGCCCAATTTTTTAATGGCATCTGTCTTTTTAACTGTGGCAGTGCCGGTGAGCATTTATGGGTTTATTTTGATTACCAGAATGATGAAAAAATAGTCACGGGCGGGGTATCCTCTTCTCCTCCCGGTACAGCTCGATTCCCTCTGCTCCCACCCGGATTCCCCAGTTGGTTTCTGCCCCTTTTATCGTCCACTCCCTGCCTTCCCTGGTTTCAGAAATTACCTGAATTCCCAGAGTCTCAAAAATCAGCCCGGGATTGCGGATTATAATCCCTGCGCCGTAGATAAGCTCTGCTGCCAAGGCCACTGCCAAAACAAGCCGGGTTATTTGGGCTTTCCCGTCTGGCCTGAAAGCCTTTTTCAAATACCGGCGGCGCCATCTGGATTTAACGGTTTTCTGAAAATATCTTTTTAACTGCCAGACGCCGTGTAGTTCCATTGATCCCATTTTATTTCTCCTAATATATGATAAATCGGCACGCGACGCAGGGCGTCTCCTGCCATATCTTCGGAAGCAAAAAAGTGAAGCATTGCATACAGCGGATTTCCCGCTTTGCAGGGCTTCACTTTTTTGTCCACTCTATCTGTCTCCGGATCCTGCGGAAGAGGCAACCGTGCCATCCATAGCCTTTTCCACATTATGGATACCGTCCTCAATTTCATCTCCCACATCATCCAGCAGGCCATCTATCACTCCTGTAGATTCTACCGAGGTATCGGAACCGGCAGAAGTACCGGAACTATTGGTTTTTCCCGCAGCACCGGAAGTGCCGGTTGTGCTCTCATCCATATTCGTGCTGTTGGTATCCCGTTCCGTTTCCTGGTAGCTTGCAGACTGGCTGGCCGGTTGGCTTCCATTTGATGTAGTTCCCGTGGTACCGTTATCTCTGCCGCCGCAGGCGGTTAGTCCAAAAATGACAAGGGCAGTAAGAACTGCCGCAGATCCATATCTGATTTTCTTCATAATTGCATATTCTCCTTTCGCTTTCTGCCCTTAGTATGCGCTGCGGGAGATTCAATCATGTTGGAAATCTCTGGAATTTTTTAAATTTTCAGCCAATAACGTGGCTCATATCATAGATCCCCGGGCCTTTTCCTGCCAGGAATTTCGCAGCAGACACAGCCCCTTTTGCAAAAATAGCCTTAGAATAAGCGGTATGGGAAAAGGTTACCACCTCATCCTTTCCGGCAAAGATTACGTCATGCTCTCCTACAATGGAACCGCCCCGCACTGCCGAGATCCCAATCTCTTTAGCATCCCTCTTTTCGTTGGTCCGGCTGCGATCAAATACGTTGTAATAAGCCTGCTCCATGGCATTATTTAAAGACTCTGCCAAAGCCAGGGCCGTACCGCTGGGAGCGTCCTTTTTCTGGTTGTGATGCTTTTCCACAATCTCCATGTCAAAACCGGAAGCCGCCAGCACCCTGGCAGCCTGGGCCACCAGCTTTAACAGCAGATTGACTCCCAGGGACATATTGGCAGAGCGTAAAACCGCCGCAGACCTGGAAACCGCCTTGGCTTTCTCCACCTGTTCCTCTGTAAGGCCGGTGGTGCATAAAACCACCGGGATCTGATTGGCTTCACAATAATCCAGCAGAGGATCCACTGCTCCGGGGGCAGAAAAATCTACGATAACGTCCCCTTTCTCTGTACACTGGTCTAAAGATGGAAACACCGGGTAAGGACATTGGATATCTGTGTTTTTATCGATTCCTGCCACGATGGTAATGTCCGGATCCTCCGCCGCAATAGAGGTGATGACCCGGCCCATGGCTCCGCCGCAGCCGTGCATTATCATTCTAATCATAACAGGCCGTACTCCTCCATGGCTTTTTTAAGCTTTGCCTGATTCGCCTCCTCCATCTCGGTTAAAGGAAGGCGTAAAGGCCCTGCCCCCATGCCCATCATATTTAAGGCAGCTTTTACCGGGATAGGATTTACCTCCCGGAACAGCTCCGTAATTAACGGGATAGCCTTAAGCTGCATCTTTGCGCTCTTTTTTACGTCCCCTTCCAGATAAGAGGCGCAGATCTCATGAGTCTGGCGGGGAGCAATATTGGAGAGAACAGAAATAACCCCTTTTCCGCCCAGGGACATTAGGGGAACAATCTGATCGTCATTTCCCGAGTAAAGGTCTACACAGCCCTCTGCCAGGCTCATCAGTGTGGAGATGGCGGAAAAGTTCCCGCTGGCCTCCTTAACCCCTACAATATTTTCCACATTTTTACACAGGGTTACAATGGTTTCCGGCTGGATGTTGACGCCGGTTCTGCCGGGAATATTGTACAGCAGTACCGGAATGGCAACCGAATTGGCAATGGCAGTAAAATGTGCAATCAGCCCCTTCTGGGTAGCCTTGTTATAATAGGGGGAAACCACTAACAAGCCGTCCGCCCCTGCCTTCTCTGCCTCCTGAGACAGGTAAATAGCAGTCTCTGTCCAGTTGGATCCGCTGCCTGCAATAACAGGAATCCGCTTGTTTACCACCTGGCAGACAAACCGGATGGTTTCAATATGCTCTTCGTGGGTCATGGCAGAAGCCTCGCCGGTGGTGCCGCAGACGATAATCGCATCGGTTCCCCCTTCAATCTGAAACTCTACCAGCTCCTTCAGCTTATCAAAGTCAATGGCCCCGTCTGCTTTCATGGGGGTTGCCAGCGCTACGCCTGCGCCTTCAAAAATTGCCATTTTATTATCCTCCTTCTAAAAAAGGGGCCAAACCAGCGGTCAGCCCCTACTCTTTTCATTTCCTTGCAAATATACTAACATCATTGGGAATTCTTGTCAATGGGAAGAACTGTTACTTACCGGTTTTGTTTCATACTTTGACATGACAAAGGGGCTCTCCTTATGAACAGCCCCTCTGACATTGCTTATTTTAGATTTTCCAACCGGATCACGGAATCCGCCTCTTCCTTCAGCTCTTCCGGAAGCACGGTTCCGGTAATCACCAGTCCCATGGTCTCTTCCCGAACAGAAAGGATCTTTCTGATTTCCTCAAGAGGCACTATTTTCTGATCCACCAGGCCTAAAACCCCATCCAGAATTAAGATGTCACACTCCCCTGTTGCCATAACCTTTTTTGCAAAATTCAAACCATTCTGGATATTCATAAGTTCTCTGTTTTTTGCCTCTTCACTGAGCCTGGCAAAGGACTCCGACGACTTCTCAAAGCGGAAAACCTGAAACTCTGGCTCCAACCGGTTATACACCGCCATCTGATCCTCATCCAGATCCCCCTGAAGGAATTGAATCAATACCGCAGTCTTTCCTTTGGTTACTGCGCTCAGGCCTTTCCCCAATGCCAAAGCAGTCTTTCCTTTGCCGGGTCCGTAGATGATTTGCATGTATCCTTTTTGCATCTTCTGTCACCTCGTATCTCTCATGGTTTCCCTAAACGGCCGTTACGAATTATGGAAGTCTTGCCTAATAATAGCATAAATTACTTATAATTGCAATATCCTGCCCTTATTCCCCGCACTCTAACTTACTGATCGATACCTCATAGGCCACCCGTTTCTCACATTGGGTATCGTTAATTTTTTTAGTGTATTCCCTGCTTTGAACCCGTCCCCAGACCTGGACTCTCACTCCCACTTCAAAGCCGGAAGCGTATCTGGCATTTCGTCCCCAGGCAATACAGGGTATGTAATCAGACTTCCCATAAGGGCGGTTTACCGCCAGCAAAAGGTCTGCAATCTCTCTTCCTAAGGGGGTCTTTCGGTAAACCGGAAGCTTGCAGATATATCCGTCTAAAAAGATTTGATTGGTCTTGGTATAATCGGTAAATTCCTCCATAAAATGAATTTCCCGAACAAAGATGGACAGAACTAAACGGTTTTTTATTCCTTCGTGCCGGTTATAAGAACGGAACTGTCCTGTGGCTTCTACCGTACAGCCCCGATAATCCTTCTCTACATCCAGCAGGCGCTCAGAAATCATAAGCGGGATGACATCGGCCTGTTCGCTAAGCCGGTTAACAGACAAGTCTACCATATAAAAGCCTTCTCCAAACACCTCATGGCTAAAGGTAAACCCGGATATAATCGTCCCGATAACGCTGACCTTGTTGTTTTCAATTACTTTTTCTGACATAGTATTTCTCCTCTTCTATCCCATAATATTGGCTTGTAGCTCATAGTAAATTTATGTGGAAAAGAACGGATTTATGAAAGAATAAAAAAAGAATCCTGAAGAACTTCTCGACAGGATTCTTTTTCTCTGGTGATATTTTGGTGATTTCTCTTCTATTCCGACAAGAGACTCCACAAAACGCCTGTTTTAAAACAATTATTTTTTGAAGGAGGCTCTCTTTCTCAGGGTGGGATCCAGAATTTTTTTGCGGATTCGAAGGCTCTTTGGAGTGATCTCCAAAAGTTCATCGGTATCAATAAATTCCAGACACTGCTCCAAACTCATGATCTTTGGAGGTGTCAGGCGCAAAGCTTCATCTGCGCTGGAGGAACGGGTGTTGGTCAGCTTCTTGGTCTTACATACATTAATCTCAATATCCTCTGCCTTGGGATTCTGTCCCACAACCATACCGGAATATACCTTTTCTCCCGGCCCGATAAAAAGGATTCCGCGCTCCTGGGCATTGTAAAGGCCGTAGGTAATGGCCTCCCCTGCCTCAAAGGCAATCAGGGAACCGGTAGGACGATAGGTTAAATCCCCCTTGTAGGGACCGTAGCCGTCAAAAGTGGTATTTAAAATACCATTTCCCTTGGTATCGGTCATAAACTCCCCTCTGTATCCGATAAGGCCTCTGGAAGGGATGGAAAATTCCAGCCTAGTGTACCCGCCGGATACAGGGCTCATGCCCTGAAGCTCCCCTTTTCTGGAGGTCAGTTTCTGGATAACCGCGCCGGTAAATTCCTCGGGAACATCTACATAGGCAATCTCTAAAGGCTCCTGTTTCTGGCCTCTCTCATTGTATTTATAGATAACCTCCGCCTTGCTCACCGCAAACTCAAAGTTTTCCCGGCGCATGTTCTCAATGAGGACAGACAGGTGAAGCTCTCCTCTTCCGGACACCTTAAAGCAGTCGGCAGAATCCGTTTCCTCCACCCGAAGGCTGACATCGGTATTTAGCTCCCGAAACAGCCGATCCCTGATATGGCGGGAAGTAATGTATTTGCCTTCCTGTCCTGCCAGCGGACTGTCGTTTACCATAAAATACATGGAAATGGTAGGCTCGGAGATTTTCTGGAAGGGAATGGGATCCGGATTGTCCACAGCGCAGATGGTGTCGCCGATGTGGATCTCCGGAATACCGGAAATGGCCACAATGGAGCCGATGCAGGCCTCCTTTACTTCCACACGGTTTAAACCGTCAAATTCGTAGAGTTTTCCGATCTTGATTTTTTTAAATTTATCCGGGTCGTGATGGTTTACCAGAACACATTCCTGGTTGACCTTAAGGATGCCGTTGTCTACCTTGCCTACGCCGATACGGCCTACGTATTCGTTGTAGTCAATGGTGCTGATTAAAGTCTGAACCGGCGCCTCCGGATCTCCCTCCGGAGCCGGGATATAGTTGATAATAGTCTCGAAAAGCGGGGTCATGTCCACATTTTCGTCATCCAGCTCTTTCTTTGCATATCCGTCCCTTGCAGATGCAAAGATAAAGGGACATTCCAGCTGCTCGTCGGAAGCGTCCAGATCCATAAACAGCTCTAAAATCTCGTCAATTACTTCATTGGGGCGCGCCTCAGGGCGGTCAATCTTATTAATGCAGACGATCACATATAAATCCAGCTCCAGAGCCTTTTTTAATACAAACTTGGTCTGGGGCATGGCTCCCTCGTAAGCATCCACCACCAGGATCACGCCGTTTACCATCTTAAGAACGCGCTCCACCTCGCCGCCGAAATCCGCATGGCCGGGAGTATCAATAATATTGATCTTGGTTCCCTTATAGGTAACCGCAGTGTTCTTGGAAAGGATGGTGATGCCTCTCTCCCGCTCAATGTCATTGGAGTCCATGACACGCTCCGCCACCTCCTGATTTTCTCTGAAAATGCCGCTCTGCTTTAGCAGATTATCTACCAGGGTGGTTTTGCCGTGGTCTACATGAGCGATAATCGCAATATTTCTTACGTCTTCTCTCTTGATCTTCATAAATTACTTCCTTAATATATACTGTTTTCTGTCACGGTTACCTAGTATAGCACCCGATTTTGCGGATTGCAAGGTATTTTATACATGTTTTAAGGAATTTCCTCAAAAAGAATCACTTCTTTTTCCAAAGTGCCATAGTAAAGACGGCACAGGGTGGTAACAGCTGCTTTGCCGTTTGTCCCTTCTGTCAGAGCTGTCTGAAAGTTTTTTGTATCCCCTTCCGGCACTAAAAAGATCAGTTCCACGTTGTCTGTGTATTGGGTATCCAAAGTGGTAACCCCGGCCTGAGCGGCAATGTACTGGATCTTTCCCAGACCATTGTAATCGGTTTGTACCAGAAGCTTTCGGGCCAGCTTTTTTTCTACTATCACGCTTCCCTCAAGACCTTTTTTAGCGGCTCCGGAATAGGCCCTTACCAGGCCGCCGGTGCCTAAAAGCACACCGCCGAAATATCGGGTTACTACCAGACAGATGTTGGTGACCCCGGCTCCCTCCAGCACGTCCAGCATAGGCTTTCCCGCTGTCTGGCTTGGCTCTCCGTCGTCACTGCATCTCTTTTTTTCTCCCCGTTCTCCTAATATATAGGCCCAGCAGTTGTGTCTGGCATCCCAGTATTTTTTCCGCATTTCTTCTACAAAGGAAAGGGCCTCTTCTTCGGTTTCCACCGGCCTGGTGTTGGCAATGAAACGGGACTTTTTCTCTGTCAGCTCTCCGGTTCCTTCTTTGTATAAAATTAAATAGGACTCTGTCCTTGTCTTTTCTTTATGATCCTCCCCCATGGGTGTTCCTCCTTTTTTTGTGTTGATGGCGAAGTGCGGGATGTGGGGCGGGAGCCTCTTTGACTTGGGGCGCGGGGCGAGAGCTCTCTTCCGCTTCGCTCCAGTTCTCTCACGGGCTTCGCCCTATGAAAAAAACCGAATAAATAGCTGCTTATGCGCCAGCACAACGCCGCTTTTTATTCGGCTTTTTTCGCACTGCTCATTGCTTTCGTGGACATTATACCATGTCTGCTGCAGGGGCGGCTAGTCTTGAGTGAAAAATTTGCAGCTACATGAATTTTGTGCCGAAAACCCTCAAGAATCTTAAGTTGAATTAATCCGGATATTTTGCTATAATGTACCAGTAAAGGAGGATTTCCATGAACTCGAACAATTACGGCAGAAAGGCCACGGAGCGTAATCTGAAGGCTGTCCATGCCAAGTCTCAAAAATATATGACCCGGTTTTCCCAGATGATTTTCCGGCTGCTGTTTATTTTCTGTGCAGTGGTGATCGTTACCGGCGTCAGCGCAGGCTTTGGTATGGTAAAGGGCATTATTGACAATGCCCCGGAGATTGATCCCAACAGCTTCGGTCCCAGCGGCTTTGCCACCAAAGTGTATGACAGCGCAGGTAATCTGACTGATACTCTGGTTATGGAAGGTTCCAACCGAGAGGCGGCCACCTACGAAGAGCTTCCCCAGGATCTAATTGATGCCTTCGTTGCCATTGAGGATTCCCGTTTCTGGGAACATGACGGAATTGATATCCGTTCCATTATGCGTGCCGCAGTAGGCGTGCTTACAAACGATAACCGAGGCGGCGGTTCTACCCTGACCCAGCAGCTTATTAAAAATAATGTCTTTAAAGGCGGCAATGAGTCTACCTTTGCCGCAAAGCTGGAGAGAAAGTTTCAGGAGCAGTATCTGGCAGTCCAGCTTGAAAAGGCCCTGGATCCGGACAAGACCAAAGCGAAACAAAAGATTATTACCGATTATCTCAATACCATAAACTTAGGCAGCAATACTCTTGGAGTTAAAGTTGCCGCCAGAAGGTACTTTGACAAGGATGTATCGGATCTGACTCTGTCCGAATGTACGGTTATTGCCGGCATTACCCAGAAACCAACCTATTACAATCCTATTACCAATCCGGAAAACAACGCAGAAAAGCGTAAAATTATCCTTCAGTACATGAAGGATCAGGGCTATATTACGGAAGACGAACAGAATGAGGCTCTGTCTGACAATGTATACGAGCGCATCCAGCAGAACAACAACCTGGTGGTTGCCAATAAGGAAAGTACCATGTACAGCTATTTTACAGATGAGCTGACGGAACAGGTGCAGGAAACCCTGATGAAAAAACTGGGCTACAGCGAGAGCCAGGCCTACAATCTGCTTTACGGCGGCGGCCTTACTATCTTTACTACCCAGGATCCGGCTATCCAGGCCATAGTTGACGAGGAAGTCAACAATCCGGCCAACTATACGTCAGCCAAATATTCTGTAGAATACCGGCTTTCCGTCACCCATACAAATGGGGAGACAGAGCACTATTCAGAGGAAAATTTAAAGAAATACCACCGGGAGATACTCCGGGACAATTATACCGGCCTGTACTCCAGTGAGGAATCGGCCGCCAATGACATAGAGGCTTTCAAAGCTTATATCCTCCAGGAGGGGGACGAGATTATCGGCGAGAGGATGCAGACTACTCTCCAGCCCCAGACCTCTTTTGTTATTATGGATCAGGCTACCGGCCAGGTAAAGGCCATCAGCGGCGGCCGGGGAGAAAAAACTGCCAGCCTTACCTTAAACAGAGCTACTAATACTCTGCGCCAGCCTGGTTCTACTTTTAAGGTGCTCACCGCCTTCGCCCCGGCTCTGGACGCCTGCGGAGCCACTCTGGGTACGGTTTACTATGATACTCCTTACACCATTGGCACCAAGACTTTTAAAAACTGGTACAGCCAGGGCAAATATCAGGGATATTCCAATATTCGTGGCGGCATTATATTCTCCATGAATATTGTAGCGGTTCGTTGTCTGGTAGAGACCGTTACTCCCCAGTTAGGCATTGAATATGCCCAAAATCTTGGGATCACCTCCCTGACCTCTAATGATTACAATCCGGCAACCGCTTTGGGAGGGCTTACACATGGAGTTTCCAATTTAGAGCTTACTGCCGCCTATGCGGCCATTGCCAATGGAGGGGTTTACACAGAGCCTGTGTTCTTTACCAAAATTTTAGACCATACCGGCAAAGTTCTCCTGGATAATACTCCGGAGACCCATCGGGCCTTAAAAGATTCTACTGCCTTTTTATTAACCGACGCCATGGCGGATTCTGTACGGGCTGTCAGCAGCTTTGCCAGAGCCGGGGCTGCCATTTCTTCCACCAGTACCCGTGCAAGGCTTTCCGGCATGTCGGTTGCCGGAAAGAGCGGCACCACATCCTCCAATAATGATATCTGGTTTGTAGGTTATACTCCTTACTACACTGCCGGCATCTGGGCAGGATGCGACAACAATCAGTCCTTAAGCAGCAATGGAGGCACCAGCTTCCACAAGGATATTTGGCGTAAAATTATGGAACGGGTTCATGAGGGGCTGTCAGATCCCGGCTTTGCGGTTCCGGAAAGTGTGGAAACTGCCCAAATCTGCCGTAAGTCCGGCAAGCTTGCCGTAAGCGGTGTCTGCACCAGTGATCCCAGAGGCAATGCAGTTTACACAGAGTATTTCGCCAAAGGAACGGTTCCTACTGAGGTCTGCGATAAGCATATCGTGGTGACCGTATGCTCTGCCACTGGCAGAAAGCCTACAGAATTCTGCCCGGAAAGACGTTCCCGGGTATGTATGGCTCTTCCCCAGGATGAGGAAGGGAGCACAGATGATTCTGCTTTTGGAATTCCCGGCTACTGTAACGTTCACACCGGTGTATCTGTAATTCTGCCTCCTGTTAATCCTGACGGCTCCGCCCCACCTGCAGAATCCTCTGAATCTGTAGTAACGCCTATTGGTCCCGGATATGTTCAGACCAATCCGGTAATTATCGGCACTATGCCCTCTGAATATGGGCCTGGCGTATAAGATTTTCAGCCAATTTATAAAAAGAATTTTGCAAAATCCCCCTGTGTCAGGTAAAAGAATTTCACTTGACACAGGGGGATTTCTATTTTAGGAAGTATCCCTTGGGTTTTCTACCCTCTGTTTTTTCTATTTCATCTTAGAACTGAATATGAGGGAACCTAAATATCCAAATACCATGGCTCCGCAAATCCCGGCAGCGCTGGCAGTCAGCCCGCCGTTAAAGATTCCCAGCAGGCCATCTGTTTCAATCCCCTCTTTCACTCCTTTCCAAAGTGTATTTCCAAATCCTAAAAGGGGCACTCCCGCCCCCTGGCCTGCCCAATCTAAAAATGGCTGATACACGCCTAAAAACCCGAGAACCGTTCCGGTAACCACCAGCATTACCATAATGCGGCCAGGCATCAGTTTTGTCTTATCCATCAAAATCTGTACCAAAGCACAGATGGCGCCTCCTACTAAAAATGCTTTTATATAATCCATTGCAACACTCTTCCTTTCTTAGATTTTATGGCCTGTGCTCAATGACAACGCCATGGGCAATTCCGGGAACACTCTGTCCTTCATTAAAACTTACTGTGGAAAGCAGGGCTCCTGTGGGGACAAAAAGAACCCTTTTCCAAATTCCCTGACGGATCCGGGGCAAAATATAGGAGCAGAAGGTTACAGCCGAACAGCCGCATCCGCTTCCACCTGCGTGAGTGTCCTGACTCTTTGGATCAAAGATCTCTATTCCGCAGTCCATATGGATCTCCGTCAAGTTATGTCCTTTTTCCTTCATAAAGTCTAAAAGGATAGTTCGCCCTACTGTTCCCAAATCCCCGGTAATAATCTTGTCATACCAGGTTTCCTCTACCCCAAAATCCTCAAAGTTCTGAATAATGGTGGAAAAGGCGGCAGGCGCCATGGCCGCTCCCATATTCATAGAATCCTTAATGCCCAAATCTACGATCTTTCCGGTGGTAACCCCGGTAATCATGGCATGGCCCAAATCGGTTTTGTTCTTTTTCTCCATTTTGTCAGCAGACTCCAGCACCACTGCCCCGCACCCGGTTACCGTCCAGGTGGCGGAATAGGGCCTTTGGTTTCCATATCCTAAGGGAAACCGAAACTGCTTTTCTGCTGTGGCAAAATGGCTGGAAGCCACGGAAACCACCCGGTCAGCATATCCTGCTCCCACCAGCATGGCTCCAAGCCCCATGGCTTCCCCCATGGTAGAGCAAGCCCCATACAGGCCGAATAAGGGAATATTCAATTCCATTACGCCAAAAGATGTGGCAATCAACTGCCCCAGCAAATCGCCGCCTAAGAGATAGCGGATGTCTGTATTTTCCAGTCCGCCTTTTGACAGTGCCAGCTTTACGGCCTCCTTCTGCATCTGGCTCTCTGCTTCCTCCCAGTTGTTTTTCCCCCATTTATCATCCTGCTCCACCCTGTCAAAAAGATGTCCGATAGGTCCTTCTCCTTCTTTCCTTCCCACAACGGATCCTTCGCTTACAATCAGCGGCGGATGCTCGAATCGTATGCTTGCCTTTCCTGCTTGCATGTGCTTCTCCTTTCTAACTTTTCTTAAAATCGTCTGTTTTGTTAGTATGGCTGGTTTAAAATCTGGTATGCATTGGAAGGGCTGATTACCAATTCTCATCTCGTGGAAGTCCATGTTATTCATTGGCAGAATTGATTTTCTGCCGTATTTCTCCAACAAGTTGATAGACCGTTGTGCAAGAACACGAGGCATTTGGGAGGGGTAAACTGCTAATTTCTCTCCAATTCGACAAATCAGTGTGCAACAATCAAATATCGCTGCTGTTCCAGAATGTAGAGGTCATAAAAATCCCTCATGCGGGTGTTTGTTATGGTTCGGGCAATCATTGTTTCCAGATTTTCCGCAAGTACGGTTTCCAGATTGTACGCCCAAATATCAATGGATCGTTCCTCCCTCCGCAGATGGGGTAAACTCTCCGGTCAGGAGAGCTCAGTCACTTCTCAATCTATAATTTTTCATTCGTAAATCTGCTATTTCCTCTGTATAGAAAAAGGCCGATGCACAATTTTAGTGCAACAGCCTCATTGTTTGGATAGCCATGCTCTGGCCCATTACCCGCTCATTTTCTCAATTCACGCATAGCTTTCTTCTAACACTTAAATAAATTTTGTGACATCCCCTAAACCGGATTAATGATGGAACAGTCGAATACCGGTAAAAGCCATTGCCATACCGTATTTATTGCAGACTTCGATTACATTGTCATCCCTTACGGATCCTCCGGGCTGGGCTACATATTTTACGCCGCTCTTAAAGGCTCTGTCTATGTTGTCGCCAAAGGGGAAGAATGCGTCGGATCCCAATGCCACATCCTGCATCTGATCCAGCCAGGCCCGTTTTTCTTCCTTGGTAAATACCGGAGGCTTTACTTTAAAAATGCTCTCCCATCTGCCGTCTGCCAAAACATCCATGTATTCATCGCCAATATAAACATCTATGGCATTGTCCCGATCTGCACGGCGAATATTGTCTACAAAGGAAAGATTTAATACCTGGGGAGCCTGGCGTAAGAACCAGTTATCCGCTTTCTGGCCTGCCAGTCTGGTACAGTGTACTCTGGACTGCTGGCCTGCGCCGATACCGATAGCCTGGCCGCCCTTTGCATAGCAGACAGAATTAGACTGGGTGTATTTTAAAGTAATTAAGGAAATCATCAGATCCACCTTGGCTTCATAAGGGATTTCTTTGTTTTCCGTTACTACGTTGGCTAAAAGCTCTGTATTAATCGCCAGCTCATTTCTGCCCTGCTCAAATACAATGCCAAACACCTGCTTGCGCTCAACAGGCTCCGGAACATACTCCGGATCAATCTGAATTACGTTGTAATTGCCATTCTTTTTGGATTTTAAAATTTCCAAGGCCTCGGGTTCATAACCGGGAGCGATTACTCCGTCTGATACTTCCCTTTTAATAATTTTTGCAGTGTCTGCGTCGCAGACATCAGAAAGGGAAATAAAATCACCGAAAGAAGACATCCTGTCCGCCCCTCTGGCTCTTGCATAGGCGCAGGCTAAGGGAGACAATTCCCCCATATCGTCAACCCAGTAAATTTTTGCCAGGGTCTCCGTAAGAGGAAGGCCCACTGCCGCTCCTGCCGGGGAAACGTGTTTAAAAGACGCAGCAGCAGGAAGGCCTGTTGCCTCCTTTAATTCCTTTACCAGCTGCCAGCCGTTGAAAGCATCCATAAAGTTGATGTACCCGGGCTTTCCGCTGAGTACGGTAATGGGAAGTTCCTTCCCTTCATTCATGAAAATACGGGACGGCTTCTGATTGGGATTGCAGCCGTACTTTAACTGTAATTCGTTCATCTTTTTCTCCTTTTCTCTTCCAGCCCAGCTCAAAGATGGCAGGGGATTTACTGGTTCTTATTGACAATTTTAGTCTCATAGGTTCCGGAAGCAATATCAATGTAGCGTACAAACAGGGATACCTTGTTATCCTGGTTTAAATTGTTCCACAAAAGATCTGTAAACTCCTGGATATCATTGGGAATCGCCACCAGTTTCGGTTCTCCTTCAAAGCTGGGCAGGGGATTTCCGTCATGCATATAGGTATGGATAAACCGGCCCTCTCCGGCTGCGGGAGTCTCATAGGCAAAGGTATACCGGTTGCAGGAACAGGGGTTTCCGTTATTGCTTTTTAAAACAGACATGGCGTAATGATATTTACCCCCCTCAATGTGCATAATCCCGGAAATGCGCGGAGTATAATTAGGCCCGTCCGGCTCAAACTCCCTGGTACGCAGAGACTGCTCAAAGGTCAGCTGCCGGTCCATTCCTTCATAAATCGTATCTGTTTGATCGCCGTTGGTCACAATGGTCTTGTTTCCCAATACCCGAACCGGGGCATAAATAATCAGGCTGGGATCCGTCAGCTTGGAGGGGTCAAATGCCTGGGTGCGAATCCCCTCTCCTTCTTCCACAAATATCCTGTTGCGGCTGTTCTCGCTTCTTCCCATAATGAAATAAGCGGCAACTGCTTTGGTTCCATCCTCTGACTCTCCAAGAATAATGCCTCTTCCCGGGTAAGAATTGTTCCTTAGTTCCTCTGATAATGATAACATCTCCATCACTTTTCCTCCTGATTTTCCATGCGGGAATAAATTTTTACAACTCACTGAACCTTCCCAAAGGGCTTTTATTTTGCAGGGAAGTTCAGAGAACTTTTCTGTAAGATAAAAAAAGCCTGGGTACCTCAAAAAGAAGCGCCCAGGCGGTCGGCTCAATATAAACGTGCTCCCCGTGGTTTTCCCACTCATTCCGCCAGTTGCACGTCCTGAATCCATCATAACGGATTCTTTTAAAGATTGCAAGTGTTTTTCTAAGTTTTTCCAGGTAGTTTTTTCAAGTAAACTTCAAGGCAATTTGGATTGAACATTTTGAATGTTTATGTTAATATAACGAAGACATTAGGTCCTGCCACCCAGATGGCGGCGGATGCAGTGGAATGGCGGATGGATAATTACTGAACAGCGCTGCAGGAAGCCGCCGCTTCTGATATATTCCGGGAGTCTGATCCTATGGATCCGGAATTGATTCCCATCCGGGATGATATCGCACAGAGAAATGGTTTTCTCTATACCGGCAAAATGGATGCCGATGGATTTTCTTCCACCGGCTACAGTTATGCCCAGGAGGATTATTTCCAGAAATGTAAGCAGACCATGAAACCTTATATTTCTGACATCATGAATGATGGCCAGCAGATGATTTTCCTGCTGGAAGTTCCCATTATTGTAAACGGTCAGTTTGAGGGCGCAGTCTACGGCGGAATCAGCGCTGATTTCCTGTCAGATATTGTAGTCAACCTGGCTATGGGCAGTGACGGCGTTGCCTATGTGCTGGATAATAAGGGAAATGTTATCGGTCACAGGGATCGCTCTATAATAGAGGAAAGTTCCAACATGATCGAAGCCGCCAAAACGGATTCCGGCATGGCGGAGATTGCCAAGGTGAATCAGCGCATGATCCAGGGGGAAACCGGCTTTGGCTCTTATAATTTATATGGTGATAATAAATTGGTAGGCTTTGCCCCCATTGACGGTAATCAGGAATGGAGCATTGCCATTGAAACCAGTCAGAGGGAGTTTAAATCTACCTTGGATCGGAGCATCCTGCTTACGATTCTGGTTGTGATATTAGTAATAATTGCCACTTTTCCCGTGGCAGTGAAGGTGGGCCGTTCCATTTCCAATCCTATCCGCGCCTGCGTCACCCGTCTGGAAAAGCTGGCTGACGGCGACCTGCAGACTCCTACCCCCGCAGTAAAATCCCAAGATGAGACGGCGGAGCTGACACAGGCTTTGGATGCTACCATTCGCCGCTTAAATGAGGTAGTGCAGGATGTATCCCACCACTTGGGTAAAATGGGGCAGGGAGATTTCCGGGAGAATATTACCCGTACATACTGGGGAGATTTTGCAGCCATTGAAAAGTCGATTAAAGCAATCCATCATTCTTTGAAAGATATGCTCCTTCAAATCAGCCAGTCGGCCGCAATGGTGGCAGCCAGTTCAGACCAGGTATCTAACGGCTCTCAATCCTTGAGCCAGGGGGCAACGGAACAGGCCAGCGCCATCCATGAGCTTTCTGTTACTATCGGAGGAATTGCAGAAAATGCCAATCAGACCGCAGCAACAGCCGAGGAGGCAGGGCTCTTTGTGAATCAGGCAGGCACACAGCTAAATGTCAGCGTGGATTATGTGAAGGAGCTGAATACTGCTATGGAGAAAATTTCCGGCTCCTCCTCTGAGATCCGCAAGATCATTGATACCATTGAGAACATTGCATTCCAGACGAACATCCTGGCTCTCAATGCCGCTGTGGAGGCGGCCCGTGCAGGCAGCGCAGGTAAGGGGTTTGCCGTGGTGTCTGATGAAGTACGCAATTTAGCAGCCAAATCCGATGAGGCCGCCAAAGCCACAAAAGAGCTTATTGAAAGCTCCATTGCTGCCGTTAAGGAGGGCGGACAGGTGGTGGACAAGGTAACAGAATCTCTGGATAAGACCAATTCTATCGCCGAAAACGTTACTGTCAGAATGAATGCGGTGGTGGAAGCCATAGAAAATCAAACCGTTGCCATTGCACAGGTTACAGAGGGAATTAACCAGATTTCTTCTGTGGTTGAAAGCACTTCTGCAACTTCAGAGAAGAGTGCCGCCACTGCTCAAGATCTGTCGGAACAGTCTCGGCTGATGAATAATCTGACCCAGAGATTTCAGTTGAATTAAATATTTGTTTTAAAGTCAATAAAAAGGGCAAGTGTGTCTTTTGAAAGTCGCACTTGCCCTTAAACTCTTTTTCTCAGTGTATCTGGCGCCGCCATCCTATCATGGAGTAGTTCCCGGTCTAAATGTCCTTATTCATTGCGGATAGCCGCAAGAGGACTCAATTGCATAGCCCGCATAGCCGGCATAAATCCGGCCCCCATTCCCACTACAATGGCAAAAGAAATGGCAAGGCCTACCAGCCATACAGGAATTCGGGAGATATCCCCGTCCATACCGGACATGGTCTGGCCAATTCCCTGAATGTTATTAATCAGATAGGAAATCCCATAGCTTAAACCGATTCCCGCTAATCCTCCTACCAGGCCGATAAAACCGGATTCCACCAAAAACATGTTGCGGATACTGCCCATATCACAGCCCAACACCTTCATAACGCCGATTTCCTTGGTTCTCTCATAAATAGACATCATCATGGTATTGGCAATGCCGATGGCCGCCACAAACAGGGATACTGCCCCAATCCCCCCCAACACAGCCTGAATCATATTGGCCTGTTTCTGTTGGTTCTCAATGCCTTCTATCATGCTGTCAGCCTGATAGCCCATCTCATTAATGGCCTGCTGTACTTCTTTTACATTGTCCATATCGTCAACCTGCACGCTGGCGTTGTCATAAATAAAATAACTGTATGGTTTGCCTTTTTTATTGGTGGGCTGTCCAGGTATGGGGTTCTTTTTAAAGACCTTTCTCAACTGGTCTTTCAGCTGTTCTACGTTGACATATATGGAGTAACAGTACCTGCTGTAATCCTCCGGTCCCCCCTCTTCCACTCCGGCCGCAGGGATCATATATTTTTTCGGCGGCTTTACGGATGTGTCTCCGCTTGGATACATGGAATTGTAATAGGCATTTTGATCGAAAATCACAAAAAACGGCTGACTCATATCCAGCTCCGGAATCTCTCCTGTTTCCCAGTACCCCTTTTTGGTCTTATTGTTCATAAAATCCATGGCTACCTTGCTGCCAAAAATCAGCTCCATCTGTCCTGAATCCGGATCCGGCAGATGACCGCCCTCTGCCAGGGGAATCTGAGCCAGAGTCTCCTGGCTCACCCCCTGAATATTTACATATTCGCAAATATAGGGGCCCTGCTTTACTATGGCCGATAGCCGGAGAGTAGGGGATACCGAAACCACATGGTCCAACCTGGAAAACTTCTTTATAGCCTCATCCGTAATATAGCTGTCCTCGTCAGCTCCGTTCCCGTCCATAGAATAATTCTGGCGGACTGTAACCTCCGTTAAACTGACCCATGAGGAAAGCTGCTCCATATTTAATTCCTTCAGCCCAATCCCCAGAGATACCATGACCACAATGGAAGCCGTACCGATAACCACTCCCAAAACCGTCAGAACTGTCCGCAGCTTGCGCCGTCTCAGGTTATTAAGGCTCATCGTCAGAAGATCCCGAAATCTCATCCTCTATCCCCTCTTCTTCTGCTAACTGCTGCTTTTTATTCTTTCTGCGGCGGATAAATGCCCGTACTCCCAAAAGGATTCCTAAGGCCACGGCCACACCGCCGCCCATGATGCAATATCGGGCCACGGCCGGAAGAGCCGCAAATTTATCTGTCAGGGAGTTTCCTCCCTCCATCTCAATTCCTTCCATATTTCCCGCTTCCATGTCCCAGTCAAAATCGTCCGGCATGGGCTCTGACACATAGAGATTCATCTCCTTTGTCTCGGTACTTACATTGCCGTTTTCATCCTCATAGGAGATCACAATGGGGATCTTTCCCTCATCCATGGTGGCGGCCACGCCGGTAAGCATGGAATCTACATTGCCGGTTTCGCCAGGCTTAATATTTCCTACATAGGTTTCCTCTGTTTTAATGGAATCTGCCTCAAACCGGACCGTAACATTATAAAGCTGTACCTTGCCCGTATTATTAATTCCGAACATTACATTAGTCTCGGAACCCACATTGATACTGTCCGGCATAACGTCGATGGTACCGGTGCTGAGTCTGGCCTCCTGCTTTAGAGGAATATCTACCGTTACGCTCTCCTCGGCGTTTTTAAATTCCGGGCTGTCGTATTTTTCCTTAATAGTAATGGCATAAGATCTGGGATCCGCGCCGCCCTTGCTGACAAACTTCATCCGGATCTCTGTGGTAGCCCCGGCTCCCAGAGAGTTTACCACCAGAGAATTGGAACCGTTTTCTGTGGTAAATACGGCGCTGTCGGAAACCTTTTCCGACTCCAGGGTAAACAAAATGTTGCTGGCCGGTACATCTGACGAAGCGTTTTTCATCCTCAGGATCAGCTCAAACTCCTGGCCTGCATAGATCTCCTGGGGGATTGTCTCATAGCTGTCCACAATAATCCTGGCCCGGGTCCGGTCGTTGGCATTAAAATCACCTAACGTGTCCTCTCTGCTTTTGCTGACAATCTGGACATACATAGTGTCCTCCTGGGTTTTTAGATCCCCGTCCTGGCTGTCCCGGTAAGAAATCTTAAATTGGATGGGATAAAAGCCCGAATAGCTGTCCTGCCGGATGGCCATGCTGTAAGGCACCTCTACCGTCTGCCCTTCTTCTATTAAATCATAGTGACGGTCGTAATTTCCGTCGTTGATGTTAAAGGGAAATTTCGTGCTGTCCGCGTCAAGGGTCATGCTCACTGTCACATCATATGCCTTAAACTTGCTGTTATTCCGCATATTAACGGCAAAGTTCATTACATTGGGATAGGTGCCGTAAGGGGTAGACTGGCCTTCTCCCAGCACAAAATCAACCACATTTTCTTTCTCATCCGACTCGCTGGTTCCGGTGGACTGGCTGACGTAGATATTAATATATTCCTTGGCCCAGTACCGATCCGTATCCGGTTCCTCCTCACAATCCATGTAAATAGCGATAGGAATAGAATAATAACCAGCCTCCAGATCCTTACGGATTTTAACTGAGAGATTGGTGCTTTTGGATTTTCCCTGGCTGATGTTTCCCAGGCGCTTGGGCTTAAAGGTATCCTGAGTAATCTCAAAGGGATAATTGCTTACCGTGTAGTCGCCGTTGGAATCATCTGACATAATCTGGTTAAATTCAAAAATGTCTGCGCTTAAACCTACCCAGACTCCGTCCATGTCCTCAGCTCCTGCATGAATGGTCACCGGGATGCTTATGCTCTTCCCCACCTTGCCCTCAGGAATTTTTTTGGCCACCAGATACTGGTTGTTTCCCACATCCATGTACGCCCCATAAACAGTGGCGGAGAAGGATGCAACAAGCATCATCACTGCCGCCAGCGCTCCAAGGATCCGTTTCATTTTCATCTCTTACTCCTCCTGTGCCGCCTGATCCTGCGGCTCATTCTCAATAATCTCTACTATCTTTCCGTCTATAATCCGTATCTGGCGATCCGCATAGGATGCCAGGTTATTGTCATGGGTAACCATTACCAGGGTCTGCTGCTGTTCCCTGACGATTTTCTGCATCAAATGCATTACCTCCATGGTAGTCTTGGAGTCTAAATTTCCCGTGGGCTCGTCTGCAAAAATAATTCGTGGATTTACCACCAGGGCCCGGGCAATTCCTACCCTCTGCTGCTGTCCGCCGGACATCTGATTTGGCATGTGCTTTGCCTGATCCCCTACGCCCACCAGCTTTAAATACTTCTGAGCCCGGGCTATCCTCTCCTTTTTTGCCATCCCCCGAAAAGACAGGGGCATGGCCACGTTTTCTACGGCATTCATAGTATTTAAAAGGTTATAAGACTGAAAAATAAAGCCTACCTTCTCCCGCCGGAAAGCTACCAATTCTTTTTCCGACAGCTTTTCAATATGCTTTCCGGCAATGACGATCTCTCCCCTGGTAGGCTTTTCCAGTCCTGCCAGCATGTTAAGAAGGGTAGATTTACCGGAGCCGGAGGTACCCACTATGGCACAAAACTCTCCCTTATAAATCTCAAAGCTCACACCGTTTAAGGCACGGACTCTGGTATCTCCCACACAGTAAATTTTATATAAATTGCTGACGCGGATCATGGGAGCACGCGTCTTTTGTTCTGTTTGACTTGTCATGTAAAACCTTCCTAAGGGCTCAGATATTTGTTCTCACTAGGGGGATGCCCAAGTGTTCACATTATACCAAAAAAGCCTTGTTTTTGTCTCTTTTTATTTCTTAAGCTTCCTTACAGATTCCTTAACAGGAACGGATTCCATTCCGGTAATACGTCGGTGGAATTCTTCCAGGTATTCTTCCGGAGACAAGTACTGCTCTTTATTTGTGCGGTAAGCAGGATTCCACATGTTGACCACCACCACGGAAGTCCTGTCTGCATCCTTAGTATGGCGGAAATTTTTGTCCGCAGTAAACTGGTAATCCCGGACATTGTCCTTCCAGATCATATGCTCGCCCCGATTCCGTATAGTCTTTTTATTTTGAAATACCTCTTTTACCACCATTTTAAAAATCTCTTCTCCTCCGCAGACAATCACTCTGGGCGACAGAAGACGGATCTCCCGCTTGATAAACTCGATATACTCGTAGCCGTAATTCATCCAGATGCTGTCGGAGGCTTCTTTTCCTCCCCGCTTGTTAATATACATTACCGCCAGGGTAGCCATTACTTTGTCAGGGGAAAGGCCTTCCCCTGCCTCTCCTAAAAGCTGGCGCTGCATCCCCACCAGATATCCCCTCTCGTCCTCATAGCCCCGGCGATAGCTCCGGTACTCCCGGCGGATATCTGTCAAAACCGGAAATGTCAGCCCTTTTTGGATATACTGCTTCAAGCTTGGCTCCTTTAAAATATATAAAACCCCGGCATATTGTTCCGAATTAATGATCCCGTCTACATGGAAGCTGCGTTTATCAATCTCTTCATAGCAGGTGCTTCCCTGGGCGTTCTCTTCCAGCATCTGGGTAGTCTGCCAAAGGACAAATAGTTCTTCCATGGAGCAGCAGTCTCCTGATAATCCTTCTAGTACGATTTGTTCCAGCGTTTTTGCCATGATAACCCTTCCTTTTTCTTTGGTGCTTTCTGTTTCGAATTCCTTACTGTCTCAGCTATTACTTTCTGTAACTAGTTCAGAGATGCAACTTCTTGTCCGGCATAGCCGGACAAGAAGCATCGGATATCCATCCGATGGGAGATTTAACAGGAATTTTGGCTTACAAGCAAGCTTGACGTGCAAAATTCCTGTCAAATCCTCCCGCCGTCTCAGCTATTACTAATATTATCACATTTTCACAAAAAGTTGTAGAAATTTCTCTCCATATGCTGTATAATGGGACAAACCCGAAAATTCATCATTGAAATTAAAGGAGAATCCCATGAGACATTTGTTAAATCCATTAGACTTCTCTGTGGAAGAGACTGACGCCTTACTTGATCTGGCCGATGACATTACCGGCAATCTTCCCAAATATGCTCACGTATGTGACGGCAAAAAATTAGCTACCTGTTTTTATGAACCGAGTACCCGCACCCGTTTAAGCTTTGAAGCTGCAATGCTTAATTTAGGGGGCAGTGTTCTCGGTTTTTCTTCGGCTAATTCCAGTTCTGCTGCGAAGGGAGAAAGTGTTGCTGACACCATCCGCATGATCTCTTGCTATGCGGATATCTGTGCCATGCGTCACCCAAAGGAGGGCGCTCCCATGGTAGCCTCCCGGTTTTCCCATATTCCGGTTATCAATGCCGGTGACGGCGGACATCAGCATCCCACCCAGACGCTGACAGACCTTCTTACCATCCGCTCCTTAAAAGGCCGCCTTAACGATTTAACCATAGGCTTTTGCGGCGACTTAAAATTCGGGCGTACCGTCCACTCCCTGATTCATGCCATGGTGCGTTATCCCAATGTCAAGTTTGTTTTAATCTCACCTCCGGAGCTTCGGATCCCCGAATATCTGCGGGAAGATGTCTTAGAGGCCAAAAATATTGAGTTTAAGGAAGTTGACAGTCTGGACGCCGCCCTTCCGGAGCTGGACATCCTCTATATGACCCGGGTTCAGAGAGAGCGCTTCTTTAATGAAGAAGACTACATCCGCTTAAAGGACTGTTATATTTTAGACCGTAAAAAAATGAAGCTGGCCAAGCCGGATATGTTTATTCTGCACCCCCTTCCCAGGGTCAACGAAATCTCGGTGGAGGTGGATAATGATCCCAGAGCTGCCTATTTTAAACAGGCCCAGTACGGCGTCTATGTCCGTATGGCCCTGATTATGACTTTATTGGAGGTGGAAAGACCATGTTAAATATTGGCGGATTAAGAGACGGAATTGTATTGGACCATATTGAGGCCGGACGGAGCCTGGATATCTATTACCATTTAGGATTAGATAAACTGGAATGTCAGGTTGCCATTATTAAAAATGCCCGCAGCGAAAAAATGGGCCGCAAAGATATTATTAAAATTGAAGGCAGCATGGATTTGATTGATTTAAAGGTTTTGGGATATATTGATCACAATATTACGGTCAATATTATTCGTGATGAGAAGATTGTAGAGAAAAAACGGGTAGAGCTTCCGGAAAAGATTACCAACGTGATTCACTGCAAGAATCCCAGATGCATTACCTCTATTGAGCAGGAGCTTCCCCATATCTTCTATTTGTCTGATAAGTCCAAAGAAATTTACCGGTGCATGTACTGCGATGAACAGCACACCGGGAGAACAAGAAGGTAAATTATATCCTCTGACAAACGCATTTCCAGTTGGTTTAAAACAAAATTTCTCTGTAAGATCTTGGATGGCTGAAAGCAGATTGTACTGCTTTCAGCCATAGAAAATAACTGCTTCATTTAAAAATTCTCAAAATTTTTTCCCTACTGTCTACCAGCATATGAAAAACTCTCAATATGTATACGGTCTGTTCCCTCTCATCAATCAGAAAATAAATTTTATAATTTTTATAATATGTCTTTCTAATACCATATGCCGCCAGTTCTTCGTCTTCATCCAATTCATGGCTTTGCGGAAACAGGCTGAGACTGTTTATTACTTTTCTAAATCCCTTTACCATATTAATTGCGGTCTCTGAAGACTTTAATTCAAAAGCAATATAGTCTGTCTGATCCGCTATGTCCTCCTCAGCCAGCGGAAGAATAATCACCTTATATTCTGTCATTAGAATATCTCTTCTCCAATTCTTCAAAGAATTCGTTGCAGTCCCTTCCCTTTCCCAATGCCATGTCATGGTAGCTTTCCATTACCATCTCCCGTATCTGTTTCTGATTTTCATCTATCTCTCTCTGGTAATCCAAAGCCTGCTGTGCCAGACTCATACAACTCACCTCTTTCTTCTAATCTGTCTTCAGTATACCCAAAAACTGCTATTAATACAAGATTGGAATTTATAAAATCTAAAGCTTTTATTTTCCAATCTGAAAGAAGATGTCGCAAAATAAAAGAGACTTTCTATTAGCAGATGTCCGCATCTCTTGCACACGCGTACTGGATAGGACGGATGTAATCTGTCATAGACGTACAGGTGTTAGCGAGAGCTGGCGAACAGCGCTAATAGAAAGCCTCTGGTTTCATTTTGCGTCATTCCCTCAGTATTCTACAGAGAAATCTCTTTTTAAAGTTTTGAGCAGAACGGTAAGCCGGGTTATGTCGTTGGATGGTCATCTATCTAGGTTCGCCGTCACCGACGGACTCAAGCGACCTACCCGGAAGCAGACGGGCCGCCTTATGCCTCCTGTTCGGTCTTGCTTCAGATGGGGTTTACATGTGCCCCGCCTGTTACCAGCCGGGCGGTAGTCTCTTACACTGCCTTTCCACCCTTACCGCATTTTGTGCGGCGGTTTATTTCTGTTGCACTGTCCTTAGGGTCGCCCCCACCAGACATTATCTGGCATCCTGCCCTGTGAAGCCCGGACTTTCCTCTCCCATGACCTTTCGGTTTCATGGCAGCGACCATCTGTCCTGCTCAAAACATTGGTATCATACCACATTTTTTCAAGCTTGTCCAGCCAGTTTCTGATACATCTTTATCATCTCTCCGGCCAGAGAATAAGTAATCTCGGCGCTCATCATAATATCCTCGCTGTGAACCATAATCAGGCTCAGCTGATTCAGCTCTCCCCCTGCGTCCATGGTGATAAGCTGGGTATGAACGTGATGAGCCGATTTTCTACATTCCTCTGCAGCCTTCATGGCCGATTCCGCCTCGTCAAACTTTCCTTCTGCAGCCGCTGCCAGAGCCGCCATACACTCGCTTCGGGCCTCCCCTGCATTGGTGATAATCTGCAGGCACAATAATTCCATGTTTTCGTTTTCCATCATTAATCCCCCATTTCCTTTTTCGCCTGAGACAAAACCTTCTCGCCGTTCATAGTGCCGTAGGATACCGGATCAATGGAAACCACGGGGCAGGTTACCTGCTTCTTTACGATCTCCATCTGGAACCTGACCTGGGGGCCTAAAAGAATCAAATCCACGTTTCCTCCCTCTTCTTCCGCAGAAGCTACAGGGGCAGCCCAAATTTCACATTCATAATTCTGGGCTTCTGCTGCCGCCTTCATTTTCTTTACTAAAATACCGGTGGATAAGCCTCCGTTGCACAATAATAAAATCCTTTTCATCTTTTTTCCTCCAATTTATAAATTGTTTTTTCAATAAATTATGCTTCTGCTTCTTCGCCACTCTCCATCTTCACCATGGTGCGCTCGTACATCTTAAAGAACGGGAAATAAATCAAACCGTCAATTACAATTAATATTAAAATCAGAACAGGCGCTTTCCAGTCCATGGTGGAGAAAAATGCTCCGATAACCGAGGGCATCTGCCAGGAAAGCATGGCGTAGCTTCTTCCAATCAGGCCAATCTGCATGGTGATAAAGGCAATGGTTCCGTTTAATACCGAGGTAAACAGGAATGGTACGAAAAATACCGGGTTTAACATCAGAGGCAGGCCGAAAATAATAGGCTCTGAAATATTAAAGAAGGCGGGAATCAGGCCTAACCGGCCAATTGCCTTTAGCTGCTGGGACTTGGAGGTGGCCAGCATCATTGCCAGCGCCAGCACAGAGCCGCAGCCTCCGATTACTACGAAATATACCCAGAAAGGCGTGGTAAAAATATTAGGCAGCGCCTCCCCGGCCGCCTGGGCAGCCGCATTTAAGGATAAGTTTCCGTCACGGATAGGAGCCAGAACTCCGGATAATGCCGCGTCATGGATTCCAAAGAACCAAAATACATGTACCAGCAGGGTAATAATAATCGTAAATCCCAGGTTGTCCACTGCTGACAGGGACGGGGACAGGATCCCGTAAATCAGTTTGGGAAGTGTGGTTCCCATCTTGTTCATAACCGCAAAAATTGCAATATAGAGAATCATCAGCACTGCCCCCGGTACAATGGATGCAAATACATCAGACAGAGAGGCGGGAACCGTATCGGGAAGGGAAATCTTGCCAAATTCCCGTTTTCTCATATAGCAGTAAAGATCTGCAGTTAAAATGGAAATCACCATGGCAGGAATCAATCCCTTGCCGTCCATATAGGACATTTCCACAACTTTTCCGTCCCATCCTAAGGATTGAGGCTCAATAACCAGCATCAAAAATCCGCATACTCCTAAAAGAATAGGCAGAAAGGATTCTATCTTTGCAGTCTTGCACAGGAAATGGATAATTCCTACGCAGATATAAAGGGACATAGCCCCTAATGTCAGGGCGTTGATCCAGGAAAAAATGGTGGAATTGCCGGCTACGAAACCGGCCCAGGCTCTGGTAAAGCCGTTTCCTGCCGCTTCTACAGAAGGCGCGGAGCTTAAGACAGCCGCAATACCTCCGGTAAAGGTAATTGGCAGAAGAGACATAAACGCGTCGCGAATCGCCCGGAGATGACGCTCATTTCCTAATTTGTTGGCTGCCGGCATCACATACTTTTCCATTGCCAGGCTCATTTCTTGAATACCCATTTCTATACCTCCCCATATGGTTCTCTTTTGATGGCTTCCCCTCTGGTCTCAATAACATTTTTAAACCAGTAATAGCTTTTTTTAGGCTTTCTCTTTAAATTGTCTTCATAATCCACTGCCACCAGGCCGTACCGCTTTTCTGTCCCGTTTTTCCAGGAATATAAATCAAAGGGTGACCAGGCAAAGTAGCCTCTCACATCGCAGCCCTCATCTTTGGCATTTAAGATGGCGTTAATGTGCATGTTCATAAACTGGATCCGTTCCTCATCCTCCACCTGATCCACGGTTACGTCCTCGTATAAACCAATGCCGTTTTCTGTAATGTAAACAGGCAGGTGGTATTTCTTCCATACCTGACGGATCCCCTCATAAAGGCCTTCCGGAAAAATCTCTGTATCCCACTCGGTGTAACGGCTGCTCTCCGGCCGTACCTGCTCAAACCAGCCTTTGATAATGGTCTGGGAGGTGCCTTTGGCCTTGCTTCCGGCATTATTGACAATCAAGGTGGTCTCTCCGGTCTCGTAGGGCTTTACCACGGCTCTGGCATAGTAATTAAGTCCCAAAAAGTCTACCGTATTATTTTTAATAATCTCCAAATCCTCCGGAAGCATTATAGACAGGTCGCAGGATTTGGAGAGTTCTCCCAGCATGTCCCCCGGAATCTCTCCCATAGCGGCAGTGTCCAGAATCCAGTTATTAAAGAAATTATCTGCAAACCGCATGGCAATCCGGGTCTTAACGGTTCCGTCAATGCCGTAAACCGGGGCAAAGCTGTGAACGATTCCGATCTGTCCTTTATATCCGCCTTCCCGGAACGCTTTTACCGCCATAGCGGAAGCCAGCATCAGGTAATAGGACCCGGTTAAGGTTTCCTGCAAATCCTGATGTCCCGGCGGATAGTTGCCGATTAAATATCCGCTGAAAATACAGTATCTGGGCTCATTGAAGGTAGACCAGTGGACTACCCGATCCCCAAAGGCATCAAAGCACACCTTTGCGTAGTGCATATATGCCTCACAGGTTTTCCGGTTAAGCCAGCCTCCCAGCTCTTCCAGATACTGAGGCAGATCCCAGTGATAAATGGTGACAAAAGGCGTAATGCCATTTTCCAGACAAGTGTCAATCATCTCATTATAGAAATCAATTCCCTCCTGATTGATTTCCCCTTCCAGATTCTTGATAATCCTGGGCCATGCCAGGGAGAAACGGTATCCGGTATGGCCGCCCTCCTTCATCATTTTGATGTCCTCTTTAAAGCGGTGGTAATGGTCGCTGGCTACATCTCCATTTTCCAAATTCTCCTCATGAAGGTACTTATCCCACATGGACTCTGCTCTGCCGCCTTCATTCCATCCTCCCTCACACTGATAGGAAGCAGTTGCGCCTCCCCAAAGAAACTCTTTCACGGTTGGTTTCCTCCTGTCGTTTTTGTTGTCCTCATTATAACAAGGCCCTAAAACAAAATAAAATCTGCTTTTTCCGCTGCGAAACGGAAAAAACAGATTTTATTTTGCCGGATTTTGCTACAAAAGCATTTTTACAAACTCCTGGCAGGTTTCAATATGGGACAGGCGGCGGACAGCTCCCGCCTTCATCAGGTTGTCGATCATAACGTTGTATACCGGGATTACCCGGTGATTCCAGGTAGGGGACAGGGCAAACAGAAACAGGATCCGCACATTGTACTCTCCCCAGGCCAGCTTGTTTTTTAAGAGGCAGGTGCAGATAGCCGTGCCTTTCGCCGTATTTTCCATGGCATGGGCAAAAGCAAATCCGGCCTCAAAGGCAGTAGGGGCAATGGCCTCCCGCTGCATCACACTCTCGAAAAAGCCTTCCTCCACATACCCCTGTTCCAAAAGCTTCCCGCACATAAACTCAATGGCCTGCTCTCTGGAATCAAATTCCATATCCGAAAAAAACAGAGAGGGCCGGAACAAATTTTTAAAGTAGGTTCTGACGCTGGTAACCTGATCCTCCCGGACTGCGGTGAGAAGCTTCTCCTTCTCATGGTAATCCAGAAAATTACGGCACAGAATCACCGGCACATCCTCCGGATTTTCCGGCAGAGGCACGGTGGTCAAAACCGCCAGAATATCCTTGGGGAAAAATCTGGGCAAATCGAAAATGGAATAGGTATGGCTGATCTGAATCCTGCATTCCCCCATCTCCTCCAGCCGCTTTTTGATCAGCTCCTTCACTTGCTTGCCAAAAGGGTTGACCAGGGCTACTTTTTTCTCCTGGCGCATCATGTTAGTCTCCATTGCCCGGATAAAGTGAATGGCAATCAATCCAACCTCGTCCTCACCGATGGCACAGCCTGCCAGCCGGTTAAACCGATCCGCAAAAAAGATGGCAATGTCGTACTCTAAAGGATACTGGGCTTTGATCCTGTAAAGCATTGGGTTAACTACATACTGGCTGTTTTTGGCCCGCCTTAAAGTTCCGATAAGCTGAGCCATCATCTCTTTGCAAAATTCCGGATCCCTGGAAAAGTCAAAGCCGTACTCTACATGAATCTCCACCAGAATCTTATCCAAAAACTGGGCCGCCACTATCTGCTCCAAACCTTCCATATGGTAAAAATCATTGCGGAACAGCCCGGAAAAATACCGGTACTCTCCTTCAGGCGGCTTTATCCCCAGCAAATTCCCAATTTTATCTACTATCCGCCGGACAGAGGGATCTTCTGAAAGAAAATTCCTCTGAGCCGTCTCCGGTTCCTTTAAACCGCCACATTCTCCTGGCAGTGTTTCTACAAAGCAGCCTGCTGCCATCCGCTCTGCCATAACCGCCATTCCCACCAAAAGCCGGACAATGGTAGTGTCGTAAAAGGCAGTATCCTTTCCCCGCTGCTCTTCCATCAAAATGTCCCGGAACCACTTTATTTTTACATATTGGAAATAGGTCTGAAACCGTTCCGGTTCAAAATATTGGTTTAAATTGCGGGTAATCACGTAAACTCCGTAATAGTTGCGTTTTTCCTCTTCCCCAAGCTCTAAAACCAGACGGCTGTTCTGCTTTTTTATGGTTCCGGCTCCGTAGCGCCTCACCATGCGGCGGTTGACTCTGGAAACAATTTTAGTCAAAAGTGTGTCGCTGACATACAGCTCATCCGCCAGCTCCAAATAGGTTAAGTCCTCGTCAAACAGGACGCTCCTTACCACCTCCCACTCCAGGTTTTCTGTTTCCTCCACCTGAGCGCTTATGGCAGGCCTGCCAAAGCTTTCCTTATCCCCGATGGAAAAGCCCTGCCCCTTTTTAGACTGTATTACTTCCTTTTTCAGCTCTTCATTAATTTCCTTTATTTCATTTCTAACCGTCCTGTCACTGATGTGGAGAAGTTCCCCGATCTGCCCGGCCGTCAGAAAATCCCGATCCAGAAGCAGATTCCAGATCTTCTTTTGTCTCTCTGTCATTGTCCACTCCTCCATGGGGGTGTCAGGCGCCGGATTCCTTTAGCCTTGGAAGCACCAGGCGTACAAATTCTTCCGGATGGCGGCAAAACTCCTCCTTAAGGGCAAAAAAAGGTTCTCCGTAAAGATCCGTCCCCTGAATCTTCCAGCCTGGATCCTGAGATTTTTCTGCCTTTAAAAGTTCTGAGGGACGAATGGCCACAATCCGTTCCACCTCTTCTCCGGGAGCAAAAAACGGAAGATCCATGGTGTATAAATACACATGGCAAAGCTCTCTGTCGAAAAACTCTCCCTTTTCGGTTATCTCCTTCATCACCCCTAAATAGAGAAGCCTGTCTCTGTCAATGGAAACTCCCATTTCCTCATAAGCTTCCCGGCAGACCGCATTCAAATGGTTCTCCCCTTCTGCCACATGGCCGGTGGATCCAATGTCATAATATCCGGGAAAATCCTCTTTGGAAAAAGCTCTCTGCTGAAAGTAAAGCCATTCTTCATCCCCTGTCCGGCACACCATCCAGCAGTGAACCACCTGATGCCACAGCCCCCGTCTGTGGGCATCCTCTCTCAGGGCTCTTCCTGTTTTTTCACAATTTTCATCGTATATGGTAAGCCACTCTTCCATAGATCTATTCCTCTTTTCTAAAGGAGGCGGCTAAAAACAGCCTCCTCCGATAAACTCCCGTAAGATTGAATTTTTCGGTATGGTTTCCGGATTTACTCCCAGAAAATAATCCAAAAACTTCAACAGCCGCTTGGCTTCCAGATATTCCTCACAGTCCCTGGGAATCCCAAACAGCAGCGGCTCTGCATACTGCTTTAGCATAGCCAGCTCGTAGATCAGCGCAGAGTTAAACATTACGTCCGCTTCCTCCTGGAAGGGGAAAATATTTCTGTCCTCCCCTCTGCGGACGGAAGGCCACCGTCTGATAGTCTCTAAGGCAGAGGCTCCCCGAATTCTGGCGTCCCGCACCATACGCCGGATCAGCCGGCCGTCTGTACTGGGAATTCGATTGTGCTCGTCAATATTAAGCTGGGTCAGGGCGCTGATGTAGATTTTAAATTTGTTTTCCTTGGGCAGGGTATAGGACAGCCGGTCATTGAGGCAGTGAATCCCTTCTATAACCAGAATTTCATCCTTCCCCAGACGCAGCCTGTCGCCCCGGTATTCCCGGCGCCCGGTCTTAAAGTTGTAGTAGGGAAGTTCCACCGTCTCCCCGTTTAACAGGCCGTTCATATCCACATTAAACTGCCTTACATCCAAACATTCTAAGACTTCATAATCATAATCTCCGTTTTCATCCCTGGGACTGTCCTCCCGGTTGACAAAGTAATCGTCTACCTCAATGGGATGAGGCTTTAAGCCCATAGCTTCCAGCTGGATGGAAAGCCTGTGGGAAAAGGTAGTCTTTCCCGAGGAAGAAGGGCCCGCTATCATCACCAGCTTTTTAGAAGGCTGGGCCGCAATCTGGCTGGCAATCTCCCCGATCTTTTTCTCCTGAAGAGCCTCCTGGATCAGCACCAGCTGGTTAACCCGTCCGGAAGCAATCTGCTCATTTAAAGCTCCTACGTTGTTTAAATTCAGCCGCTCTCCCCAGCCAAAGGACTCTTTCAGCACAGAAAACAGCTTCTTCTGAGGCTCAAAAGAGGGCAGACTGCAGGGATCTGACTTTCTGGGAATCATCAGGACAAATCCATGCTCATAAAGGATCAGATCAAAATATTTTAAATAGCCGGTATTTTCAACCATGTATCCATAATAATAATCCTCAAAGCCGCCGATACTGTAAAGGTTTACCCGGGACACCCGGCGGTAGCGGAACAACCGTTCCTTGTCATACATTTTGTGCCGGTGAAACAGCTCTATGGCCTCGTCGGTATTCACGCTTCGTTTGCAGATGGGAACCCGGCTCTCTACCAGTTCCTCCATCCTTTTCTTTACTTTGTCAAGGAGCTCTGCATCCAATTTAAAATCACCGGCAGGCTTTACAAAATATCCGTTTCCGATGGAAAATTCTGTCTCCACCCGGTCAATCCGGCTTTTTCCCACCACATCATAAAAGGAACGCAGCATTAAAAGCACACAGCTTCTAAAATAGGTCTGAATCCCCGGTTCCTCCTTTGCTGTGACAAAATCGACTTTTCCTCCGTCTGTCACCTGCTTATGAAGCTCCTGAAGCTTGCCGTTTACCTTTACCAGAAGAATATCATAGGGATATCGATCCTGATGGGCTTCTGCCACCTCTTTCCATCTGGTATTATCCCCATATTCTTCCCATTCGCCGTCGATCCACACTCTTGCCATATCCGCCTCCTATTCCGGCCCCATTGACCTTAGGGCCTCATCTATTTCGTGAAGCTGCCGCTTCAGCTCCTTTTCTGCTTTTAAAGCTCCCTCTGAGGCTTTTCCGGAAACAGTCTCCTGCTTCTTTAAATGGAGCAAAACCCCTTCTATCCGCTTTTGTTCTTTGTATAAAAAGCGAAGCAGAACCGGATCCCTTTTTTCTATGAGTACAGGGCCATAAAGATATGCACTCTCTTTATCCCGGCCCGGCGGCCAGGATATACCCTCTGCCTGGCTCACCGCCATTACCGTGTAAAATTTCCCTTCTTCTTCCACCATAGCCTCGTCTATGAGTCCGAATCCCTGTTCCTTTAAATATCGCCGCACCTTATCCAAATCTGACTGGGGAGAAAGGATAAAACGGCCCATGTCCTGCCATACATGCCGTCCATTCTCCAAAATATGTATAATCAGCTCCCCTCCCATTCCGGCAATCACCGCTGCATCCACTTCCCCGGGGGAAAGCTTTGAAAGTCCGTCTGACAGACGGGTTTCAACAGATCCCCACAGACCGGCCCGGCGGATATGCTCTTCTGCCCGCTCCAGGGGACCCGGACGCAAATCCATGGCAATGGCCCTGACAGCAATCCCTCTCTCCACAAGGGCAATGGGAATGTATCCGTGATCCGTTCCCACATCCGCCACCCGGCTTTTCTCAGGCACCATAGAGGCCACCAGCTCTAATCGCTTTGATAATTTCATGTAATGATATGCTCCATTCTGTGTCAGTATCCCTGGACATCTCCTGCTGCCCGGGGACAGGAAAGCTGCTCCTGTCCCCCTATGGATTGGTCAGTCCAGATAATCCTTAAGCTTTTTGCTCCGGCTTGGATGGCGCAGCTTTCTTAACGCTTTTGCTTCAATCTGGCGGATTCGTTCTCTGGTAACATTAAACTCTTTTCCTACCTCTTCTAAAGTTCTGGGCCGTCCGTCTACCAGGCCGAACCGCAGGGTTAATACCTTTTGCTCCCTCTCGGTCAGGGTGTCTAAAACCTCCATAAGCAGCTCGTGAAGAAGAGTAAAGGCGGCTGCATCCTGAGGCACCATCACATTATCATCCTGGATGAAGTCTCCCAGATGGCTGTCCTCCTCCTCACCAATAGGCGTTTCTAAAGAAACCGGCTCCTGGGAAATTTTCATAATCTCCCGGACTCTTTCCACCGGCACTTCCATTTTCTCCCCAATCTCTTCCGGAGACGGCTCCCTTCCAAGCTCCTGCAGCAGCTGTCTGGATACCCGCACCAGCCGGTTGATTGTCTCCACCATATGGACCGGAATCCGGATGGTTCTGGCCTGGTCGGCAATGGCCCTTGTAATGGCCTGACGAATCCACCAGGTAGCATAAGTGCTGAACTTATAGCCCTTGGTATAGTCAAATTTTTCCACCGCCTTAATAAGCCCTAAGTTTCCCTCCTGTATCAAGTCCAAAAACTGCATCCCTCTGCCTACATAACGCTTGGCAATGCTGACTACCAGACGCAGGTTTGCCTCTGCCAGGCGCTTTCCTGCCTCCTTGTCTCCCAGTTCCATCCGCTTGGCCAAATCGATCTCCTCCTCTACGGTAAGAAGAGGGATCTTGCCGATCTCCTTTAAATACATGCGGACCGGATCCTCCATGCTTACCCCTTCCGGCACCGAGAGGTCGATATTTTCCATATCGATATCCTCTTCCTCCGTTATCTGCTCCTGCAGGAACAGATCCGCATCTATCTCCTCATCATCCATCCTGAGAACATCAATCTGATTATTATCTAAAAATTCGTAAATCTTATCCAGCTTGTCCGGCCCCAGGATCTCCCCCCGGAAAAAATCTAAAATTTCCCGATTTTCCAATACATTTTTCTTCTTTTTTGCCAGGTCTAAAAGCCCGGTAAGCTTGTCCTCAAAACTCACTGTCTTCTCGTCCATATTCCCCATCCTTCCGCAGTTAGTATCCCGGTTATTCCAGTGAAATATACAGTTTTTGAACTGCTGCCTGCTCTTTTATAATTCTCTGAAGCTCCTCAATGTCTTTTGCATTGCGGCTGGCAGCGTCTAAGCTGTTTTTCTTAATTTTACGGACCGTATCCGAAAACGCCTTCTTTTGTTCCTCATTACTCAGCGACTCCTTAAGACTTGCGTGAAACAGAGCCGCCACCTGCTTGTAGGTATCTTCGTCATTAATAAAATGGTTTAAAATGGACGCCGGATTTAAGTTTCCGGCTGCATGTCCCGCAAACACCATCTGTGCCGTCTGACGGTACAAATCCTCCACAAAATCCTCCGGAGTGATGATTCCCTCAATCTTGTCAAACAAAGCCGGGTTCTCAATAAGCCAGGTAAGAAGAAGCCGCTCTGACTGCCTGGCTCCGTCCTCCTTCTCCTTTCCCCGCCGTCTTGCGCCTTCTTCCGGGACAGGCGGCCTGGGCAGAGTCCCTGGAGCCATCTTGCTTCCCAGGCTGTTTACCAGCCTGCGAAGGTCCTCATATGGAATAAAGTGTTCTCTGGATATGGCCTGGATATAATTGTCCCGCTCCAAAGCCTCGGGAAACTCCAAAAGCTTCCTGGCTGTTTCCTGGTAAAACTTTGTTTTCTGCTCCGGATCTTCCATGTCATACCCCTGCTTCAGCACATCTATCTCAAAGAGAAAGCTGTTTTTTGCCTGGGAAATCCGCTGCCGGAAAGCCTCCGGCCCCAGGTTTTTCATAAACTCATCGGGATCCTTGTAGGGCTGCATGTTTAAAACCTTAACTGACATCCCCGTTTGTTTCAGTATGGGAATGGCCCTTAAGGCCGCCCTTACGCCGGCTCCGTCGCTGTCATAAGTAAGGATAACCTGATCCGTGTATCGTTTTAAAAGCGCTGCCTGCTGAGAGGTAAAGGCCGTTCCCAGCGATGCCACCGCGTTGGTAAAGCCGGCCTGGTGCATGGCAATTACATCCATATAGCCCTCGCAGATTAACAGATATTTTTCTCTGGAGATACGGGCAAAATTCAGTCCGTAAAGGTTGCGGCTCTTGTCAAAAACTTTTGTCTCCGGAGAATTTAAATATTTTGGCTCCCCATCTCCCATAACCCGGCCTCCAAAGCCAATGACCCGGTTATTCACATCCAAAATCGGAAACATAACCCGGTTCCAGAATTTGTCGTGAGCCCCCCGTTCCTCAATGGTTACAAGGCCGGTCTGGGCAAGGAGGCCGTCCTCATAGCCTTTGCTTTTTAAATAGCGGTACAGGTCGTCGCTGGTCTTATTGGCAAAGCCCAGGCCAAAATGGCGAATGGTTTCCTCCGAAAGCTGCCTTCCCGTCAGATAGCGGTAGCCTGCAGCCCCCTGCTCATGCTTTAGCTGATAATAAAAATAGTTGGCCGCCAGCTTGTTAATCTCCAGAAGAGACGCCCGCAGATCTGCCTGGGCTCTGGCCTCCTTGCTGTATTCGATCTTTGGAAGAACTACTCCCGCCCTGTCTGCCAGGGCATTCATGGCTTCCGGAAAGGAATAGTTTTCATATTCCATTAAAAAGGTCAATACATTCCCACCTGCCCCACAGCCAAAGCAGTAGTACATCTGCTTTCCCGGTGAAACGGAAAAGGATGGGGATTTCTCATTGTGAAAAGGGCAGAGGCCGAAATAACTGCTTCCCTTTTTTTGAAGCTTCACATATCCGGAAATCACGTCCACGATGTCATTCTTCATCCGCACTTCTTCAATAATTTCCTCTGGATAATACATGGTTTTTCCTCTCTATTTCCATGCTCTGGGCACAAAAAGCTCTTCAAACTTATCGATAGCGTAGCTGTCGCTCATGCCTGCTATGTAATCGCAGACCGCCCGCTCCTTCTTCTCCCCATTCTCCATCAGGTTTAAATATTCCTGAGGAAGCTGCTGGGTATAATCCATATAGTAACAGAACAGATGTTCAATCATCCTCTTGGCTTTTCCCTCTTCTGCCTTTGGGATCTCGCTCTCATATACGTTCTCAAACATCCACCGGCGAAGCCCTTTCATGGCTTCCTCCATCCCCGGCGACATGGAGATGGAAGGACTTTCCGTACTGTTTAAAATGATATCGTGGATCATCACATCTAACCGCTCTCTTACACTGTGCCCCAGCACATCGGTATACTCCGCCGGCAGATCTGATTCCACAAACAGTTTGGCTCGAATGGCATCGTCAATGTCGTGATTAATATAGGCAATTTTATCAGACAGGCGGACAATGGCTCCCTCCAAAGTGGACGGATGTCCGGATGTCCTGTGGTTTAATATGCCGTCCCTCACTTCCCAGGTAAGGTTTAATCCCTGGCCGCCTTTTTCCAAAACCTCCACCACCCGGACGCTCTGGCGGTAGTGGGCAAACCCGTCTGTGCAAAGTCGGTTTAATACCTCCTCCCCGGTATGGCCAAAGGGAGTGTGGCCCAGATCATGGCCCAGGGCAATGGCCTCTGTGAGAGTTTCATTGAGAAGGAGGGATTTGGCTACAGTCCTGGCAATCTGGGCAACCTCCAGGGTATGGGTCAGCCGGGTCCGGTAATGGTCTCCCTCCGGATCCAGAAACACCTGGGTCTTGTGCTTAAGCCTGCGAAAAGCCTTGCAGTGAAGGATTCGATCCCTGTCCCTCTGGTACTCCGGGCGGATGTCGCAGAGAGGCTCCGCCTTATCTCTGCCCCGGGTATCCCTGCTAAGGGCGGCATAGGGACTTAAATACTCTGCTTCCCACTGTTCCATAGATTCTCGGATGGTCATCCGGCCACTTCCTCTCTTGTTATCGGCTCCTGCCTGTCTCATTCTTATTTTTGAATATACTTTACTATTATATCACACCCCTTGATATTTTAATACCTTTTCTGCCATTTTGAACATAAAAATAGTAGCAGTTCAGAGCTACTAAAAATAGGGTTGTCCCCAGCGAAGCTTCACGCTTTTGGGGATAACCCTATTTCTTCTGTCTATTCATCTCTTTAATTCGTCACCTGCTAGTCACATGCTGAATGATTTTCAGTTACTCGTCCTGCTCCAGGTTGTCAAACGTATCGCAATCGTAAAATTCCCGAATGGTCATGCCTAATCCTTCTGCAATCTTTTTAATGTTTACAATGCCCGGATTCTTGCTCTTTCCATTCATTATGCTTTTTACGGTAGACGGCGGCATTCCGGTACGATAGGATAACTCATACATCGAAAGCCGCTGCGCCTTGCTCAGTTCCCGGATTCTTACAATGGTTGCTTCGTTTACCTTCATACGCATCTCTCCTTTATATCCCTAGTGTAGACGATATTTCCATAAAATGGGGCTATTTTATCGTCTTTCGAGAAATATTTTTTCAAAATTCCCACTTTTCATGCATTTTTCTCTCTAAAACCCCTTTCTCTGAATATTCAGACAGGAGCATCTATTTTCGCAGCGCTGATGCTGCCAACAGGCTCATGGATTTTCCAACCTATCTGAATGCCACCAGATATTAAGCTCTTCTTTTGGGGATATTATCTCATTGGAAACGTATTGAAAACTTCCGTCTTCCAAAATCCGAATCACGGTTTTATGGGAAAAGGATCTGGATGTATTCTCATAAGGATATACGGCATTAACTGTAAGCGCAACTGTCCCGTCCTGGTTTTCTGCACAGCTTACCACTTCCGGATATGGAATCTCCGGATACTCTGCCTCATCAATTCCCCTGGGTCTGTATTCATAAGCAGACACTTCCGGCAAATAGGCGGTTTTAGACCGAAGGTTTTCCCGGTCTATATCAAAATACGTCATAATAACCTGCTCCCATATATTTTCCGGTATCTGATATGAGGTTCCCGTTCCCTCCTCTTCCACAACAGTAAAGGGAACCGGCTGTTCATAAAGACAGGGATAAAAAACATCAAATAAATCATAAAAATCCAGTTCTTCATAATCATTTTCACTCCAGTTGGAAAGAAACAGGTTGTTTTCCCCATAACCAACCGGCAATATATACTGCCGGTTCCATTCCCGGCATTGCTCATCTAAAGGCTGCACCCGAAGCGCAATATGCTCCTGCCCGTCACTTAAGGTAAGAGCAAATTCTTCCTCTGAAAAATAGCTTCCCTCAAGCAGCAGATACCCTTCTTCTGTGTACTGCCAAAAGCTGGCAGGATAGCTTACCCTGCTTTCTCTTTGAAAATTTCCGCTCTCATCCATCTGGTGACAGGTTCTGGTGATCCTAATATCACCGTCTTGGGTTTCTAAATCATAGGCAGTAAAGGCATCCCAGCCGTCAACCACTATGACGGTCAGTTCTGAAGCCTTTTTTGAATCCGCCATTTTACAGAATTCCAGTACCTGATCCGCCCCTTCCATATTTACCTGATTGCCGCTGTCAACAGCTGCATACCCATTCTTTCCAAGGCTGGCAACCATACGCTCTGTGGTTTTCAAATCATAAGATGCCCCTGTTTTTTTTGCTTCCTCATAAAAAATACGATAAATCCTGTCCGCCGGCAAAAGTTCGGCCGAATCTTTCGCAGGTTCTGCTAAAATCCTTTCGCCGTTCATTTCCGCTACCGTTTCCTGAAAAACCGCGGCAGCCGTAGCCTGATCTCCATGATCCGGCAATTTCTTTCCGCATGCCTCAGAAGCAAGCACAGACAGCGCCGTTACCGCCAATAGAATACTTCTGTATTTTTTTGTCATATTCTCTGGCCTGCCCTTCTCTATTTCTTCTTAATAGGATGTCTGATAACGGTTTTCCATTTTTCCGGCGGCACCTTTCTGGCATCTGACATATAGATTTCATGGTGCAGCCTTGCTTTGCTAAAATCGTTTTCATACCCGTTTTTCTCCAGATAATCATCCATCAAAGCAACCGTGTCAGGCTCGGAATCAAAGGAACCAAGATGCATAATCTGGACACACAATCCTTCATCAATAGTAAGGAATTCTGCTGATGAACAATCCAGTTTTTTCTTTTTTAACGCAGTTTCCACCGCCCAGTCAAAATTTTCTTTTGTAATAAAATCCGGCAGTCTGATAACCGAAATCCAATGAAAGGTATTCTTATTGGAATAATCAACGCCCTCTATTCCCTCCTGCCACCAGAATCCTTCCAAAGGCGGTACTACATACTCAAAAAATCCGGCAATCTTATAATCTGTCTTGTAGCTCATTTTCAGTGTATAAGCCACTGCATATAAAATTCCAATAGCCTGCTGGTAAGCTCCGCCTTCCTGGTTCGGATCTCCATTCCCTCTTACTGCTATGTAATTTGCTTTGGGAACCGTCACAATTTCCGGCCTGTTCTTAGGCATGTAAAACTCTTTATATTCTTTCTTAAAATCAAATGCCAATTACTCCACCTCTTTCTCAAATTCTATGATCTGTTCTTTCTTTGAATTATGGGAAGAACACCTGTGCATTTCCCAATCATTTCATTGGGGTTCCGACTTCAATTAAATTGCCGTCCGGATCGTAAAAGCGGATTACTTTCTGTCCCCATGAATGTTCCATCAAACGATTTACATAATGGATTGGATCCCCGTATGCGTCTAATTTCTTTGCAAATCCTTCTATGTCAGGTTCTTCAAAATACAGCTCCGCTGCATTATTTTCCGGAACAATATTTTTGTCAATAAATTTTTTCCATATAGCAGCATCTTGCAGCACAAGTCCTTCTGTAAGAATCACATTTCCATCATTGTCAAGCACCACATCAAGTCCAAATAACTCTTTGTAAAAAGCAATTGATTTTTTCATATCATTTACTACAATAAGTACATTTTTTAATTTCATTTTATCTTCCTCCGTTAAACTGTAAAAGTTCTGGAAATTGTCGGTATAATTCGGAAAAAATATCATTGATTTCGGGATTTTCTTGCCGAAAAAAACAGGACAGAGCCTGTTGTATACTTTTTGAGACTGTTCCGTCTTTTTCCCAAATTGGTTCCTCCAAAATTCTATTTTCTGATTAAGAAACAGAGTTTCTGTTACAAACGCGATTCCGGCAATTCCATTTCATCATTCATGCTCACAAAACCATAGCGTTCATACAAAGGCCTTCCCATATCCGTAGCTTCCAATGAGATATGTTTTATCCCTCTGTTTTTTGCTTCCTCTATCAAAAGCTCCAACATATGGTATGCAATCCCTTTTCGCCTGTAATCGGGAGTTGTATACATATTCATAATATATGCCTTCCATCCTGTAGGATTGTGCCAGGTAGGCATTACTCTGAAAAAGCTAATTCCTCCCGCGCCGATAATTTTTTCTTCATGGAAAACAAGATATGCCACTTGTGTTCCTGTCTGCAAAAACTCTTCATAGTATTCTCTTGACTGCTGCTCCACAAAAGCCATCTGCGTATCATCACTCAGATGATTTGCTGCCCGCAATACTTCCAGTCTTACTTTAACCAGCAATTCTATGTCTTCTGTTCCTGCTCTTTTGTAATTGAAATTATAGTGAAATTTCCTTTTTGAGTCCTCCATAATGCCCCCTCTAAACGCTTTGTGCTTAGCTGATACCTGAAAGTATTCCAGCCGGCTTTATTCTTTATATGCAAGTCAAATAATAGAAAAGGGGCTGATTTTTCAACGCCCTACAAACTAGATTCTTACTTCAAATGTCCACATAATCCCCCTGTAAAAGACACTTGTTCTGTTTCTACTATATGTCAGAAGTATTAAGCAAATTGGTAATCATACTTTCAAAGGTTCTGTCTCCTGTTAAGGAAAAAAAGTTTTCTCCTTTATAAGAAATAAACTCTTTTTCTGTCAGTGCTCCCACAATGTCCTGTACTCTTTTCAAATCCAATAAATTAGAAAACGGATTTACCATCATATGCATCAAATACTCAACCTGGTTATCCGGCAGTATTCTGGCTAATGCAATACGCTTAGATTTTGCATAGTTAAGGGCTCCCTGCTGGAATGATGCATTTCTTGTAATCATAATGCCTTTCGTATTATCTGCGCCAATTTGCTGCAGCTTGGCATGAAATTCCTCTACATCATCAACCGGAATCGGATTAGAGGCAGAATAGTCTTTGCACTCTATTACCACAATAATTGCCGGAACCAGCTCTTTCTCCTCATCAGGATTCCCCATATACTTCTCCACCGTGACATCACAAATAATATTGGAATCCCTGTCTTTTGAGTAATAGGGCTTCTTTTTATATATTTTCACATTTGGATTTGAAATCAAAAAATCGTTGGATTCCACAAGCTTTTTCACTGTTTCGTATACTTCGTTTTCAAATTTTATTCCGGTGTTTTTTGCCATATGGGTTCCTCTTTTCCACTAAGGGTATGATCTGTAAAAAGCCGCCTCTAAATGACTTGTAGCTATATCTTATCTTAAATTTCGTCACAAGTCAATTTAGAGGCGGCTTTTATCAGTGAAATTCATCCGCGTATATAATGATTTTCTGTAATAAACTTCTCTACCTGCTCCAGCGTAGGGGTAGAATCGGAGCAGCTATGTCCTGATATGGTGATAGAGGCGGCTGCGGCTGCATACTTCAAACATTTCTCCATGTTAAATCCGTTGATTATCCCATAGTGAAAAGCACCTGAGTAGGCGTCTCCTGCGCCGAATGTTTTGACTGCCTTTACAGGATATACGCCTCCGCGGCAGATCCCTTCTTTTGTATAGATACAGGAACCGTCCCTGCCCCTTTTTATGGACACACACTCCACCCCTTGTTTCAGAAGGTATTCTGCTGAAGTTTTATCGTTCCCATTTCCAGAAAGAAACATCTTTTCCATTATATTGAACTCTTCTCTCGTGCCAATAACCATGTCTGATTGAAGCGCTGCCATATGGTAATACACGGACGCTTCCTCTTCTGTATTCCAGGTATCAGTCCGGTAGTCTAAATCCAGTATAATCCTGGTTTTATGCTTTCTGGCATAGGCCATGGCAAGAAACACGCTTTCTCTTGCCGGGCTATGTGTAAGCGACGTCCCGGATATCAAAAGCATTTTTGATTCTGCAATGTATCCTTCATCTATTTCGCTGCACTGTATATTCAGGTCCGCACAGTCCTTCCGGTACATGAAATAGCTGCATTTCCCCCCTTCCCGGATCTCTCCCATGGTCAGCCCGGATCTTCTTCCGGTATCATCCTTAAGGATGTGAGAAACATCCACTCCTTTTTCGTTTAAATAGGAATATATAAATCTCCCAAATGCATCATCTGACACCTTCCCAATATATCCCACTCTCAGTCCAAGATTTGCCATGGCAACTGCGGTATTGGCCGGAGATCCTCCCACATATTTGGAAAATGTCTTTACATTCTCCATAGGCCCTGTCTCATTTGCATACAAGTCTACCGTAGCCCGCCCCATTGCTATTACATCAAATTTTCTTAATCTTTCTAACTGCATTTTGCCATCTCCATTACTCATGCTCCAGCTCTTCCAAAAGTTCCATTGCTTCTTTCACAGAATATCCGCTATGTATAATCGCCCTTACGGCTTTGACCATGGGAGTAATTTTCGGGTACTGGATAATAAACCTGCCATAGGTAACCCCTACTGCGCCGGCATCCAATACATCCTTTGTCATTTGAAACAGCTCTTTTGGGGTACGGCAGACATCGCCTCCGGCAATCGCCACCATGCTGGGAGTTCCCTCCACCACTCTGGCAAAGCTTTCCGGGTCTCCTGTGTAATGGGTCTTGATTAAATCAACTCCCAGCTCCGCTGCAGTTCTTGCCGCATACAGAATATGTTTCCAATCATATCTGGCCTCATCTTTTATGCAGTTTCCTCTTGGGTATATATGGGATATTACAGGCATTCCCAATTCTTTTGCCTTCTTGCAGTAACCGGCCAGTGTAGTCAGCTGCTCCGGCTGCTTGTCTCCGCATACAATACACCCTACGGACACAGCGTCCGCCCCCAGCCTTACCGCCTCCTCTACCGTAGCCACCGGTGTGTCAAAATCCGGCTGATAAGGCGAAAAGGTGGTGCATTTCAGTACCAGAGGAGTGATCCCTGCATGCCGGCCGAAGCACCGCTCTGCCAGGCCTTTATGCATAGTTATTGCATCCGGCCTTCCTTCACACATAGCGTCTATTGTCTGCTGAAATGTATCCAGCCCTTTCATAACGCCTCTGGCCATACTGTGATCCACAGTCAGACCAAAATATCTCCCGTCTTTTTCAGACATTAACCGGCGCATTCTTGCGCTGTATCCCATGAATTCCATGAATCATTACCTTAACCTTTCTCTGCCCTTGTCCACTGAGAGCAGGGGAAACTATTAATTTTATTATGCAAACAAATTAACAAAAAACATTAAGTACTCCGGGCAAAGAGTCGTAACCAAAACCGCCGTCAGACCAATTAGGATAAAAGGAACCGCTTCCTTTACCGTGTCTGTAAATGTGGCTCCTGCAATTTTCTGCCCCACAAATATCCCGACTGCAAAAGGCGGCGTTAAAAAGCCCACACACATATTTACAAGCATGATTGCTCCAAAATGGATGGCAGTAATGCCATAAGCATTCATTGCAACCGGCAGGAGAAGAGGCGTCATAATCAGGATGGTGGCATTAATATCCATAAATGTTCCCATAAACAGAAACAGGATATTGATCAGGAAAAGGAAACCTCCTCTGGTTGAAATGGACTGAGTAATGAGATTTGAGAGAAAACCCGAAACCCCGGTAAGTGTAATTACTTTTCCTGCGATTACGGAAAAAGCATTTAAAAGCCCGATAACGGCTGTGGAAGCGCCGCTGATTGCCGCTATGGTCAGAAAATCCACCTTTATTGCTTTCCTGTTTACAAACCACAATATAAAATAGTAAAAAATTCCGTATATTGCGCTTAACGCGCCGGCTTCTGTCGGCGTACAGATACCGCCATAGATGCATCCGTATATAATAACCGGCATAAGCAGCGCCGGAACTGCCCGAAACGTGTTTCTCCCAAACTCTGCCAGGCGCCTGGCTCCACTGATAGAAACTGCCTCCGGTTTTGGAAGGCGGCGCCCGATCCGGATATAGTTAACTGCCATATAGCCCGCCATAAAAATAAGCGCCGGCCCGATGGTAACCATCCAGACATCCGATATCTTAATTCCGGCCGATAAAGCGTACATAATTCCCGGCACTGACGGTGGAATAAGAATTCCTAAAAAGCAGGTAGCTGCCAGCAATGCCGCCACATAGCCTCTGGGATAGTCCTCTTTTTCCATCTCTGGCTGAACGATTTTACCAATAGCGGAAATCGTCGCCATGGCAGAGCCGGTAAGCACCCCAAAGGCCATGGATGCCAGAATGGTTATAATCCCTAAGTTCCCCCTTACCCTGCCTATAATCCCGCCGATCCATTTTATCAGCATCCTGGAAATACCGCTGTATTCCATCAATGTTCCGGCATAAATATAAAATGGTATTGCCAGAAAAGAAAAGCTGTCCAGAGAGGACCATGCATACTGTGCAACGGTTACTACATTATGGCCTCCTGCCATAAATACCACCATAGATGCAATTCCCAGGGCATAACTGACGGGAACCACAAAGACGATTGCCACAAATAAAAAAGTACTTATAAAAACCAACAATGCGGTTAATGGCGTCATTATCGGATCCCCTCCCTTCAATTTGCATTAACGGATATTTGCCGAATATTGCAAAGTATCCTGTATGCGCCATGCCAAACCGTAATAAAGGAGCCAATCAGAACCGGAAAATATACGATCCACATAGGGATATGCATGGTCTGGGAAGTCTGGCTTCCTCCGGCTATAAACAAAACATAATCCCCAAATACCCGGCAAAAGCCAAGTAAAAACACCACTGTAATCACCATCCCTGCTGTTTTTAACAACAGAATCACCCTGTCTTTGGCTGCAGTGCTGATCCCTTTTAATGATCGGATAATTGTAGGGGCTATATCAATTTCTATCTGCCCTCCTGTGTGGAGTGCATATCCCCCTCCCAAATAAGCCATCCACACAAACAGATACCTGGCCAGCTCTTCTGCCCATGGGGTGGAAATCAGCAGTATGTAACGGCAGACCACCTGAATAAAAATGGCGATTACAAGAGCAATGGTACAAAATGTAAGCACCACTTTTTCAAAATATAGAAAGCAATTGTTTATTTTCTCAAATGTGTCCATATAGCGCGGTATTACTGTTTTATTTTCTCCCATATACATCCCTCTCACTCCGCTTCTAATCTCTATTTTTTGTAATCTCCACTGATAATCATATCCATAATGTCCGCCGGATATTTCCCTTTCGATTCTTCCCATATTTCTTCATAAATCTTTTGCAGCTCCGCTTTCATCTCCTCCGAAGGCTGAGATACTACCCACTGTCCGCTGCCGGCGCCATTCTTCGTAAGCTCATCTGTTGTATTTCTGAAATATTCTGTAAACTCCGCCGATGCCTTGTCAGCGCACTCTGTAAACATCGCTTTATCTTCCTCACTTAAATTGTTCCAGAATTTAGGACTTGATACAAAGCAGCCGCCAGAATAACAATAATTTAATTCTGTAATATACTTTATAACATCTGTTAATCCCTGATTTACATAGTTGAACACCGCATTGTCAAGTCCGTCCACTGTCCCTGTCTGAATAGCTGACAGCACTTCGGAACCCGGGATGGATACAGGAAGCGCGCCGCATTTCTCATAGAAAGATTCCACTGAAGCTACTGAGGGGATCCTGATTTTCAATCCTTTCAAATCAGACATATTTGTAATCTCACGCTTCATATTCCCCACCTGCCTGAAACCATTACAGAAGGAGCTGATTCTGATGATATTGTTCTCTTCCATAATTTTTGTAACCTGGCCTGCAATCCATCCCTTGTTGTAGTATTGGTCTGCCTCTTTGTAATCAGACACAAGGCCCGGCAACCATGCAAATCCCAGCTTTCCGTCAAGAATCCCATCGATTGACATATCATCATTCAAATTAAAATCCAGAGTCCCCATCTGGATCATCTGAGCAGTATCTGCGGCGGAGCCCAGGGAGCTGGCTGCAAGGACCTCCCCCGCATACTTCCCCTCTGAAACCTCGGCAACATAATCTACAAATAACTGACAATACTCCGCCCGCTTCGGCGAATCTGAAGTAATTGTAAACTTAACTGCTTCCCCGCTCTGAACGGCCGATTCCGTCCTTTGACCTCCACCGGAAGCTGCCGGTGTGGTTATATCCTTTCCTCCGCATCCATACAGTACGGTACTGACTATTGAGATTGCAGCAACAAATGTCATGACTTTTTTCATTTAGAACTTCCCCTTTCTTTGTGACAAACTGCCAAATAATGTTACAAGAATCATCTCTAATTTTGTCATTATAATATCATCTAATGGTCATCTTGTCAACATATTTTGATTATATTTTAGTTTATTTTGATTATTTTATGATTATATTTTGGTAATTTCATGACCAAACCTGAGCAAAATCTACCTTTCAAAAATTCCTATGGAAACAAAAAATCCATGGGATGGTAAAATTTACCACTCCATGGATATGATTTGTCTTCTGTTAAATTCACGAAACAACAATAATTTCACAGCCGCACTGCTGTATACTCTCCAGTATTTCATCCGCCGGGGGCTCGTCGGTAATAATGGTATCGATCTGTTCCAAAGACCCATAAGATTTTATAGTCACCTTCCCAAATTTAGTATGGTCAACCAACAGATATACTTCCTGTGCGCGGTTGACTGCAGTAGTCTTTAACTGGTTATCGGAAAGCAGGGAATTCATAGCACCATATTGTACTGTCACACCGGTTGCCGCCATAAAGGCCTTGGTAAAATTATAGCTTGATAATATTTCCGCGCTTCTCTCGTCAATGCTTGTAAAGGAATAGTAATCCCTATTGAGAATGCCGGAAAATGTAATGATCTGAATATTAGGGTAAGGCAGAGCCCTTATAATAAAGTCCAGATTGTTAGTCAGCACTGTGACGTTCATAGTCTTTATAAAGTCCACAAGATTACAAACCGTAGATCCGGAATCTACAAAAATATAGTCCCCGTCTTTTATAAATTCAGCCGCCCGCTCTGCAATTCTTTGCTTTTCCTCCCGCATCAGGCGCCCCCGGGCATTAAACGGAAGCATTCCAACATCATAGCTCTGAACCGCACTGGAAACGCCGCCATAATTCTTTACAATGCTCCCCTTTTTTTCCAACTCTATCAGATCTCTGCGTATTGTATTTTTGGATACTCCAAATTTTTCACACAGTTCTTCAATTGTAACATTCTGCGCTTCCTGAATATATGCTTCCTCTTGCTCAATTCTTTTAATCTTCATACTGCTTCCTCATTTAAATCCTATAGACTTTACCATAATATTACCAACATTTATCCAGTCTGTCAATGAAGCGTTGAAAAATATCATTCTTGCTTTTTGTTTCATAATGCAATAAGCTTATTCTTTCTGTAGTGTCCAATAGGAATCATATTTGGCGCCATCATGTCCAAGCAACATTTCTGAACTTTTCTGAAATCCCAGTTCTTCCAGTGCCCGGACACGCTCCCGGGCTTCAGGAATTCCTTTTGTAGCCAAAATTTCACAGGAAAACATGTCAAAAGCAGGGAGAATTATTGGCTTCAGTATTTCTTTTATGCACTCCTTCTTTTCATAATTGCTATGTAAGTCCAATCTCAGCAGGCCGCAGTCTGTAAAATAATCTTTTGCATCCCTGTGAAACAGTTCCATTGTCCCTATAACCGCTCCAATGTCCCGATCAAAAATGCTCCATCTGACAAATCCCTTTCTTTTGTATTCCCAAAGCCAATATCGGATTGCTTCTTCCATACGTTCCAATGATGTATAATGAAAGGTATCTCCATGGCAGTTGTCGCTATTAAACAGGGGAACTGCTTTCTCATTAGAATATACTTTCAGCAGATCTGCCCCGTCTGCCTCTTCTGCCAGGCGAAGGCAATATTTCCCATTGCTAAATATAGGGCAGTCCTCATATACTTTCCCATAATCAATCGCTTTCTTACGAACAGCAAACACTTCGCAATTCGTTCTCCAATGGCCGTCCTCCATCACTGTTATGTTTTTCCAATGGAAGGTATCTCCTGCCATCCTGTCAAATACCCATTTTGCACATGTATCATGCAATAGTGTGCACACCACCTGTCCTGCTTCTTTTTGTATTTCCAGCCGGGTCATACTTCCTTTTGTTGTATAAACCATATCATAGCCTTCAGTCTCCTGGTTAAACATTCGGATAGCCGCTCCATATTCGCCATCCGGCTGGGGTTTGCTTTCTCTCGTTTCTCTGGACGGGCAGATAAAAAGGTCTTCTATACAGGTTCCGTCCAGAGCGCGCCGGAATAACCATTCTCCTTCCACATGGCGTCCTCTTCTTCCATCCTTCACGTCATAGTAATCAAACTCCCAATCCCCCAGCAATGGTGCAAACCAGTCGTATTGCTCCGGGATTTTAGATGCCTCCTGACATCCCAGTAATGCTTTTACAAATTCACTCATCTCTTTTATCCCTCCTGGTATAATATATAGGGATTTTATCACATATTTGCGACAACTATATGTCGTAATTAGATAAAAAATTTTGAGCTGTTTCAATCAGCTCATTCCGATAAATCTCCGGCGAAATCACTTCCACCTGATTTCCAAGGCTAAGTAGCAATGCTTTCCATAACCGTTCTCCAGGAGGCACCTGAATCCACACCCTGGATTTTTCTCCGGATAATTCCTCTATCCGACTGTCCGGAAAATATTCTTCTATGACACCTTTTATTTTTCCCATAAAATGTACTTCAATTGTAATGCAGGTATCTGAATAAGCCTGATCCGCCTCTTTCATAAGCAATCCCACATCCGGATGCTTTTTATCTGACCGTTTGGAAGTAACCCTTAAGTCTAAGATTCTTGCAATTTTAAAGGTGCGGTACGCCTTCTGTGGTACAGACCAGGCGAAAAGATACCAGGAATACCATTTATATTGGATTGCCAAAGGTTGAACCAGACGCTGTGTTTCTCTTCCTTCTGCATCCCTGTATAAAAAAGTAACCAGATTTTCTCCGGCTATCGCCTGTTCCAATGCCAAGTTATCCTGCTGTACCTTTTGATTTTCTCTGGCAATCCCAAAGTCAAAAAAAATTCTCTGATCCCCTGTATTTCCCAAAACTGCATGATACTTTTCTATTAATCCTGCCAGTGTCTCATTTGCATAAGAAGTTGCCAGGCTTTCCAGCGCCTTTCTGATAATTTGCTGCTCATCCTTACGGATATCACAGTTTTTCATCTTATAGGATGGCAGAATAGAATATCCTCCGTTTTTTCCATGATTGGAATAGACAGGAATACCTGCTTCTGTTATGCACACCATATCACGCTGAATGGTTCTGACTGTTACATGAAATCGTTCTGCCAAAACGCTTGCTGTTACATTTTCGTGATTTAAAAGATATATAATAATTTCCAACAGCCTGTCTATTTTCATTTTAAAAATATCTCTTTCTCCACATTTTCGGATTCTTCCTTTTCCGGATACTCCTTATCCTTCCAATACCACCACTTCAATTTCTCCCTATCATGCTCTTCATGTTCTGCAAAATACACTGCACAGCGGTAAACATACAGTACACATCTGTCATCCTGAAACCCCTTTTTCAAACAATCCAGACGGTATAATTCTTCCGGGTCTTTTCCCCTTAAATCCGCAACACAGCGGATTCCGATATTTTGCAGATACTGCTCCATATTCGCTCCCACGCCTGGTATGCTCTTTAAATCACTAATATTATGCATCTTTATTCCAAATCCTCCTGACAGAAAAGGGAATGTTGCAAAATACGGTCTGACTTTATTTTGCAACATCCCCATGACACCATTCCTTCCTTAGTCCTGCGCCAACTACTGTGCGGGATTAAGGGCGGTGCTTTTAGCAAAGTTCATAATTATCTGGGCAGCTTGTGCACGATTTACCTGCCTTTTAGGATCGAAAGCTCCATCTTCGAATCCGCTGACAATGCTGTTTTTCATTGCCCATTCCATAGATTTTTCCGCATCGCTAAGCTGACTGACATTCCCATAATCGGATAAAGCATCCGTAACCACAGGTGAACCCTGATACTTCCACAGAATTGTCACCAATTGTTCACCAGTAATATTGCTGTTTGGATCGGTTCCGTCTTTAATCCCACGTACAGCTGCCCATTCCATGCTCTTCTCATACCATGTTGCGCCGCCATCCGTCTGTGCTCCATCAAAACGAGCCAGGGCTGTCGTCAACATAGCATAAGTCATAGAGGCGTCAGGAATAAAGGCAGTTTCTGTTGTTCCATGGAACAATTCTCTGGCAGAAACAAAAGATACCGCATCCGCAAACCATGATTCAGCGGGAACATCTGAAAAGCTCTTGCTGTTATCCACGATTTTTATTGTGGCTCCATTGGGCAGAGATACTACAACACTATCTTTTGTTGGAACAGAAGTTTTCATTACAGTTGTTGAACCATCCTCATTGACCATAACCGCCACAGTACCTGCGGTAGGCAAAACAGCAGGAATCGCCACTTTTACCAACTGGTCTTTTTGAGTATGTACCGTAATAGCCGACGCCACCGAGACATCTTTCACTGCCTGAACTGCTGAAATAGGCAGAGCAACGGCTTTGCCGTTCTGCTCAGCAGTATTAATTCCTGAAATAGATAATTTGGCTTCCATCTTTAGCTTGCCGGCAGCGTCGGTAGTAGTGGTAACAACTGTCCCGTCTCTGTGTTTCTCGGTAACAATACGAGAACCGTCTGAGTCTCGTCTAATCATAGTGGAAATTACAGAGTTATCGGTTCCATCAACCCTTCCGGATCCGCTGGATGCATCAGAACTGCCGGAGTAATGACCGGAAGAACTATCTGTTGAAGGCCTGTTATTGCTGCTGTCGGTTCCAGGTTTGCTATTGCCGCTGTCGGTTCCAGGTTTGCTATTGCTGCTGTCGGTTCCAGGCTGGTCAGCAGACATAGACACACCGCAATTATCACACTTGCCATCATTATCCCCATCAGCATGATTCGTGCAGGGCTCATTCTCGCCAGGCAGAAAATCTCCCGGATCGTCTGGATCTGCGGCGAAAGGATCGTCAAAAACAGCATCGTACACTACCGTTGTCCCAGTAGACAAGAGTGAAGCTTTCAAAGCCGGAGTCGCCATTCTGTTCCATTCCGCCTCGCTGCCGCCAAAATATATGACTTTTAAATTCTTACACATAGTAAACGGGTTTTCGCCAATACTTTGAACACTTGCCGGAATATACAGTGTCGGAAGCGAATTACAGGACTGGAACATATTAGTGCTAATACAGTCCGCCGTCTGGGGCAGGGTTACTCTTGTCAAATGCCGGCATGCCGCAAACAATCCATCCCCCAGCGTCACATTGCCGCTGCCAGGCACAAATCTTACGCTGACCATCATATCACAATTCATAAATGCTCCTGCGCCTACTGATCGGATACTTGCAGGAAAATCAATATAAGACAAAGTTTCACAGCCTTTGAAAGCATTGTCTCCGATGGTAGTCACTCCTTGAGAAACCGTTACGGAAGTCAAATTTTTACATCCATAAAAAGCGTCATTCCCAATGGTCTTGACTGTGCCGGGAATCGTCACCGCCACCAGCGCAGATTCACGGAATGCGTTCTGGCCAATCGCCTTCACGCTGTCAGGGATATAAACACTGATCGCTTCACTATTAGAAAAAGCGTAATCCCCTATGCCAGTAACCCCTTCATCAATCACCACTGTGTAAAAGTCATAGGCGCTCCAGGGCGAGTTATCAGGTGAGTAATCCGGAATCGCTCCATTGCCGGAGATGGTCAGCACCCCTCCATTCGTCAGCGACCAGTTCAATCCGCCTGCCGTTCCTTCCAAAGTCACTTCGTCCTCCAGGTCCTCCGACGGAACATAGCCCTTCGGATAGCGCGTAATAATAAAGTCCGCGTTTTCCACCGCTGACGCACTCATCGCACGCCCCCAGTGGACAGTCTTTTTATAATTTCCCTCAGCCACTGTCACACCGCCTGCAGTCTTTTGGAGCACAATAACACTGTGGCTATTGCCCTCTACCCGCAGAATATCGCCTACTTTTACATCCTCAAATGTAAAGTTACCCTTTTCGATTGCCCTTGCAGGCAAATTATCAAAGACCGCATCACTGAGGATGAAAGCAAAAGCCATACAGCCAACGGCACTTTTAGCCCCATAAATGGCTCCGCCCTTCCAGGTATAGGCAGAACCAAGCTGGCCGTTACTTCCATAGGGCTCAAAATTCGTCCATGTCATCCCCTCCGGATAATCATCCTTTAAAGCTCTCATGATCTCATAGGCTTCCTGATAGGTCGGAACATCCCCCTGTGCCGCTACCGCAATGCCATCCATCGAATCGTAGCCGCAGTCGGTACATATCCCGTAATCATTATAACTATGCTCTGCATAACCATCCTTCTCACTGTCCTCAGCCGCAAGACAGTCTTCACTATCACATTCGTGCCAGTGGCAGGTTTCATCATAGCTCCAATCCACAGACCAGATATGCTCATGAATATCCGGTATAAGAACTACAGGCGGTTTTTCTTCAGGTTTTTCCGGATCTGCTAATGATTCGTCCTCTGAATCTTCAAGTAAATTTTCTTGGGACTCCTCTTCTATGCCTTCTTGAGATTCCTCCTCAGTTTCTTCTTGGGACTCCCCTTTGGTTTCCTCCTGGGACTCCCCTTCTGTTTCCTCTTGGGATTCCTCCTCGGTTTCCTCCTGGGACTCCCCTTCTGTTTCTTCTTGGGACTCCTCTTCTGTTTCCCCCTGAGATTCCCCTTCTGTCTCCTCCTCGGTTTCCTTTTCAGTCTCTTTCTCGGTTTCCTTTTCAGTCTCTTTCTCGGTTTCCTTTTCAGTCTCCTCCTCAGTCTCTTTCTCGGTTTCCTCCTCAGTTCCCTCTTCATTTTCTCCCTCAGCGCTTTCTTCCGCTTCCGTCTTTTCTTCGCTTTTTTCCACAGTCATGACCATCGTTGATGACTCAGTTTCCGCTGTCATGACAGACTGAACATTCCACTGGATTGGTTCGGCCACCGCCACCATTCCCATAGCAGAGAACAACATAGCAGAAGTCACAAGCAATGAGAGTACCTGTTTCTGTTTCAAGTTCACTTAACCTCCTTTTCATACACGCCACTCCGCCCGATTACAGAATCATCTGGGTTATGACTCTTGTTAAGGCAATTATATTATATATTAATAATCCATTTTTTAACAGACTGTTTCGATATTTCCCCCTAATTTTTTTAATTGTGGCAAGTTTCGATATGCCTGTCTTAATAAAAAAATGTTACCCCCAGTGAACAAGGGAACAGGTGCCCCTTGTTCATTGAGGGTAAGTTGTGGGAATGTTTGCGCTCACCTGCAAACTTATTTGAAAGCCAGCACAGAATTTGTAAGGAAGGCGCAGCACGTGCATTAGAAGCCCGTCATAGACGGACAGGTGTTAGCGAGAGCTGGCGGACATCTGCTAATAGAAAGTCCCTTTATTTCATTTTTCGACATCCCCTTTTACATAACAGCTATTTTCAGACTTTCTTTTTTACCGGAAAGCAGACTTCCGTAACCAGCTCTTCCGGATTGGATGTTTCTCCGGGACTTACATGATAGATGCAGAATGATTTTCCGTTAAAATCATATCCATTTTCAACCACCCAGTCTGCAACAGCCGCATTTACCCTTGAAATCTGTTCATAGCTTCCCTTATATGTGGCGGATGCAGTTTGGATCGACGGCACAGTCTTAAATTTTACATGCTCCGTATCCTGATATTCCCCTACAACAGCACTCTGGATTTCCACATCCGGATTGTGCTCTTTATGCCCTTCATCGTGGAAAATCGCCATTCCATAGCAGGGAATTGCCTGCTGCACATTCTGTGGTTCCAGTTCCCGGCACATAATTTCCCATAACATTCCCTCACTATCATAAGCGGGAATTATCTGACGCACACTTGCAACATAGCGTTCCGGTACTGTTTTTAATGTTACATTATAATCCATAAGCTTACCATCCTTTCTCAGCCATTTCAGCGTACTGTCAAGGAATTGCAGCTTCTGCCGTACCTCCATAAATTCTTCTTCCAGTTCCTTCCGTTTTACAAGCAGGAACTGTTCCATTTCCCCCATATCCTCATACTTGGCCAGTATTTCCTTTATTACCGAAAGTCCGAATCCCAGGCTTTTTAGCATTTGTATTTGCCCGGCCAAGGGGAGCTGGGATTCGCTGTAAAAACGATATCCGGTAAAATCATCTACATATTCCGGATGGAGGATTCCTATTTCATCGTAATGCCGGAGCATACGGATGCTGATTCTTGACAGTTTTGAAAAATCTCCTATTTTTAACATTGGTTCCACCTCACATATATGAGTATTTCTGAGCTCAATCCTAGTTTAGAGTATACCATAGTGTGAGAGTCAAGTACCAAATTTCAGGCTGAAAAATATTAATGCAAACGCCCTTTATATCATTCAATCACATTTTCTCTGTTAGACTCGAATGTAGCGATACGCATCCGCCTCACCTTCTTTATTTTATCGTACGATATTTTAAAATTATTCTTTAATTTCGTGTGATTTCCATTGATTCTATTCTATAAATCGCATATAATAAAATTAGCCCTACAAGAAAGGAGGCGTCGTTCATGAGTGTTACTGCAACAGAATTTAAAACAAATTTTGGAAAATACCTTGAACTGATTGCAAAAGAGGATATTTTTATTACCCGCAATGGGAAAACCATCGCAAAAGTAGTAAATCCTCAGATTTCTGCTGTGGATTCCCTCCGTGGAATGTTAAAAGACGTACCTGCTGACCTTGATCTTGATTCCGTCAGGGAGGAGAGACTGTCAAAATATGAAGAGCATGTGTGATACCAATGTCATCCTTGATGTGCTGCTGGAGCAGGAACCGTTTGTCGATGATTCCTGTAAAGTCCTAAGCCTCTGTGAAGAACACCGGATTGACGGTTTTGTGGCGGCTTCCTCTGTTACCGATATTTATTATCTGGTCAGAAAATACACCCACAGTACCAACCTGGCTTATAAAGCAGTCGGAAAGCTGTTGGAAATCGTAAAGGTATGCAGCGTCACAAACAATGACGTCCTTACCGCATTCCAGAAAAAAGCAAAAGATTTTGAAGACTGCCTCGTGGCAACCTGTGCAAAATCTATCCGCTGTGATTACATTGTTACTCGCAATAAAAAGGACTTTGAAGAATTTGACATTCCGCTTCTCACCCCTTCGGAACTCCTGGAGCAGATTTCATATGTCTGCCCTTAAAAACGGCGCTCTATTGTGTAACAAAAAAGCAGAGAGTTTGTCAGTGTTGATAATTTCAGGCTGAAAAATATTAATGCAAATGCCCTTTATACCATTCAATCACATTTTCTCTGTCAGACTCGAAAAACTGCGTAGAAATATAAATGTCTGCGTCATTAAAGTGCAGCTCCCTGGCCCTGTATCTTTTGATAGAGGAATTTCCCATATTGTCTGTTCTGTTTTCGGCAATTGCCGGATAATCTGATGCTTTAAACAATTGCTTTGTATATTCTTTTGTTTTTAGTTTTTCAATCTCAGATTGGGTGATTTTTGATTGAGCAATTAACTCTTCTATCAAATTATAGAAGAGCTTTGCAACCGGCAGCATCCCCTTTGACCAGGTATTTTCATCTTTAACATCAAAGGGGACTTCCGAAAGTGAAAAACTGAAATCATCTGCGTCCAGATTCATCTTTATCAGCAAATCTTTAATAAACGAAATAATATTATTGGATGATAAATTAACTTCAAAAAAGATCCCTCTGTTATCAATCTGTTTTGCTCTGCGAAGCTTTCTCTCATCGTTGCTGATATAAGCTCTGTCTGCATTTGGGATGGAATAATCTGCTGCCGCTAAGTCACTGAATATTTCTGTATTTAAGTCATAAGCAAGATTAATGAATTTTGCCAGCAAATCAACCCAACTTGACACCTTTGTATATTCGCCGATGAATAAAAATCCGTCTGGCCTGGTATTAGAAAAGTCCATGCCGCTATTCACACCAAAGCTTAATTCATTGGCTTCGCTGACATCGGAATGCATTTCAACATAGCCAAATTCGCTAATCAGGATATCCGAAAGCACCCTGGCTCTATTTAGAATCGAAGCTTCATTCCAGCTTTCTGCTGACAAAACTTCTTTGTTTAAAATATTCGCCTTCGAATTATTACGGATAATGTCCTTCTTATCATGAAATGATTTGGTTCCCAACTCGCTGTTATGGCCTGTAATAGTCAAATTGCCAAGCGTATGCAAGTATAACTCATATACTCTTCCATAATCATCACCCACTTCTTTTTTCCATACAGCGGCATTTTCTTTCTGTGGCAAAATATGCTCTATGGTAAGATTGCCAATATCAATGTGTTCTCTGGTAGAATTTTCAATTACGGAAAGTACAAACTTACAAATAGGCTTTTTATATAATGGCTTATAAATAAGCGCTTCTTTAAATTCCTTATCTGTCGGCATCCGGTCGTTTGCTCTTAAATCATTCAGAAAGATTACAAATTTTTCATAATAATTGTCGTAATTTCCGTCAATCGCCCGATCATACATTGATTTCATAAACCTGGACAGATTCTTATTAATTTCACAAGCCGTGATTCTGACAAGATATATAAGCAAATACTCTAATACTTTACTAAGAGTTGCTTCGTCAATAATCTCATCCTCATAGTCGCTAAAGACCCGGAAAAGAAACGGAAGAATTGTTGTTTGCTTAATCGTATAAAAAGCTCTCAGATGATCCGATATCTTCTTGCTGTAGTGATGATTTTCTCCTATAAAAGCCCCATAATATTTTGATGTCTTTTTTAATTCTTTCAGCACATCTTCATGGGTCAAACGATTTTCTTCGCAATGCTCTTTAAATAGGCGATATGCATTTCCGCTGTTTACAGGCTTACTGATCCGGGAGTTTAAAAAATTAATAACAAAGTCTCCAAGATTCCGATATCCTACATTTTTTTCGATTACAGACCAGTAATTCTCATAAAGTTCATCCTGGTTCATGTCATCCATAAGCAGATAGTTTCTAATTAAATCCGCCAGGCTTAACTCTAACCCTGTCGAATTAATAGATTCGAAAATTTTCTGCGGCTCATCACCCTGGGATTTATCAAGAACAATTTCTACCATTTCCAGTTTTTTAATACCGTTCAGAATATCATTTAACTCATAGCCGGCAGCCAATGTACTTTCAATCAGGTTTTTAAAAGTAACATAGTTTTTGTAGATATTGGAATTTCTATCCATATCATCAATTTTATTTTTAATTAGAAGTATCAGCTGTTCATTATCTGTTTTCACAGGTTTTAACTTAAGCTTATATTTTTCCTCACAATTTCGATTGAACATTACTTCTTCTACTTCAGCTTCTATTCTGACAGATACGCCTTTTGCCGCATCATAAAGCGCCTTTAGAAGAATATACACAGTGGTAAGGCGTTGCTGTCCGTCTATAATCAACACTTCATTTAAGGTGCTGCCGTCAAGCCCCACTATATATACTATCGTTCCTGTGAAATGCTTATGATCTCTTTCATTTGCAATCATAATGTCCTGATAGAGTTTTTCACACTGTATATTAGACCAGTCATAATTTCGCTGGTAAACAGGAACTTTAAACACCCTTTTGTTTTTTTCAATCAGATCTGAGAATAGCCAAACTTTGTAAGGCTGCATGATTCTCCTCCTTATCCTCTGTAAGAACCGGCTCAATTTTATTGATAAAATTTACCGCGATTTCATCCCCGGCACTCCCCGCCAGCCGGAACAAAACTTTGTTTTCCGACACAACTGGCCGGATCTGTTCCGTCCAGCTGCCGGAATTGTTTCGTCAGCGCCCTGGACAAAATATCCTCTGTATTATCACTCTGAATCAATTTTTCCATGTCTATTTCCAGCGACACATCCGAAAGGAGTTGCTTTACGTTAGACAGAATTGATTTCTGTATTGCAAAAGCAGGACCCGTAACCCAAAACTTAATCTCTCCTTCAATTTCACTAAACTTATGGCGGGTAACATTTAAAGGCAGACGCGCATTTGCAGTAAGATTACAGTAAATTTTAAATAAGCCCACCGGGAAAAGCCCTCTGGGGGCATTGTCAAACCGGATTCCGTCCTGGCAGAACACAAAGGAATCACTGCCGCTTATTTGTTCAATATCCCTTATCCTCATATAAAAATCCGCATGTTTCGTAAAATCTTCTTGGGAGCACAGAACTATATCAAATATATAGTTTCTGGTGTCTTTTTCCCAAAAGCCTTTTCTTAAATCTTCCAGTTCATCCCTCGGAGCGTCTTCTGTAAAACAGATTTTATTATTGGCAATAAGCAAGGTCTTAAACATAGGTTCTATTGAAAATTCGTCACAGGGCACCGCATACTCATCCTCCTCCATGTCTTGCTCATAAAGCTCTTCCGCCAAATCCCTGTCAAAATACAGCTCGTCCTGATATCCCTTTATATAGATTTTTTCACAGTCCCTGCGGGAAATTTTGTTTTCATAATGTCCTGCCACCCTCACCATTGAGTTCCAGACTTTCCCATCATGGAATAAAAAGCCATTTACAGAAGCATACTCATACCCTGCATCAAAATCGCATGTTTCGTGATAAAGGAAAATAATTCCCGTCTTTTCAGACAAATCTGCCGCCTCTTGCATATATTCAACATTGGTTATCTCAAAATTCTCATTTAGCTGGCAGAAGCAATACTTCCATTTGAATTTCCATGAAACCTCCGAGCTTTTCATCGTTGAAATATATAATCTGAGAGGCTCCCGCTTTTGTTCTGCTTCTTTTTTAAGCGCTTTCAGGTCCCTCCTAAATGCTATCAATTCTTGACTGTAATCCTCTATTCCGGAAACCATCTCTTCTAAAGAGAAAGTTTCTGCAGGGATTGGAAATTCCGGAAGTTCTTCCTGGTTCTCTTTTACCTTTTTCTCCAGCCCTTGTATCTGCTTTTTTAAATTCTCAAATTTCCTCCTGCTAAAATCTTCCTTGTAGAATATTCTCTTTTCTTCCAGCCATTCCCTCAAATCATCAGCTTTCTCCAATACATCGTCATATAAGTTGACTTTTCTATTATATGGTTCTATTTTGCCTCTTCTCACCAGCTCAAAGTTGTGGTAATACTTTCTCAGTTCATATGGCTTTTCTAAAATTCCGTCAAAGAAAATCTCCGGTTCCAACTGCCTGGACACCTGCTCCAAACGGTCAATATCCACACAGGTAATTCCAACGCTGGGATATAAAAATGTGGTATTCAAGTATTTCTCAATTTCACTGTACGTAAAATCCTGCTTTAGCTTTAAGTGGATCGTAGTGCCTGCCGCCATGTCTGAGGAAATGTTCTCAGTCACCGCCTGGTTATTCCCGGCAACCAGAGAAACGTGATGTACGGTTTCTTCGTCGGCTTTTTTCGTAAATATCTCAATATCGCTTGCATGAATCAGGCATGAAACAAAACCAATTCCGAACTTGGCGATACTGGGAAATGCAAACAGCCTCTCCCCTGATTCAGAGTATCCGGAACCGGCCACCTTAAACAAAAAGCGTTTCAAGTCAGACTGATTCATACCAATCCCGGAGTCCAGCACAAACAGCTCCTTCCGTTTTTCCGAATATCCTATGAATATGTCCTGGCAGGCCGATTCTGTGTTCCAGGATCTGGGAGAAATATGATCCATCACAGCCCTGGAATCAGAGTACAGCTTAAAAAGAGTTGCATCAATGGCATTCTGCACCAGCTCACGCAAAAAATCCAATGCATCTGTATAAATAGACTGGGAAAGTAATTTCCATATCCCCCCGGAATCATCAATCTCAAACCGCAGCTCCTCCACTTCAAAATTCGCGTTCTCTCCTCCGTGGACGGCGGTAACCGGAACGGGAAAATGGATATCATATTGTGACAGGTATGAGTTAATATGTAATATTTCATTTTTCATATAGCCCAGCCACTCTGACCAGATGCGAAACTGCTCCATATTTTCAGCCAGCACTTCAATTTCCAGCGTCGTTTCATCATAGAAATATTTCTGCACATTTAAGTGTCTGGCATTATGCTCCTGAGAAATTCCGGAAAAGCCGGATAAAAAGTTGGACAGCACAAACTCATTGACCCGGCTGGAATCTAAATCCATTAAATCGCCGATTCTCAGCAGACTGGCCAATACTGCATACCGGATCTTATCGGAATCGATCTTGTCCCTCTTTTGGTAAGTATTGCTGTTATACACATCCTGTATTTCCATACCGTGGGCTTCGCAGGCAGACTGAATTGCCAGCTTGATTCTGTCCCGGTTCTGTAAAATCGCGGCCTTCTCGTCAAAATACTTGTCCAAAACCCGGGAAGCAAATTTGTGATGCTCTTTGCGGATTTGGTCGGTTTCAGGCAGCGTATAAAGCGCCATGCCTGTATCATGAAATAACGCCGCCATAATCAGGCAGAACAGCTCCGTATCGGACATTTCTTTAATAACCTGCTCCTGCAGTGTATCGGAGAGATATCTCAATATCCGGTATGAGTGCTGGATATCATGGCCCGGATACTCCGGAAACTGAACCTTGATATATTCCAGCAGGTAATTGGTATCCGCCGCTACCGGCTGCAGGATACCTGCATATTGAATGGCATTGGTGCTGTTTCTCTTTATAAGCTCTTTGTAAAAACCATTATCGTGTAGCGACAATAATCCCATTCCAGTCCTCCTCATTGGTATCAGCCGGCCTTTCCCACATCCCATTCCGGCTTTGTCAAAAGACCGTCCAGGCAGTCTGACTTTTACGGCTTTATTTTACCATGGCGGCATCTTATATTTTCTTTGTAAAAATAATCTCCAAAGGTTCTCCGGGCAGCAGTAATGCGCCGGAATCCACATAACCTAATTTACGATAAAAATGTTGAGCTGTTTCATTGGACAAGGATGAGGTCATGACTAGTTTATAGCCCTCCTCCTGCATCACTCTTTCCCAGTAGGAAACTATTGCTTTTCCGTATCCGCTGCTCCGGTACTCTTCAGGCAAAAACAGCAGATTCATAAAGGGTGTGTTATCCCAGAACAGATTCCACCGCAGACACCCTATAAACGTTCCGTTATCTTCTGCCACAATTACCCGTCCAAGCGACACAGCAGATTTCAATTCTGTTACCCGGATGTGTTTATCATATATAGAAAGCGTTTCGATGTCTGATTCTTCCGCAAACCTGATATTCATACGCTCTCCTCTATATACTCTAACCCATGTTCCTGACACCACTCAATTGCCAGTTTCCTGTAATATTCCGCCTGAAAATCATACCACTGCTGTGAAATCCCCATCCTGTCAACCATATCCTTAAATCTCCGAAACGCTCCCCGTCCTTGTATGGCATGTTCCAGTTTATCCGCCCTATCCCCCTTTAAAGTCCAGATAAATTCTTCCATGATATGATATTCGTGAATTTCAAATTTTGTTGGAAGCCTTAAATAGCGCTCCAGGTTTTCTTCAATTTCGTCTTCCAGCCCCTCATTATCCAGACCAGTAACCAGTTCATCTGCAAGGAACACACTTTCTCCTGTTTCTAAATCCAAAAAATATGTATAATTATCATCTGCCATCTCAATTGCATCTAAAATAACATCTAATTTTACCTTCATTCCCAAAATCTCCTGTCTTTTGTTAGCCGAAATTATTTGCCATTAAGTTTAGGCATTTTAAAAATCCGGCATTTTATATTGATTTGACTATAAATCAGAAGACGGCAGATACTGCTTATCTATGATGTGTCGCCGCCTGTTTGCCATCATAATATGTCAACATCTTGATTCATGGGCTTTGTCAAAGTCATCCCCGCTAAAAGATCTCTTTGAACAAGCCGCTTAGCCCCATAAGCAATTCCATTATATCCCAAGTCCAACACAAAGTCTATTAAAGTGGGGCATTTTTCTCAATTATAATTGCTTCCCTAAAGGCTTTGTTGTTAAACAGGTAGGCCAGACGTTCCACTACCCGCTCTCTATCATCTGTCTGAATCAGATTTAATACATCCGCATATCTTAAAACCTCACCCAAAGTATAGAACAAACAATTATTTCCAAATTCTCTTACAGAAAATAAATTGGAATCTCTGGTCTCTCCTTCAAAAATCAATACTCTTAATGGATGAACCATAATAACCAAATAATTTAGCATTTGTTTTAGAGGGCCTAATACGGATATATCGCTTTTATCTCAAAATTTATGGTGAATTTAGATTATCTCTTTAGAAGTTCTTATATGTCGGTATAGCCCGTATTTTCGGGCTTTCCCGGCATTTTAGATATGGGGAGAAGTTCTTATATACCCTCATAGCTTATCAGACCGCCAGAGGGAGAAATGTATCTGTCG
>CAJTOL010000007.1 GCA_910577645.1 uncultured Lachnospiraceae bacterium
TCAACTTTTTAAACATTTTTCATTTTACCTATTGACATTTCTTAGCTGGACTTTTATACTCTTGCAATCATCTCTCCGAATTTTTCTTTTTCTTCTTTAATAAACGCATGCACTGCGTCTGGTCCCGGGAGAGAGTCCGAACAATTGTTGCTTCTCACCATCATGGATGCCTCTGCAGACCCAAATTCCAGGCAGTCAATAATTTCCCAGCCTTGGTATAGACCGTAAAGGAAACCGGAGCCATATCCGTCTCCGCCGCCAAATCCCTTTCTTGCGTCTACCGGGAATGGCTTAATGCTGAACTTCTGCCCATCGCAGGTATAAGCTGTGGATCCTTTCATACCGTGCTTAATCACTACAATCTTCGCACGGTATCCCTGCCAGTACGCAGCGCTTTCTTCATCAGTCATGCCGGATTTAATAAGCTTTTCCGTCAGGTCAAATTCTTCTCTGGAGCCCATGATAATGTCGGCTTCCTTTGCGATAGTGGAATAGTAAATAGAAATTTCATCGCTGTTCTTCCAGTTGTACTCCCTGTAATCAATATCAAAAATAATTCTAGTATCGTTCTTCCTTGCCAGCATGACTGCTTTTATAGCAGCTTCCCGGGAAGGACTTTCCGCCAGAGCTGTTCCGGAAATCAAAATAGCTTTTGTTCTCTTTATATAATCCTCGTCGATATCATCTACGTGAAGCTGCAGATCTGCAATACAGTTTCTGTACATCAAAATGCCGCTCTCTTTTGGGGAAAGCATTTCTGTAAATGTAAGCCCCAGTTTTTCTCCGTTAGTACATTTAGAGATACAGGATGTATCAATTCCCTGTTCATTAAAATAATCAACAACATATTCCCCAAACTGATCGTCTGATACTTTTCCGATAAATCCCGCTTTCATTCCATGATGTGTCACGCCGACCGCAATATTCGCCGGGGAGCCTCCCACAAACTTTTCAAAATAATGAACCCTTTTCAATGGTTTGAATTCTTCTTTTACCTCTTCACTGTAAGCAGGGTTAAAATCAATCGCCACACGCCCGAGAAGTATCAGATCCAATTCTCTTGATTCATCAAAATTAATATACTTCATGATTCTTCCTCCATCATCAAATATTATTAAATTAACCTGCTGTAATCTAGGATTTATGGTTTAGTAATCCACCGATAAAAAGCATTTGGCAGCTACTCTGAAAAGAATAGTTACACAAAATTTATCATGAAAATACAGGAAACGGTAAAGTTCTTCGGACATATTATTACGGTAATTTTTCCTTTAGAGTATTGGCGGCTCCTTCTATACAAAAATAGCCGCACGGAGCGGGCGGTGAACGACAGTTGGGAGTGTGTGTGCCTTCTAAAAAACAGAAGCGCCCAGATGGTTAAATTCCATTTGGGCGCATAAGATACGGTATTCAGTTAAAATATGATAAATTTTACGAATGTATTTATTTTTAATTTTCATTAGCCTTCACTGCCTGAATCCCGCCCAGGAGCCATTCTGCACAATGTCCCCAGGTCAAATTCGAAAGTACCTTCTTTCTTCCCCTTTGGATAATTTCTTCCGCCAATTCCTGATCCGTAAGCAGCCGCTCTGCAATCCCGGGAAGCTCTTCCAGATGATCCAGATCGTACAAAGCAATATCCCATCCGTCAACAAAGCTCTCCTCAAGCCAGCGGCTGGTATCCGTCAAAGGCACTGAATGTTGAAGCAGCGTATTAGCGATTCGATCATGGCTGCCATTTTTAAACCAGGGCATCACATTCAAATTAATTTTTGCGTCCGCCATCATAGGAAGAGTCCTGGCATAGGCGATCCCATCCTCCAAACGGTGTACGTTTTTACAATTTATTGAGGGATGATTTTCCCACCCTCTTCCCAGAAGATAGATCGGTATCCCGGATTCTGCCAGTACTTTCACCACTTGCTCTCTCTGGTATTGACGAATCGCCCAATCTACATAGACAGAACCATTCATCAGGGCTTTGACGGCATTTACAGGAAGCTCCCACCCCAACTGACGGAGAGTGTACAGAACCGCCTGTTCTGTCGCAAGTCTGGAATTCTCCTTCAAATTCTGATACATCAAGCGATAAAATTTATCCATAGATGTATCGCCGCTAAAAACCAGCTCCATCTGTTTCTCTCTTCGGGAAAGCAATTCTTCCGGCCGGTAATACGTGGCAGAAAAAAGAATTTCGTATTTTCGCTCTTTATAAGGAATGATCTGGGTAGTTTCTTTTGGCGCAGCACCGACATGAGGCATAAAAAGCACATAGGGAACCTTATCTCCAAAATACTCTCTCACATAAGGCACATGATCCCTGTCGCAGCAGAACAAAAGATAGCGGCGGGGGTGCTTTTCAAGGGTAGAGTGGAACCGAAGGGGATGATCCATCAGGATATCCACCACTACCGCCTTATGGGCATCCCACAATTCAATTAATACATCTTCTCTTGTGCCTAATCCGTCAAAGCAAATTACGGCGTCCACCTTTTCCGCCATTTGGGGAACGCACTGCAAGAACTCCTGATAAGAGTGAAAATCCTTCAGCTTCAACTTTCGCAAATCCAAAACACAGGTCTCATTCCCTTGGCTCTGAAACTCATTTACAAGCTGATCTGTAAAAAAGTTAAATGATTCTACCTCTGAATAGAACAAAACGATCCTCATATCCATTCCCCCTAGTGTAATAATAAATTGGCACGCGGCGCCTGGCGTCACCTGCCATATTGTCAAAAGGCATCCTGAAAATGCTCACATTTGCCTTCTTCCAAGGATTATTGTACCGTTTTATTCCCTATTTTACAACAAAATTTTACCATTTTAAATATACTGCGTACAGTCCCGGGCCGCCTGGCAGGTAAGCTGCCCAAGCCCTTCCGCCGTAAGCTTCAAAGACAAAGGGTCGAATTGGATTTTCTTTTTCAGGCAGGCTTCCACAAAGCCGTCAAAGCCTCCCGCCTCTTTCCTGTCCGCGCATAGGCAGACATAGGCTATTTGGCTCCCCCAGGTCCGGTACTCTCTCTCAATCAGCACATCGTCAAAGGGCGTCAGCTCACTGCTGCACCAGATTCCCACATAGCCCTCCCCTTTTCTGCCAAATATCCAGGAATCTAGTTTTCTGGTTTCATCCAGGTTGGCTTTTGGCCAGTACAGATGGGTAAAGTGGATGGGGTGTTCCTCTGTAATGGAATAGATTGCCCCCAGCATACTGACACTTTGCCTTACCGCCGGAAATACTCCATTTCCGTACCAGTATCCTGGCCTCATCTCCCCGTCATCCGTAGAAATTCCCGGATGATTTACAAAAACCGGGCAGTCCTTTGCAAGGGCCGCATACCACATATGCTGCTGATATCCGTACACCCCAGGCTCAAACAGGGTTTTCCCATGGTAACGGGTATTTAATTTCTTTACCCATGCAGTGCTGAAGATCTCCCCTTCCTCCTGCCTTTTTTCACACCGGTCTCCTGGCGAGGCCACGGAGGTCAGAATGTAGTGTTCTGTCTTTTTTAAAATTATTTCCGCATCCTGAGAGGCGTAAGAAAAATCCGCCTCTTCCTCCATTTTCTTTTTCAGGCCATCCATTATCTGGTATTTGGTGGTTGCCATGGCCGACAGCCACATACACTCTGCTCCGGGAAGCCCCATGGAAGTGGGCAGCTTTGGATTGATAAAGTGGATAAATGCCTGAGCCGACTGTTTAAAAGGATAAATAACATCCCGGTAGACCCGGCCCTGAGGCCCTATGACAACGCCGTCAAATACATGGGTGCACAGCATCTCCAGGTTTTGATCCAGCGCCCGGGCCGCTCTCAGGGAAATATCCTCCGGCCCAAAATCAATTAAATTTAAAAGGGCCGCCACTGTTACGGATGTATAGGTTGCGCTGATAAATTCTTCAAAACCATGGTTTTCTACTTCTGTCAGCCAGCTTCTGCATCTTGCTTCTCCAACAGCCGCCTGCTCCCGACCGGTCCGGCCGCTTCTCACAAATATTTCATCCGGGTACAGATGTCCCGCCGCCATCTGGGCCCCATGAAACATTAAAGCGTGATTTTCGCTCCAAAAGCACATTCCGTCAGAGCCGTCTTCATCCATCCAATACCGGTAATTAAGGAATGTCTGGCGGACCGCCTCCATAAATTCCTCATCCATCCTGTAATTTTTCACTAACCGGATAATACCTGACATGAGAAAATCCGAGCAGTCGATCCGCTGGTTTATATAGGCCAAATCCTGAAGCAGATACTCTCTGTCCTTCTGGGTCTCCATGCCTGACGCATACCTTGCCAACACATGATAAACGGAAAACCGGGCGCCGGATCCTCTGATTTGGAAGGGAATTTCAGCCAGACGCCGGTAAATTTCAAGATGGCTCTTCTCTTCATTTTTGGTCTCCCAGTATACCGGTTTCCACCTTTCCCCAACCTCAAAGCTCCTTTTTAGCTCCTGGCCTGCAGTTTGGGCTATCACCTGAAAGCAGCAGATATCCTCCGGAATCTTTTTCTCCTTCTCTGTGATCCTTTCCCGAAGCAGGCGTCCGTCTTTTTTATACTGGAACCACGCCTCAAACTCCGGCGTCCGGTTAAAGTTCAGCCTGCCTTCTTTCCAAAAAATCTCTTCCAGCCATTGCTCCGCCTGAATAACCGGAGCCGTACCGGCCTCGTCCGGAAGGGCCGGTTTTACTCTCTCATCTGCCTCCCCTTTTATCTGAAGGCCAAACATATTCCGGCTGTCCCGGACGCCAACGGTCTGAATCCTGACAAAAATAAGATTTTTCCCTTTTTTCAGAGGAAGAATTATCTCCCTTTTTGTCATAGGTTTATAAACCGCATTTTTCACATGGCAAATCAACTGGCCATTAACCCAAAGCTCCGCAGCCGGATAAGTCCAAAGCGCCGCTTCCAAATCCAGCTCCTCTTCTGCCTCCAAAACCGTTGCCCCGTAGGCTTCCAGCTTTGTGGGAAGCTGACAGGTATTGGATAAATCCACAAACCAGTGGTTTCTCCTGTAATAATATTCCCAGAGACAGTTTCCGCACCCTTTCTCTCCCAGCCGGATAGTTTCCGGGGGACTTTTTAGCTTCCCGTCAATCCCTTCAGTTCTCAAATGCTGTTCATAGAGAATCTGATCCTTTTCTGTCTGGCAGCTTTCATATGGACTGCTTTTCAGTCCGGATATCAGCCACCGGGTTAAAAAGCCCTGATTTTTTACACCGTAATTTTTCATCCTTTCACCGCCCCTACCGTCAGTCCAGACATAAAATATCTGCTGGTAAATAAATATACAATAACAATGGGGACAATGGACATTGCAGAACCGGCAAACATAATGTTCCAGGCCGCCGCCCCGTCCCCCATGGTTTTTAATGCCACAACTCCCACGGTTAAAGGACGCATCTTTGGATTTGACATGGTAAATACCTGGGGCATAATAAATTCATTCCACGCGCTTCTAAAAGACAAAAGGGCCACCGTAGCCAGCACCGGTTTTAACACAGGAAGAATAATTTTATAATAAATCTGGAAGAAAGAGCATCCGTCAATAGCCGCCGCCTCATCCAGCTCCCTGGGTACTGTGGCCATATAACCTCTTACCAGGAAAATATTGGTTACCTGGTTGGTCCCGATACAGATTAAAATCACAGACCACATAGAACGGTTCATCTTTAATTTCACCGCCAGCTCAAACAGGGGGCGCAGGGATATGCTTCCGATGTTGATAAACATAAACGCTATCATCAGGCTGTAAAGCAGGTTTTTCCCGGGGAATTCCCGCCTTGCGAAGCAATATCCCGCCATACTGGAAATTGCTACAACTCCCGCCGTTACCATTGTGCTTAAAAAAACGCTGTTAAAGGTATACCGCCCAAAATCCGCCAGCCTCCACGCCTCAATATAGTTGGAAATCTGAAATGTTTCCGGCAGCATGCTGGTTCCTCCTAAAACCAGCTCCTGGTTTTCTTTAAAGGAGCCCAGCACCACATAGAGAATCGGGTACAGGGTAAAAATTGTCAGCACCCCTAAAAATAAGTAAACTAAGATCTGACCCATTAATCTGGATTTTCTTTTTTCCATCACATTCACCTCCGTCCTTTAATAAACCTCGTCCAATTTTTTACTCAGATTCAGGAAGATAAAGGTAGCAATTCCGATAATCACTGCAGAAACCAGACCTGCCGTAGCTCCATAGCCGATCTGAAGCTGGGCGGCGGTAGCGTTTTCATTGCCAAACATTAACTGGTACACATACAAAAACATTACCTGGGTTCTGTCTCTGGGGCCTCCTCCGGTTAATACCATCACGCTCTGGTAATCCTTCAGCGCCGTTGTAATTGCCAGCAGGAGAACCACCTTTAATACCGGCCCCAGCATTGGCAGGGTAATGTGGAAAAAGCTTTGGACCCGGCTTGCTCCGTCCATATCCCCACTTTCGTATACATCCTGCGGGATACTCTGAAGCCCTGCGAGAAACAGGATCATATAGTTTCCGAAGGCCCCCCAAAGCGCTACAATTACCACGGATATCATGGCAATGGCAGGATTTCCCAGCCAGTCTACCGGCGCCTTTATCAGTCCCCCTCCAAGGAGAAGGTTATTTAAGATCCCGTTATAAGGGCTGTAAATAAAGAAAAAGATTAAACTGTAAATAGCGGAGCTGATTACTGTGGGGATAAAGAATAAAATTCGGAAAAAGCTTTTCCCCCGAAGTTTTTGGTTCAGCAGCACCGCAGTCACCAGAGAAACCGGCATGGTCAGCACCAGCTTTAAAAAAGCGTATTCAAAGGTATGAATTACGCTTTTCCAGTAGATGGGATCATTTGTAAAAATCCTCTTAAAATTATCCAGTCCAACCGGGTAGGCCGCAAATCCGTTGTAGTCATAAAATACATATTTTACTACCCAAAGAAAGGGGTATACAGACACCACAAGAAACAGCGCCATCATAGGAAGCAGCATGAGAAATAAGGGTAAATCCCACCTGCCTTTTCTATTCTTTTTCAGTTCTGTCATTGACTTTTCCTCCATAAAACAAGGGATACCGCAAAATAGAAAGTCTGTTGGTTTCCTTTTGCCGCATCCCCTGCAATGCCTTCCGGCATGTCCCCTTATCTTACTGGTCCAGATATTCCAATGTACCTTCCGCCGGCTTTAAGGGATCAAAATCTTTAATTATCAGACGCCTGGTCTTGCCCATCTTTACCTCTTTGTCCAGAGCATCATTGTAATCCTTAGTCAAAGTCTCCAGAATGGGATCAATATCCCCGGCTTCCGGGAAACATGCCTCCCATAATACTTCCTCCCAGTTTTTCCCCTGGGGGGTCACGTTGGGAAACTGTGGGTATACGGACTCATAAGATAAGGGGGCAAAGTCTGCCAGCTTGCCAATCTTAGATTGATCTACTGCTTCCATCACCTTATCTGAGGTAGGAAGAGAATATCCTTTTTCTACGTAGCCCTTCATCACGTCTACACTGGATAAATATTCAATTACCTTTGCCGCAGCGGCCGGGTTTTCAGCAGTGGTAGTCATGGCCCACCCTGTTTGAGGCAGGGCGGACAGAGACCCTTTTATGGTTCCATCCAAAGACGGGATTTCCGCTACTCCCCACTCCATCTTAGCCGGGAACTGATCCGTAAGAACGCCTACCTCCTGGGAAGCATTTCCGATAATTCCGATATTTCCTTCTGCAAATTGAACCCGCAGGGGATCGATCTTTAAGCTGGCTGCTCCGGGAATCATGCTTCCGTCTGTAAACATCTGCCTGGCCGCTTCAATCACGGGCTTATATCCGGTAAAATCATATCTTCCATTTACATAGTCATAGGGAAGGATTCCGCTAACCTCCGCCGCCGGGTAGAGGAACCGCTTAAAAGAAGCGCTTAATCCCGGCATACCGATTCCATATTTGATCCCACCTCCGGCCTCTGTCATCTTTTTGGCCGCCTCTACTACCTCTTCCAGGGTTTCCGGATCTTTTGTAATTCCGGCAGCTTCAAACATCTCTTTGTTGTAAAGAAGCCGGTTTCCGCTTCTCTGGCAGGTAGGAACAAAATAAATGTCCTCTCCCAGGGCATTGATTCCGGGATAGCTGAGTTTGCCTAAATCATAGACTCCTTTAAATTCATCTGACAACAATGGGTTCAGCGGCTGAATAATACCGGAAGCCACAAAGGAGTTTAAATCAAAGCCTGCCGTTGCCGCGCCTACGCAAAAGATATCCGGCGCCTGGTCAGAGGATATGGCCATTGTGATCATATTAATATAATTTTCTGTGGTAATCACGTATTCCATCTCAATCTGTCCCTGGTTCTCTTCATTAAAGCTTTTGACTATTTCCTCCATGTACTCTGCATCATGCCGGTTGTTTGTCCACACCAGCACTTTTTCTCCCTGAAATGCCTGCTCCTCTGAAGCCGCTTCTGTTCTGGCCTCCTGTGGGGTCTGTTTTGCAGCCGTTGACTCGCTGCCTGATGAAGTTGTTGTTTTCGGTGATGCCGAACATCCGGTTACCGCCGCAATTACCGCAGCCACAGCCAGCGGGGCCAAATATCTTTTCTTCAACATTTAGTAGAAACCTCCCTTTGTTTTTGTATGAATACAGACATATTATACAAATCCTTTCCGGGTTTTCCCATGTCATTTTATGGCAATGTGTATCATTTATCACGATCATTTTCTATGAATATTGTTTTATTCTTACAATCACACTATAATAAGTTAGTCTTCTAAAGGTGTCCTCAATGGATGAGGGGACTATTACATCTCAGAAAGGAAGCCATTATGCAGATTTCTTCCCAGCTTTTATTACTAATTGTTGATGATGAGCCTTCTATACGGAATGGGCTGGCTCAGGCCCTCCCTTTTAGCGAAATGAATATAAAGGTGGCGGGACTGGCCGGAAGCGGAAATGAGGCTTTGGATATGATTCGCCTTCAAACACCTGATATTGTTCTGACCGATATTAAAATGCCAAACGGCAATGGGTTAGACTTAATAAAATCTGCCAAAAAGCTGGGATTACATTCCCGTTTTATTATTATGAGCGGCTATGATGATTTCCAGTTTGCCAAAACCGCCCTCCAGTACGGGGTGGAAGATTATCTCTTAAAACCCATAAAAAAAGAAGAATTGATTCAGGCTCTCCTAAAGGTTCGGGATAAAGCAGAGGCAGAACGCCGCTCAGTCCGCCTGCTTCAATCCAAAGAATCCTTTCTGAGAAATTTAATGCACAGATCCTATGACCGCTCCCAGCCTCTTCCGGAATTTCTTCTGGAATATTCCAATCGGCTTCCTCTGTGTATTTTGGTCTGTGACGGAGATTTTTACCCTCAGGAATTAAAAAAAGAGCTGGCTTCCCTGATTCCCGATTCTACAGGCATTGTTTTTGAATGTGATGAACACAGACTGGCAGTCCTTCTCTCTTTACAGGTATTCTCTCAGACTGTTCCGCTGGCTTTAAAAGAATTCTGTCAGAATGTGGTAACCCGGGTCTCAGCGCTGTTTCATACTCCTGTATATATAGGAATCGGCAATTCCGTGTCCAATATATCCCTTCTTCGCCACTCTTACAGAAGCGCGCTGGAATATCTCTCCTACAGTATGTATAAAACAGAGCTGCAGGTCTTTGACAGCGCCCTGTTGGAAACAGGCGATTCCTGCCCTGTCACCATCAATAACTCCTACAGCGACAGGCTTTTAGAAGCAATTTTAAATTATCAGCCGGAACATATTGATGAAATCACCAGAAGCTTTCTGGACTGGATTTTATATATCCCCATGCCGCCCCCCAGCTTTGTCAGAGGCATGTGTACCCATCTTATGGTAGATATTCAAAAAAATTTATCTTCCTACAAAATCCTGAGAAACGAATTTCTTGTCAATACCCCTCATAAGGCCATTGCCCAATGTTTGTTTCTCTCGGATATTTCCCAATGGATGATCTCTGCCTTAAGGCATTACGCAACCGTTCTTCATGTCCATGTTATAGATGACAATGCCCCTGTTATAGAAGCCGCTGCTTCTTATATCAGAAAAAACATTACCTCCCGGCTTACCCTGGAGGAGGTGGCGTCCCAGGTTCATTTAAGTAAAAATTATTTTGCTGCTTTATTTAAGGATTATATGGGAATCAATTTTCGGGATTATGTGCTTGAAAAGAAAATAGACTATGCAAAGAAGCTGTTAAAGGAAACCGACATTACGGTGTCCAATCTGTCCTCCCTGCTGGGATATGAGGAATACCGCTCCTTTAACCGGGCGTTTAAAAAAAGTACCGGCAAATCCCCTTCCGACTATCACCGGCTTTATAATCCGTCTTTTGCATCCGATTCCAAACGTGATGAATGAAATCAATGAAGGAGAGTTCCTGTTATATGTATTTTCGTGCTTTAAAATCACTTTTTATGAATTTAAAAATTAAATATAAGCTTTTATCTGCCATGATGGGAATTGTTTTATTTTCCTGCAGCTTTATGGGGATTATCTGCTATATCTATTTTTCTGATTTTATGGAAAAAGAAGCCAAATCCGAGACCGAAGCTTCCCTTATGAATACGGCTGCTTCCCTGGATCGGGATATTAATCTTCTCTATAAGGATATTACTTATATGGTTTCCAATTCCGGTTTTATCCAGACCGTAATGGATATTGAATACGGAAATACCGAAAATTATGCCTCAAATTATATTGCCATACAGCCTCTGCTGAATAATGTGATTACCCATAATATCCTGGCTGAAAATATCATCATTACAGGGAAAAACGGGGAGTTTTACAGCACCTCCAATTCAGGGTTAAAATACAGCCAGGAGATTACCCATGTTCTCTCCCGGCTAAAACAAGAAAAAGGGATCTCCTGGTCCCCTTCTATTTCCACGCCTTTTCCCACAATGGCGGAAGAGAACATTCCCATTTCCTTTCCCATCTCCCTTGGAGTCTACGGGCATGCGCCTCTTATTACCAATCAGGAAGGCGATTCTTCCCTGTCCATAACCGTGTTAATCCCTACCCGCAAGCTGGAGGAATATTTAAATAATTTCAACAGAGTCCGCCTAACTGCCACCTATCTCACGTTGGAGGACGGAACCATCCTGAACAGGCCGCAGTCCTATAACCAGTTAAATCCGGCTTCTGTCAAAGCAATGGAGGAGGCGATTTCGTCTGCCTCCCGCTTATCCACCAATCATATTTCCACTTTGGACGGGGACTATTTCGTATCCGTAAACCCTCTTCCCTTTAACCGCTTAAAGCTGGTAAGCACCATATCTAAAAAGGAACTGTTATCCGGCATTGACAGGCTTAAGCTGTTTACTTCAATCGCCATTTCCGCCAGCCTTCTTTTCTCCTTGTTTATAGGGCTGGCGCTGTCAAGGACTTTATCCCTCCCTCTAAATAAGCTGACAGAAAACGTTTCCACGGCAGATCCGTCCAGGCCTTTGCCTATGTTTCATGCAAAATATCAGGATGAAATCGGAATCCTGTCCCGTACCTTTGATAATCTTTTAAATATTATCCAAAAGCAGATGGAACAGATAAAGGAGGATGAACGCCAGCGTTACCGTACAGAACTGGAAATCCTCACTCACCAAATTAATCCTCATTTTCTCTACAATACATTGGAGTGTATTCACTGGGAAATTCTGGGTGGGAATCCGGAAAGCGCCGCCCTTATGGTGGAAGAGCTGGGGGATTTTCTCCGCCTCAGCTTAAACGCCCAAAGCTCGGCTACTACCATTCAGGACGAGCTTTCCCATGTTGAAAAATATATTGACATTATCAACCACCGCACCCAGGAACCTATTGACTTATTACTCTTTGTATCCGATGGTTTGGAGCTGCTTCCCATTGTCCCCCGGATCCTCCAGCCATTTGTAGAAAACTCCATAAAGCACGGCTTTACTTCTGAAGATGGCGGCCGCCTGGTGATGAATCCTGTAATCTCTATCCGAATCACGGAAGAAAACGGGGAATTGCTGCTGGTCATTGAAGATAACGGAAAGGGGATTGATATTCCGGCTGCCACGGCTGCCGTTTATCAGAAGGACAATTCTTCCAAAATCGGCCTGAATAATGTCTACAGGCGTTTACAGGTATTTTACAAAAGTGAAATACGGATTGAATTTTCTTCAATCCCTTTTCACCAAAATACCATTACCCTATATTTGCCAATAAAGTCAGAAAGTAACGATATATAACCCATGGATGTTACAAAATCAAAAAAATGCCCGAAGCGCCTTCCATAATCATAAAAAACCTGTGATTAAGAAGTCGTTTCGGGCATTTTCTGACTGCTATGCTTTATTTTTCTACATGCTTAATGGAAATTCCTGTAAATCCATAGAAAATGGAGAACAGGGGAGTTAACCACAATAAGGGCACAAACGGAATAAACTGGGACCAGGTAACCCCCAATGTGCCTGCCATATAGCTGCCGTAACCGTGCCAGGGAATCATGGGGCCTACCAGGGTGCCGCTGTCTTCCAGACATCTGGAAAGGATTCTGGGCTCAATTCCTCTTTCTTTAAACAAGGGCTCCATAAGACGTCCTGTAAGTACATGAGACATAGGGCTGGAGCAGCTTACAATACTGGTAACATAGCCAACCATAATAGTTGCGAAAATCAATGCCCCGTCGCTGCGGATGCTCTTGGTGAATATGGAAAGAATGTTGTTTAATACCCCCAGCTTATCTAACATGCCGCCCATACCTACGGCAAAGGTAATAATGGCCACATACTGGAGCATGCTGCCCATACCGCCCCGGTTTAAAATGGATTTCAGCACGCCGATATCTGTGTCGCTGGTAAAGCCGTTGTAAGCCACTCTTAATACAGACTGCAGGTCTGCTCCCTGGACAAAGATTGCCACCAGAGCGCCTGCCACTGCGCCGATTCCCAGGGCCTCAAAGGCTCCCACCCGGAACATTAAAAGTACAATAATCAGAATTGCAGGAATCAAAGTAGCAAATCCGATGTGAAAGCTTCCCTCCAGGTATCCGATGTAAGCATTTAAATCGCCGGGATCGTAATTTCCGCTGGTCTGGGAAAAACCCAGAATCGTAAATATAACAATACTGATGAGCATAGGCGGCAGGGTGGTCCACAGCATGCTTTTTACATGATCTCCTAATTTGGCGCCGGCTACTGCCGGAGCCAGGTTGGTGGTGTCGGAAAACGGGCTTAACTTATCGCCGAACATAGCGCCGCAGATAACAGCACCGGCCACCATACCGGGATTAATCCCCATAGCATGTCCGATTGCCATCATAGCCACCCCGGCGCTTCCTGCGGAACCGTAGGACGTACCGGTTACCAGGCTTAAAATCGCAGTAAATACCAGGGTAAATACTAATAAATAAGACGGATTAATCGCTTTTAAACCGTATACAATAATGGTAGGAATTGTGCCGGACTGCATCCATGCGCCAATCAGCACGCCGATTGCCATAAGGATGGACATGGTGGGAAGAACTACTTTTAACGCATCAAAGGCGCCTTTTCGAACCTCTTCGTAGTCCACTCGAAAAGCAAGGCAGCTGGCATAAATAATCATCCAGGAGAAGAACAGCCCTACCATAGGACCGCCTACTTTTAAAGTTACACAGGTGGCAACGGAGGCAATAATCAGGATCAGCACAACTGCTGACTGCCATCCATTGAGCGTTTTCAGCTCTTTTTCTTTGGTTTCCATACACATTCCCTTTCTTTCTCTTGTTATTTTTTTAACATTTCAGATTCTATCATGATATCGCAAACAGATCTTAAAAAAAATATCACATGTTAGGATTTACACAATAAAATGGATTTTATATTTTCCGGTTCAGAGTTAAAGGCATGTTGACTCCCATGGGATTAATAATAACGCCTCCTGCCTCTTTTGGAAGCATCTGAGGGATTTTTGCCGCCTCTACCACCGCAGGCTTACATTTGTTTTCCCGGTTAAACTTTTGGAATTCCAGAATATCCGTAAACAGCGGCTGGAAAACAGCGCCGGTACTCAGCTTAATCACAGGCATCCCATTATCCTCCGTCTGTACCGGGATAATATATCTGCCTTTTCCAAAATGGCTGGCAATCTCCTCCTGAAGCTCTTTCATTTTGCCGCTCATCTCTTTTACCGGCTGCCCTCTCATTTCCTGCATCAGATAAATGGCAGTCAGATGAAGAGCCGGATTTTCCACCCATACTTTTCCTTCCGGAAGCTTCTCCGGATCCCTGCGCTTCACAAGTTCTTCCAGCTGGATATGGTATTCTTCCCCCTCCTTTGCCACCAGAAGGGCGTTAACCCCCATGGCGTAAAGGCTGGTATAAAACATCAGAAGATGCTGATTTTCCAGCTTGGCAATGCTGACGGGAATTTTTTCTTCCATCAGTTTTTTTGCCCTGGCCTTTGCCTCTTCTATATCAAAAAACAGCAGGATTTCATCATCAAAGGTCTCTGGATGACAGACTACGTAAGGTTCCCTGGTACATACGGACATTAATACGTATAGCATGGAAGCTTTCCGAAGCTGATCCAGGAGAATCGGCTTTGGGATTTTTTCGTTGTTGTTCATAGTTTTGTTTCTCCTTCTTGTCTGTTTTCAGGGCAGCGGCCCTGGGTATTCACATTGTACTATAAGTGTTCACATTATACCACATCTCCTAATCCCAGGGAAGGCCTGACTAAATATCCGGCTGTGAAATTCAGCGAGGCGGCTGCAGAATCAATGTCAATACAGATTACATAGAAGTTTTCGCTTCAGAGGACTGCATGATTTGGATTTCATGTGTTATACTACCCTCAGTGGACAATGTAGATCAAATTCTCAGCAGTCTCTTTATCCACAAAAAAACAAAGGCCATCCACAGCACCAACATACCATGAGCAGTCTTGCCCTGCTGTACCAGAGGACGCAGCAAGCCGCTCGATTATAATCTCGCTGAACATAGCAGCCGTCAAATGGAAATGCAAGCCTTTCCTCTTGGCTCGTCGCAACACGCCAAAAGCCGTTTACTCTAAAACCCATAAGAATAAACGGCTTCCTGGTGATATTCCTTAGACATATTCAATTCTTTTGTCTACTGATTTCTTTTTATCTATCGTTGATACCCTCAGTGGACAATCTACAAAACCTTACATCAGCTTCCGGAATAAATCCTTTAAGTCCTCTACATTAGTATCCCTGGGATTTCCGGGACGGCAGGCATCTGCATATGCGGATTCTGCAAGGAAGGTTAGATCCTCCTCTTTTAAGGCCTCCAGCTTAGCCGGGATCCCTACATCTGCGGAAAGTTTTCTTACCGCCTCAACAGCCGCCCTGCGGTATTCCTCCTGGCTCATGGAATCTACTCCCTCTACCCCCATAACCCGGGCAATCTCTTTATACTTCTCGCCGGTACACTCTGCGTTGTACTCCATAACGATGGGAAGCATCATGGCACAGGCAACCCCGTGAGGAGTATCGTAAACAGCTCCCAGGGTGTGGGCCATAGAGTGGGCAATTCCCAGTCCTACATTGGAGAATCCCATACCGGCAATGTACTGGCCAAGAGCCATGCCGTCCCGGCCTTCCTTTTCTCCTGCAACAGCCCCTCTTAAGGACTTGGAAATGATCTCAATAGCCTTAATGTGGAACATATCCGTCATCTCCCAGGCAGCCAGGGTGGTGTAGCCCTCGATAGCATGGGTTAACGCGTCCATACCGGTAGATGCAGTCAGCCCTTTGGGCATGGAAGCCATCATATCCGGATCTACCACTGCAACAATAGGCATATCGTGAGGATCTACACAGACAAATTTTCTCTTTTTCTCCACATCCGTAATAACGTAGTTAATGGTAACCTCTGCAGCAGTACCAGCAGTGGTGGGAACTGCAATAATGGGAATACAGGGCTTTTTGGTGGGAGCTACTCCCTCTAAGCTTCTTACATCCTCAAACTCCGGATTGGCTATGATAATACCGATGGCTTTGGCCGTATCCATGGAGGAACCGCCGCCGATGGCTACAATGTAGTCTGCCTCTGCCTTCTTGAAGGCAGAAACTCCATTCTGTACATTCTCAATGGTAGGGTTCGCCTTAATATCAGAATAGATCTCATAAGCAAGTCCGGCTCCGTCCAGTACATCCGTTACTTTTTTAGCAACGCCGAACTTGATTAAGTCCGGATCCGTGCAGACAAATGCTTTCTGAAAGCCATGAGCCTTTGCCTCTCCTGCAATCTCCTGGATTGCGCCGGATCCGTGGTAAGAGGTTTCATTTAGCATGATTCTGTTTGCCATAATATTTTTCTCCTTTTCTTTTAGACTTCCCAATTGTTATGACATGATTTTAACAATAATTTGTCTAAAAAGAAAGTTACAATTTCCCTGTTTTGTAACATTTTCCATAAATTTTTGCCGCATCCCCTTCTTATCCGGCACGGCCAGGCAAGAGGACAGCTTTCTGAACCGCTACCCTCACCGGACAATCTTTTTTAGAGCAATCCCAGCTCCTTAAACAGGCGGGCCACCGCCTCCGGCATGGCATCCACCAACAGCCCGGCCATTTCCTCCGGAGTTGCCTTCATGCCGCCTAACACCCACTGAACCGTCATATATATGGAACCCTGGCAGTACATTTCCAACAGGAACCCTATCGTCTCTTCCGGTTCCTGCCCTGTCTTTTCCCGAATCCTCTGGGTATAAAATTCTAAAATCAGCTGGAAATCGTGCTCCTTTAGAGAATTGTAGTCATCAGAGCGAAATGCGCCGGCAAAAAATACCCGTTCCTGCCGGATATACTCAAACTTTTTCACCAATCCTTCATAGACGGTCCTCCCCTCTCCCATATGGGCGAAGGACTCTAAAAGAAGCTTGTCAAAATACCAGTTAATCAGGTCGTATTTATCCTGAAAATTCCGGTAAAAAGTCTGTCTGGTGATTTTGCAGGCTTCTGCGATTTCTTTTACCGTAATCTTGTCCACCGGTGTTGTTTTCATACACTCTTTCACCGCCTGTGCCAACCGGTATTTTATTTTCTCATTTCCCGCAGAAAGCGCTGTCATAACGTTTCCTCCTTTATCTGCAACAGCCTTTTCCTAAAGTAACAGTTCAGCCTTGCATCTTCTTGCCCGCGATACGCGGACAAGAAGCGTGATGCGTCCGCTTTATGAAGATTCAAAGTAAAAAATTCTTATGAAAACAAGCTTTCAACACATTTTTTACTTTGAATCTTCGCAAGGCTGAACTGTTACTTCTTAAATTATACAATGCCCTCCAAAGCTTGACAACCTCCCAAAATCCTGTATGATAATTCTGTAACAGGCAGACGGCGCCGGACAAGAAGAGCTCCCGTCTGAACCAATACTGCAGCAGGCAGGTCAGGAGGATAAGTTTATGAAACAGGCAATTGTCCGCATCAAAAAGGGAGGCGCCCGTTTTTTTAAAGCAGGCGGCGCCTGGATTTATGATAATGAAATTGACTCCATAATCGGGGAGTTTGAAGACGGCGATATGGTCTTTGTAGAAGACTTTGACGGCTACCCTTTAGGGCAGGGTTTTCTCAACACCCAATCTAAAATCAGCCTACGCATAATGTCCCGAAAAAAAGATACGGTAATCGACGCCGGATTTATCGAAATGCGGGTTCGAAACGCCTGGGAATACCGGAAAGCCACAGTGGACATCTCAAGCTGCCGGTTGATTTTCGGTGAAGCAGATTTCCTGCCGGGAATCGTCATCGACAAGTTTTCCGACGTTTTAGTGGTAGAATCCCTGGCTCTGGGAATCGATCGGCTAAAACCGTTGATTTTAGAGAAAGTAAAAAAAGTCCTCTCAGAAGACGGCATTTTCATTCGGGGCATCTATGAGCGCAGCGATGCCAAGGTCCGTCTCCAGGAGGGTATGGAACGGTATAAAGGCTTTATCGGAGAGCCTTTTGATACCAAGGTAGAAATTACCGAAAACGGCGTCCGCTATCTGGTAGATGTCCGGGACGGCCAGAAAACAGGATTCTTTCTGGATCAGAAATACAACCGTCAGGCGATCCAGCGCCTCTGCCCCGGGAAAAGGGTGTTGGACTGCTTTACCCACACCGGTTCCTTTGCTCTCAATGCAGGCATTGCAGGGGCTTCCTCTGTCCTTGGCGTAGATGCCTCAGAGGTTGGCATTGCCCAGGCCAGAGAGAATGCCGAATTAAACGGACTTTCTGACCGGGTCTCCTTTGTCTGCGCTGATGTATTTGATCTTCTTCCGGAGCTGGAGAAAAAGGGCGAGCAGTTTGACATTGTAATTTTAGATCCTCCGGCCTTTACCAAATCCCGAAGCTCTGTTAAAAACGCTGTCAAGGGCTATCGGGAAATCAATCTGAGAGGCCTGAAGCTTGTAAAAGACGGGGGCTATCTGGCCACCTGCTCCTGTTCCCACTTTATGGATCCGGAGCTGTTTGCCAAAACCATCCGCCAGGCAGCTGCCGGAGTCCACAAACGCCTGCGCCAGGTAGAATACCGGACTCAGGCAGCCGATCATCCCATCTTGTGGGCAGCTGACGAATCCTATTATTTAAAATTTTACATCTTTCAGGTATGTGAGGAAAAATAGCAGCTCTCGTCCTCCTCATTCTCCCCTCCGGTTCTTATGGGCCTGATTCTTCTCAGGTAAGGCATGCTGGCCATAAAGTCATCCAGTACCCGGTAAAAGAGTTCAAACATCTCTGACTTTATCTTTGTCTGTGATTTTAAGCATGCTTTATAGCAGTAAATGGCGGGCGGCGGCGTTTTCATTTCCAATGCCCGCAGGCTGCTGGAGTGAACCAGCTCTTCCGCAACCGACACAGGCACAATCGCCCACTGATCGGCTTCCGTCAAATACTTGGGGATAGTGGAAGCGGCATTAATGGCAATATCCGCCATCCACTCTGCCCCCATCATTTCTTCATGCCACCTCATAAAGTCTGCGCCCCAGGAGCCGGACAGATCGATCTCTTTCTTTTTGTCCAAAATATTTAACTGGATTTTTTCATTGGGGTAGACGCTGTCCTGAGTCACTATCAGCCGGAATTCCTCGGCAAAAAACGGCTCTATGGTAAAATTCCGGTTTTCCTGAGGATTTCTTAAAAAAGCCATGTTAATGTGTCCGCTCTCTAAAAGCTGATAAAGCTCCTCTGTGTTGTGGCTTTCCAGACGAAATGTCATTCTCCGTTTGGACGTGGCAGAAGCCTCCATAAGCCGTGTCAACAGCTTATAGAAAATACTGTCGTTCATACTGTCATGGCAGCCGATACTGAATACCGCTTTTGAACCGCTCTGAGAAAAAACGGCAATCCGCTCCCATAATGCCTCATATTCGTATGCCAAAGGCAAAAAAGCTTCCCCATCATTAGTCAGTTCAATGGACCGATACCCTTTTCTCCGGATTATCAGCTTTACGCCCAGCTCTTCTTCTAACACATTAAGCCGGTGACTGACCGTGGACTGAGTCAAAAATAATTTTTCAGCCGCTTTGGATATGCTTCTGTATTTTACAATTTCAAGAAAAGTTTTTATCTCCCAATGTGTCATGAATTTCTCCCAAATACGTTCATCTAGTAGTGTTAGGATACCCTGCTTATCAATTCCTTATTCAGTGTATTCTAGGGCCATTTTAGAATTTTCTGATACTTATCATAACTCTTTGTCTTTTTAAAGTAAACATCCTTTATTGTTTTATAATATTGAATTGTTCGCTTTTCTTTTTGCAAAAAATTAATTCCGTCTATATTCCTATACATTTTCTCCCATAATTGTCAGTATATACCATATTTGGTACTAATTTCAATAAATTTAAGAAATATTTTTGGAAAGTAAATTTAGAAAAATCCATCACCGGCGTTTTTGCTGATACTCCGTAATTTGAAAAAGGACGGCAGGGGCTGTATTTCTCTGTCCCTGAAAGGCGCCGTCCCTTTTTCTTATTTTTTCATCAAAGCATCCAGTACCCCGCGGATACTTTTTTCGTGAACCGGAAAAGTTAAGTCCGGCTCGTTAATATGCTCTAAGTAATGGGCATCTGAATTGCTGATAATTTTACACTTTTCCAGATAAGGATTTTCCCTCCGAAGCTGATGAAGTTTTTTTAAGTCTTTCACTTCCGCCGTGGTAAACCGGCTGTCGGGAGGCACAAATCCCAGATTGGCAATAAGGCTGTTGGCCCCCTTGTCTATATGGGCCGGAAACATAACGCCGCCGTAGGACTGGACCAGCTCCCATAGCCGGTCAAAGGAAATATCCGCACTGTTGATCAGCAGGTTTTCTTCCTCCCCCTCCACCTGATCCTCCTGGTTATAAATCTGCTGCTTTCCGAAAATTTCTGCCTTATTGGGAAATTTCATCAGCCTGTCATAGACATAACCGTCAAAATTTAAAGCTGCTTCCAGTGTGGGAAACAGGCACACTGCATGAACTTCTTCCGAGGTATTGATCTCCATTCCCGGTATGGCAAGAACTCCGTATTCCTCTGCCGCCGCCATGAGAGCCGGACAGTTGCGGCAGGCATTGTGATCCGTAAGGGCAATGACATCCAGCCCTTTTATGGCGGCCATACCGGCGATGTTGGCCGGAGTCATATCGTCATCCCCGCAGGGGGACAGGCAGGAGTGGATGTGAAGATCATAGGTAAGGCTGATCATGCCGGACTTCCTTCTGCTTCCATGGCCCGGTAAATGGCCAAAGCAATATCAAACACCGGCCCGTCGGTCTCCAGCAGAGTAATTCCCTGCATCCGGGCCTTCTTTACACCGTTTTCGTCCATTTGGGATCCTTCTGCCAGTATTATACAGGCAGCATCCGCCAGAGAAGCCACAGCCAGGGTATTTAAGTTAGCCATTACCGTCACCCAGGCGCATCCTGCAGGGGCCTTTCCCATAGCAATACTCAGCAAGTCGCAGCAAAATACCTTTTCAATCTCCCGATCCGTATCGTCTCCAACGTTTACCACCCGGGCAATGTTCTTATTAATTAAATCCTCAACGGTCATTCTATTCTTCATCCTCCCGATTATCCAAAACCGCCATCTCTTCCGAAATACGCTGGATATAATCCTTTAACAGGTTAACAGTCTCCTGGCCAATGCGCTGGCCGTCGGCTAAATCCCCGGCTAATACAGCCACTTCCTCTGAAAGATTGTGAAGGCTTTCCCTTAAATTGTAAACGCAATCTGCCTCCTTGGCTTCTCCCCGGACAATGTCCTCGGCCAGGGATTTACAGGTAGGCGCCCCGCAGGAGCCGCAGTCCAGGCCGGGAAGCTTTTTGCACAGCCGCTCTACCTGGTTAAGCCTTGCAAAGCTCTCCATCATGTTGTTGCCCAAGCGGAATACCGGTTCATATTGTACCCCGGTGGTCCAGGGGATCACATTTTCCGTCTCCTCCTCCACATGGCTTCTGGCTACCGGCATGTATTTGCGGAGGCGCTTTAATTTAACCTCTGCAACATACGGGTTTTCCACAGTCAAAACTCCGCCGACACAGCCGCCCGGGCAGGCGTTTAATTCTACAAACCGCAAGTTGATAAACTTCTGGTCCTCCAAATCTTCCAATACCCGGATAACATTTTCGATACCATCAGCCGCCAGATAATTTTCCGTAAACAGGCCGCTGGCCTCGCCGCCGGACCGTCCCCAGCTGATGCCAATCTTTCCCGCCGTACCAATCTCCAGATAATCCTCTTTTACCGCTTTCATCCAGGATAATAGCTGGGGATAAACGTCCTTAATGGCCAGGACGCAGTCCACCTGGCTCTTTTCGGTTCCCAGAGGCGCCCTGATATAGGTCACCTTGGAGGGGCAGGGGGAAATAAATACGATCCCAATCTTTTCCCTGGGAAGGCCCGTTATTTTCATAGCCTTTTTTACCGCCAGGGTTGCCGCCACCTCAACAGGCGGGTTTAACGGCAGCATATGGGGAATCAGGTTGGGAAACCGGACCCGGATCAGACGGACTACTGAAGGGCAGGCTGTGCTGATTATGGGCAGGCATTCCTCGTGGCCTGACAGGTATTCCCTGGTAGCCTCGCTGACCAGCTCTGCCGCTGCACTGACCTCAAACACATCATCAAAACCCATAAGCAGCAAAGCATTTAACACAATATTTACATCATCCAGATTGTTAAACTGGCTGTATAGGGCAGGGGCCGGAAGGGCCACCGTATATTCATATTGTTTTAAAACATCCAGCTTGTCATATACTGCATGTTTCGCATGGTGAGGGCAGACCCGGATACATTCCCCGCAGTCAATGCAGAACTTGCTGTTGATCTGGGCTTTTCCTCCCCGAACCCGAATAGCTTCCGTTGGGCACCGCTTAATGCAGTTGATGCACCCTTTACACAGATCCGCGTCCAGCCGCACAGAATGGTAAAATTTATCCATTATATCATCACCGCCATTGTAATTTTGGTTCCCACACCAATCCTGGTGTCAACCTCCATGGTATCCGTATACTTTTTCATGTTAGGCAGCCCCATTCCGGCGCCAAAGCCTAAGGATCTCACCTCATCGGGAGCCGTGGAATAGCCGGCCTGCATGGCCAGATCCACGTCAGGAATCCCCGGGCCTACATCGTCCAAAATCATTTTAATCATGTTCGGAGTAATCTCCACAGTAATGCGCCCTCCGTTGGCGTGGATTACCATATTGATTTCCCCTTCATACATAGCAATGGCAACTTTTCGGATAGCCTCGGGGCCCACCCCCATCTGTTTTAATTTTTTTTTCACATCGCTGCTGGCTTCCCCAGCACGGGTAAAGTCCTCGCCGGAAATCTCGTAGTTTAATACAATAGCGTCATCCATTAAGCCGCACCTCCCCCAAGGCCTGCCTTGTAAAGCATGCCGCAGGCAGAAAACATCCGATGTCCGGTAGCCAGCACCACCAGGCCGCTGTCCTCCGCCATCTGTAGAGTCATCTCGTCCGGCTTTTTGCCCCTGACAAAAATAACGCAGACAATATCAAGCATTTCTGCAGTTCTGATGACCTGGGGGTTACACAGTCCCGTAAGCAGGATAGAGTGATCCTTTGAGAAGGCCAGCACATCGCTCATCATATCAGATCCGCAGGCGCTCCTCACTTCTTCATCCAGCCGCTCTTTCCCCACCAGGACTTTTGCCCCTAATATCTCCATTGCATCTTTTACTGTCATGTTCAATCCCCTTTCTTTCATACATTATAGTATCCTCAGCGGACAAGAATTGCTTTCATTCCCATTGAAAATTCCCTACCTCCAGAATACCATTCTTTTTGTTAATTATCAACAAATATCGACTTTGTTATTTTCTTACAATTGCGAATTTTGGTAGATTTTTTATTGTCCTTATGTTAAGATATATTGTATATTGGCTAAATGAATAAAAACTTGATAAGGAGGTTACATAATGGCTTGCAAAAAAACGACTGTCCCATTCTCCGGGACAAAGGAGCAGGAGGCCGCTTTAAAAGAAGCGATTGCCCAGCTGAAGGATACCCCAGGCGCCCTGATGCCAATGATGCAGAAAGCCCAGGACATCTACGGTTATCTTCCCATTGAAGTCCAGACTATCATTTCTGACGAGACAGGGATTCCCCTGGAAAAGGTTTACGGGGTAGCTACCTTTTACGCTCAGTTCGCTTTACAGCCAAAGGGAAAATACAAAATTTCCGTATGTCTTGGCACCGCATGTTATGTAAAGGGTTCCGGTAATATTTTCAGCAAACTGGAAGAGCTTTTAGGCATTACTAACGGTGAATGTACCCCTGACGGCAAATTCTCCCTGGATTCCTGCCGCTGCGTAGGCGCCTGCGGCCTGGCCCCGGTTATGATGATTAACGACGAAGTTTACGGCCGTCTGGTTCCCGATGATATTCCGGGTATTTTAGCAAAATATAACTAAGCCTATGATGACAGAAATTTCCTTAAATGTTCTGGATGTCTCCGAGAACTCTACCCGGGCCGGGGCAAAGCTGGTGGAAATTACGGTGGCTGCCGATACGGCGAAAGACACCTTAACCATCACTATTGCCGACGACGGCTGCGGTATGAGCCCGGAGCAGGTTGCCAGCGTTACAGATCCTTTTTTTACTACCAGAACCACCCGCAAGGTTGGTCTCGGCATCCCGTTTTACAAATATGCGGCGGAAAGCACCGGCGGAAGCTTTGCCATTGCCTCCTCTCCGGGGGCAGGCACTACCGTTACGGCAGTGTTTGGCCTCTCCCATATCGACCGGATGCCGCTGGGGGATATGTCCGGCACTATCCATACCTTGATTGTCTATCATCCGGATACGGATTTCGTCTATACCTATCGGTATGACGCCGCATCCTTTACCCTGGACACCAGAGAACTGCGGGAAATTCTGGGGGATGTTCCTTTTAATGCCCCGGAAGTGTCCCAATACATTATGGAATATCTGACTGAAAACAAACAGGAGGTAGACGGCGGAAATTTACTCTGACCGTCCACAGATTGGAGGATTACTATGAAAAGCCTTGCTGAATTAAAAGCGATTCGCGAAAGGGTTCAGAGCCAGGTAGGCATGCGGGCCGAGGACCACAATCATATTCGTGTAGTAGTTGGTATGGCAACCTGCGGCATCGCCAGCGGTGCCAGACCCGTACTCACCACCCTTGCCAATGCAGTTCAGGAAAAGGGCCTGACTGATAAGGTTGCAGTTACCCAGACCGGCTGCATCGGACTCTGCCAATATGAGCCTATTGTAGAAGTAACCGAACCCGGCAAAGATAAAATCACCTACATCAAGATGAATCCGGAAAAGGCCTTAGAGGTTGTGGAGCGCCACTTAATCGGCGGCCACGTAGTTGAGGATTACACCTTGAATGGAGCTGACATTAAATAAAAGGAGGAAACAGAATGTATCGTTCACACGTTTTAGTCTGCGGCGGCACGGGATGTACTTCCTCTGGCAGCCAGCAGATTATGGACACTTTAAAGTCCGAGATTGAGAAAAACGGCCTGGCCGAGGAAGTTTCCGTAGTTCAGACCGGTTGCCACGGCCTCTGCGCCCTTGGCCCCATTATGATTATTTACCCGGACGCCACCTTCTACTCCATGGTAAAGGTTGAGGACATTCCGGAAATCGTTTCCGAGCATCTGTTAAAGGGCCGTGTGGTTACCCGCCTTCTTTACAAAGAGACCGTCAGCCCCACCGGCAAGATTAAAGCCCTTGTAGACACTGACTTCTACAAGAAGCAGCACCGTATCGCACTTCGCAACTGCGGTATCATTAACCCGGAAGTTATTGAGGAATATATCGGTACCGGCGGCTACGAAGCCCTGGGCAAGGTTCTCACTGAGATGACGCCTGATGATGTTATAAAACTCCTTCTGGACAGCGGCTTAAGAGGCCGCGGCGGCGCTGGCTTCCCCACAGGCTTAAAGTGGAAATTAGCCCGGCAGAATGACGCGGATCAGAAATATGTCTGCTGTAACGCCGACGAGGGCGACCCTGGCGCATTTATGGATCGTTCCGTGTTGGAGGGAGATCCCCACGCCGTACTGGAGGCTATGGCGATTGCCGGTTACGCCATCGGCGCTAACCAGGGCTACATATATGTTCGGGCCGAGTACCCCATCGCAGTTGACCGTCTCCGCATTGCCATCAACCAGGCCAGAGAGTTCGGCCTCCTTGGCAAAAATATTTTTGATACCGGTTTTGATTTTGATATTGACTTGCGTCTGGGCGCAGGCGCTTTTGTCTGCGGCGAGGAAACCGCCCTTATGACTTCTATTGAAGGCAAGAGAGGCGAGCCCCGTCCCCGTCCCCCGTTCCCGGCGCAAAAGGGTCTTTTTGGCAAACCCTCTATCTTAAATAATGTAGAGACCTACGCCAATATTCCTCAGATTATCTTAAACGGCCCGGAATGGTTTGCTTCCATGGGTACCGAAAAGTCCAAGGGCACCAAAGTATTTGCCCTGGGCGGCAAGATCCACAACACCGGCCTGGTTGAAATCCCCATGGGTACCACGCTTCGGGAGGTTATCGAGGAAATCGGCGGAGGTATCCCCGGCGGTAAGAAATTCAAAGCAGCTCAGACCGGCGGTCCTTCCGGCGGATGTATTCCTTACGAGCACTTTGATATCCCCATTGACTATGATAATCTGATCTCCATCGGTTCCATGATGGGATCCGGCGGCCTGATTGTTATGGATGAAGACGACTGCATGGTAGACATTGCCAAATTCTTCCTGGAATTTACGGTTGAAGAATCCTGCGGCAAGTGTACTCCCTGCCGTATCGGTACCAAGCGTATGCTTGAGATCTTAGACAAGGTTACCAAGGGCACCGCTACCATGGAGGATTTGGATAAGCTGGAAGAGCTCTGCTACTACGTAAAAGAGAACGCCCTGTGCGGTCTGGGACAGACTGCTCCCAACCCGGTTCTCTCCACCCTGCGCTATTTCCGTGACGAGTACGAAGCTCACATCAAAGAGAAGCGCTGTCCTGCTGGCGTATGTAAGGCTCTTCTGTCCTTCCATATTGACCGTGACAAGTGTAAGGGATGTACTCTGTGCGCCCGCAACTGTCCTGCAGACGCCATTGTCGGTTCCGTTAAGAATCCGCATTTCATCGACACTGACAAGTGTATCAAGTGCGGAACCTGTATCGAGAAATGTAAGTTCGGCGCAATCTATAAGAAATAAGGGAGGAAAGAACATATGGAGAACGTTACGATTAAAATCAACGGCATAGAAGTCTCCGCTCCAAAGGGTTCCACCATCCTGGAAGCTGCAAGACTTGCCCACATTGAGATTCCTACCCTGTGCTTCTTAAAGGAAATCAATGAAATCGGCGCATGCCGCGTATGTGTTGTAGAAGTAAAGGGAGCCCGTTCCTTAGTGGCTTCCTGTGTATACCCCATTAATGAGGGAATGGAAGTCTGGACCAACACCCCAAAAGTATTGGAGTCCAGAAAGAAGACGGTTCAGCTATTGCTGTCCAACCACAACCGTTCCTGTTTATCCTGCGTCCGCAGCGGACACTGTGAGCTTCAGGAATTAGCCCACAATTTAGGGGTGGAGGATGAAAGCTATTACGACGGCGCATTAACTCCGTCCTGTATTGATGATTCTGCTGCTCACATGATCCGCGACAACAGCAAGTGCGTCCTCTGCCGCCGCTGTTCTGCTGTCTGTGAAAGCGTTCAGGGAATCGGCGTTATCGGCCCCAATATGAGAGGCTTTGATACCCATATCGGTTCTGCATTTGAAATGGGCTTAGGCGAGACCTCCTGCGTATCCTGCGGACAGTGTATCGCAGTATGTCCCACCGGCGCTCTCACCGAAAAGAGCGATATGGATAAGATTTTCGCTGCTATTGCAGATCCTTCCAAGCATGTTGTGGTACAGACTGCTCCGGCAGTCCGGGCTGCCCTTGGAGAAGAATTCGGCCTTCCCATCGGCACCAACACCGAAGGGAAAATGGCGGCAGCCCTGCGCCGCTTAGGCTTTGATAAAGTATTTGACACTGATTTTTCTGCTGACTTAACCATTATGGAAGAAGCCCATGAATTTTTGGATCGGGTTCAGAACGGCGGCAAGCTGCCTCTCATCACCTCCTGTTCTCCGGGATGGATTAAATACTGCGAGCACTATTTCCCGGATATGACCGAGAACCTGTCCTCCTGTAAGTCTCCCCAGCAGATGTTCGGCGCTATTGTAAAGTCCTACTATGCTGCTAAGGCAGGCGTTGATGCCAAGGATATTGTTTCCGTCAGCGTAATGCCCTGTACTGCCAAGAAGTTTGAGATTGGCCGTGACGATCAGGCTGCCAACGGTGTTCCGGATGTAGATTACTCCATGACCACCAGAGAGCTGGCCAGGATGATTAAGAAGGCCGGCATCCGCTTCTTAGACCTTCCGGATGAGGGCTTTGACGATCCGTTAGGACGTTCTACCGGTGCTGCCGTTATCTTCGGCGCTACAGGAGGCGTTATGGAAGCCGCTCTGCGTACTGCAGTGGAGACCTTAACCGGCGAGGAGCTTCCCAGCCCCGACTTTACTGAGGTTCGCGGAACCAAAGGTATTAAGGAAGCCACCTACCACGTTGCCGGTATGGATGTAAAGGTTGCCGTTGCTTCCGGTTTAGGCAATGCAAGAGAGCTGTTAAACAAGGTAAAATCCGGTGAGGCAGATTACCACTTTATTGAGATCATGGGATGTCCCGGCGGTTGTGTAAACGGCGGCGGTCAGCCCCAGCAGCCCGGTTCGGTTCGTAATACCACCGATATCCGCGCCCTGCGCGCACAGGTTCTCTATGACAGCGACAAGGCCAACACCATTCGCAAGTCCCACGAGAATCCTGCTATTAAGGAACTGTACGACAACTACTTAGGAAAGCCCGGCAGTCCTTTAGCTCACCATCTGCTTCATACTACCTATGTGAAGAGGGAAATCAATCAGCATTAAGATTTGACAATTCAGGCAGCGCTTAACAGCGCTGCCTGTTTGCCTGCAATATAGAGGGGAGGTATTGATTCTGAATCATGGGACTTAATGACACTGCATGGGAAAATCTGTTTGAAAAGTACCGCATCCTGGATGAAATAAGGCAGAAAGGGTACTTTCTCATATCTGCCGGCCAAATCAGGGAATTTCGGGAGCCCCGTCTGATGACCAAGTTTGATCATAAAGTAAATCTGCCTGCCGCCTTTTCCCAAAATGGCTTGTCTATCCTTCCCGTTACGCGAGGGGATTATGTGATTTCCTCTTTTTCTGCCTACAAAGAATTTGAGCCCCCTTCCGGCCAGGTGCAGCGCATTTCTGTTCCTCTCTATCTTCAAAGTCTCAGCCCTCAGTTTCTGGTAAGTGAGGCCATTGCTCTTAACTGTGCCTATGCCTGCGGAATTCTTCAGGACTTTCTGGAGGACGATTTTATCCTGCCTACTGTCAGTGGGCGCATGAGCTCCGGCCAATTCGATTTTTTTGTTGACACTGCTTTGGGAAGCCGCCAGGTTTCTGTATCCAACTCCCAGATTGAAATCGATGCCGCCTATGAGGGAACTCGTTTCCTTTCCCTGTTTGAAGCCAAGCGGGATTTGTCCGACGATTTTTTAATACGCCAGCTCTATTATCCCTACCGTGCCTGGGCCGACCGGGTAATGAAGCCGGTAAAGACCATATTTTTAACCTTTTCAGATGGAGTCTTTCAGCTATACCAATACCAGTTTGACCATCCCTTAAACTACAATTCCCTCCGTCTGGTGAAGCAGAAAAATTATGTAATTGCCGCCGGTATCTGCCTGGAAGACATTGCCCGCCTGCTTCCCGGCCTTCCTCTGATTCCGGAACCGGAAATCTCCTTTCCCCAGGCCGACAGCATGCCCCGTATTATCAACCTTATAGAATTATTGGCAGAAACGCCCTTAACGAAGCAGGATATTACCTCTCAATACGCTTTTGATGAGCGTCAGACTAATTATTATACGGATGCAGGGCGGTATCTGGGTTTCCTCCAAAAATGGAAGGATGAATATAACAATATCTGGTTTCATCTTTCCCCTGACGGTTCCTGCATCATGAATCTCCCATACCGGGAGCGCCTGATTCAAATTGCTTCCCGAATCCTTATGCACAAAGTCTTTCGTGAAGTCTTCATTCTGTATCTAAACTACAGGCAAATGCCTGATACTAAGACAATCGTTCCGATTATGCGCCGGTCCGGCCTCTACCGTGTGGAGTCGGAGAGCACCTTTATTCGCCGTGCCTCTACCGTGAAAGGGTGGGTAAACTGGATTTTAGGAATTACAGAAAGGTAGATACAAAAAAATCAGCTCCAAAGGAAAGAATCAAAATCTTCCCTTTGGAGCTGATCCTATATTCTTATTTTTTTCTTCGATAGGCTAATAACAAAATCAGCAGGTAAAATACTCCGATAATACCGCCAATCATCAGGCCTCCCAACATACCATATAATGCTGCTTCGCCTCCGCCGCCTGCACACATAAATCCAAATACAATTGCCAAACCAATCATCACCAGCAACACCGTCTTTAAGCAGGCGCCCAAGCTATTACGAATTTCCACGTTTTTTCTCCTTTTATCGTGCTTCCCAAATAGTATCTATCTCTACAGTCCTATTATAGCAGGAAGGCGCTCACTATAAAAGTCAAGTTTGTGTAAAACTTTCGTAAAGAAATAGATGCACTTCCATCTATTTCCAGCGGGCAGTCAATACATGCTCACCTGTCATGGTGACAGCAGTGGCCCCGTCAATCACCGCGCCACTGTAAATCCAGCCATCAAAGGTGAATCCCTCTTTTTGAGGAACTGGTAAATTTCCGTATGGTTCTCCAAAGGTTACCTGAATATCCTCTGCCTCGTCCCTGCCGTCTATGACGCCTCCATCCAGGTCAAACTTCACCAGGACTTTAGCCGGCTTCCATTGGGCTACCAGGGTCATCTCTCCCTGCACTTTGTCAGCTCCAAAACTCCAGGGATACGCTTCCTCCCCAAATATCCAGCCGTTAAATTCATAGCCGGGACGCGCCGGATCCTCCGGCTTTTTCACCAATTCTCCATATCGCAGCTTCTGACTCTCAATCTCCGTGCCGCCTCCGGTGTCAAAATACACGTAATATCCGCCGTTTATTGTAAAGGCAATGGTCAGTACCACCGTTGCAATAATCAGTCCGGCAATCAGCCGATCCAGGATTTTGATAGGCACATCCTTGCTGCCATAAATCCCTCTGCCAAACCACTTTTTCTTTTTAATCTCTTCCATATCCTCTTAAAATGCAACAGTTCAGACGCTCCATGTCAAATTTTCCGCCGTCTGAACTGTTTTGGTAAAATTATTTACGAACCAGATACTTTCTCATATCGATTGCACATGCAATCAGAATAATAAGGCCTTTGATGATATACTGAAGGTTTGCGTTGATAGAAAGGAAATTCAATGCCACGAAGATAATACGAAGCAGGAATACGCCAAGTACAACGCCGCTGATTTTACCAGTACCGCCTACAAAGGATACGCCGCCGATAACACAGGCTGCAATGGCATCACACTCATAGTTTAAACCGGTGTTGGCAGTGTTGGAACCAATACGTGCAGACTCAATGAAACCGGTAATTCCGTACATCATACCTGCCAGGGTATGCACCAGAATGGTGGTCTTCATAACATTAACGCCAGAAACATTGGCTGCTTCCGGGTTAGAGCCTACAGCAAACATGTTCTTGCCAAAGGTGGTCTTATTCCAGATAAACCACATGATAACCACTACAATTAAGCCATACCACACATAGTTTGGAACGGGAACATCGCCAATCTTAAAAATACTTCCGGTTACAAAGTTTTTGAAGGAATCATCCAGACCGGAAAGGGGCTGGCCATTGTTTCCGTTGGTCATAATGTAAACCAGCAGAGTTCCGTATACGATTAGCTGAGTTGCCAGGGTAACGATAAACGGATGAAGCTGGAACTTTGCTACGAAGAAGCCATTGACCCATCCTACAATACCGCCTACAACAAGAACGGCCAGAATTACCAGCGGAATCGGAACAACCGGCAGATCAGGGAACATCTTGCTGCCGTAAGTCACTGCCTGCAGCAGAGACGCGGAGATACATGCAGTCAAGCCAACAACGCGGCCTGCAGAAAGATCCGTACCGGTTAAAACAATACATCCTGCAATACCGCAGGCAATCGGCAGGTTTGCCGCAGAAAGGCTGATAATATTTACGATGGAACGGGTACCCAGGAACTTGGGATTCTGAGCGCAGGTATAAATAATCGCAATAACCAGCAGGATATACATTGCATTGTTTAACAGCATCTCTTTCCAAAAGGTTGTCTTGTCCTTGCTGTCCATAGCTTTATAGGCATCAATTTTTGTATTAATATTGGTTGCAAATTTCATGAAATCCGGCCTCCCCTATACATATTTTGCAGCAAGAGTCATGATCTCTTCCTGAGTAGTATTCCTTGCATCTACTTCGCCTGCCAGACGTCCTCCTGACATAACCAGGATTCGGTCGCAGACACCTAACAGCTCCGGCATCTCCGACGATACCATCATAACAACCTTGCCTCTCTTAGCCAGGTCGATAATGAGCTGATAAATCTCGTACTTTGCACCTACGTCAATACCTCTGGTAGGTTCGTCCAGAAGCAAAACCTCCGGCTCTGTTAAGAGCCATCTTCCCAGAATAACCTTCTGCTGGTTTCCTCCGGACAAAGAGCGAATCTTGGTCTCTTGAGCAGGAGTCTTGGTCCTCATGGCGTCAATGGACCACTGAGTATCCTTCTTCATGGAATCCTCGTTTAAAAACGGACCAATTTTTTTATGTTTCTTTAAACTGGAGATAACCGTGTTCTCCCGGATATTTAAGATACCGAAAATACCGGTTGCGCGCCGCTCCTCCGTCAAAAGGGCAAATCCGTTTTTAATGGATTCCCGGGCATTGCGGTTTAAGACCTGTTTTCCATCCAGCTTGATAGTTCCGGATTTTCTGGTGGCAACCCCGAAAAGATTTTCCAGAGTCTCGGTACGGCCGCTTCCGTCCAGGCCTGCCAGACCTACGATCTCGCCTTTTTTCACTTTAAAAGAAACGTCATTAAGCAGAGAGTACTGAGCAGTCAGGTGTTCAACCTCCAGAGCAACCTCCCCCGGAACATTGTCCTTGGGCGGGAACTGATTTCCCAGCTCACGGCCTACCATGAGGCGGATAATCTTATCCATGGTCATGTTGGAAGCCGGCTCGGTAGCTACCCAGGTGCCGTCCCGCATAACCGTAATGTCATCTGCAATCCGCAGAATTTCTGCCATCTTATGAGAAATGTAAATGATGCCGCACCCTCTGTCGCGAAGCATATTGATAATCTTAAACAGATGCTCAACCTCTTCTTCCGTCAGGGAGGAAGTGGGCTCGTCAAATACAATTATTTTCGAGTTAAAAGAAACAGCCTTGGCAATCTCTGCCATCTGTCTCTGAGAAACCGGCATAGTACTCATAATCCGTTTTGGATCCACGGAAATTCCCAGTTCATCGAATACCGCTTTGGTATCTGCCAGCATTTTTTTCTCGTCTACCATAATGCCCTTTTTCGGATAGCGGCCCAGCCACAAGTTATCCATAACATTGCGCTTTAATGCCTGATTCAATTCCTGATGCACCATGGCAACCCCGTTTTCCAGGGCTTCCTTTGAGCTTTTAAAATTTACTTCTTTTCCTTCCAGGTAGATATGGCCGCTGTTCTTGGCATACATGCCGAACAGGCACTTCATCAACGTAGATTTCCCTGCTCCGTTTTCCCCCATCAATGCGTGAACAGTTCCCTTGCGAACCGTCAGGGAGACATGATCTAACGCCTTTACGCCCGGAAACTCCTTGCAGATGTCAGTCATCTGCAGCAAAACGTCCTGCTGTCCCATTCCCTGAATCCCCTTTCTCTAAGAAAAAATTTAAGCGGCTGCCGCCCAAACGACAGCCGCTTAAAATATTTTCTTTTAAACTATCGGCATTTCGTCATTATTCACCAGTATAAGTTGCATACGGGATGTAAATCTTGTTGCTTACATTTTCAGAAATATTGAAGTCGCCGGTATCTGCCATTAAGTCCTTGCCAGCGCCTACGTTCTTAGCTAAGTAAGCAATACCGTTTGCCATACCTTCTGCATCCTGCTTGATAGTACCGGTCATCTTTCCGTCAGCGATTAACTGCTTAGCAGCATCGGTAGCGTCTACGCCGAATACCGGAATGGTAACGGAATCCTCAGTACCTAAGTTGTAGCCCTTGTCGTTAAGAGCGGTAATAACGCCCTCAGCCATACCGTCGTTGTTGCAGATAACGATCTCGATCATGTTGCCGTTATCCTCGTTGTACTGTGCCAGGTTGGTGTTCATGTAGTTGTTTGCTGCAGTTGCACTCCAGTTGCCTTCCTGGTCTACCTGATACTTGTCAGTGTTGGAAGCGTCAAAGTACTCAAGAGCGGGCTTGCCTGCTGCGGTAAGAGCAGCGTCTGCGTCCTCAACGCCGTACTGAGTTCTGTAGATAGCCTCTACGTTGCCCAGCTGGCCCATGAACATTGCATAGCTGATGGTGCCGTCGCCGTTTAAGTCAATAGCGTCATAGTTCTCCAGAACATACTCGCCAATCATCTTACCCTGCATGTGGCCTGCCTCGGGGGCATCGGTACCAACGAATGCACACTTATCATAGGAACCTAATACCTTACCCTCATCCTCGTCAGACTCAACTGCACGGTTGAAGAAGATTACGGGGATTCCTGCTGTGGATGCCTTGTCCACGATTGCCTGGGAAGCATCTACAGAACCGGAGGTAACGATATTAACGATTAACAGGTTAGCTCCCTGAGAAATAGCGGTATCAATCTGCTCGTTCTGGGTGGTCTGGTTGCTGTTGCTGTCGTAGTTCTGGAATTTGATGCCTGCATCAGTCAAAGCGGCATCCAGAGCGGTACGTACACTGGAAATATAGGTGTCGCTGTAGGTGTAATAGAATACTGCTACATCCAGATCAACTGCCTCGGCTACGGGAGCCTCGGTTTCTGCAGCTTTGGTTTCTGCAGCCTCAGTTGCATCCCCTGCGGGAGCTTCGGTTGCTGCCGGAGCTGCAGTAGTAGCTGCTGCCTCGTTAGAGCCTCCGCAAGCTGCCAGGCTCATTGCCATAACGCCGGACATAGCTACTGCCAAAAGTCTTTTTTTCATGATAGTATCCTCCTCTAAATAATGATATCTCAGGGGTTTGGAACCCCTACGAGATATATTATAAACCACTTTTTATTAAAAGTATATACAAATATCCACAAAAACAGTATAAATTTTTATCATATTGCCAGTTATTGGTTAAAAGGAAAAAGGATTTTTTGACATTCCTCCTGGAACATATTCTCACGGTTTACTAAAATTGTCTCCGTTACCACCCATTCCTCCGGTTTTTTTCGGCCGCTGATTAAATCAAAGGCCGTCTCCACCCCCAGATACCCCATAGCATAGGGGTTCTGGACAATCAGGTTGTCCACCTCCCCGGTTTCCAACATTCCTACAGAAACTGCGTTGCTGTCAAAAGCTGTCACCCAGACCTCATCTTTACATCCTAAATCTCTGATAGCCCAGCCCACCCCCAGGCTGGTCCACTCGTTAAAAGTGGCAATCACGTTAATCTCCGGATGATTTCTCAGCATCTCTTTGGTTCCTTCTCTGGCATCCTCGGTAGTAGAAAGGACATTAATAGTCTCCACGCCTTTTACCCGTCCGTCCCCGGCAATACATTCCCGGAAACCTGCCTCCCGTCCCTGGCCGTTGGCGGAATGGATATCATAATTGACAATGCCGATATAAATTTCTTCTTCGTCTGCCTGAAGCGCCGCTTCCCCCGCCATAAATCCGGCCTTAAAATTGTCTGTTCCAATCCGGCTGCTTACCTGGCTGGCATTGACATCGCTGTCAATGACTACTATTTTGATCCCTTTTCTGGCGGCCTCCTGGATAGCTTCGCTGTTAGCATTGTAATCCACTGCCGAAAATACAATGGCCTCCACGCCTTCCTCAATGGCCTCCTGAATCATCTGGTTCTGCGTCTCATAATCCTCCTCAGAGTCCGGTCCCTGAAAGCTCATCTGCAAGTTATACTCTGTACTGGCAGAGCTGGCCCCGGCCTGAACCGATTTCCAGAAGGCTGACTCTGTGGATTTTACAATCAGCGCCACCCGCGCCTTTCTGCTGTCTTCTCCCTGAACCTGACAGCCGCCAAAGGCCGCGCTTCCTGCCAGCAGGAATATTCCCAGACATATAAGGGCCATGATATTTTTTTTACCGCTCTTCATATCCGCCCTCCCCTATTTTCGGCATAGTGATGGTGACTCTGGTTCCCTCGTCCAACTCGCTGTAAATCTGAATTCCATATTCTTCGCCAAAGTAGATTTTGATTCGATTGTTTACGTTGCGGATTCCGATACCGGTTTTGTCCCCGCAGGTTCCCTCCAAAATCTCCCTGCATTGCTCCTCTGTCATGCCAATGCCATTATCCTCTACCACAAAAATCAGATGATTTTCCCGGGATTTTACGCTGATTCGAATCTCTCCTTCATCCACCATCCTATCCAGGCCGTGGTAAATAGCATTTTCAATAATGGGCTGCAGGGTAATCTTATTGCAGTAATATTTCAGGCAGTCTTCCTCCACATCAAAGGAATAGGAAAACTGCTCCTTGTAACGGAATTTCTCAATTTTCAGGTAACTCCTGGCATGCTCCAGTTCCTTTTCCACCGTAATAATCTCGTGGCCTTTGCTGATACTGATGCGGAACAATTTGGCCAGGGCATTTACCATCTCCACCGCCTCCCGGGTCCGCTCTTCCTCACACATCCATCCAATGGAATCCAGGGTATTATAGAGAAAGTGAGGGTTAATCTGGGCCTGCAGCGCCCGCAGCTCCGCTTTCCGCAAGGTAATTTCTTCCTCCCGGACTTTTTCCATCAGCTGCTGGATCTGGACTACCATATGGCCGAAGGACTGGGACAGGGCGCCGATTTCCCGGCTTCCTTCCACCGGATGATAGGTAAAGTCCGAGGCGTTTCCTTCAAACTCTCCCATGGCCTTAATCAGATTTTTTACCGGTTTGGAAATCATTCTGGAAAATACCAGGCTGCTGCAGATAGCAGTCAAAAGCACCAGCAGCAGCAGGCCCAGCAGCAGGGCTGCCACATTCCGGACTCTTCTGGTAATCAGTTCATCTACATAGCTGACTCCCACTACGCGCCAGCCGCTGTCCGCCATCGTCTTGATGGTATAAATCACATCCTGATATTCCAGATACCCGTCCGGGCTGTCCTTTAAAAACTCCAGCCGTTCCTCCTTCAAACCTGAGAAAATCAGCTGCTGCTGGGGGTGATAGACCAGATCTCCTTCTCTGTCCATAATAAAGCAGTATCCGTGCTGGCCGATTCCCACTTCATCCACATAGTCGGCAATCTGGGAAAACCGGATATCCATCACCACCAGGTTTTTGCTGCCGTCCGCCGCAGTTACAGGCTGCTGAATGGAAACCACCCAGGGATAATAGTCTGCCAAAAGGGTCTCCACATGAGGCTTGGAGATGGCCATCCCTCCGTCCTGATAGACTGCCTCCAGATTCAGGGAAAGATTTTTGAATACCTGTTCCTTGATCCCACGCCCGCCGGACCAGGTTTCCAAAAGGGTTCCCTTCTCATCATAACAGGTTACCAGCACCGTATCGTTGCGGGTGGTAATTAAGGTGTCAATAGCCGTATTCCGGCTGTCCGGACTGTCCCGGTAATACCCCTGAATCAGTTCCATTAATTCCCGCATATTTTTTGTGTAATCGCTGACCGTGTTTGTAACCTGAACTACTGCCTGCTCACTGGCAGTGATGATATTGTTACGCATGGATCGGTTATACACTGCCACAAATACCAAAAATCCGGCCGTAAATGCCGCCAGAACAATTCCCACCACCAGGACGGTCATAATCACGGAAAGGGAATATCCGTCCCCTGCTCTTTTCTCTCTCATGCCTTTCCCTCATTCTGCCGGCGCAGGGCATTGGGGGACTGGCCGGTATATTTTTTAAAGCAGTAGCTGAAATAGTGCTGATCGCTGTAGCCGCACTGTTCCGAAATATCCCGAATCTTCATGGCTGTGTCCAACAGCAGCTTTCTGGCCGTTTCAATACGAATCCGGGTCAGCAGATCGATAAAGGTATTCCCTGTCTCTTTTTTCATCAAGGCGCTTAAATAGTTGGGGCTGACGCCGATAGCGCCGCTGACCTGGGACAGGGACAGTCCGGGGTCATAATACTTCTCTTCCATCATCCGGACAGCCTTTTCGCAGAGAACCTGGCTGCTCTTTTTCCTCTGATCAGAAATCAAATCCCAGGACTTTAAGCAAAATTCTTCAAAAGCTTCCCACAGCTTATCCTCTGCCGCGCTGTCCAGGCATTGACGGCAGGTTTCATAAGATTCTTTTGCGTGCCTTGCCTTTTCTTCTCCCGATACCGCAGTCAGCATCCGGCCTGTCTGGGAATAAATCTCTGCCGTCAGGCCCTGTATTTGAGTCCGGCTGTGGATCAGGCCGTCTGCTTGTTTCTTTTCCCGTTTTAAATACTCCTCCAGCTCTTTCTGGGAGCCGGTGCGGATAAGTCTGGCAAGCTCCTGCTCCAGACGCTTAATCTGCTCCAGATCCCCGGCCTGGTAAGGCTCCTCGTCGGCTATAAAGTGGATCCGGCTTTTGCTGTTTCTGGCATAAGCTAAAGCGTCTGATGCCTCCAGGTAAGCCCGGCGGCAGTCTGTCAGTCTGTCCGTAGCCCGGCTGACTCCTACGCAGGGCTTTACTGCCAGGATCCGCTTCATGCTCTGGGCAATATTTTCTGCCGCAATATACAGATATTTGTCGAAAACTTCTTTGGTCCCCATCAAAAGGGATACCACCGTGTCCCCTGCGTAAAAGCTGGCATGCCGCAAGTATTTTTCCAGAATACTGTCAACGGAATACACGTGCTCCGGCCCGGTGCAGTTTTTCCCGTCCAATGCACGGACAGCCGTAGCCATCACCACATACTGCCAGGGCTTTTCCCATTCCTCCAGAAGACCGCACTCTTCCGCCTTCTTTTTAAGCCAAGATTCCAGATTTCCGCCGTCTTCCCCTCTCTCGTCCTGATATCCGGCCAGCAAAAGAGGGGCCAGAAATCCGTTGATATCTACTGTCTCCTGACGCCAGGCTGCAAATTCCGAAAATATCTGATCCAGTTTTGCCTTGATCCGCCTCAGTTCCTCCGTCAGCTCCACCATGGAGATAGGCTTTAGCATATAACTGATAATATTGTACTGAATGGCCTTCTGAGCATAAGTGAAATCGTCGTAACCGCTTAAAAACGCAATCCGGGTGGCGGGACGCACCTCCCTTATCTGTCTTGCCAGTTCAATTCCCGAAATAAAGGGCATCCGTATATCGGTCAGAACCAAATCCGGCTCCAATTCCTCCACCAGCCTCAGGGCTTCCGCCCCGTTTTCCGCTTCCCCTGCTACCTGAAATCCGATTTCTTCCCAGGGGATCTTCCGAATAATGGCTCTTCTCAATTCTTCCTCATCATCTGCAACCACAATGCGATACATGGGCTATGTTCCCTTTCTGTGTTTTATCGTCCTTTTCTTTTTATAGTACCATATTTCCCCCGGAATAGCTAGACTCGGCGGACAAGAAGAATATTACATGGGTGATTGCGGATGGCAATGTTGAGAGAATATTCTGAAAAGTTTCCGGGGTCGTAAATGACGGCCCTGAAGCGAGCAGGTTCTTTGCCAGCCGCCTGTACCGGCCAAAGGGCAACGCTGTCGTAATGGAATCTGGGAATTGTCAAAAAAGAAAGAATGTGGTATAATCTCGTTTTTGACACTTTAAGAATCAAGCAAGTGCCACAATCCCTCATAAATACTGGGATGGTGGCACTTTATGCTGTATGCATGAAATATAGTAATGTTTTATCTTTGCTTACTTTTTTTCTGAATTCCTTTCATTTTCCGTTTTGTTATAAACTGATAGTCCGTCCGGAATCCACATGTCTCATGAAGGTCATCCGTTATCTTCTGGCGCTCATATACAGGGATAAATCCTTGTTCTTCTACATCTGCAAATTTTATGTTTCTTAAGGTTTGAAGTAACTGTTCCGTGGTATAAGCGTCCTTCAGAGAACGTTTTAATAACCGAAAATGAAGCAGCGATAGAAAACATGTGAGAAAATGCGCTTTGATACGGTCCTCACGGGTCAGATAGACTGGCCTTGCTTCAAAATCTGTTTTCATTGTCCTGAAACAATCCTCAATCTGCCATCTTCCTTCGCTGACTTTTAATATATCTGCAACGTCATCATCCAGAAGGTCTGTACAGACGGCGTAAAGCCCGTCATACAGTTCTTCTTCGGCAATCTTATCCAGATCGAGATAGTAGTGGATTTTCGCTTTCTCGCCTTCTTCAGTCGCAGCGATTTTATTTACAAATCTTGCAGGGTCATTCGGGTTTTTGCGTTGCTTTTTCAAAGTGCCATTGGCAACCATCTTTTCTGCCCTGGCGATCTGCTCCGCACGGACCGCCTTCTGATAGGAAGCATACTTTGGGGAATATGTGATGATCAGCCGTTGGTGTAGTTTTTTTGTTGTAAACGGTTCATCTTTGTAATAGAGCTGGTCTTTATCATCTTCTGACAGTTTCGTGATATCCATAGACGCATCATCTGACAGACGCTTGAAACCGTTCCTGTCCAGTGCCCATGTCCGATCCTCGGCAGGGAGTTTTTTAATCGATTGGGTTACAATAAATGAGCGCTGCCCCATGTGGTTGAATGCCCGGTTGTCTTCAGACGCAAGGCCCGCATCACTGCAATATATAAACTTTTCACATCCGAACTGCTGAAGGATCTTGGTCTCCAGGGGCTTTAGAGATTTTTGCTCATTTTGGTTCCCTGGAAAAAGGGAAAAAGCTAACGGTAGTCCGTCACCGTCCGTAAAAAGCCCCATCTGAATAATCGGGTTTGGCCGGTGTTCTTTACTCTTGCCATATTTTTTATCTCCATCCTCCTGTTCAATCTCAAAATAGTAGTTCGTACAATCGTAATAAAGAATCCGGTCATTTCTGCTGCCCAGGAAGAAACTGTTTTTGTAAACTTCCGCCTGGATAAAATCCATTTCCCTGGCAAGGACCGAAAGTGCACGGTATACATCATGCAGCCTGTAAGTTGGCGGCTCAAGGAATTGTTTTGCAGTGCGGAAAGAAGAACTTTTGCTGGAAGGCACCAGCACCCTGGTATAGATCAGATCCGACAGGATTGCATTCAGATCATACTCGAACTTATAGCGGCTTTTGATCTTCCGGCATATGGAATCCATCTTGAGGCCATAGTAAATGGACTGGAGGAAAAGATAGCCGCCGGTGAAAAGTTTCTGCTTATGATAGTCCATAAGTTTATTGGAATGAAAAGGAACCATGACAAGAGCATCTTCCTTTTCGCTTTTATATCTCGCCGTTTCAAGGCGGGCCTGTTCATTAGCCCAAGCCAAGACCCCGTCCCTGTCAGTATGGAGACGCTTTGACAATTCAGCCAGAGTGCCAAGCTTGCGGATAGTTTTTGAAGTGCTTTTTCCCTGCGAATTTGTATACGACTGGGTAATGTAAAAGGATTCCGAATTTTTGGATTTAGATGTTGTCACCCGCATGATTATCACCTCTGTTATCAGTATACCACACATCACTAAATATTACTATATAATAAAGCAAAAAAGTTGACAAAAAAATAAGCCTATTACAAGGCTTAGAGGTACGTTTTTGATTACTGATGTGTCAAACACCCGGGCTTCAAAAAATGGGGAAACTCAAAAAATTCCAATCTATTGCAAATACATCTTAAATAGTGTAAAATAAATCTGATATCTCTTTTGCGAAAGTTAAAAATGTCCATATTACTATTTCGCAGAAAAATACAATCTGCGGAAAACTGCTTTCTAAATTGATCAAAAAAGTCGGCAAACTGTGATTTCTCACAAGTCTGCCGACTTTATATTTTTACATCTGCCTCTTTGCCGGATAATATCAGTAACACTCCATAGCCTTCAGCTTTACCTCCCCCCGGCTTTTAAAAACCGTAAGCTGAAGGGATTTTACGCTTACTTTCGGCAGGGAAATGTGCTTTTTGTAGCCAATAACCCGCCCCTCATAGAAAACCGTTCCGGTCTCCCCGTCGGTAATGACATACTCCTCTACCCTCTGGCTCCAGCAGATATCCTCCTGAAGGACAAGAAATGAAATCTTCTGGGGTTCCTGCCACTCTATCCTGGCAAAGTATGCCCCATCCCGGACTCCGGTTTTCAGAAGCCCGCTTTCTGAAAGTTTTTTGGCCTGTCTGGCTTTTATCTGTTTTCCCAGCTCTCTTAGAACTTCTTCGTCCCTATGGTGAACCAGTCCCTCCGGAGTTGGAGGGATATTTAGCAAAAGCAGCGCATTGCCGCCTACAGAACGGTCATAAATCTCCAGAAGTTCTTCTGGAGGGCGCACCTGACAATCCTCCTCGGGATGGTAGAACCAGCCGGGGCGGATAGAAACATCTACTTCCGCCGGATACCAGATAAGGTTTTCTTCCCCCGCCAGGGCTTTCCGGCTTCCCAAATCCTCATCTGACGAGGTAATACGTTTTTTTCGAAAGGCAGCATTGTCTTCCTGCTGGCTGTTTTCCTGGATCTTTTGAGGATCAAAGAGCCTGGCGGGAACTACGCTCCACTCTTCCTCTCTGGTTTGGGCCGCCTCATTGCCGCACCAGCGCACATCCGGGCCGGTAACGCTTATGCAGGCCTCTGGCTGAAGACGACGGATGGTCTCATAATAGCGGGCCCAGTCATAGCGCTGAACCTTTCCGGTTTTTCCTTCCCCGCAGGCTCCGTCCAGCCACACGCAGAAAATGTCTCCATACCCTGTTAAAAGCTCTGTAAGCTGGTTTACAAAGTAGTCGTCATAGGCTTTCCCCTGGCCGTAGCAGGACTGATTCCGATCCCAGGGGGACAGATAAATCCCAAATTTTATCCCTTCCTCCCGGCAGGCCGCCGCCACTTCCGCCACCACGTCCCCCCGGCCGTTTTTGTAAGGGCTGGCCGCCACGGTGTGGCTGGTGTATTTGCTTGGCCACAGGCAGAATCCGTCGTGATGCTTACAGGTTAAAATGGCTCCCTTCATCCCTGCTGCCTTTACAGCCCTGGCCCACTGTCCCGGATTCAGCCGCGACGGGGCAAAAAGAGAGGGGGATTCGGTTCCGTCCCCCCACTCTCTTCCTGTATAGGTGTTAATGGTATAGTGGAAAAATGCGTAAAACTCCATCTCCTGGTGAGCCAGCTGACGCCTGGAGGGAACCACAGAGGTCAGTCTGTCATCCCATCCTGTTGTATTTTGATTTTCCATATCTCCCACCTTCTGTCCCCTACCAGCAGATCATATCGTAGGCCCGCAGGAAAGGTATTTTTCCGTTCATCTCATAAGCATTGGTATTGGCGTGGCGGCCTCTTCCGTCCTGGCAGTCAATTCGGATGTATCCCTCAAGACCGGTAAGTTCAAAGCTGGCCTCTGTAATGGTCTCACCCGGCGCCGCTCCGGTCCGATAACAGTTTCTCCCCTCAGTTGCCACATAGATCTTTTCCACCGGGCTGGTTTTCACAAAAAGGGTTCCGTCTTCCACATAAAGCTCCCTGATCTCCGGCCCCATGGAGCAGTAAAAGCTTCCTTTCAGGAGGGCCTTTGTAATAGCCTCATAAGTCAGCTCTTCGGCCAAGATCATAGTAAATCCCCCAAAAGAGTCGCAGAAAGGATGTCCAAAGGGATACGTATTATGGTTGTCATCTGTGGCCACGCAATACAGCCGGTTTCCCAGCCTTAACATTTCGCTGTAGCTTTGGGGACTATATCCGTACAGGCCGTCATACTCACAACCGTGATTATAAATCTCCATCCCCCAGAATCCCCGAAGATCCTTATAATCGTCATAATTTTGCAGGGACCAGTAAGGATGGTTGTAGCATGCAAAGAAACCGTAGCCCTTCATCACATCAATATACTCGTTAATGTATTCCCGGTCATTGTAACGGCGTTCCGGAAGAAGCCCTGCCGCCTTCTCCTCCTGAAATTTCTCCGGAGTACTGTCATAAAGATTAATGTGATAAGTCTTTACTCTGGAAAAATCCCCGGACGCTTTATAGTGTTCGTTCATATCCACTTCCATAGCCGCCAGAGCCAGGAAATTCTCGTCAGTCAGTTCTTTGTGCCAGTAGTAACAGCGGTGATCCGTGTAAGCCACCACAGAATATCCTTGTTCCTTGTAGGCCTTTTTTACCTCATCCGGGGTCAGCTTCCCGTCAGAAAAGGTGGTATGGCAATGAAGGTTGGCCTTGTAACAGGAGCTGTTTTGGGGCAGCAAATAAATTCTTTCAGACATAATCCAATCTCCTTTTTATGTATAGTACATTCCCACCTTATTATAACTCATAAAGCTCCAATTTCATAAACAAAAATGCAGAAAAACCTGATTTTTTACAATTTCTCAGCAGCCTTTTCCAAAAGCATCAGCCCTTTACCGCGCCAGAGGTAGAGCCTTCCACGAAATACTTCTGGGAAAATAGGAACAGCGCTAAAACAGGCACAAGAACCAGGGTGGCAGCCGCCATCTGAAGCGCCGGGTCGGTTACAGTTCCTTCCGTAAACAGTTTAATACCTACTGACAACATCTGCTTCTCCAGACTGGAAATGAAGATGTAGGGGCCCATATAGTCATTCCAGGACCACACGAAGGTAAACAAGATCATGGTCACGATAGAAGGCTTTGCCAAAGGCAGGATAATCCGGTAGTAAATCTGAAAATGCTTGCAGCCATCTATCTTTGCAGCCTCGCTGATAGATTCAGGGATCCCAATAAAGGCCTGGCGAATCATAAACACGAAATAAATATCAAAGGTTGCCGGAAGTACCAGAGCCCACATAGTATCCAGAATGTGAAGCTGTTTGAAGATAATATATCTGGGAATCAGCATAATGTCTCCGGGAATCATCAGGGAAGTTAACAGCACCAGGAAGATCACATCTCTCCCCTTAAAATGAATCTTGGAAAACGCATATGCGGTAATGGTTACGATAAATACTTTAATCAGGATTGTGGCTCCGGTCATTACAATGGTATTGATATACCACTGGCCAAAATCATAGTAAGGATCTCCGAACAAATCACTGAAGTTGCTGAAAATAATGGGATTAGGGATCAACTGCATGGGTTTGGATAATACATCGCCGGAAATCTTAAAAGATGATGACAACATAAACAGGAACGGATAAATACAGATAAAACCAATTACTGCCAGGGCAACCGTCCATGCCCATGAAATCACATTGTTTTTTTGCTTGTTACTCATAATCCCTTCCTCCTTAATAATTAACCCACTTTTTCTGTCCCTGCCATTGTACTAAAGTGATAGCCAGGACAATCAGGAACATAATCAGAGCCTGAGCGCTTGCATAGCCGGTCTGATAGTTGCTGAATGCGGTACGGATAATGTTGATGGACATAACCGTGGTCGCCTGTCCGGGGCCGCCTCCAGTCAGAGCCTGGATGGTGGTGAAGTTCTGTAAAGAGGTGATAACAGAACTGATTAACAGGAAGAATGTGGTGGGAGAAATGGATGGGATTACAATGTGCCAAATCCTTTCCCATTTAGTAGCTCCGTCAATCTGAGCCGCCTCCAAAAGATCAGCGGAAACGTTCTGCAGAGCGCCTAAATAGGTAATAAAGACCCGGCCGTAAGACAGCTCCTTGCTCTGCTCCACAAAAGCTTTCAGGCTTTCCAGCTCTCTTTTCTGCTGCCTTTCTGTGTCCAGCTTGGTTTTTAAACTTTTAAACAGTTCGCAAAACTCATCAATATCCGTAGGCTTTAACAAATATTCAATAACCTGATTCTTAATCGCCATATTTAGATACTCTACATCATTATAGCCGCTTAAAATAATAATCTTAATCTCCGGATTGTTGGTATAGAGGTACTGCATCAGCTCAATTCCATCCATTTTAGGCATCCTGATATCCGAAAGTACCACGTCCGGCTGGGTTTTCTCCAACAGCCCTACTGCTTCCTGGCCGTCTCCTGCCTGTCCTGCCACTTCAAATCCCAGTTGGGCCCACGGGATCCCTCTGGCAATGCCGCGGCGGATATCTTCTTCATCATCCACAATCAGTAATCGGTACATAACATCCCCTCCCCCTTTGTATCCTTTCCCCGATTATACGAAAAATGGCAGGAAAAGGCAAGAAACGCCACTGGCTTTCCTGCTTTCTCCTGCCTGCAAAACAGCTTTCTATCTCTTTTCAAAAAGTTAACAGCAAAATAAATTATATCCAATCACCAGACACCCGATGATAAATGCCAGAGTCCCGAAGGTTTCTGGTATAAACAATAGTACCGTCATCCCGGAGCCGAAGCAAAACAACATCAATCCGCACACCCGTTTCATAGAATCCTCCGTGTTTATTCTATAGAGTCATTCTATGCAGGTTCGTACCAGATTATGCCAGCCCTTTAAGCGCCTTTAATCTTCCCTCAGCTCCTTTGCCATGGCGTCTGCCGCCTCCACTGCCTCAGGGGCAATCTCCTCGTCAAAGGTCTTTCCTCCCATAAATCGATTGACAAAATCCGGCACCATATCCAGAACCTTGCTCATAGCATCCTGGCTTTTTACATTTACCAGCTTGGTGGAGCCGTTTTGGATAATCAAAACAGCGCTGGGGCTTATTTTGGCATTCATGCCTCCTGCTCCTCCCTGTCTGGCTTCCTTATTGAAAGATCCGGCTCCCATGCCGCAGGTCACGTCCACCAGAGGGAGGATAATGGTATCTCCGATTTTCACCGCATCCCCCACCACGGTCTTTGTGGAAACAAACTGGTCCATTCCTTTAAATAATGATTCAATTGCTTCTGAAAAATGCTTTTCAGCCATAGTCTCCTCCTCTATCTCATCGCTCTAAATAGGCGCGGACAATTTTGCGAATATTTTTATCAAACAGCAGCCTTACCACATAACCCAGGACAAAGCCTATGCGAATACGGCCCCTGCATCTGCCTTCTATTTCCAAAACCTTTCTGTCAAACTCCGGATATAACTCAATATGTTCCGCGTAAAGGGCATAAAAAGGACTTAAATAGGTCAGTATCCGGCCTGTCAGATAAGGATCCTCTCCCAGGCCAAAGGTAATTTTTGCCTGCCCCTTTCTGGGAAGGATGTGACGAAGCAGCTTTTTCAGCTGGACGAGAAAAAGCCTGACAGATGCCTGATTTTCCTCATTCCGGATCCATGCTGTAATCTTTTCTTTTTTCTGACAGATGTCTTTCAGGCGGCTTTCCATCCTTCTAATCAAATCCGGAATATTTTTCAGCGCCTTTAAAATCCGGGAAAATACGCCTTTTATGCGGGAACCTGCAGAGGATTCTCCTTCACCCTTTGGGGATTCCCCCAGCTCCTGGGCGCCCAAAACCGTTTCCTCGCCGTCGTCTTCCTCTTCCGCGTTCCAGTCCGGCTCATTTAAGCCGTTGTCTTCCCAATTCCCGTCTTCCCAGCCTTCCTCAACCTCTTCCGGGCTGTCTGAAAAATTGTCCTCCTGCTCCTGGTAATCTTCGGACGTTTCAGGCCGGGAACGGCTTTTTTTCTTTCTCTTTAATGACCGGACAGGAATTCCGAAAAGCCGGACGGTAATTTTGGTTTTTTCTTCAAAGGCCACATGTACTGACAGGATATGGAAAAGCCAGAAGAACTTTACCCAGCCTCCGGGTTTTCCCTCCAAAAAGGTTCCTTCCGCCTGGTAGCAGATAGAAACAAACAGGATTGCCAAAAGAAGCAGAAGTATCAGAGCCAGTAAAATCACCAGAGTCCAGCCGATGATTTTCAAAATCCCAACTATTGCCCACATCATTCCGCCTGATCCTCCAACAATTCTTTTAAATCAAACCCTCCGGTTTTCTGATACAAGTCCTCTACAATCCTTGCAGCTACCTGAGCCGCTTCGTCATAGCCCAGAGCGATCCCCATAATCAGAAAATCCCGTTCCCGGTAATAGGGAAGCAAAAGCTCTGGAGCCGGATAGATGTCAAGGATATTATTACCTCCCGATGCCGGAGTAATCACATAGGCCCCTGGGCAAAGCTTTTTCTTCCGAATTCCCTGAATCAGCCGGAAACGCTTTTTTGACGCTGCTTCTCCCATGTACAGCGGCTTATACCATCTCATCCAATTCCACCATAATTTCCCGAATCAGCTCTACAGAAACCATCTTTTCATCCGGATCCGTACAGCTTCCCAGGCTGCTTTCAATGTAGTCCTCCACCTCAGGCAAAGAATTAAAGCACACCGGGAGATTGGATAACATTCTGGCCATAATGGCCCGAACTACCACTTTCGGCATCCCTGCCCACATCTGGCTAAGGTCATGAAAAAGTTTCTGCTCTTCTCTCTCCAGAACTTCTCCCGTAATCTCCGTCTTGTCCTCTTCCTTCTCCTCCAGCTCCACAAAAGAACTGCCGGAGAGCAGCAGGCTTACCATTCTCAGGCGGTGATAAACTTCCCCGGACGGGCCTGTGGAAAATTCTTCAAAGGCCGCCGGATCGCACCTGAGCCATCTCTCATAATAGCGCTCCTGCTGGCCTTCCAGCTGGATAAGCATCTCCTCCACCTGATCCTCCGGAATGGAGTAATCCTTTTCCTCCAGTTTTTCCCAGATGGCAGAGAGAATCCCCCTCAAGTTCTGCCTTTCCTTTGCTTCCATTACTCCATCCTTCCCGGCTAAATGAAGGACATACAGATCATTGATCAGATCCATATGATGCATCAGCTCACCGGAAGCGTCTAAAAGTGCTCCGCTGGCCAGAACAAGGCCGTCCAGCAGACGCTTAAATTCTTCTTTTTCAAGAGATTTATAATCTGTTTCCCTCAGCATGGAAAGGATCCGGTCAAGCTCCTCATGGCCCTCTCCCATGTTTTCCGGAAGCTGAAGCATAGATTCCGTGCGGAGCACATACATCATAGCATCCAGACTGCTTTTTGGGGAGCCCTGATAAATGGAAAGGCCGGACTGAACCATAGAGAAAAATTTGTTTTTTGTAAAACGGATGGGAAGCTGCTCCATAATCATCTGAATCCGCTCATTTACCATGGCAGAATCTTTACAGCCTGCAAGAAATCCCATAATCTCTCTGGTAAGGACTTTATCTTCCGGAAGAGCCTTTTTTTCACTGTCCGGCACAAAACGCTGTTCCAACCGGTTTAATACATGCTCATAAACCTGGAAGCAGTCTGTATAGGCTGTGATAATCTCCATCTCCTTCATAGCCTTCTGCCTGAGATTTTCCAGTCCGGGCAAATCCCCCTCTCCGGAAAGCAGGGAACCTAATATCTTCTGAAAAGCAGGGGCAAAGGACTTCTCCCATTGACTGGAATCCTTTTCGTCTGCTCTGCCCTCAAAATACATATAATAGTTCAGGGCCATTCTGGTATAAGAATACCCCAGGGCCGCTGCCAGATGTTTTTTCATTATCTGCTGATCCATAACATCCTCCTAATCTTTGTCTTTTCCCTTTTCCTTCCGGTAATTACAAAGGATGGAACGGCGGAGAAGATCCAGGCCGCACACTACTGACTGCTCCCGTATCTTTGCCCGGCTGCCCTTAAACTGAAAACGCTCCACTGTCACCTTATCTTTTGCAAAACAGGCAATGTACACCAGGCCCACCGGTTTATCTTCCGTGCCTCCGTCAGGCCCTGCAATGCCGGTAATCGCCACGCACAAGTCCGCGTCTGCCGCAAAGGCGCCTCCGGCGGCCATCTCCTTGGCTGTCTGCTCACTGACCGCCCCGTATTTCTTCAGAGTGCTCTTGCTTACGTCCAGAAGCTTTCTCTTAGCCTTGTTGGAATAGGTGATAAATCCCTCCCGGAATACCTCCGAAGCCCCGGGGACATTAACCAGACGGCCTGCTAAAAGTCCTCCTGTGCAGGACTCTGCCGTAGTAACCGTAAGTTCATATTTTTCCAGAAGGCGGACGACGGCATTTTCCAGGTTTTCTTCTTCCCGGACTGTATACACACTGTCTCCAAACCGGTTCTTTATCTCCTTTGCCACCGGCTTTAAAAGCCTCTTGGCCACTTCCTGATTCTTGGCCCTGGCAGTGATCCGGATATGAACCTCTCCGGTTTTGGCATAGGTGGCAATGGTGGGATTAGTCTGATTGTCAATCAGATCCAAAAGCCTGTCCTCCACCTGGCTCTCACCGTAACCGCAGATCTTTATCATCTGGGACAGAATCACTTCCGGCTGCTTTTTCTGAAGATAAGGCATTACCTGGTTCTCAAACAGGGGATACAGCTCACCTGGCGGCCCCGGAAGCAGGACAGCCGTCTTCCCCTCCTTTTCCAGAATAAGGCCGGGAGCCGTGCCGTTATGGTTATCCAGCACAATGGCTCCCTCAGGAACCATGGCCTGCTTCCAGTTGTTGTCCGGAATTTCTTTGTAAATATTATTCTTAAAATAGGCTTCTATTCTCTCTCTGGTATGAGGATCCTCCTTTAAAGGAAATCCCATAACTTCTCCGCATACCTCCTTGGTCATATCATCTTCCGTGGGGCCTAAGCCCCCTGTAAGAATAATAATATCAGACCGGTTAAGGGCTGTCCGGATGGTCTCTGCCATACGTTCACGGTTATCCCCTACTGTCACCTGATGGTACATGGTAAGCCCTAAAAGGGCACATTTTTCCGCCAGATACCGGGTATTGGTATTCACGATATTTCCCAGCAAAAGCTCGGTTCCAACCGAAATCAGTTCTGCTACCATGGATTACATACTCCCTTCTGTCAGCACTTTGTGGTTTTTCACCAGATAATCCACCAGGGACACTATGGTTAAAATCAGGGCAATCCAGATACAAATCTGGGTAAGCAATTCAAGGGCCGGAATGTGAAGGATCATCAATACAATGGCGATCATCTGGAAGGTGGTCTTAAATTTCCCCCAATAGCTGGCGGCAATCACCACGCCGTTGTCTGAGGCCACCAGCCGGAAGCCGCTGATGATAAACTCCCTGCTGATGATGATAATCACCATCCAGGCCGGGATCTGGTGAAGCTCAATGAAGCAGATCAAGGCCGAGCACACCAAAAGCTTATCTGCCAGAGGATCCATAAACTTTCCAAAGTTGGTTACCAAGTTATATTTCCTGGCAATCTTGCCGTCTAAAAGATCCGTAAGGCTGGCCACAATAAAAATTACGGCCGCCACAATCCGCATGGTTTCATTGGCTCCACCCTGGATCATAAGGGCTGCCACAAAAAACGGAATTAAAATCACTCGAAGAATGGTAAGCTTATTAGGTAAATTCATTGTACACCTCTCCTATCAAATCGTATTCACTGGCTCCCACTACCTTTACCCGGACAAAGTCTCCGGACATAAGAAGCTGGCCGGTGTTTACAAAAATCAGTCCGTCTACGCCTGGCGCGTCCATATAAGTGCGGCCTACATAGGCAGGTTCATCTGCTACTTTTCCCTCAATGAGAACGTCTAAAATCCGCCCCTTCATGCCTTCCGATTTTTCAAAGGCAATCTCCTGCTGGAGCTCCATCAGCTGATCCCGGCGCTCCTCTTTTATCTCCTGGGGCACCTGATTTTCAAAGGAAAACGCCGGAGTGTCCTCTTCCGCCGAATAGGCAAATACCCCAAGGCGATCAAATTCCATCTCGTCTACAAACTCCAGAAGGAGCTCATGGTCTTCCTCCGTCTCCCCGGGGAATCCGGAAATCAGGGTGGTCCGAAGGGCAATATCCGGGATTTCTCTCCGAAGCTTCCCTATTATCTCCCTAAGCTGGTTTTGATCGGTACGGCGGTTCATCCGCCTTAAGATGGTATCGCTGGCATGCTGGATGGGAATATCCAGATAATGGCAGATCTTTTCTTCTTCCTTTATCACCTGAATCAGCTCATCTGTAATTTCCTCCGGATAACAGTATTGGATGCGGATCCACTGGATGCCGGAGATCTTTGCAAGCTCCTTTAAAAGCTTTGGAAGCATCTTTTGCCCGTAGAGATCCACACCGTAAAGGGTAGTCTCCTGGGCTACTAAAATCAGCTCCTTTACCCCCTTTCCCGCAAGCTGCCTGGCCTCCTCCACCAGCTCCTCTATGGGATAGCTGCGGTAAGGCCCCCTCAAACTGGGGATAATGCAGTAGGTGCAGCGCTTGTCACAGCCCTCTGCGATTTTTAAAAACCCGTAACAGCCTCCTGTGGTAAGGATTCTTCCCGCTGTGGTTTTGGGAAGGCTGCTTAAATCACGAAAACAGGAAACCGGGCCTTTCCCCTCTAAAGTCTCTTTGAGCGCCGTCAAAATCTCATGGCCCGAAGCGGTTCCCAATATTACGTCTACCTCCGGGATCTCCTCTAAAACTTCCTGTTTATATCTCTCCGCCATACAGCCGGCTACTAAAAGAGCCTTTATCCTGCCCTCCTTTTTTAGCTCCGCCATCTCCAGAATCGTGTTTACACTCTCTTCCTTGGCATCGCCGATAAAGCAGCAGGTATTAATTAAGACGGCGTCTGCCTCTGTTTCATTGTCCGTAAACTCCCAGCCGTCCTGATAAAGCAGCCCCATCATTTTCTCCGTATCTACCAGGTTTTTGTCACAGCCCAGTGAAATACACAGTAATTTCATAGTATTTAAACACACCTCGTTTTCCGTTCTTTCTGTCTCCCCTCTGTTAATGGGATATTGCAAGAAAGGGGATGCTGCGACATCCCCTTACGCCTACTTATTGATTGTCCTCCTCCGGAAGCTCTTCTTCCCCTACAACCTTTACCTTTGTCTTATACAGCTCGTCAATTGCCATGGACAACGGCTTGCGGTTGCCTCCCGAAACCATAGGATCAGAGCCGCCGATAATCTGTCTTGCACGCTTTGCAGAGGCGATAACAATGGAATACCGGCTCTGTACCACCGGCTGCTCTCCCGGCTCTACCTCACTGTTTACTACATTAATTAAATCCGAATAGGATGGATGTAACATATAAAAATCTCCTTTCTATTGATTTATCTGTTGGAGCTCTGTCCGCATTTTCTTGATAAAGTCCTCCTGATTACAGGTGCGGCTGTGATGATCCTGGATAAGCTGATGCATCTGTCTTACACACTCCTCTACCTTATCGTTAATCAGGATATAGTCATAGTTTTCTATGCCCTCCGCTTCCTCCAGCGCCCGTTTTAACCGGTTCTCAATTACCTCCTCCGGCTCGGTTCCCCGGCTGGTAAGCCGGTGCCGAAGCTCTGCTGCGCTGGGAGGCATTACAAAAAGAAGCAATGCCTGGGGAAACTGGCGTTTTATATTCAGCGCCCCCTGGATCTCAATCTCTAAAATAACATCTTTTCCAGCCTCCATCTGGCTTGTTACATATTCCCTGGGAGTCCCATAGTAGTTCTTCACATACTGGGCATACTCAATCAGCTGTCCGGCTTCTATCATTTCTTCAAACCGTTCCCTGCTGACAAAGAAGTAATCTCTCCCATCCTCCTCCCCTGGTCGTGGGGAACGGGTGGTGGCGGAAATAGACAGGGCGTAATTGTCATACTGCTCCAGCAGCGCCTTCATCAACGTACCCTTTCCGGCGCCGGAGAATCCGGATACCACTGCCAGCACTCCTTTATTCATCATATCTGTTCTCCTATAAGCCTTATTATATCCAATTTATTCAATATTCTGAATCTGTTCCCTTACCTTTTCCACTTCAGTCTTTAAGGCAATGGCTCTCTGGGAAATCTCCAGATCATTGGCCTTGGAAAGAATCGTGTTTGCCTCCCGGTTCATCTCCTGGGCAATAAAATCCAGCTTACGGCCAATGCCGCCTCCTTTGGTAAGCTCTTTTCTGGTATTGCTGATGTGGCTGCGAAGGCGGACCGTTTCCTCATCTACACAGATCTTATCTGCAAAAATCGTAACCTCTGTGGCAATCCGGTTTTCATCTATAGAAGCTCCGGCCAGCAGCTCCTTTACCTTTTCCTCCAGCCTGGCCCTGTACTCTGCCAGCACCTGAGGGGAACGTTCCTCCACCTCAGACACCAGTGTCTCCATATAGTCAAGCTTTCCCAGCAGGTCTTTCTTTAAGTTTTCTCCTTCCAGAGTCCGGGTCTCTACGAACCGGTCCGAAGCCTGTCTTACAGCGTGAGAAAGAATTTTCCACATCTCTTCCTCATCCTCAGAAGCCTGCTCCATGGTAAGAACCTCCGGGCACCGGGCCAAATCCGTCACTGTTACGGTATTGGCAAGGCCAAACTGCCGGGCCATGGCTCCATAGGCCTCCATATATTCCGCCGCCAGGCCGCTGTTGTACTTTAAGCACATCCGCCCTTCTGTATAGTCCTCATAACTGATAAAAACATCCACCTTGCCTCTCTGGATATAATCCTTTAACAGGGTCCGGATGCCGGCTTCAAAGTAATTAAACTTTTTAGGCATCTTGATGCTTAAATCCAGATACCGGTGATTGACGGCTTTCATCTCCACGGATATCTTGTAGCTGTCTGTCACCGTTTCAAATCTGCCGAAACCAGTCATGCTTTTTATCATGCCGTTTGCCTCTCTTTCACCATGGCTTTTCCCATAGATATTTCCATTATAAGGCAAAGGTTATGTCAAGTCAATAAAACATTTCATTATCAGAAAATCTGTGGTATACTACAAACAGTTTAGATAGATGAAAGGAGCATCCCCATGGCTTTTGACGGAATCGTAATTGCAAATCTGGTCCATGATTTAAAATACGCCATAGAAGGCGGACGCATTTCAAAAATCGCTCAGCCGGAGAAGGACGAGCTGCTGTTTCAGATAAAAAAGGACGGAAATTCTGTAAGGCTTCTGGCTTCCGCCAGCGCAAGCCTTCCTCTAGTTTATCTCACCGACACCAACAAGCCAAGTCCTATGGTGGCCCCCAATTTCTGTATGCTGTTGAGAAAGCATATCGGAAGCGCCCGGATTGTGTCCGTGTCCCAGCCAGGCCTGGAGCGGATTATTGAATTTACCCTGGAGCATTTAGACGAGATGGGGGATGTATGCCGCAAACGGCTTATTATTGAGATTATGGGAAAGCACAGCAATATTATTTTCTGTAAAGAGGACGGCACTATTTTAGACAGCATCAAACACGTTTCGGCCCAGGTCAGTTCTGTCCGCGAGGTGCTGCCCGGAAGAATGTACTTTATTCCTCAGACTGTGGAAAAGGCCGATCCCTTTACTGTAACCCCTGAGGCTTTTTCCGCCGTTATGTCCCGGACTCCTATGCCCCTTCAGAAGGCCCTGTACAACCGTTTTACCGGTATCAGTCCCATTATTGCAGAAGAGCTTTGCCACCTGGCCTTTTTAAATCCGGATAAAGCGGCCGTGGACCTGACAGAAGATGAAATTCTTCACCTTTACCGGACTCTCACTCTTATGATGGAAGATGTGGCAGAGGGCAATTTTACCCCCAATATTGTCTATGATGGCGAAACCCCGGTAGAGTTTTCTTCCCTCCCCCTGACCTGTTTTGACAGCTCCCGTTTTAAGCGCCGGGAATCCGGCTCCATCAGCCAGGTTCTCAGAACCTACTATTCCTCCAGAGAGACTATCACCCGGATCCGCCAGAAATCCGTGGACCTGCGCCGTATCGTCCAAACTGCCTTAGAGCGCAATTATAAAAAATATGATCTCCAGCTAAAACAGTTAAAGGACACGGAAAAGCGGGAAAAATACCGGATCTACGGCGAACTGTTAAACACCTATGGCTATGAGCTTTCCGGCGGGGAAAAAGAGTTTAAATGCCTCAATTACTATACCAATGAGGAGATCCGCATCCCCCTAGATCCTCAGCTTTCGGCGAAAGAAAATGCCATAAAGCATTTTGACAAATACAATAAGCTAAAGCGCACCTTTGATGCCCTAAGCGGCCTTATTAAGGAAACGAAAGGGGAAATCGACCACTTGGAATCCGTAAGCGCCGCCCTGGATATCGCCCTTCAGGAAAATGACCTGGTGGAAATCAAAGAGGAATTAATGGAGTATGGCTACATCAAAAAGCGCCGGGCCGGGGACAAGCGCCCCAAGATTACCAGCCGCCCCTTCCACTATCTCTCCAGCGACGGGTTCCATATTTACGTGGGAAAAAATAATTATCAGAATGAAGATTTGACCTTTAAGGTGGCTAACGGAGGCGACTGGTGGTTCCACGCCAAGGGAATCCCCGGCTCCCATGTCATTGTAAAAACCGAGGGAAAGGAACTGCCTGACCGGGTATTTGAGGAAGCCGGAGCCCTGGCTGCCTGGTATTCCAAGGCCCGGGACAACGACAAAGTGGAAATCGACTACATTCAACGCAAAAATATCCGCAAAGTCGCAGGCGCAGCGCCGGGATTTGTAATTTACCATACCAACTATTCTCTGGTGGCCACCCCTTCCTGCGGATTTACAGAGTTGGAATAAGAAGGTTATTATCCAGGTATTCTTTTATTTAAAAGGGATGCTGAAAAATGAACTCGGCGATTATAAAAATCCGTCCTATTTCATTTTCCAACATCCCTTTGTTTGTGTCACGCCGCCACATTTGCGCGGTGAGAAATGGCGTCTATACTCAGCACTGTGTCTCCCGAATCATTTGCAGCTTCACCCCGTCAGGGCCGGTAAGGAAAAAGCACTCCCTCCTTTTGTTAGGATATCCATAAATCCTGAATATCCTTTATCTGTTTCGGATCGAATTTGTACTGATGATCCTCTGTCAAAAGCCCGTTTATCTCCTGTTCTACATCGGCAAGCTGAGTATAACAATAGCCGCAAATTAATTCCGACTGGCCGATTGCCTCCATAATCCGCCCGAACTCTTCCAGAAAGCCGGATTTCTCCACGGAAGTATATCCCCAGCCTTCATTATCCTCTGTAATGGAAATTCCGCCTAATTCCGTCAGCATTACCGGCTGACCCTTGTAAGAAGTCCCTTGGGCAAACACAGGCTTTTCTACGATGTCATCTAAACGCTCCACGGATTTTAAACACCTGGCAAACCGTTCCTGCTGCCTTTTATCCTCCTTTCTCCCGTGCTGGTAAGAATGGAAGGCACAGATATCCGTATCCGTCATCTCCCACCCGTCATTGGAAATCACCAGCCTGGTATCATCCAGGCTATGGGCCAGATAATAAAGGGACTTGGCAAAGGCTTGCTGCTGCCGGCTGCCGCCAATCTGCGGCACACCCCAGCTCTCATTTAACATTCCCCAAACCAGGATGGAAGGATGGTTGTAATCCCGCAGGATCACATCTGTCCACTCTTTTAAAAAGGCCGCCGCTGCCTGGGGCGTGTAAACCCAAAAGCTTGCCATAGCTTCCCAGACAATAAATCCCAGCTTATCCGCCCAGTATAAAAATCTGGGATCCTCTACTTTTTCATGCTTGCGGCATCCGTTGAACCCCATAGCCTTGGCTTTTTTTATGTCTTCTATGTAGGCATTGTCGTCCGGAGCCGTAATCAGGCTTTCCTTCCAGTACCCCTGATCCAAAACCAGTTTCTGGTAACAGGGCTTATGGTTTAAATAAACCCTGCCGTTTTTCACCTCCACCTTTCTCATTCCAAAATAAGAAACTATCTGATCTAAGGGATTGTCCCCTCCGCCTGCCGTCATTACCACATCATACAAATTAGGCTCCTGGGGAGACCAGTAAGCCCCGGTAAAGTGAAAAGAGCCGTTAAGGGCCTTTTTCTGAAACACATCCACAATAATGGTTTGCTGATAATCTTTTGCCGCCATGCTCCCGGAGAAAACCGGCTTGTTTTTCAGGGAAATGGAAATATCCACCTTGCATGGAAGAACGCTTGACCGGGACAGGCAGTAATCGATCCGGACGGTTCCCTCATCGATATCCGGAGTAAAATGAATCCACTCAAAGCTGGTTTCCTTCACTGGCTCCATCCATACGGTCTGCCAGATTCCGGTGCTGGGAGTATACCAGATAAACCGGGACTCCTCCTCCCAAAACTGTTTTCCCCTGGCAATCTTCTCATCCTTCAGCCAATCCTCTGCCTCCACCCGGATCACCTCTTCTTTCCAGGAAAGCAGATCTGTTATATCCAGACTGAACGGGGTCTGTCCCCCTGTATGGCTCCCGGCAAGCGCGCCATTGACCCACACCCGGCACTGGTAATCTACTGCGCCGAAATTCAATTTTATCCTTCGCCCCTTCCATTCCTCCGGAACAGACACCCGGCGCTCATAAACTACCTGATCCTGGGTAATGCGCTGTCCCACAGTGCTCATGGCGCTCTGACATACATAAGGAACCTCTATGGTACAGGCCTTCCCGCCTGCAAAGAAGTCCCAGGTTCCGTTTAAATTCAGCCATTCTTTCCGGACAAAATCCGGGCGCGGGTATTCTTTTCTCATGTCTCCTCCTGTTTGGCAGTTTTTACTATTCTTTCAGCCACTCTTCAATTATACAAGTATGACCTTTCCTCTCGTCATAATTATAGCTATTAAAAGAATATTTCCTTATTGGGAATAAATACTGTACCGTCTTTTTTATTATAGGTTAAATATCCCAAATGGATCAAAAGTGTAAGGACATCATCCTTTCCCAAAAATGTAGTCATATCATTTTGAAATTGGCGGATATTAATCTTACAGCATCCCCCACTCAGCATTTTTACAACTGCCTTCTTAAGACCATCAAAGTCCATATCAATATAAATCTTTAATGCTTCATACGTTTCCGTGCCAGTCCAATAACTTTGGAACACCTTCCACATCAATGCATCTACCACAGATTTTGGGTTATAAATATGGAGATTTCCCAAACGATACCCATCATACCAAGTTTCCATCTCCTCGTAATCTCCACCATACTGGATACACTTTTCCTGCACTCTGGAAATTCCTGTGCCAGCTCCAGGATCACATTATTTTCAATTCTGGAAATAAACCGATCTAAATCCCTTTTTGTCTCCAAAAAGCGCTGAACATCCAGCCGAATTATGTTGATTCAAATGATATCTGTAATAATCCTCTTTTTCTATATTCAGCCCTGTAAACAGTTCACCAGAATCCCTTCTTCAATTTTTTATAACTCCTTCATAAAGTCTTTAAAATAGCGGTAGGAATGAATATGACCGGTCTCTTCTAACCGCCCATCCATCTCATCAATATATTCTTTTGTTGTAACATGTTTTACCTGGCTGACGGAATAGGTTTTGCCGCTTTCATTTAGCATCTTTTTCAGATACTTTTTGGAATACCCGCCAATACTGCTTTCCTCCTCGGGAGCCTGCATTTTTTCCGGATCCTCCTCTGATACATTATAATGGGCCCCATAGGGTTTAAATTCGCTGCTGTATACGGAAGGAAAGGCTTTTCTGTTTCCCAAAAACCAGGTTTCTAAACACATGGTCTGCAGAATTATCGTAAATTCAATCTTCATACCCCCATGTTTTACCAGCTCCTGCACTGTCCGAAAGTGGGTAGCTGCTTCATTTCCGTAGTAATCCGTATCCAGACACACCACCAAACGATGGATTTGGGAGTTATGAGTCCGGTTAAATTCTATAATGTCCTCAATGGCCGGTTCGATTTTATTATACAGGCTGGGGATTCCCTGCCCGCTGAACATATAGTAAGAATTTTCTGAAATATCATCAAGCCGTTTTACCTGTTGGTATTCCGGATGATAGGCGGCTATCAGCTTTGGGTAAACCTTCATTTCTGTAGACTTCCCCTCTACCAGCATATAAAAATTCATCATTTGTACCTCTGAAATCACTCATATTGCAGCCGGTTTACTAATTGTAAATAAGCGTCATGGCGGGACCTTCCCAAGGCCATTTCATCTGAGCGGTACGCTTTTACCACCTGCTCCTTTCTCTGCACAATCATCCAATTATCCATAGGGATTGCATTAATAATATACGGATGGTGGCTGGTGGCCAGAATCTGAATATCGGAACGGCCGTTTATAATAAAGTCGCTGACGCTTTCAATACAGTTTACCCCCAGGCCGTTTTCCAGCTCGTCAATTAAAACCACTGCGTTACGCGGCATGATTTTCATTTTTATTAGGATCCACAGTGTTTTCAGCATTCCGGAAGAAATCTCTTTTTGCAGAATCCAGTTGTCCTTTACCCGAATGGCAATCATGTACTCTTTTCTCTCATCCTGCAAATACGAAATCTCTTCGACCTCCGGAAATATTTCCTGGTAAAGCTCTAAAAGCTCCTGGGACATCTCCCGGTAATTTTCCGGATCTACATTTTTCAGGATTCCATATTGGTCAAAGGGCGACAAAGTTACCACAGGAATATCCTGTATGGGAGAGATATGATGCTCCTTATATAAACTGCAAAATGCCTCATAAACATCCGGATACATAGAACCCATCATATCTCGCTCAAACATCCGCATATATATTTTTTGAAATTCCTCATAAATGAATCCTATCTTTTTTTCCATCCGGTACTGGGAAATCAGGCTCTCATTTTCTTTAGGCTGAGGCAGCAGGCTGTAATTCAAAAGCTTCAACTTATCCTTGCTTTTTTCTATAACAACGTCCCCGTCGACCGTAAGCCTTTCCTCTTTAATAACCGCATTGGACTCTTCTGCATTCACATGAATCTGGGGCACATAATCCACCTTAATCTGCCAGCAGCACTCAAGATTTTCTATGGAAAATTTCAATTCTGCTTCAAAAGGGATTTGAATATTCTTCTTGGTTCCCACAGCTAATTTGCAGACACTATTTACAGCCTCTAAAATCCTTGTCTTTCCCATCCCGGAATTTCCCACAAGCAGCGTCTTTCCATGCTGGAATTTAACATGATCAATAACGAATCCGCTGTTTAACTCCTTATACCATATCTCTTTAATAAACACTCAAATCACCTCTCATACCGGATAAACTCTAAACGTTTATGAAACGCCCTGCCCTAATTATACGCAATCTGCAAATAGATAGCAAGAAATTTGTACTATAAATGAGACCATAGAAAACAGGAGAGTCTCACCCCAAGTGTTTCCTATGGTCTCATTGAAATGTTTGGCGCAATGGGCTTTGGATGGAATATGCGGCCTGAATCTTCTGATTAAGCCTTTGCTTGCATTATTTCTTACAAATAACCTTCTGTCCTCCCATATAAGGCTGCAGCAGCTCAGGGATCTTCACGCTTCCGTCCGCTTGAAGATTATTTTCCAAAAATGCAATCAGCATACGCGGCGGCGCTACCACGGTATTGTTTAAGGTATGAGCAAAATACTTGCCGTCCTTACCGTTTACCCGGATCTTTAACCGGCGGGCCTGAGCGTCCCCTAGGTTGGAACAGCTTCCCACCTCAAAATATTTCTTTTGTCTTGGAGACCAGGCTTCCACGTCTACAGATTTCACCTTTAAATCTGCCAGATCTCCGGAACAGCATTCTAAGGTGCGGACCGGAATGTCCAAAGAACGGAATAAATCTACCGTATTCTGCCACAGCTTGTCAAACCACACGGGGCTTTCCTCCGGGCGGCATACTACAATCATCTCCTGCTTTTCAAACTGGTGGATGCGGTAAACGCCTCTTTCCTCCAGGCCGTGAGCGCCTTTCTCCTTGCGGAAGCAGGGAGAATAGCTGGTCATGGTCTTGGGAAGCTCCTCCTCCGGGATAATCTGGTCAATAAATTTGCCAATCATAGAGTGCTCGCTGGTGCCGATTAAGTAGAGATCCTCCCCCTCAATCTTGTACATCATGGCATCCATTTCCGCGAAGCTCATAACGCCGGTTACCACATTACTGCGGATCATAAAAGGCGGCACACAATAGGTAAACCCCCGGTTGATCATAAAGTCTCTGGCATAGGAAATCACTGCGGAATGAAGCCTTGCAATATCCCCCATCAGATAATAGAAGCCGTTTCCTGCCACTCTTCTGGCAGAATCCAGATCAATGCCGTCAAAGCTTTCCATAATCTCCGTGTGGTAGGGAATCTCAAATTCCGGAACCACCGGCTCGCCGTACTTTTGAACCTCTACGTTTTCACTGTCATCTTTTCCGATTGGGACACTTGGGTCGATGATGTTGGGGATGGTCATCATAATCTTCTTGATGCTCTCCTGGTACTGGGCCTCTTTCTCCTCCAGCTCAGCCAGACGCTTGGCATCCTCGCCTACCTGGCGTTTTACTTCCTCTGCTTCATCCTTTTTCCCCTGGCCCATTAAAGCTCCGATCTGCTTGGACAGCTTATTGCGGTTGGCTCGCAGGGAATCGGCCTCCGCCTTGGTGGCCCGGCTTTTGGCATCTAAATCAATCACCTCATCCACCAACGGAAGCTTGGAATCCTGAAATTTATTCTTAATATTCTGCTTTACAATGTCCGGATTTTCTCTGACAAATTTCAAATCTAACATGGTTTTCCTCCTGGTAGTCTCTTTTTATCCTGCAATCATTTGGAAAAGGCAGGAAAATACTTGGAATCTGGGTAGGATTATACTACAGATTCTTTACAAATGCAAGGGAAGCCTAGGTGCAGTGCGTCCGCAGCCAGGCACATGACGTTTTACTTTATTTACTGTCCGCTTATAACAGATTGATACAACTTTAACCCATTTACAGAGATGCCGGAACGCTTTCTATGTACAGCATATCTTTGCAAAGATCAATTTGATTTTCCCAATGTACAGAACTGTCTACATCATAAGCCCCAATGCATACCCTATTAAAATTATACCACAATAAGTACCGTTGCGTCTATTGAAAACTTTGTAGTATTACGGTTTGTTTGTAAGGAGTCTGCAGCAGGAAGCGGCAAATCCTGAAACGGTTATCCGGGGATTGACCGATTTTACCAGAAAGCTTTCCGGCGAAAAAATCCAATTGAATTATAAGCAATGTAATGGTAGAATATGTATATGCGAATCCAACGGCCACAGGATCTGGCGGCAGGCAGTAAAAAAGGGAGAGAAAAAGTAATGAGTGATTATTCTTACAGCAAAGAAATCAGCCAAACGAATTTTGTACTTGGGGAATTTGACAGAGAGAGAATAAGGAAAGTGTTTACAAGGATATTTGAGACCTACAATCCAAAGGTAAAGGATGAGATATTTGATTCCTTTTGTGAGGATTTTTATAATCTGGCAGGAGATCTGCAAACATCCAATGAACGGATCTGGCGCATGATTATAACCGATATGCTGTTCAGCTATGATGAAAGAGGATTTCTGGATTCACAGACAACAGACAATGCGATTAAGAGAAAACAGTTTGCCATTATAGCAAATGTGATTGTCGGAAAGCTGAGAAAGAACAGCTAAAGCCAAAAGGGTTCTTACATTAAAATCATGTTAAGTGTCAGCTACAAATTTGATGTGAAAATTGCCGGAGAATGACTTCCTATAACTACGGTTCCCGGCAAACCCTTTATTACCCCAAGGGTTTGTTTTTGAGTTTTTCGTCCGGCGGTTGAAAACCAAAGGAAGGAATATACCTCTACCCGGCAAAAAAGTTGAGGGCTATGGAAAATTTGTATAGTTTCCATAACCCTCGTAAAAATGCCACATACTCTATTTTCAATTATTCTTCATGAAATAACCCTGGGCAAAATAAAACGCCTCTGCCCATGGAAAGAAACAGTATTTCTGCCTTATAACCAGCTTCCTGTAAAATGATGAATCCCGTATGTATTATCTGTAATGCAAAGTTCTTTACTCATATAATCAAATGGATGAAAAAAATCGGATGAATACACGGTCATACCGCCTATTACCTGAACTGTATTATTGGGTTTGAATCCACGGCTTAACAGTGGTTTTGACTCATAATATCCGCTGGATTCTAAATTCAGACTCCCGTCCTCCCGTTCAAAAGGAACCCTAAAACGCGCTTCCAGAATTTCCCCGATTATGGGATGTCCTGGTACTGCGCCGCAGCAGCCGCCGCTGTTAATAACTCCCCACTTTTCAACCCCTACAAAGCCCGGCTGGTATAGCAAGTCATCAATGCCCGTATTAACTCTACATCTGTATCCAAATAAATTACAGGCATTTATCTTTGTAGGAATAACCTTGTGGAGAGACGCAGAAAGCATTGGTCTTGCTTATAGCTGGCTTACCCAGGTATTTCCTTGTAAGCCTCCTCAGGTAATTATTCAAACGCCCCAGATCCAGTTCCAAATCTTTTACTTTCTCAGGTATCGGATAGTCTTCATAGTTCAGGATCGCAGTATATACATCGTCCAACTTTAAAACTGTCCGCAAATACATTCGATCCTCCGGACTTGTCCGAATCTTATTTTTTAACACGCTCCACATTCCTTTTATGTCCGTGACAGCATCCCGTACCGCAAGCTCATAGTAAACCGAAGGAAGATTTAACTGCTCCCGAAGTCCGCAATGACGCATCTGTGTCATAATGTCAAAGGCGGAAGACAGTTTTCTCAGACTCTTTACTCCTGCATATCTCTGATAAACTCCTGCTTTCACCTTGCCGCAGTCCACCGCAATTCCCTGCAGAAACTCCATAGTTTCCTTTGGAAGTTCCTCTGTATATTGCCAGATGGTCTTTGTAAAAGTATCCACCTTTTTTTCTGCCATTTTTCTTCCCCTCTGGCATTTATGCTGCTGGCTGTTATAAGATAAGTAGTTGTGGTACACAGCCGTTAATGGAATTTTTTATTCGCAGATTATACCAATCTCCGAAAATCTTGCTGTCAGATATAGCCGGAGGAAAAAGCGCATGGACACAAGAAAGCAGAGGGAAATGGTATATTGAAATTTGAGTGAAATGAGGATAAAAACTAACTAAATTTAAAGAAACATGGAATTGATTTTGAGACAACAATAAAGGGACTTTCTATTAGCGGGAGTTGGCTGACATCTGCTAATAGAAAGTCCCTGATTTTATTTTGCGACACTACCCTTAGTGGACAAGGGCGCCATTGTTTTATTCTTTTAAATAGTAATCAGCTTATTTAAAAGCATTTCAAAACATACTCCGTTTTCTTTTGGAATCTCCATCTCATCTGACAGCCGGATACAGTCTCCGATAAACCTGGCCGCTTTTTTTACGGATTTCCCAAAATCCTCCTCCTTTACCATATCCCCCGCCACAATAGAGGAAAACACATCCCCGGTGCCGGGCCGCTGGGCTCCTGCGGTTCTGGTGCGGATAAAGCAGGGCTTTTGATTCCCTTCTAAAACTCCGTTGGTAAGGAACTGCCCTTCCTTTATCCCGGTAATTACCACCTTTTCCGGCCCCATGGACTGAAGGCGTTTTAAAAGTTCTTCTATCTCTCTGCGCTTCCAACCCTCTTTCCGATAAGGTTCCCCGGTTAAAATACAGGCTTCTGTCAGGTTTGGAGTAATAATGTCCGCATAAGCAATAAGTTTCCCCAGTTGGCGGCACATTTCCTTTGTATAAGTGGCGTAAGCCTGGCCGTCATCCCCCATAATGGGATCCACAAGAACCCTGGTATGGGGATTTTTAAACTTACAGATAGCGTCTTCCACAATATGGATCTGCTTTGCGGATCCTAAAAAGCCCACGGCAATTCCGTCAAAGTCCAGGCCTAATTCCTGCCACTTTTCCAAATACCCGGGCATCTTTTCTGTGTAATCATCGAAAAACCAGGTTGGAAAACCTGTGTGATTAGAAAAAACAGAGGTAGGCACAGGACAGCACTGCACCTTTAAAGCAGCCAAAACCGGAAGGGCAACGGTCAGAGAACATCGTCCATAGCCGGAAAGATCGTTTATCATCATGATTTTTTTCTGTGGTGTATACTTCATCGCAATTTTGCTCCTGAATATTTTTCTTCCCCGCCCCATTTAATGTACTGTAATTTCAGACGCTTTCTAATCATGGGACTCCACACAGATTAAAACCCCATCCTCAAACTCAATCCGTCCTTCCTCCTCTGTCAGCTCATTGCTGATGCACAGGCTGGTGCCAATCTCGATATCCTTTTGCTTCAGGGGATATCGAAAGCCTTTTAAAGTAATGGCCTTTATCTCTTGAGTGAGAGGCAGGAAAGAGACATATTTTCCCCACAAAGTCTCTTTAAAAAAGTCTTTCCCCCTGTCCAGCAAATATACCTTATTCTGCTTATCCAGCAAATAGGCAAAAATCCCCTTTTGAAGGCACGGATACAAAAGATGAACATTTCCAATCATGTGATCCAGCCGTCCCCCTGTGGCTCCCAAAACTGCAATCTCGCCGCAGCCTGAAGCCATGGCCCGGTTTAAGGCCAGCTCTGTATCGGTTTCATCTTTTTCCGGCTGGTGGACTTCCCATACAATATGCTCCACCCTTTTAAATTCTTCTAAAACCTCAGGCTCTACCGTATCAAAGTCCCCTACAATCACATCCGGAACAAGCCCGAGGATTTTTGCGGCTTTCAGGCCTGCATCTGCCGCAATAATTTTATGAAAGCTTCTTTCTTTTAAAAAGGCTCCGGCAAAGTCCAGATCAATGGGCCCTCCGGTAATTATCAGACAAGTTCTCATCTCTAATGTCCCTGAAACTCCTTAAAAATCTTTAAAAATCCGGCTACATTGGCGGCAGCATCATTTTTAAACACAGCAGATCCGGCTACCAGGATGTTGGCCCCTGCCTCCAAAAGCTCTCTGGCATTGTCTAAGGTTACTCCGCCGTCTACCTGAATATCCAGTAAAAGCCCCCTGGCCTCTGCCATAGCCCGCAGCTTCCTGACCTTTTCTGTGGCATAGGGAATGAATTTCTGGCCGCCAAAGCCAGGATTAACAGACATAACCAGCGCCATATCTGCCAGAGGAAGAACATACTCCAGCGCCTCCACCGGAGTGGCGGGATTTAAAGCGACTCCTGCCTTTAGCCCGGCTTCCTTAATCTGATGCAGGGTGCGATCCAAATGGCAGCAGGCTTCCTCATGGACACAGATCAAATCTGCCCCGGCGTTTTTCATATCCGCAATGTAACGCCCCGGCTCCTCCACCATCATGTGAACATCAAATATTTTATCCGTGGTCTTTCTCATAGCCTGAATGACCGGCATGCCAAAAGAAATACTGGGCACAAAGGCCCCGTCCATAACATCCAGATGGATGTATTCTGCTCCGGCCTCTGCCACGGTTTTGATTTCCTCCCCTAATCTGGTAAAGTCCGCCCCAAGAATAGAAGGCGCTAAAATGTATTCCACTAATATTTCCTCCGTTCTTTTTCTTTCAGTTCCCCATAAATCTGCAGATAATTGTCATAGCGGTTCTTACTCAGCTTCCCTGATTTTAATGCCTCTTTAACCCCGCAGACCTTTTCCCCCACATGGACACAGCCTAAAAATTTACATTCCTCCTCATAGGGCGCAAATTCGGCAAAATAGTCCTTCAGCCTTTGAGGCTCCATGTCCAGGGACAAAGAACTGAAACCCGGAGTATCCATCAGATAGGTGTTTTCCTCCACACAGAACAGCTGAGAATGACGGGTGGTATGCCGCCCTCTCTGGATTTTTTCGCTGATGCCCCCGGTTTCCATGCCGGCCTCCGGCAAAAGCAGATTGGTAAGGGAGGACTTTCCTACTCCGGAAGGTCCTGCCAGCACCGTGGTTTTCCCCCTTAAAAGCTGTCCCAGCTCCTTCATACCGGTCTCTTCATAGGTGCTGATAAAAACAGTTTGGTATCCGGCCGGCTCATATATGGCCCGGTAGGAATCCGAAAGCTCCCTGCCGCACAGATCCACCTTGTTAAAGCAGATAATCACCGGAATTTCCTCCGCCCCCATCATTACCAGAAACCGATCCAAAAGGTTCTGGTTGGGCTCCGGATGGGTGATGGCAAACACCACCATGGCCTGATCCACGTTGGCGGCTGCCGGGCGGATCAACTGGTTTTTCCGGGGAAGGATGTTATCAATGTTTCCCTCCCCGGTTCCGTCGTCCAGCACGGTAAATTCCACATCGTCTCCCACCAGAGGCTTTATCTTTCGGCTGCGGAAAATCCCTTTGGCCCGACATTCATATATCCTGTTTTTTCCGTCATGTACGTAATAAAATCCTGCAATTCCTTTAATAATTTTTCCTGTCATTTCGTTATTCTTCCAGCTCAAAGGATATTTCGTAGCTTTCCAAAACCTTTCCGGTTTGGGCATTTACCACCTCAACCGTTCCTTCCTCCACGCCGTATTCTCCTATGATTTCAGGGAAAAAGATAGAGATTTTACTGCTTCCGTTTACAGTATGCTCCGGCATCAGGGTTTTATAAATTGTTCTGCCGTTTACAAACTGCTTTAATTGGATCTTTATCCGAATATGGGTGCTGTCGCTTCCGGGGCCTATTACGGGATTCAAGTCAAATTCCTCGTCAATATAGCCGATGTAAGCATCCCGGACATGGGGCAGCCCGGAGGGATTGGCAGGTATTTTTTCCGGCCCATAGCTTACCACATAGCCTATAGCAGTTCCTACCGGAACCAGGGTTCCCGGCGGAACGTTCTGGCGGATAACTTTCCATTCTTCCACCACGTCATTATGCTCGATCTCCACCTCTCCGGGGAGCAGTCCCACACTCTCCAAAAGCTTGGAAGCGTCCTCATCTGACTGGCCTCCCAGATTGGGAACCTGAACCGTTTTCACCTTAGGGCCTAAGCTGATATAAAGGACAATCGGTTCTCCGCCCTTATAGACAACATCCTCCGGCTGGCAGCGAATTACCCGGCCAGCCTCCACTTCCTCACTGTTTTCCCCTGTCATCACCACAGAAATTTCATTGGAATCCAGGATCTCTTTGGCTTCCACATCCGTTTTTCCCACAAGATCCAGGCTCTCCACCTCTGTCCGTCCGCTTCCTCTGCTGACAGTAATCCGAACTGTGGATCCTTTCTCCACAGTGGTTCCCGCATTGTCTTGGGATATCACATAACCTTCTCTCCCGGTTTCGGAATATTCATAGCTGATCTCCGGAACCAGGGATGCTTCTGCCAGACGGGCCTTTGCTCCATCCTCCGAGATTCCCAACAGCTCGGGAATGTTGGTTTGACTTTCAGAAAGAACGATAGTGCTCTCCGCCCGGCTTGACTCCTTCTCTTTTGTAGGCAGGGCAATACCCGGCCCAACATTAAACAGCCCTGCTATCTGGGCCACGAAAAATACCAGAACAGCCACAATCAAAACGGCTCCTGCAATCCCGCCTACAGAAAACAGTTTTTCCAGGCTACGGGTAATATCCTTCTCCTGCTTCGGCCCCGAAATCTCCTCCGGAGGCTGTTCCTCTTCTTTCCGGCTGTTTCCGTTATCCTCCGGATTTAGGAGAACGTGGCGCAGCTCATTAATCACCTCAGCCGCAGAGCTGTACCTGTCGTCGGGATGCTTCCTGGTGCATTTTAAAATAATCGCCTCAAGCCCCGGAGCTATCTGTCTGTTAAAGCGGGAGGGCGGGGTGATCTCCTCCTCCAGATGGGCTAATGCCACGGCTGTGACATCATTTCCGTCAAAGGGTACCGTCCCGGTAACCATCTCATAGAGAGTAATGCCAAAGGAATAGATATCGCTCCTTACATCACTTATACTGCCGCTGGCCTGTTCCGGAGAAATATATTGAACGGAACCGATGGCATCGGAATTCTTCCCCTGCATACTGACTGCCTTGGCAATTCCAAAATCTGCCACCTTGGCCTTTCCGTCCATGGAAATAATAATATTTTGAGGTTTAATATCCCGATGGATAATATGGCTTTCATGAGCCGCCATCATGCCCTGAGCAATCTGGATGGCAATTCCGATGGCTTCCTTATTGTCCAGCTTTCCCTTTTTGGCAATATAATTTTTCAGGGTAATTCCCTCAATCAGCTCCATTACAATGTAATGAAGCTCATCCTGATCTACAACATCAAATACATTGACAATATTGGGATGGGACAGGCCTGCTGCAGCCTGGGCCTCCATCTTAAAACTGGCCACAAAGCCGGCATTTGCACAAAATTCGTCCTTTAAAACCTTAATGGCTACCAGGCGGTTCAGCTTATGGCATTTGGCCTTATATACATCAGACATGCCTCCTGAACCGATTTGTTCCAAAATCTCATAGCGTTCCTGTAAAAAATCCCCCTTTTTCAGCATGACATCCCCTCACTTTCCAAAGGCTCTGCCAATATAACGGAGATATTGTCCTTTCCACCCTTGTCGTTGGCAGTCTGCAGAAGCTGCCACGCCTTCTCAGAAAGACTTCCCTTTCCGGATACAATAGAATAAATCTCCTTATCGCTTACCATATTGCTTAGACCGTCGGAGCAGAGAAGGATCTGATCCCCGGAATGGAGGGAAACCTCAAAAAAGTCGATTTCCACCTGGCCGTCTGCGCCGATTGCCCGTGTGATATAGTTCTTTTTGTCCCGGTAATCCTGGCTCTCCCGGTTTAAAAGGCCCAAAGATACCATCTCCTCTACATAGGAGTGATCCCTGGTTACCTGAATAAGGCCGCCCCGGATCAGGTAAAGACGGCTGTCCCCTACATTTGCCACATAAAGGATATTTTTCGACACAGTAGCCGCCACCATAGTGGTACCCATTCCCTTTAATGACTCATTACAAAGGGACTCGTTGTAAAGCCGGCGGTTTACCTCTGTAATTCCCTTATTGAAAATCGAGATTTCCGATTCTCCCTCTGGCTGACGGTTAATATAGGTCACCAGCTTTTCTACCAGAAAGCGGGAGGCGTAGTCTCCGGCGTTGGCCCCTCCCATGCCGTCTGCCAGCAGAAGAAGGTTTTTTAACGGGCCTGTTTTCTGGGATGATGCGTATATATAGTCCTGATTGGTAGACCGGACCTTTCCTGTGTCTGTATATGCGCTAATCTGCATCCTGCCATCCTCCTTTCCAGTTTTTACTTAAATTCAGCGCTTCTCCTCCATAAAGCTTTTGCGAAGCTGGCCGCAGGCGCCGTTAATGTCCCGCCCCATCTCCCGGCGGACAGTAACCGCAATGCCCTGACCCTCTAAATAGCTGCGGAAAGCTTCTATGGCCTTTTTATCCGACTGAACATAATCCCGCTCCTTAATGGGATTTACCGGAATCAGGTTTACATGTCCATGATGGCCCTTAATCAGCCGGGCCAGGGCTTTGGCCTCATCTAAATTGTCATTAACGCCCCTTACCAGGCTGTATTCAAAGGTGAGACGCCTTCCTGTCTTTTCAAAATAAATCCGGCATGCCTCCAGCACCTCTTTTAGCCCATAGCGGTTTGCAATGGGCATTAAGGTTTTTCTCACTTCATCGTTGGGGGCATGGAGGGATAATGCCAGGGTAATACTAAAGCCTTCTTCTGCAAGCCGGTAAATCTCCGGCACAATCCCGCAGGTAGAAACCGTAATATTTCTCTGGCTGATATGAAGCCCTCTTTCATCGGTCAGAAGGCGGATAAAGCGGATCAGGTTGTCATAATTGTCCAAAGGCTCCCCGGAACCCATTACCACCACATTGGATACCCGCTCTCCGGTATCCTTTTGTATCTGGTAAATCTGCTCCAGCATTTCTGACGGCGTCAGATTCCTCTCCAGACCGTCCAGGGTGGAAGCACAAAACCTGCAGCCCATCCGGCAGCCTGCCTGAGAGGAAATACACACCGAATTGCCGTGTTTATATTTCATCCATACGCTTTCAATCACATTGCCGTCCTTTAGGGCAAATAAATACTTTCTGGTTCCGTCTATTCTGGAAATTCTTACATCCGCCTTTTTAAGGCTGGTAATAGAATATTCCTGTTTTAAAAACTCTCGGAAAGGCCTGGGAAGATTGGACATTTCATCAAAGCTGTCCGCCAGCTTCTGGTGAAGCCACTGGTAAATCTGGCTGCCTCGAAAGGCCTTTTGTCCCTGCCCTTCCAGTTCACTGGAAAGCTCTTGAAAGGTGAGAGACTTAATATCGCATTTTTCCATATTATCTGCTTTCTATTGCTGCTTTCTTTTCAATACCGTCAGAAAAAAGCCATCGCTGGGATGGCGTCCGGGAAGAAACTGGAGATATCCCTTTTTCGCCGTTTCCTCCTGAAATACCGTTCCCACACTTTGGGAAATGTCTACGGTTTCAAAAGGAAATTCCCTTAACAGCCATTCCATATTCTCCTGATTTTCCGCCCTGCTTATGGTGCAGGTGCTGTAAATCAGAATCCCTCCGGGTTTTACATACTCCCACACTACAGAAAGGATCTCTCTCTGAAGCTCAGACAGCTCCCGGCATCCTTCTCTGGTCATCCGGTATTTAATATCCGGTTTTCTGCCGATAATCCCCAAACCGGAGCATGGAAGATCTGCCAGAACAATGTCTGCCTGCCTTTTCATCTCTTCGTCCGGTTCCAGGGCATCCCAGACTTTGGCGCGAATATTGGAAAAGCCGGATCGGGAAATATTTTCTTCAATAAGAGATACTTTTTGAACAGTCAAATCCCTGGCCTCCACCATTCCGGTGCCCTTTAGCAGATCCGCCATATGAAGGCTTTTTCCTCCCGGAGCCCCGCATACGTCCAGGACAAAGTCCCCTGCTTTCGGCGCTGCTGCCCGGCCAACCAGGGAAGAGCTTACGTCCTGAACCTGGATCCATCCCATTGAAAAAGCTTCCAGCGCTTCCAGATAATCGTAGTTTCTTATGTATAAAATGTCGTCAAAATCCGGCAGGCGGGTAACCTGAACCCCCTGATCGGTAAGGCTTTTTACAATCCTCTCCACATCTTCCTTGTCCTGGTTGCACCGGACACAGGTAGGCCTCTCCCTCAGCATGGCCTCCGCCACAGCCAGGGCCTGCTCCTCCCCCAGCTCCTGCTTCCACATAGAAAGCAGCCAGTCAGGTATAGACAGCCTGGTTTCCTCATCTGGAAATACAAGGTTTTCCTTCTCCCTTGCCACTGACCGAAGGACCCCGTTTACAAATCCTTTTAAGCCTGCAAAGCGGCGCTTTACCGCCAGCTTTACCGCTTCGTTGCAGGCGGCAGAGTCAGGAATCCGATCCATATAAAGAATCTGGTAAGCTCCTATCCGGAGAATATTGCGGATCACCGGCTTCATCTTATCTGTCTTTGTCCTGGATACCCGGTTGACGGCATAGTCCAGGGACAAAAGCCGTTCCACTACCCCTTCTGTAATCCGGGCGGCTAAAGCCCGGTCTTTTTTAGGAAGGTACTGGTATTTGGAGAGGGCCTGGCGTTCCACGATATGGCAAAAGCTTCCCTTTTCCAGAATCTCAATCAGCATATCAAGAGCCAGTTCCCTGGCTGTCATCGTTTTATTGTCAGTCATCTCTGCGGCCTCTTCCACCAAACAGAATCACCAGACGCAAAAGCTGCAAAATGGAAGCCAGGGCAGCGGCAACATAAGTTAAAGCGGCAGCGCCCAGTACCTTTTTGGTTCCGTCCACCTCCCTGTCCATCAGGATTCCCGTATCCCCCAGAAGGCGAACTGCCCTGGCAGATGCGTTAAATTCCACAGGCAGGGTAATGATCTGGAACAAAACCGCACATACAAAGAGCAGAATTCCTATCTGAATCAGAGCATATCCTCCTCTTCCCAGAAACAGCCCGATTAAAATCATTGGCCAGGAAAGCTGAGAGCCAAAATTAGCAATGGGCACAAATGCCCCTCTCAGCTTTAAAGGCCCATAGTTTTTTGCATCCTGAATAGCGTGGCCACATTCATGAGCCGCCACCCCCAGGGCCGCAATGGAGGTTGCGCTGTATACAGACTGGGACAGATTGACCGTTTTTGTCCTGGGGTCATAATGATCCGTAAGGTTTCCTTTCACGGAATGGACGGCTACGTCATAGATTCCCTGAGAATTTAAAAGACGCTTTGCCACCTCCGCCCCGGTCATGCCGCAGGCGCTTCTGACTCCGGCATATTTGTTAAAAGTACTGTTTACTTTGGCAGACGCCGCGGCAGACAACAGCACTCCTATTAACACCAAGATTATTGTAGGGTCAAATCCATAATAATATCCCATTCTTACTGCGCTCTCCTTTCAAACAGGGCTCCTTCTTTTATAGGAAATCCTCTCAAAAAGGCCCCTGTATCCATCCGTTTTTTTCCTTCTATCTGAAGCTCTGTTATCTTAAGAGCTCCCTTCCCGGCCTTTACAATCAGGCTGTCCTTTTCCGCCGCTGCCACCTGGCCACAGGCGCCCTCATATTCTTCCTCCAAAACCTGGGCTCCCCAAAGCTTTATAGTCCTGCCCTCCAGGCTTGTATAAGCGCTGGGCCAGGGATTCAACGCCCGGATCAGCCGCTCAATGGCGGCCGCATCCATGGTCCAGTCAATATCCCCCAGGGATTTGGTAAGCTTTTTGGCATAACAGGTGTTCTCTTCCGTCTGCTTCGTCCGGGTAATGGTTCCCTCCTCCAGCTTTTTTAAGGTGGAGACAATCAATTCCCCTCCCACAGCTCTCAGTTTATCGTGAAGGCTTCCACCGGTCTCGTCTTTTTCAATGGGAACCACCGCCTTTTCCAGCATGTCCCCCGTATCCAGTCCTGCCTCCATCACCATGGTGGTAATGCCGGTTTCCTTTTCCCCGTCTATAATCACCCATTGGATAGGGGCGGCTCCCCGGTATTTGGGGAGAAGGGAGGCATGGATATTGATACAGCCATATGGAGGCAGATCCAGAACAGACTGAGGAATCAGCTGGCCAAAAGCCACCACCACAATCACATCCGGAGCCAGTTCTTTTAGAATTTCCTGAAATTCCGGATCCTTTACCTTAACCGGCTGGTAAACCGGAATCCCCAGTTCTACAGCCCTCTCCTTTACCGGGGTCATCAAAACCGCCTTGCCTCTTCCCTTTGGCTTATCCGGCTGGGTAATACAGGCGCAAATCTGATGTCCCGCGTCAATCAGGCTGTTTAACGCTCCCACGGAAAAATCCGGGGTTCCCATAAAAACAATCCGCATTATTCCTCGTCCTCCATGTCCGAAACATCCTCCAGTTCTCCTTCCACCAGATCCACATAGAGCCGGCCATGGAGGTGATCGCACTCATGACAAATTGCCCTGGCCAGGAATTCTTCTCCCACCAGTTCAAATTCTTCCATATTTTCATCAAAGGCCCTGACCTTTACCTTATTAGGGCGGGTAACCAGGCCCGACTTCCCGGGAACGCTAAGACACCCTTCCTGTCCGGTCTGGCTGCCTTCGGTTTCTAAAATCTCGGGATTCACCAGAACATACTGATTGCCGTCCTCCACATCAATAACCACGATCTGTTTTAAAATCCCTACCTGGGGAGCTGCAAGGCCCACTCCGCCGGTTTCATACATTGTCTCAAACATATCTGCTATCAATTGCTTTAACCGGGGGGTCATTTCTTTTACCGGCTTACACTCTCTGTATAAAATATCATCCCCCATAGTCCGAATCTGTCTGGTTGCCATATTTTCTATCCTCTCGCTCTTTCTTGTGTTTATTCCCCCGGCACTCGGCCAGGCCCAAAGCTTTCACAGGTATTTGGCCAATACTGCCAGGCTTCATGTAAAATCATACTGAACAGACGCCCCGCCGGAAAATCCTGCCTTGTCCCACAACTCCTCCAGCCGGTTTCGTATCTGTATTAGTATATCATAATTTTCCGATTTCAGATATAAAATTTTTCTGTAGATATCATTAACTTTATATACCGGCGCCTGAACCGGCCCGATAACCCAGACATCCGCTCTTCCACCCCTTAGCTGTGCTGTCCACCTGTCCACAGCCCCCATGGAGCTTTCCAGGGCGTCTTCCCTTCCGGAGGCAACCTGGATAGTAAGAAGGCCGCAAAAGGGAGGGTATCGGAGCATCCTTCGAAAGGAAGCCTCCCTCTCAAAAAACATCTGGTAATTTTGGTTTGCAGCCGCCTGAATACTGTAGTGATCCGGGGCGTAGGTCTGAATCACCACATCCCCGGGCTGGTTATCCCGGCCTGCCCTTCCGGCTGCCTGGGTGAGAAGCTGGAAGGTTCTCTCCCCGCACTTAAAATCCGGAGCATAAAGAGCGGTATCTGCCGCCAGTACCCCTACCAGGGTCACGTTGGGGAAGTCATGGCCCTTTACAATCATCTGGGTTCCGATAAGGATCTGGGCCTCCCCTGCCCCAAAAGCAGAAAGAATTTCTTCATGGCCGCCTTTTTTGGAGGTGGTATCCAGATCCATCCGCAGAGTGGAAACCCCGGGAAACCGCTCCTCCACCATGGCCTGTATCTTCTGAGTACCGGTTCCAAAGCCTGCAATATACGGGGAGCCGCAGCTTGGACAGGCTGCCGGCTTTTTTGTAGTATATCCGCAGTAATGGCACATCATCCGCCCGTCCCTGTGAAGAGTCAGGGTCACGTCGCAGTGAGGGCATTTTACCGCCTCCCCGCAGCTTCTGCAGGAGATAAAGCTGGAATATCCCCTCCGGTTCATAAACAGCATCATCTGCTGCCCCTTCCTCAGACGATCCTCCATCATCTCCTGAAGGAGGCGGCTGAAGATGGACTTATTGCCCTCCTTTAATTCCTCCCTTAAATCCACCACGTGAACCTTGGCCAGACGGCTGTCTTTTTTTGCCCGCTGGGTTAAGGTATAAAGGCGATATTCTCCTCTTAATGCCCTTTCATAGCTGTCCACAGAAGGGGTGGCAGAGCCTAAAACCAGGCTGGCCTTCGTTTGCCCTGCCCGGAAAGCCGCCGCATCCCTGGCGTGGTATCTGGGGGAGCTGTCGCTTTTGTAAGCCCCCTCATGCTCCTCGTCAATGATAATCAGCCCCAGATCTTTAAAGGGGGTAAACAGGGCGGATCTGGGGCCAATCATAATGGAAATTTCTTTCTTTTTTGCCCGTTCAAACTGATCGTACCGCTCCCCCGCCGACAATCTGGAATTAATAAAGGATACATTCTGTCCAAACCGCTTATAAAACCGCATCACCGTCTGATAGGTAAGAGCAATTTCCGGGATCAGGACAATTACCTCTTTTCCCTGGCTTCTTACATGGTCAATCAGCTCCATATACACCTCTGTCTTGCCGCTTCCGGTAATGCCGTGGATCAGGGAAATCCCCCGCTCCCCCCCGTCATACCGCAGACAGAAGTCCTGAACAATGGCCTGCTGCTCCGGGTTCAGCCGGGGCCTTCCGGTATCATGGCCGGATTGGCCCTGGCCTGCTGCCAGGGCGCAGTCAGAATTTTTTTGTAATGTATTTTCCCGGATTCCTGCAGCCGGATCCCGGTAAACGTTTTCCTTTTCTATGGCAATAATCCCCTGGTTCTCCAGGGGCTTTAATGAGGCGGCCGTTAATCCCAGCTGATGGACTGCCGCCTCATAGGGGATAACCGGCATGGAAGAAAAAGCCTCCAAAAGCCGGAGCCGGGCCCGGTATTTTTTTCTTTGGGCTTCTCTTCGGGCTTCCTGAAGATCCTGGGGGGAAAGAAGGCACCGGACATATTTTTTCTCCGCCCCCTTTACCTTCTGTTTTACCGGAAGCACGGTTTTTAACGCCTGATTCATAGTGGAACCATACCGTTCCTTCATCCACCAGGCAAGTTCAATCAGTTGAGATTCTGCGGTAATGCTTCCCTTCACCAATCCCAAAATCGGTTTTACCTTGTCTCTGTCATATCCGGCCTCACAAGATACTCCCACCACATACCCGGTTCTCTCCTTGTTTCCGGATCCAAAGGGGATCCTTACCCGGCAGCCTGCTTTTATCTGATCCTCCAGGCTCTGAGGGATGGCGTAGGAAAAGGGGCGATCCACCTTTTCATGAGAAATATCAATAATTACCCTGGCAAATTTTTCCGGCATGTAAGCCTAATCCTCCTTATAAAAGGCGGCCGCCACTGTCCCCAGCCCCATACTGTTGGATCCCTTAAAAAGGACGCAGTCCCCGTCTTTCAAAAGGTTTTTCAGAGCAGCCAAAAGCTGCTCCTTGTCCTGAAAGACCTGGATTACCCCACGGCTTTTCCAGTCCGGACGTGCTTTTAAAAGCCCGGTTTGAATTTCCGCCGCCAGATTTCCCAAAAGCAGGATTTGATCCGCCATGTGTTCCTCTAAATGCGCTCCAATGTAGGCTCCTATCTCCTGGTGATAGGACGCCTCATTCGGCCCCAGCTCCTTCATATCCGCCAGCACCGCAACCTTTCTTCTCCCCGGATGGACAGACATCAGAACTTCCAGTCCAGCCTTCATGGAAGCAGGACTGGCATTGTAGGAGTCGTCAATTACCGTAAGCTTTCCGGTCTCATAAATCTGCTGCCGGCCCTCATATCCGGCAAAGCCCTCCAGAGCCTTTGCAGCCGCTTTTAAGGGAACTTTATTTTCCCTGGCCACGGCGATAGAAAGTATGGCATTTAATACATTATGGCTTCCCGGAACCTTTAAACGGATCCGCGTCTCTTCTCCGTCCGGGCACACTGCGGTAAAGACGGGAAGGCCGTCCTCAGAGGTTATATTTTTTGCCTGATAATGACAATTCTCCCCTGTGCCGTAGTAAATGGTACGGATGCCTTCCCTGGCCGTTTTATTTTTTAAAATTCCGTCATCTCCATTTAAAAGCAGGATCCCGCCTTCTCCCATGCCTTTCTGGATGTTCAGCTTTTCCCTGCAGATATTTTCCTGGCTTTTCAACTGGCCAATGTGGGCAATGCCGATATTGGTAATGGCCGCCATGTTGACCCCTGCAATGGAGGCGATTTTTTCCATCTCCCCAGGCAGGCTCATCCCCAGCTCCAGAACGGCAATCTGATCCTCCGGTTCCACCTGAAACAGGGTGATGGGAACCCCCACCTGGCTGTTATGGTTGCCTGATGTTTTAAAAACTCTCTGATACCCGCCGGACAGGGCGCAGGCCATCATTTCCCTGGTGGTGGTCTTTCCCACGCTTCCTGTAACGCCGATTACCGGAACCTTTATTTTCCTGCGGCAGAAGGCCCCGATATCCTGAAGGGCCTTTACGGTATCCTCCACATAAATCCAGGCCGCCTCTTTTTGGTTTTCAACGTTTCCCAGCTCCTGCTTTACCGCCTCTTTATCCGGATGCCGGCTGGTAAGCACAGCCGCCGCTCCGCCTTCCAAAGCGGAAACTAAAAACCTATGGCCGTCCACTCGTTCCCCTATTACCGGGACAAACAGGGAACCTGCCCCTGCTTTTCTGGAATCTGTCTCTATGGAGGTAATGCCTGCCTCATGGCTTCCCCAAACCAGACAGCCGCCGGTGGCCGCTACAATCTCTGTTATTTCAAGCTTTGCCATGATCCGATTACCTCCTCAATAACTGCCCTGTCCAAGAAGGGACGGCGGACGCCGTTTTCCTCCTGATAGTCCTCATGGCCTTTTCCGATTACTGCAATCATGTCCCCCTCCTCAGCGTGGTTCAGGGCATAGGCAATAGCCTCTCTCCGATCCGGGATCTCCAAATACGCCCCTCCGGTGGGAACCAGGGTGCTTTTAATGTCCTCGATAATATCTTCTGTCTTCTCAAATCTGGAATTATCGGCAGTGAGAATGGACAGATCCGCCATTCTTCCTCCCATCTCTCCCATGGAATACCGTCTGTCTTTGGAACGATTTCCTCCGCAGCCAAACACACAGACCAGACGTTTGGGATTATATTCCCGCAGGGTTTTAAGAAGGCTTTCCATGCTTACCGCATTATGGGCATAATCTACAATAACCGAACATTTGGGCGAACTGTAAACCAGCTCCATCCGGCCGTTAATCCGAAGCTTTTTTAAGGCCTTCTCCACCTTATTGCCGGGAAGCTCTAAAAAGCTGGCCACTGCAAAGGCTCCCAAAGCGTTATATACATTGAAGCGGCCCGGAACGCCTACCTGGACCTTTGCCTGGTATCTTCCCTCTATATTAAATTCTACTCCCACAAAGCCTTCCTCCGCCACACAGCGGATATTGGAAGCATAAAAATCACAGGGCTCCTGAAGGCTGAATTCGTATATGGGACACTTTGCATTTTTTTTAATTTCCTCATAGTGGGAATCATCCCGGTTTAAAAGCCCTGCTCTGGAGCAGGCAAAAATCTGAGATTTGTAATACAAATATTCTTCAAAGCTCTGGTGCTCATCCGGGCCAATGTGATCTCTGGAAAGATTGGTAAACAGGCCATAATCAAAAGTAATTCCATCTACCCGGTGCATCTTTAAGCCCTGGGAAGAAACCTCCATCACCATATACTCGCAGCCTGCCTTTACCATCTCATCAAAGGCCTGGTGAAGGGCCCAGGATTCCGGGGTAGTGTTGACGGTAGGCCGGGTCTGATCCCCGATTACCACTCCTGTGGTTCCAATCATCCCTACCTTTTTTCCACAGGACTCTAAAACCGCTTTAATCATATGAGTGGTAGTAGTCTTTCCCTTGGTTCCGGTAACGCCGATGGTCACCATCTTTCTGGCCGGATAACCGAATCTGGCAGCCGAGAGAAAGGCCAAAGCCTGACGGCCGTTTTCCACCTGAATCACCGTAACATCCTGAGGAACCTCCACCGGATGCTCCACCACCAGCACACGGCAGCCTGCTTCCAGAACCTGGGGGATAAACTGATGGGAATCCGCCCTGGCCCCCTTCATGCATACAAATACGGTTTTTTCCGCCGCTTTTCTGGAATCGTAAATAACCTCTGTCACCTCTTCCTCAAGGCTTCCCTGAAGAAGTGTATACGAAATCTCATTTAGCCAATCTCTAACTGCCATAAATCCTCCTAATTCCCCTGACTTTAGAACAGTCCGGTGATTACTCCCTTTTCATCTACATCAATACTGTCTGCAGCCGGCTTTTTGGGAAGGCCGGGCATGGTCATAATGGCTCCCGTAAGAACTACTACAAAACCGGCCCCGGCAGACACATAAGCGTCCCGCACATTGACGGTAAATCCGGTGGGACGGCCAAGCTTTGTCTGGTCGTCGGATAAGGAATACTGGGTCTTTGCCATACATACCGGAAGATTTCCAAAGCCCATCTCTTCTATTCTCTTTAATGCCTTATCCGCAGCCGGAGCGTAGGAAACCCCGTCCGCCCCGTAAATCTCAGAAGCCACGGCGGCAATTTTATCCTTTAAGCTCATCTCGTCCGGATAGAGGACGTGGAAATTGCTTTCCTTATTTTCCAGGGTATGAAGGACTTTATTCGCCAATTCCACGCCGCCTTCTCCGCCTTTTTCCCAAACTTCTGAAAGGGCAAACTCACATCCCCTGTCCTCACAGAATTTTTTCACGTATTCGTATTCTGCTTTGGTATCTGTAATAAAGGAATTTAAGGTTACCACAACCGGAACCCCGTATTTTTGAAGGTTTTCAATGTGCTTTTCCAGATTCACAATCCCTCTTGCCAAAGCCGTCAGATTCTCCTGAGCCAAATCTACCTTGGCTACGCCGCCATTATATTTCAGCGCCCGGACTGTGGCAACCAAAACCACTGCATCCGGTTTTAATCCTGCTTTGCGGCATTTAATATCAAAGAATTTCTCAGCTCCCAAATCTGCTCCGAATCCTGCCTCGGTTACTACAATGTCTGCAAGCTTTAAGGCCGTTCTGGTAGCCCTCACGCTGTTGCAGCCGTGGGCAATGTTTGCAAAAGGGCCGCCGTGGACGATGGCTCCGGTATGTTCCAGGGTCTGAATCAGGTTGGGCTTTAAGGCATCCTTTAAAAGGGCAGCCATAGAGCCTACTGCATTTAGCTGGGCAGCTGTAACCGGCTCCCCTGCAAAATTATATGCAACAACAATCTTTCCAAGACGTTCCTTCAAATCCTTCATATCTGCGGACAGGCACAGGATTGCCATGATCTCGGAGGCAACGGTAATGACAAAGTGATCCTCTCTCACCATCCCGTCCCCTTTTGCTCCCAGGCCTACAATCACGTTTCTGAGAACTCTGTCATTCATATCCAGACAGCGTTTCCACAAAACCTGCCTCGGATCAATCCCTAAAGCATTTCCCTGCTGGATATGGTTATCTAAAAGAGCCGCCAAAAGGTTATTGGCAGAGGTAATGGCATGAAAATCCCCGGTAAAGTGCAGATTTAAATCTTCCATGGGAACCACCTGGGCATATCCGCCTCCGGCCGCCCCTCCTTTAATGCCAAAGCAGGGGCCTAAGGAGGGTTCCCTCAGAGCGATAATGGCGTTTTTTCCCACCTTGGCAAAAGCCTGTCCCAGGCCTACAGAGGTAGTAGTCTTTCCCTCTCCTGCAGGAGTGGGATTGATGGCTGTTACCAAAACCAGTTTGCCGTCCGGGCGATCCTTTATCCGCTCCCAGACTTCATCCCCAAGCTTTGCCTTATACTTCCCGTAAAACTCCAGCTCGTCCTCTCCAATACCGTAGTTTGCCGCCACCTCTTTAATAGGCTGCATCTGGGCTTCCTGAGCAATCTGAATATCTGTTTTCATCCTTCATCCTCCTTGTGTAATAATCGGCGCGCGACGCTTAACGTCTCCTGCCATGTCGTCGGAAAGGAGCTTAAAAATGCTCCGCATTTCCCTTACTCCAACTACCTTTTCAACCGCCCATTTCCATAAGCTCTTCAAACTGCTCCATGGACATAAGAACCTTACGCGGTTTCGTTCCCTCTTCTTCTCCTACCACTCCGGCCTCCGCCAGCTGATCCATAATGCGGGCCGCCCGGTTAAAGCCGATCTTAAACACCCGCTGGAGCATGCCGATAGATGCCTTGTCTTTCTCTATAATAAATTTGGCTGCATGGGCAAAGTACTCGTCCCGGTTGCCTCCGCCTTTTGCCATATCCTGGGAACCTCTGGTAATCTGCTGTTCTACATCCGGGCTGTAGGAATTTCCCACTTCCTGCCTGGTCAAAAATTCCACCACCTGGGCTACTTCCTGATCGGAGACAAAAGCTCCCTGAACCCGCTGAGGTTTTGGTATTCCGGACGGGTAAAACAGCATGTCTCCCTTTCCTAAAAGCTTTTCCGCCCCGTTCATGTCAATAATGGTGCGGGAATCCACTCCGGAGGAAACGGCAAAGGCGATTCTGGAAGGTACATTGGCCTTAATCAGGCCGGTAATAACGTTCACCGACGGCCTTTGGGTGGCAATTACCAGGTGAATCCCTGCTGCCCGGGCCAGCTGGGCCAGACGGCAGATAGAGTCCTCCACCTCTCCGGGAGCCACCATCATCAAATCCGCCAGCTCATCTACGATAATGACAATCTGAGGCATCTTTTTCGGTTTATTCTCGTCCTCAATATCCTGGATATTTTCCACTCTTTCATTATAACCCTTTAAATCCCGGACTCCGTACTCGGCAAACTTTTTATACCGATCCGTCATCTCTGCCACCGCCCAGTTTAACGCTCCTGACGCCTTTTTGGGATCTGTTACAACCGGGATCAGCAGATGGGGAATCCCATTATAAACGCTTAACTCTACCACCTTGGGATCCACCATAATCAGCTTTACGTCATCTGGATTTGCTTTATAGAGAATACTCATAATCAGGGTATTAATGCAGACAGATTTTCCAGAACCGGTAGCGCCTGCAATTAATAAATGGGGCATCTTGGCAATGTCAGTCACCACGGTCTGTCCCCCGATATCCTTTCCTACGGCAAAAGCCAGCCGGGAGGAATGTCTGCGAAACTCCTCGGACTCCAGAAGCTCTCTTAAATATACAATATTATTTTCCTTATTGGGAACCTCGATTCCCACTGCAGACTTGCCGGGAATGGGGGCCTCAATCCGGATATCCGCCGCTGCCAGGCTTAGCTTGATATCATCTGCCAGGCTTACAATCTTGCTTACCTTCACCCCCTGCTCCGGATGAAGCTCATAGCGGGTTACAGAAGGGCCGCAGCTAATGTTGGTCACCGTCACTCCTACTCCGAAATCCCTTAAGGTTTGCTGCAGCTTGATAGCCGTATTTTTATACTCCTGCTCTGAGAAGGAATTGCTTCTGCTTTCCTTCTTCAAAAGATCCACAGAGGGGAATTTATATTCCTTTTGAAGCTCCTTTTCTTCTGCTTCTTTCACTGCCATCATTACTGATGAGAGGGATTCTTCCTCTGTTTTGATTTCCTGTTTCCGGCTCTCCAGCTTTTTCTCAAGAAGCTCTGTTTCCGTCTCAATAATTTTGCCGGAAGCCGTTACCACCCGTTTCTCTCCCTCCGGAACGTAAATAGTATCCGAAACGGAAGACTCTATGGTGTCGGGAATCAATTCCTCTTCTTCCCAGCTGTCATAGCTTTCCTCCTGAAAGGCCATGGAAAGTTCCCTCTGGTCTCCCTTGTCCCAGATTTCATCTAAGACAACGGTTCCGGGAATCGGATCCTCCTCAAAAGGCGGCTCTTCCGGATAAGAAGCTTCTTCCGGAAATACAATTTCTTCCGGAGGGATCATTTCTTCCAGAACAGGTTCCGGATAGACAGGGGCTTTTGCCGCCTCCACCATATCCATTTCCCGGAGAGTCCGGGTATTCTTAGGCGCTACAAAAGCCCTGACTTTTTCCTCCTCAAAGGTTTTCTCTTCAAACGTCTCTTTTGTTTCTTCTATGTATGGCTCAGGATCTTCTAAATGGGCAATACTTCCGGTGAAGATATCAGCCGGATGAACGGCCTTTCCCCTTGTTTCTTTCTCCGGGATGTCCTCATTCTGGAAGGCGGACATCTTAGGCGCAGGGCCAAACATAGATTCTACAGGAGCATCGGTTTTTAAGGGTAGGCTGGAGGAATCCTGAATCTTGGTGGCGTTAAGATCCACTCCCCGCACCTTCTGTTCATCCCGCATCCTCCGCCTTTCTTCCTGGCGTTCCGCCCGAATCTCCCGGCGTCTGTCCATATCCTCTCTGGCGTAGTGATAAGCCTTGTCCCCTCCGCTTTTCACTGCCTTTACCACAGATTTTTCTGTAATGCACACAATACAGATCACAAGGGCGGCAATCAATACCACATAAGCCCCCACCGTTCCTACCACCGAGGACAGGCCCCCGGCCAAAATGCCTCCTGTCAGGCCTCCTCCTGCCCCGGTTGCGGCAGAAGCCTGATAATACTCTAAAAATCCGGCTCCTGCCAATTCCTTACTCCCGAAAATAAGCTGGCATAAGCCGCACAGGATCAGGGCTGTCCCGATTGCAGCCCCCAGCTTTAAGGCGGCCCGCACATTGCCCCGGTTGGACAATGCAAAGCAGGTGCCGATAAACAAAAAGATGGGAACCAGATATCCTATGGATCCAAACAGGCCCAGCTGGGCACTTTTTAAAATACGGCCGATTATACCGCACAAATTAAAGTTGCTTAAAAATAACAAAACAGCTATCACAAAAGAACTGACGATTAAAACCTCTGCCCGGATTATCTCCGCCCCCTCATCATACTGGGGTTCCGGCGGCTTTTTTGGACGTCCCGGCTTTTTCGTACTGGTCTGTGCTGTCTTTCTGCTTCTTTTCGTTTCTGCCACGAAATCACGCCTCCTACTATCTTCCTTCATGGGAAAGCCCGCAAGTCACCCTCAGTGGGCAAAGGCACCCATTGTTGATAGTATACAAAAGTTTCCAGGAAATTTCAAGGCTTGACTAACACACACCGTCGATCATATGGTGGAGCTTTTCAAGGGCCTCCCGAATTCCTCCTACCTGGTCGATTAGTCCGGCTTTCACGGTTTCCTCTCCTACCAGAACCGTACCCAAGTCCCTGGTAAGCATCTCCGTATTATGCATCAGACGCATCAGCTCTTCATAGCTTGTCCTGGAGTGGAGGGACACAAAGCTTAAGATCCGGTCCTGGATCATTTCAAAATATTCGTAGGTCTGAGATGCTCCGATAACCATCCCGCTCATTCTCACCGGATGAATCATCATAGTTCCGGTAGGCACAATAAAGGAATAATCCGAAGCCACTGCCAGGGGGACTCCAATTGAATGGCTTCCTCCCAAAACCAGAGATACCGTTGGAATACTCAAAGAAGCAATCATTTCCGCAATGGCAAGCCCGGCGTCTACGTCTCCCCCGGAAGTATTTAAGAGAACCAGCAGGCCCTCCACCTCCTTGTCATCCTCTATTTCTGCAAGCTTTGGGAGAACATGATCGTATTTGGTGGCCTTACTGCTTCCCGACAGGTTTTCATGGCCTTCCACCTCTCCGATAATAGACAAAAGATGGATGTTGTGGCGGCTTTTATTGTGGTCTAAAGTCATCTGGCCGTACTCTTCCAGGGTTTTGTTTTCCTTTTCTTCCAGCTCCTTTTTGGTTACCTCCTTCTCCCCGGCGCTTTCCGTGGATTCCTGGCGGTTTTTTTCCTGGTTTTCCATATGGTTCCCCCTTATTCTCATTAATTCTCTTACTGTTATGTTTATTCTGTACTGATTTTCTTCTCTTATGCGCTGTACATTTTTTCTTTTTTGTAGTAAGATATTGGTTAAAATCAAACCTAACAGGAGGTTTTAAATGGAAAAGATAAAAATGACCACTCCCCTGGTAGAGATGGACGGGGACGAAATGACAAGAATCCTCTGGAAGATGATCAAGGATGAACTGTTGATTCCTTTTATCGATTTAAAAACCGAGTATTACGACCTGGGCTTAGAACACCGGGATGCCACCAATGATCAGGTAACCGTAGATTCTGCCCTGGCTACCAAAAAGTACGGCGTTGCCGTAAAGTGCGCTACCATTACCCCCAATGCCGCCAGAGTAACCGAATATAATTTAAAGGAAATGTGGAAAAGCCCCAACGGCACCATCCGGGCCATTCTGGACGGAACCGTATTCCGCAGCCCTATTGTGGTAAAGGGAATTGAGCCCTGTGTAAAGAATTGGAAGAAACCCATTACCATCGCAAGACATGCCTATGGCGACGTATATAAGGGTGTGGAAATGAAAATACCGGCAGCCGGAAAGGCAGAACTTGTCTACACTGCTGCAGACGGCTCAGAAATCCGGGAAACCATCCACGATTTTACCGGATCCGGTATCATCCAGGGTATGCACAACATATCCGCTTCCATTGAAAGCTTTGCCAGAAGCTGCTTTAACTATGCCCTGGATTTAAAACAGGATCTGTGGTTTGCCACCAAGGACACAATCTCAAAAAAATATGATCACACCTTTAAGGATATTTTCCAGGAGATTTTTGATAAGGAGTATGCCGGCAGATTCCAGGAGGCAGGCATTACTTATTTTTATACATTAATTGATGACGCCGTAGCCCGGGTTATGAAATCGGAAGGCGGCTATATCTGGGCCTGCAAAAACTACGACGGAGATGTGATGAGCGATATGATTTCCTCTGCTTTCGGCTCTCTGGCTATGATGACCTCTGTATTGGTTTCCCCGGAAGGCTACTATGAGTATGAAGCGGCTCACGGCACCGTACAGCGCCACTACTACAAGCACTTAAAAGGGGAAGAAACCTCCACCAACTCTGTTGCCACTATTTTTGCCTGGTCCGGCGCTTTGAGAAAGCGGGGAGAACTGGACCGTAATCCGGAATTGGCCGCCTTTGCAGACAAGCTGGAGAAAGCCACCCTGGATACCATTGAAAACGGTTTTATGACTAAAGATCTGGCTCTCATTACCTCTATAGAGAACCCCACTGTATTAAACAGCCAGGACTTTATCAAAGCCATTGCCAAGCGGCTGGCGTAGATATTAAGAGGGCATTTTCTGCCCATTCCCGGGTTTAATATTGTCCCTTTGCCGGACATTTAGAGAAAACAAAAGGAAAGGGAATGTCTCAAAATAAAACCAGGGACTTTCTATTAGCAAAAGTCAACGGACATCTGCTAATAGAAAGTCCCTTTATTTCATTTTATTATGCTGTGTCCTGGTAAGCAGGGGTACAGCATAATAAATATCAAATTCTCCCGGCCTCCAAGCCTTTTTTGCACATGGCATCGAACCTCTTACAGGCTGAAACAATCCCGTCAGGCTGGTTAAATACCGTAAAAATCCCGGTAACGATTACATTGGCTCCCCGCTGGATGCAGGGAATCAAATACTCACAGGTCATGGCTCCGTCTACATTAATCAGAAAATCCTTTCCCACCCGTTTTCTCACTGCATCTAACATTCCAACCCGCTCCACTGTCCCGGGCATAAATTTCTGCCCGGCAAATCCAGGTTCCACTGCCATCAGTGTTACCATTTCCACCAGATCCGCGTAAGGCTCCACTACCTCCACCGGCTGTGACGGATTGATCACCACTCCGGGCCGGATATTTGCCGCCCGGATTTTGTCAATTGTCCGGATGGCAAATGGGGTGCTGTCTGCATGAAAGCTTAAGTAGTCTACTTTGGCCTCCGCCATACTTTCCACATAGGCCCCGGGGTCTGTTACCATCATATGTACATCCAGAATAATATCCGGATATTCCTGCCTCAGATCCTTTAGAAAACGCAGGGGAAAACACAAATTTGGCACATAATTCCCGTCCATCAGATCGATATGTAAAAAATACACCCCGGCTTTTCGAAGCTCCTCCACATCCTCCCGGATATGCAATGTGTTGCAGTTAGCCAGCGACGGGGAATTAATCACTACAGAATCCACCATTTTCCTCCCATACAAAATTTCTTTCCATTACCCTCCGGGTGGTCTCGTAAGCCTGCTCCACCACCCACTCAGGGGTTCTTTCCCAATGCTCCGGGCGAAATGTTTCAATGGAACACATTCCTGTATAGCCTATCTCTTTCAGCACTCCCAAAAAGCGATCCATATCCACCACCCCCTGCCCCGGAAAGCACCGCCGCTCCTGAGCCCGTTCCCGCTCCGGCACATCATCTGCGCTGTTGACGTGAACGGCAAAAATCTTGTTTTTATCCACGGTTTTCATTACTTCAAATTCATTTTTTCCGTTATAGAGGTAAATATTATACGCATCAAACACATAGCCCACATTGTCCATGGAAACCGTCTCCACAATCTGCCTGGCATGCTGGATATTCCTTACAGATGACCTTGGAAAGCCTACCGGCTCAAAACACAGCTTCATCCCATACTCCCCGGCTATGGGCCCCAGCTCTCTCAACATACGAATACAGTTTTCATCCCTCTCCTTTTCGGTTCCCGGAAAAGGACTATAATTAGGCCCCTCCAAAAACGGAGGTACCACGATCATGTGGTGATTTCCAATACGCTTTCCAATGTCACAGGCAAACAGAAACTGTCCCATAAGAAAGGTACGCCGTTTTTTGTCATCATCCTTTCCTAAAAATTCCGGATACAGATAAAGAGCATTAAACGCATGGGGCTTTAAATGATGGGATGCAAAGAATCCGGCCAGATCTTCAGCTTTGTGGGTTCTTAAATACTCCATCAGCATGTCAAACCGAATCTCAATATAGTCAAATCCGGCTTTCTCACACAGTTCCAGATCCTTTTCCAAGGTGGAGCATCCCAGGCCGCAGGCCTCATTATATGATATGTACATTGCTGCCTTCCTCCTAGTAATAATGAATCGGCACGCGACGCTTCGCGTCACCTGCCATATCGTAGGAAGGGATCCTGAAAATGCTTCGCATTTCCCTTCCTACTCTATTCGTTCTGGGAACAGCTTTGCATCCCCAGCTTCCAGCCATGCATGATTTTCATCTGTACTGTAAATAATGTCTCCGCCGCCATCCTGAAGGCGCTGGGTCCACATGATGTACCCGGCATATCCGGGCGCAGTGGCCTGAGAGTGAAGCTGTCCGCCTGGATTACAGGTAACGCTCCGGTTCACTACCTTGATGGCTTCATTTCCAAACTCGGAGAACCCATAACCCTGATCCGGCAAAAATTTGTAGTAATAAATCTCCGGCTCCTGATGCAAATGGGGCGGAAAGCAGGCCCAGCTGCCTGGAAAGTTCACTACTTCACCGCAGAACAGATTGGTTTCCGGACACACAGTCCGGTTAAAAAATTCCCGCTTAATCCTTTTCACCCTTCCTCCCAGCTTTTCTTCGTCTACAATTCCTCTAAAAAACAAGTCCTCCGGGCGATACAGTTTATTTTCAAACTGCCTTTCATTGGGGGTATTGGCCACATTAATCTCTGCTTCCTGTGAAAGAGCCGTTATCCTCACCTGGGTGCCGCTGTGAACATGGAGCACATATGGATCGTCTGTAAAACAGCTTTTCCTCTCCCCTGTCTCCGTCTTGCCGTCCCACTCCAGGCAAACGGTTCCGCAGTTTAAACAAAATACATACTCTTCATTTGTAACAATCTCAAATACTTCTTTTTCTCTTAAATAAATAACACCAAATTCGGAATCCATCATCTCGGGGTTTTTCTTTCTGCTGACATACTGATTCACTGTCCCCTCAATGGCTCCTCTTATAACCTTTATCATGGCAAGCGTCCATCCTTTACTATTTTGTCAATATTGCCGGCAGCCATGTTCCTATTTCCGGCACCAGACACAGCAGGATTAAACAGCCAAACAGCGGAATATAAAAAGGAAGCATGGCCTTGACCATTCTCTGAAAACTGATTTTTGCCGTGTCCGCTATTACAAACAGGCACACGCCAAAGGGCGGAGTACACAGGCCAATCATCAGATTTAACACCATAACCAGTCCGAAATACAAAGGATCAATCCCCATAGCTGTGGCGGCAGTTAAAAGTACCGGACCAAACACCAGAATCGCCGCAATACTCTCCATAAAACATCCGATCATCAGCAGCGCAATGTTGACAATCAACATGAAAACAACCGGATTTGCTGTCACACCTGCAAGCCACTCAGCAATGGCATTAGAAATGCCGCAGCGGGCCAGAACCCATCCGTAAAAGGCGGCGGCAGCCGTTACGAATCCAATGGAAGCCGTATCCCTGACTGTTTCTTTTAAAATTTCCCATAGTTTTTTCATAGTCATCTCATGGAATACGAAAAAGGAAACAAACAGCGCATATACCGTGGCCACCACCGCTGATTCTGTGGTGGTAAAAAATCCTGTCCAAATCCCGGCCAGTAAAATCACCGGAGTCAGCATAGGGATCAATGCCTCCCAAAAGGCAATCCGGCATTCTTTCAACGTCGGAAACGGCATCCTGGGGTAATTCCGCTGTTTTGCCACTACATATACAATGGCCATCATGGACAGCGTCATCAGAACACCGGGGATCACGCCTCCCAAAAACAGAGCTCCTACCGAAACACCTGAGATGGTTGAGTACATAACCATAGGCACAGACGGCGGAAAAATCGGTCCTATGGTGGAGGATGCCACTGTTACCCCTGCCGAAAAGTCCACATCATATCCATTGCTTTTCATGGCTTCAATTTCAATCTGCCCCAAACCTGCCGCGTCGGAAACAGCTGTTCCTGACATGCCGGCAAACAGCAAAGAAGCCACAATGTTGGCATGCCCCAGGCCTCCGGGCATCCATCCCACCGTAACATTGGCGAAATGGAAAATCCTTTTGGTAATTGACGAACCGTTCATAATCTTGGCTGCCAGAATAAACAGCGGAATCGACAGCAGCAAAAAATTCTGCAAACTGCTGGTAAGCTTTAAGGGCATTGCAATCAGCTGAAACCACGCTGCAATACTCCCCATATTTACAATAAATCCCATACATCCGATGACACAAAGGGATATTCCCACCGGCACTCCCAGAGCCAAAAGCACAATGAGACCCACTGTTAAAATCAGCGCTACAATTTGATACACGTCTCTGCCTCCTTTGTCCTGTTTTTCAGATACTTCCTGGTATGCATAACCTTTGCATAAATCATAAACATGGTTCCCAGCAGCATAACCAGATACAAATATCCGTAAGTCAGCCATTCTACTGTAGGAATTGCCGCTTTCCACTCTGACAGCATCCGGTCATAGCAGCCATAAGCCAGGGTTACGAGAAAGAAATAGGTGCAGATATCGCCCAGAATGTTAAATGCCAGTGTTACGCCCGGACGTTTGTGAAACAAATCCTTTACCATCGTTATAACCATCTGGCCATCCTCATAGACCAGAACCGGCATACCTAAAAACACGATTATCAGAAACATGGCCCGCCCAATCTCAACTGTCCAGGTAGCCGGAATATGAAAAATCATACGGGCCAATATCTGAAACAGCACAGAAAATGCAAGGATACAAAGACACACAGCACAAATATTTTCCAGACAGGAAAGCAATCTTTTTATCATCATCCTCTTCCTTTCGCAGCAGGCTTCTGCCCTTACTGGGTACTGTCTATCAAGTCCAAAAGCCCCGGCTTCCAGTTGTCCTGATTATATTTTTCCACAACCGGAGCTGCAAGCTCCATAAATGCCTGGTTATCCGGTGTCACTACCTCCATGCCTTCCTCCTGGCATTTCTCAATATAAGTTGCATCCGGATCCGGATATTCTTCTGCAACCTTTGCAGCCGCATCCTTCCACGCCGTATTAATCAGCTGCTGATCTTCTACTGTCAGCGTATTAAACCACTCCTCAGAAGTAATATATCTGGCCAGAGTAAAGATGTGGGAAGACAAAATCAGATATTTCTGAGCTTCATAATATTTATAGGAATAGATTGTCTCCGGCGGATTCTCCTGAGCATCCACTGTTCCCGTTTTCAGCGCCATATAAAGCTCTGCAAAATCCACTATGGTCGGGGAAGCGCCAAATGCTTCAAATACAGAAACACGGACAGGAATAGACGGCAAACGGAACTTCAGCCCTTTCAGATCATCCGGCGTTGTAATTTTCTTGTTGGAGGTCATCATCCGCGCGCCTCTGTAAAACCAGGCAGAGGTGATAATTCCTGACTTTTCCTGAACTTCTGAAAAAAGCTGGTCTCCATGAGTATTCAAAAAATTCTTAAAGTGATCCACGTCCCGAAACAGATACGGAGCCTCTAAAATGGAATATTCCGGCGCATAATATTCAAAATCCTCACATCCCAGCGCCCCCATCTCTATGGTACCCGCATGAACCCCTTCCGATACCTCTCTGGCGCCGCCAAGGGCTCCGCTTGGATGAATTACCACTTTAATTCTGCCGCCGGAAGCAGTTTCTATATTATTCTTAAATTCCTCCATCACCTGATGGACCGGCCCCTCCGGCGCAAAGGTAGACGCAACATTGATGGTATAAGATTTTCCTTCCGCCGCTGCCGGCTGTTCCTCCTTTCCGGAAGCATCTGTTGATCCTTCGGCAGCAGAATTCACCGGTTCAGAAGCAGGCGCTGATGATGTGCTTTTTGCTCCGTTTCCGCCACAGGCTGCCAAGGAAAGCATCATTGCTGCTGTTAAGACAAGAGCTGTTACTTTTCTTTTCATAGAATTCATCCTCCTCAAAATAATAGTTTTTTCTTACCCCAAACAGATCTGTTTTGATACTATTATATTAACATGTTAGCATGTTACTGTCAATATAAAAATAGGCTATCTCCCCTGGCCATTATAATATTTCCATTTTATAAGAGTTATACTTGCCCTCAGCGGACAAAGAAAAAGGGATGTTGCAACATCCCCAAATATTTTTCTATATTAATTATGTACAAAATAGTCTGGCCACCGCACCAGGGCAATTTCCTGATAGGACTGCAGTTCATGAATATGCTGCTTTAACAAGCTTGCAGCTCCCTCTGCATCATTCCTGGAGACGCAGCTAATCAGCTGTTCATGTTCTTTGACAATTCCATCGCCCCGGCCCTCCTCCTTAGATGTAATCAGACGGAGTCTGTCATAATGGCCGTTCATCTTCCTGATCAGGGAAGCCGCCAGCTCTCCGTTGGTATCTGCAAATTCCATCTGATGAAAACAGTTATCTAATTCCAGGAATTTTACATAATCCTCTGTCTTTAAAGCTGCATACTGATCCGTTATCATTTCTTTCATAGTTTCCAGGGTCTTTTTAGATGCTCTTTTTGCAAAGGCGCGCATATTTTCCACTTCAAGTGCTTCCCGAATAAACCACTCCTGATATACACGGTTAAAATCAATTTTTGACACCACTGTTGCTTTCTGCGGCGATATCTCCAGCAGCCGTTCCTCCTGAAGCTGGATAAACGCCTCCCGGACAGGCGTCCTGCTGAGATTCAGCCGGGTCGCTGTATCCTGCGTACTGATCACCGTTCCCGGCTTTAATTCCATACTCACAATTTCATTTCGAAGCGTCTGGTATGCCTGCTCCCGCACACTATTTACCACTACAACATACTGCCGTTTTTCACTCATGCTTGCTCAATTCCTTCTTCCATTGATATGCTTGCATTTTAGCACAATTAGAAAAAAGCTACAAGTTCTAAGTTTTCTATCTTTCTCTATGCCAGACGCCCATATCTTCTGGCCATATCCCGGATTTCCTCTTTCAGTTCTTCTGTCAGTTCTTCCTTTCCAATCCGCCATCTCCAGTTGGTTCCCACTGTAGAGGGGCGGTTTATTCTGGCCTCGTTGCCATAACCCAGATAGTCCTGAAACGGGATAATGCACAGGTCTGCCCGGCTTCGCATAATCAGAGCGATCATAGATTTATATAGAAGTTTTTCCGGAGTATAGTTGTCGCAGAGATAATCCCGCAGCATAGCTTTTTCCTCCCCTGTAATGCTCTTCAGCCAGCCTGCGGCTGTCTCATTATCATGGGTTCCGGTGTAGGCTACACAGTTGCTCTCATAATTGTGGGGAAGATAATCGTTGGCGCAGCCTGTATCCCTGGAGTCAAAGGCAAACTCCAACACCTTCATTCCCGGAAAACCGCTGTCTCTTACCAGTTGACGCACCGAATCCGTCACATAGCCCAAATCCTCGGCAATCACCTCTTTTTCTCCCAGAGCTTCCCTGACCTTTAAAAACAGGTCCAGCCCCGGCCCCTTTTCCCAGTGACCGTCCCTGGCCGTCTCTGCCCCGTAAGGAATGGAATAGTATTCGTCAAAGCCTCTGAAATGATCGATACGCACCACGTCATACTGAAGGAAGCAGTGTCTCAATCTGTCAATCCACCAGCTGTATCCGGTCTCCCTGTGGTAATCCCACCGGTACAAAGGATTTCCCCAGAGCTGTCCGTCTGCCGCAAAGCCGTCTGGCGGGCATCCTGCCACTGCCACCGGCACATTGTTTTCATCCAGCTGAAACAGCTCCGGATGAGCCCATGCGTCGGCGCTATCCATTGCCACATAAATGGGGATGTCTCCAATCAGCTTAACTCCCTTTGAGTTGGCGTATTCTTTTAGCCGGTTCCACTGCTTATAAAAAGTATATTGAAGATACTGATGAAATTCGATTTCAAAATATAGTTCTCTCCGGTAATAGTCCATAGCGTTGTTCCATCTGAGCCGGATATCCTCGGCCCACTCTGTCCAGGGAGCGCCGCCAAACCGATCTTTTACCGCCATAAACAAGGCATAATCATTGAGCCACCAGCCGTTGTTCCAGACAAAATCGTGGTACTCCTGACACTGTGAAATATTACTGCGCTGGTAGGCCAGGCGAAGCAACAGGTAACGGCTCTCATAAATCTTCTTATAATCAATGTCCGTCTCATCCTCTCCAAAATCCGCCTCTTCACACTCTTCCTCTGTCAGAACCTTTTCCTCCACCAGGTCCTCCAGGCTGATAAAATAAGGATTTCCTGCATATGTGGAAAAAGACTGATAGGGGGAATCCCCATAACTGGTAGGACCTAAAGGAAGAATCTGCCAATAGCTCTGTCCTGCCTCAGAAATCCAGTCTGCAAATTCATAAGCGCTTTTTGAAAAGCAGCCAATGCCATACTTAGATGGCAGGCTGGTAATGGATAATAAAATTCCTGCTCCCCGTTTCACTTTTATGCCCTCCTAAGCTTACATATTATAATTCAGATACATTCAATACGTTATAGTACTTATTATACACGATTCTGCCTACAAATCCAGAGATAATTCCTGCAAATACGCTCATGTTTAATGCCGGACGCCTCACGCTGTCATTGAACGGGACAGCTGCAGGGCTTTATAATTCCTCACAGGCAAATTCTCCGGAATGTTCCGCCAAATCCTCTAATTTCTCCGGGTCACGGATAATAATCTTGTGGCCCTCCTTTTCAATTATCCCCATTTTTTTCAAACTAAGCATAATCTTGGATACTGTCACGGAATGTACTCCCAGATACCTGGCAAGCTCGGTATAAGTAAAGTACTTCTGGAGCTCCAGCCTGCTGTTTTTCCAATCCGCCAGCTGCAGCAGGGTTCTGCACAACCGTTCTGTAGTGTGTTCCTCCATTGCCGTGTGATTGTGGGTAATCATCTCCATGAAATGCCTGGAAATGCAGGCGCCGATGATACAGGCAAATTCCGGATTCTCCTTAATTTTTCTCTCCACCACCAAAAAAGGAACCTTGTACAGCACACACTCCGTCTTGGTGTACAGGGAACAATAATTGTACATTCCGCCGGTTCCTCCGTTGCCGTCTGTCATTTTCCTAAAATGGGAAAGAAAAAGGGGGACTCCGCCGATTACATCCCCCTCTTTAAAGTAATGGTAGATAATCTCCTCCCCGTTCTTTGTAAATCGCACCAGAGCGCATACTCCGGATACCAGATAATGAAGTTGATTTTCCTGATTATTAATGGAGGAAAAATACTGATTTTTCTCTTTTCGAAACCGAATCCCCTCTTTTTGAAAAAAAGCCTTAACATCCATATGATTTTCGCCTTCTCCTGTGTATATTTCCTTCTGAATGTTTAGTAATTACTATTTTTTTGTCCTCTGTCCTATGATATTATTTTAACAGAACACTTATACAAATTCAACAACAAAGGAGAATTGCCATGAATGGTAAGAAGAACTATTACATTCACAGCCTGATAGGTATTTTAATTATGGTTATCTTTGCCTTCGTTCCCCCCTTTGGGCCGGTGACAGAGGTAGGGGTAAAGGTCCTTGGTGTATTCTTGGGAACCATGTATCTGTGGACCTTTGTAGATACTCTGTGGCCCAGCTTATTTGGTGTACTGATGATGGGTTTAACCGGTTTCGGAAATTTTAATTCCCTGTTATCCTCCACCTTTGGCAGCCCCATTGTGGTAATGCTGTTCTTCGTAATTCTTATGACCGGCGCCATTACAGAGGAAGGCGTATGCGAATACATATCCCGCTGGTTCATTACCCGTAAGGTAAGCAACGGACGCCCCTGGGTCTTTACCGCCCTGTTTTTAACCGGCGTTTATATCATTTCTGTACTGACTGCCCCCACCCCCACTATCTTTATTTTCTGGCCCATCCTGTACAGTCTTTTCGCCACTCTGGGCTACAAAAAGGGGGATAAGTATGCAACCCTGATGCTTATAGCCGTTGTTATGGCCGCCTCTTTCGGCTTCGCAACGACTCCCTTTAAGGGCGCTTTAACCGGACTTTTGGGCAATTACGCCAAAGTAACCGGTGCCCCCATTGAGTATCTTTCCTTTATGGCAATATCTGTTCCGGTATCTTTAGCCGGCCTGGCTGTTATTATTTTATCTATGCGGTTTATATTCCGCCCTGATATTGCCTTGTTAAAAGACGTAAATGTTGAAATGTTCAACAAAAAGCCTCTGCCGCCTATGAACCTGCGCCAGAAAGCCATGACTGCCGCCCTGATTGTCTTTATTATCTGGGTATTATGTCCCCCTCTTCTGCCTGACAGCCCCATTAAGCAGATCCTCACTGCTTCCCAGAATGCAATCCCGGTTCTGATTATCGCTGTCTGCTGTTTCTTAAAGGTAGAGGGAAAGCCTTTAGTAAACTTTAACGCTATCGCCGCCAAGTATATGATCTGGCCTGTCGTACTGATTGTAGGTTCCGCTATGACCATTGGAAATGCCCTGACGGATGAATCTACCGGCATTACCGTTCTGCTAAAAAGCGTGCTGACCCCGGTATTTGAGGGAAAAAGCCCTCTGATCTTTACCGTTGCCTGCGTCACCATTGCCTGTATTCTCACCAATGTGTGCAATAATATGGTAGTGGGCATGCTGCTGATCCCCATTATCCATGTATTTTCCATGGAAATCGGCGCCAGCGCCGCCGTTATCACATCTTTGTCCATGTATATGGTCTGCATCGCTGTGGTAACCCCTGCCGCCTCCACTACCTCCGCTATTCTTCACGGCAACTCTACCTGGATGAATACAGGAGAAATTTACAAATACGGTATTATTATGACTGTCTTAAGCCTGATTACCGTATTGGCGGTAGGACTTCCCATTGCCAGCCTGGTGTTTGGCTGACAGTCAAAATATACGGCATTTTTGTGAAATATGAAAAAAATAGTTGCAGAAAAACTCCGTAAATATAGAAATAAAAATATAGTATTCTTTCCCGTTTTGTGTTACACTACTGCTATGTTTTTAAATTTAATATACGGAGGTCTATATGAAGAAAGTATACGAAGGCAAAACCAAAGATGTGTTCCAGCTAGACAACGGCAATGTACTGTTAAAGTTCAAAGATGACTGCACTGGTAAAGACGGCGTATTCGATCCCGGAGAAAATTCTGTAGGTTTAACCATTGACGGCATTGGGAAAGCCAATCTGGAAACCTCCATCCATTTTTTTGAGCTGTTAAAGGAAGCCGGAATTAAAACCCATTATGTAAGTGCAAATGTTGAGGACGCAACCATGGAGGTACTGCCTGCTACTGTATTCGGCAAAGGCCTTGAAGTTATCTGCCGTTTAGTTGCCACCGGAAGCTTTATTCGCCGCTACGGCGCATATATTGAGGACGGCACTGAGCTTCCCGGAGGTTATGTTGAGGCCACCTTTAAGGATGACGACCGCTGCGATCCCCTTGTAACCTGTGAAGGTTTAGTTGCCCTTAATATTATGAGCAGAGAGATGTTTGAGTCCATGAAGGAGCAAACATTAAAGATTACCAAAATTGTTGCCGATGATCTGGCAAAGAAGGATTTAAAGCTTTACGATATTAAGTTTGAATTCGGCTACAACAACGGGGAGGTTATCTTAATCGACGAGATTGCCAGCGGCAATATGCGTGTTTACAAGGACGGAAAGATTGTAGATCCTATGGATTTGACTTCTATTATTTTAGGGAAATAATGGTAAGAGCAGTTGCTCAGGCAAGTAAACGCCTGAGCAACTGCTCTTAATCTCTCATATAATTAAAAAAGGCAATATTATCCAATCAATTCTATGATTTTCTTATTCATTTCATCATAAGACTCCCAGTACTCTCCCTTAATATTTAAACCCGTATAAGAAAAAACTGCTTTTATTTTATTAAAAATCTGCTGCCCTGTAAAACCTGTCAAAGTTTTTATCTTGGTATCATCAATAGAAACTACCTGATGAGCTGCTAAGTTGCGAACAGAACTTTCCACCTGTCTTAAGTCTTCCACTATTTGAATCAAGTTCCGATTGTTTGAGTAAGTTCTAATCAATGCTTTTAAATGGTCAGAATAAATCGGACCGCCACCTTTAAACCTATTTTTGTATTCCTCTTTCAGTATCTTTAAAATTTCCGTTCCCTCTAACTTTTCATCAGCCCAGCAACGTCCATTCCTGTCATTTCTGCAATAATCATTAATATCAATTTTATATTGTTTCTTTAACACCATTTCAAAAAGATCCACGATAAGAGGAGTGATAGCCCGAACAAAATCTGCATATTCTTTTCTTCGAAGCTTAATATCCAATGATAATGCATATTCAAAAGATTTTCTTCCATTACCATCCTTAACGGGAATACAATCTACTTTTCCTTCCTTCAAAAGGTTATCCGTGCCTTTAAAGTCCAGACGCAAACGAAGTTCTGCCATTTTTAATACATCTAAATATTTTTCTGTATACTCTTCTGATAATGTTTCCGCCATAAACACTGCCGCCTGATAATCGTATACCAGGATATGTTTCTTTATCACCTCTTCTGCTTTCATTGCAGAGAGTGTCGGACACTGAACTTCTCTACAGCGATTTTCAAAATCCTCACTATTATCTTCATTCAATTCCCACAACGTCTCAACATCATAATTATCGTGAATACTTGTACCTATTTTTCGTTCTGGATTTACTACCTGAATTGCTTTACACGGAAACTCACCTAAAGTTTTCAATACTAATAACCCGCTTTTCATAGCTGGTGTTCCTGAGGAAATATTAAGAAGCAATTGATCTGAGTCATCCATTTTTTTGAAAATACACTCAATAATTTGCCGGAATTCCTGATAAAAGTAGTCAAATTCCTGTACTTCTTTCAGCTGTGGTCTCTCAATGAAATGATAGGAAAATTCAAAATTCTGCAATTTCTGCAAATGATCCAAACAATATCGATATCGATCATCCTTCTCCTGATTTTTCAACATTTCCTGCGACATATATAAAACTACTTCATCTGGCTGATATACTCTGCAAATATGCAGCATAGACCCATCTCTGTAATTTGTTGATGAAATGGGATCTGTTCCTCCCACTGGTGAAAAAAGGATTGTTTTACTCATAAGTTTTCTCCTTGTATTCAAATAATAATAACATCTTCGTTCTCTACAGAAATATTGGTGCCAAACAAGTGCACTTCTCCATAACCGACAATTTTATAAATTCTTACACTATCCTCTCTTTTGTCAATCATAGACGGTATCTCTGTCAATAATTTCCGATACAAATTTTGCGGAATCATTGCCTCGAAAGCCGATTTCTGCACACGAAAGCCATATCCATTCATCTTTTTTGCAAAAGCAGTACGCCTTTTATTGCTTACAATATCATAAATAATCAAAATATATAATTTTTTCGATGAAATTTGCTCTGTATTCCAAAAGTAATTTTCCATACCCTCACCTTATTATAATTGGATGGTATTCGTCCACATCTTCTGCAGTAATTGCCTTAACCAATTGGTTAATCTGCAATTCCAATGCCTCTCTAAAGCTAACACGGTAATCTACATAAGTTAAATACTTCGTTTGCGTCCGAAATTTATTTTCCAGCTTCATTAGATATTTTTTCATGCCTTCTTTATCAAGGAAGACTCCCTCTACATCCTCATTTTTGTAAAAATTATCTACCGCAATTTCATGACCATTGATCATACTTAATGCCGCTGAATCTATCAAAACAGCTCTCCATTCTTCCATTAAATCACTGGCCAATGTTGGGTGTTTTTCCCTATCTTTATGCATAAAGCCAAAATATGGGTTTAATCCCTTTGCTTCTAATTTTCCGTAAATTTCATTAAGCATAATTGAATATCCCAAACTAATCATAGAATTAAATGGGTCTTTAGGCGGACGCTTTGATCTGCCTTTAAAAGAAAAAGCAGGATCAATTAAACTCCCCAATACTCTAAAATATATTTTTGCAGCATTCCCTTCATATCCCATAACCTGTTCAATCGATTTTGCAATGTTTCCGTCCCCTTTCGGGGTTATCTATTTCTCAATCGAGAAGAGAGCGGTTTACACATACGGCGCAAAACAGTTTCCGTCCCCTTTCGGGGTTATCTATTTCTCAATGCAAACGCAATAATACAGGGAGCAGGTGAATAATTGTTTCCGTCCCCTTTCGGGGTTATCTATTTCTCAATTGTAAACCTTGACAATTTAGTGGAGGATGGACACGGGTTTCCGTCCCCTTTCGGGGTTATCTATTTCTCAATGATAAAGATGGATACGTTTTAGCATAGGCGGGACTAGTTTCCGTCCCCTTTCGGGGTTATCTATTTCTCAATGAAAAAATATGAATTTACAGGAACAAATGAATTAAGGTTTCCGTCCCCTTTCGGGGTTATCTATTTCTCAATTGATGTACAGGACAGACTGGCAAATGTACTTGACATTGTTTCCGTCCCCTTTCGGGGTTATCTATTTCTCAATGATACGATGATAATTTCATCCATGTATTTGCAAACGTTTCCGTCCCCTTTCGGGGTTATCTATTTCTCAATGATATCGGAAAAATACGAGGTATGGGGCGATAAGGCGAATGTTTCCGTCCCCTTTCGGGGTTATCTATTTCTCAATTGGAAGGTGGAGAATATGACAATTAAAATTTTTGGTTTCCGTCCCCTTTCGGGGTTATCTATTTCTCAATAAGCTGGAAAAGAGCAAAGAAAAATCGGATTCCGTTTCCGTCCCCTTTCGGGGTTATCTATTTCTCAATGGAAAGAAGATTCTGAAAATAATAACGTTGAACCAAGGTTTCCGTCCCCTTTCGGGGTTATCTATTTCTCAATGGGTATTGTCTTCCGTCTGGTTACTGCTTTTTGCGTTTCCGTCCCCTTTCGGGGTTATCTATTTCTCAATAAGTCTGGACAGAATAAAGGTAAGTTCCTTTATTTCGTTTCCGTCCCCTTTCGGGGTTATCTATTTCTCAATGCTGGAAGGTGAAGATTATGATTGATATTTTTAAAGTTTCCGTCCCCTTTCGGGGTTATCTATTTCTCAATTTGACAAAGAAGAATGTGCGGCGTTTTTGGGCTTTAGTTTCCGTCCCCTTTCGGGGTTATCTATTTCTCAATGGAGATATAAAAAGGAGAAGGAGTGAAGATTATGGTTTCCGTCCCCTTTCGGGGTTATCTATTTCTCAATAGTCTCTGCTGCGGGATATGAGTGAGGGAGAGCTAGTTTCCGTCCCCTTTCGGGGTTATCTATTTCTCAATAAGCCTATGCGAACGGTAACATTAAGTATGCTGGTTTCCGTCCCCTTTCGGGGTTATCTATTTCTCAATTCGATGATATTTTTGACAACTACATTTTTGGCACAGTTTCCGTCCCCTTTCGGGGTTATCTATTTCTCAATGACAACTACATTTTTGGAACAGTTGAAGCCGAAAATGAGTTTCCGTCCCCTTTCGGGGTTATCTATTTCTCAATATGAAACTGATTGATTGCACATTCCGTCTTGATGCGTTTCCGTCCCCTTTCGGGGTTATCTATTTCTCAATGATTTAGGGAACTATCTTGAAATGACAGACAACGTTTCCGTCCCCTTTCGGGGTTATCTATTTCTCAATGAAAAGAAAGGAGGTATAGGTATGGAGGTAATAGTTTCCGTCCCCTTTCGGGGTTATCTATTTCTCAATTTGTCCTACTTTAGCAATAACAGAGAGCACAACGCGTTTCCGTCCCCTTTCGGGGTTATCTATTTCTCAATCATACGCCGTATTTATCAAAGCCATTTCCAGTTTTGGTTTCCGTCCCCTTTCGGGGTTATCTATTTCTCAATGCGGCTTAAATTTTTAGTAGAATCCGGACTCATAGCGTTTCCGTCCCCTTTCGGGGTTATCTATTTCTCAATAATTCCGGAGGGTTGGAAGTGTGGGGAGAATTGTTTCCGTCCCCTTTCGGGGTTATCTATTTCTCAATACTCTCCTCATCACACCTTGATTTTACTGGCTTTTTTCTCAAGTTTGCGGCGGAAAACGGAAAATCTAAGTAAAAAAGCATTTCTTTTTTTAAAACTGCTCCCTATCCCTTGATTTTCCGTATGCGGCGCAAAATGGCTTATTTAAGTACTTCAATTTTTCCCATCCCCATATCATAAAGCTGATTATGATACCGGGTACACTTGCAAACATGTGGGGCTACATTTAATCGAAGATCTCTATCGTGTTTATGCCTCTGATAAATTTTAAATCCTAGTGTATTTTTAAACACCACATCTACAATTGGAACTGTTTTCTTCTCATACAATGCATATAATACCGTTTTTGATAAAAATCCAACTCCACCTCCCAGCCATACAACACCTTCCTCAGCGGTTCCCCGATGGAACTTTGAGTAAAAATAATCATAACAAATCTGATGAAAATAGTTCAATGCCGCCAAAATAGTTTCCATTGTATATGGACATTCTTCATGAATTGTAACATCAAAGAGAATCTCTGTACCAGGTATTAAAGCTTCTCTTAAAATCGGCAGTGGCTTTTCCTCTCCTTTTAAAGTATAATCTACCTTCTGACTCAATGTCAATTGTTTCAAAGAGATTGGCTGACTATCACTGATAATAAGCCCAGATAAGTTACAATTCACTGCATCCAGAACTTTTTCTTCTCTCCGGTTTAATGTATGAAATCCATGTGTCTCTAACTCCCTTGTTTCTGATGAAAGGCATTGATTTCTCCCAGCTTTTTGCCTTGCATTCTCATCAATTTTATTTTTTAAACTATAAAATTTCTTTGGGTTTTGATGAATCTCATTTGCCAATAATGCGGTTCGGATCATACCCTTGATACTACTTCCAGGTACATAAGGCAATCCATAGGGATCTTTTACGAAGCAGGCGATTTCTTTTGTAGTAGCAGCTTTTCCTGTTTTCGTCTGCAAAAAAGCATCTCCAGTATTCAGTTCATATTTCTTCCATTTTTCATATTCATATGTTTTGTATCCCTGCTGCTTCAACCAAATTCCGAATGGCTCTTTATCGTTTTTTACCATGTATTCCATGTATGCCTGATCTTGTCTCTTCTTTCGAAAAGCTGCATACATTTTTTCCATATCTGGAACAATGATTTTTTGTTCCATAGGCAGGATAATGTATTCTTTTTTTCCAATCGCTTTTCCATCTCCGATAAAAATAGGCGACAATGCTGTAATTTTTACCTTATAATGGTTTAACCTCTCTCCCATATACTATACCCCCATAAATAATGGCTTTGCATATCGGTATACTGCATGTCCTCCGCCTGCTGATACGTCATAAATATCACCGCTAAAGCGGTTCTTGAAACAAGAACCAGCTACAAAAACATACAAATCTCTTTTTCTTCGTTGTTCTTCTGCATAAGTGTCCGAAGCAACAAATCCAGAACGCTTTGCTAATAAATAAGTAGAACCCTCCAATGCCTGTGGCAATTCATCTTTTTGAGGCAATGCCATTGACAACGTCATATAATATCCGGACTGGCGATTCAACATTTCTTCCAAAGCAGAACTGTTTTTTCCATAGAACAGTTCAAACTTACCCAACCCAGAAGCTCGTTTTCCTCCAATCCCAACCAATGAGACAGCTTGGAGTAATGTTTCTGCCAATTCAAGTTCCTTCTCACTTTGATACGCAATGATCACATATAGTCCATTTCCTTTTTTGAAATAATAGGTTCCAACATGAAATGGCAGGGTATCATCTTCCTTTCGGACAGCTGCCATTGTCTGGTGGCAAGCCTCTCCAAAATTTTCCATCGGATCTGTATCCGCTTCCCACTTTCCCTGTAAATACAGAGCAAAAGATTCTACTGGTAAATATTTTAGATTTTTGTGTTTCTTTTTTGCTATTGAAGAACCACTGTTATCTGTATGCTCAATTGGAAAAATCGGCTTTGGAACCATATATTGGTTTCCTCTATAAGGCATCGCATCTGAAAACAGCAACTTTCCAATCTTCACCGCTTCAAAAAGCTCATCTGACAGTTGCATTTTCAAAGCTTCTATGTATAGGGCTGAAAAGAGTGTATCTGAAGCAAATGTATACACACTATCATTTAAAAAGCCATTTCCAAAATGAACCCCAACCGGAAACTGTAATTTAAATATAGAATAATCCATCGCCATCCCTCTTAATCATTTAATATGTTCTGACATTTTTCCAGTACTTCATCAGAAACTTCTCCAATCACTGTCACAACTTCCAGCTCTTTAAACTTCACTTTTCCATATCCACGAGAACCGCTTCCTCCTAAATAGTCATATTCCAATAATCGGAAGCCTTCTTTCAGGATTTTAAAATCCTCCTCCATTTGTGCTTCGTCATTCATTTCATAAATCAGGTTCAGTTCAAATTCCGATCCTCGTACTGCTCGTTCAATTTGTCTTGGGTTCGCTACTGCCGTTGTTCTGCTGATAGTATTTTCAAATTTAATTTCTGTTTTGCTTGTTAATCCCTGCTCCTTCAAGCTCTCCCAATTGCACATGAGCATATCGCTAAACAGAATTCGTCCAGTCCTAACCGGCTTTTTCGCACTGCCAAATAGCGATAGTAAGCACTCTGCATCCTCATCTGGGATTGTTGCTACTGTTGTATTATAGCGTTTTGCCAGCAGACTTCTCATTTTCCCTTTCAAACTGCTTCCTGGTATCATCGGATTTCCTGTCCGCACATCTTTTATAATCGGAGAGTCTACTGCTCCAATCGCTGAAAAAGCTCCTGATGCTCCAATGTGCATTCCTGTAACCAGTTCAATCACTCCTGTAATCTGTACTTTTGCAAACATATGTATCCCTCCAAAAAATCAGTCTTTTCCGCCATAAAACTTCTGAAACGCAACCAACGCTTCCATATAACGGCTAAACAACAAATAATTCTTACGTTTCCCTTGAATCGCATTTAAATGCTGTAATAGTTGTGCCTCTTCTGCAAATCCCTTGACATCACTATTACCATTTCGCCCCATTTCATATACCATACGAACTCTCAGATATTGAATTCTTTCAACGATTTCCTCTGGTAATTCTTCTGTCGGGCATTCGATTGCATCATTATAAATATCTGCAGTCATAGCCAAAAGATTTCGAAGCTTTGAAGTTGTAACTAGCCCAACCGTATTTCCTCTTTTATCTTTTTTCTCTGCTAATTTTTTTATTACTTCTTCTGCGATGTCTACATAGTTATTCGTATTTAGCTTCACCTATAATACCTCCTTCTCTCTTGTTAAATATACATATAAATACATTGCGGTTATTACTTGCTGACACTCCTTAGAGTCACCGATCCAATGATACAGATTTTGTGAAAATCTGCGATAAACTTCCCACTGTTTCTGATCGTTTTCCTGTTCTGGTTCTAACCGGGATAACAAATACACCAATCGTGCCCGATTCAGTTTTTTATCTTCTGTGTTTCCATACTGTTCCTTTATAAAATTCAGCAGACGATAAAGAAACGCTTTTCCTCGTTCATTGCTGTGTTCGAAAAAATTATAAACTTCCTGAAACTTCTCACCCATAACTTTTTCCAAAAATATATTCCATGAGTATGTTCCATTATGGTCAAATAGTGTAATTCCATTCTTACCATCCAGATTTTTAGAAAGTTGCTCTAACTCTGCAACCTCCTTGGCTATGATATTGATTGGATAGCCAGAATGATACATACCAATTCCACCTGAAATAGTCAATGTCCCTTGCGTAAAACGTTCAAATGCCATTTTCAAGTCAATGAATGATGCAATGACATCATTCCAGGCGCCTGCCAAAAAGACATCATCTCCACCGGAATATACAATTACCGCATTTCGTTCCCCACGTCTTCCTAATCGTTCTTCCTCTCCATACTTCAAAATATAGTTGATATATCCCTTGAAAAATAGTGATAACTGTCTGGATAATGTTGCTGTTCTGGATAGTGTTACATAACGTTCATCATCCCCTTCTCTGTGAAAGCCATATACAAAAGCATGTCCCAAATTGTCAACATCTGCTCGCAAAATCGCAATCCGTTCAATGCCTTCCGCCTTTTGAGCCAATTGTTCAAAGGTATCTCCTGTTGTATAATCGCCAACCCACAGTTTCGTTGTTACATGTTTTCCCGTATATATTTCATTTTTCGTATAACAACGTACATAAGATTCTGACTCCATACGTCTGCGTAGCGTATCTTCTGTATCTGCCACCAGATATTTTCCACCTGGAAGCGGCAATCCATCCGTCTCCCTTTTATTTATCACGGTAAAAAACTTTTCATGCAAAATCTTTCCTGACATTTTTTCCAAGGCAGCACATGTTGCACAATGATTCTTTTCATCACACACATCCATACGTCTGCAAATCTCACATTCACGGTCTTTTTTCACATCTGTTCCATTTAATGTCAAAATTTCCTCAAAAGAATATCGATGCATCTTTTTTTGAGAAATTTGCTGTGAAATGGTTCGGTAAAGATCTGCATAACTTCCCTTTGGAACATTTTTCAAGTGATCGGCACTACATTCTGCATACCCGCCTGCAATATAAAGTGCAGTACCAAACTGTTCTAAAAACCATTGATTGATATCTGCTTCGAACTGTTCTATATTAGATTTTATAATTTTCGTATTTGGCAGAATTAAAAAGCTGCGACCTCCGCCACAATAGATCAAATTTGTACGACAGAGTGATAGCCGTTCTAAAAGTTCATCAATCAAATGTTCCATCATAATTTCCAGATAAAAACTGCGCGCTCTTAAACCTTTCAAAGCCCCTTTGCTGCTAATTGTATAGATAAAGTTCTGAATACCAGACACATCCAGCGAATACAGCAAAAACATTCTTTTTTCATTGGTCTCTTTTCCCTGTATCAATAGTTGCTCACGATAGTCTTTTTCTCTATGTTCAATAAAATACTGCTCTATGCAAAGGGCAAGTGCTGCTGTCATTTTTACATGATCATACAGCGATATATCTGCCAGTTCCCGTTTTGAAGTAGATGAGGGAATATATGATAAATTTGCTTCTAATATAGATAGCAGAGAATTCATATACTCCCCTGTAAGAGTAATTCCCCGCAAATTTTCAGTAATATTTTGGATTATTTTTTGATAAAAAGATTCTTCCATAATTGTAGTTTCAGCTACCGGAAAGTTAATTCCTTTACTAAAATTCATCGTCTGCTTTGCAAAATGATGTTTCCCCTGATTCCCATTCAAAATATTAAAAATACTGGCCAATGGAACTGTTTTATCAAAACCATCTTCCATATCATAACTTTCTCGTCTATCAACCGCTGCTGCAACATTATCTGCGTAATATGTCAAATAGGCCATATCATCTACTGAAATATTAGCATGTTTGAGATGACTTCCATGATGGTAACGAACACATTTTAGAATCTCTTCATCATGAATATTAGCTTCATCCTTCAAATAATCATACCCACTTTGACTATGGTTTCGACCATCACCGCTTCGGTAAACAATTTTTCCGATATCATGCAGTAAACTGCCGATCACCAATTTTATCTGTCTATCTGTCATCCTTCTCCCTCTTTTCTAACTTAATCGCTCCCATTCCCAGGGATGTTTTAATACCTACCCCAGAATATTCTCCAAATTGAAATAACGCATGTGCAAAATTTACCATGGTCTGTGCCCCTTTTATTTTTAAAGTAATTTTTCCAATATAAGAGGGAATTTTTACACCTTCCAAATGATAGGAAACACTCTTTAAATCATACCATACCATCTGTGTATTGTCACACAAATAGGCTAACGTCTCTTCATCTTTCATCCCCTCATCACCGACCACTGCATCATATTTGTTCATCAAACTTTGGTAAATGCAACGTATATCTGGAAAAAAAAGATACCGTCCATTTTGCTTAAATGCAGTTGGACTAATAAAATGAATTTGCAGATATCTGGAACATTGCCCCTTGTAAAACAGTTCAGCCAGTTTCTTCAAAGAGTATTCTTCATAGCCTTTTTGGAGAATTTTTATTGGATTCTCCAAATTATACAGTGTAATCTCTTCCAACGTTTCTAACCCATCCTGAAGAATATATTGAAACGATTCCTGACTCAGACAATTGATGATCCAATACCAACTCGATTTTCTTTTTTCCAAATGCTGCGTATATGGATGCAGCTGAGATTGATGCATAAGTTTCGCATATTCTGGTGAAATCTGTTCCATCAAAAAGCCATGAAATCTGGATGCCATTTGGTATGACAAAATTCCATCAGTATCCAATTTCATCTCTAATCTAATTAACATTTCCCCCTCCTGCTCCATTTTTATCTAAACAAAGTATACCATTTTTACAGCTAGAAAGCAATGCGAAAGCCCTATCCCGTTCTTATTCCCATTCTCATAAAAAAGGGGCGTCTATTAATTGTGCCCGCCTCAACGTGAGGTATCTTTAAATGAAAACAAGGGCGCCGCTCCATCATCTAATTTCATGATTTTGCGACACCCTTCTAACATATTACAATCCCATCTTCAAATAAGCTTCTCTCGTCTCCTCCGGAACCATGCAGCCGCCGGTAGCCCAGGCAATGTGAGTTGCCTGTTCCATTTTGCCGGAGAGCCCCATCTTCTCCACATAAGCCTTTAAATCTTCCGGACGGATAAGGGCTGCAAAAGAGGCGCAGGAGCTGGGTTCAATAAAAATATCTTCACTATCCAGCAAGCCTCTCATCAGGTCATACAGCTTTTTATCCTCAATGGTAGCGATTCCGGATATCAAAGGCTCTACTACCCGGCCCACAAATGCAGATGGACGCCCAACCGCCAGACCGTCTGCATCGGTCTTTCCGTCAATACCAATATCCTTTACGCTAATACCGTCCTGAAGGCCGGTGGCCATTCCCAGCATCATGCAACAGGCATGAGTGGGCTCGGTAAAGAAGCAATGGACATGATCCCCATAGATTTCCTTGATTCCATAGGTAACACCGCCCGGTGCTCCGCCAATGCCGCAGGGGATATAGAGAAACAGGGGATGTTCTGAGTCAACAATAATATTCTGTTCTTCCAGCTGGGCTTTCAGACGCTCTCCTGCCACACTGTAGCCCATAAACAGATTCTGTGAATTTTCATCGTCCACAAAATAGCTCATAGGATCTGCATCAGAATTTTTTCTGCCCTGCTCTACTGCTGCACAGTAATCATCTGCGTATTCGATGACCTCCACGCCACGGCTGCGGAGCAGCTCCTTTTTCCACTGCTTTGCATCCGCAGACATATGGACGATTACCCGAAAGCCCAGCTTTGCGCTCATAATGCCAATGCTCATCCCCAGGTTGCCAGTGCTTCCCACCTGTACCGTATGCTTTCCGAAAAATGCTGTAAATTCCGGTTCTGCCAAAATGCTGTAGTCATCGGTTTCCTTTAACATTTGTATTTTCTGTTGGAACCAGATGAAAAGCTTCCCAAAACCACTGCTACCGGTGAAACCGTCAGCGCCAACAAGCAGGCCTGGGAAGGCGTTGTAAAGGCTTTGAAAAACAAAAATATCTGGCTTGTATCCTTTAACGTATTTTTGGTATACAGCGTTTACTGCGGTCTTACATATTTTATCCCCTTCTTAAGTGATATCTATGCTCTTCCCGCTGCTTTGGCAGGCGTATACGGGATCATTAATCAGTACGGACTGAAAATGTTAGGCGGCCCAATCGGCGGCTATATTACCGATAAGGTGCTCCATTCTGCAACCAGGTATTTGCGTATTGCTTTTACCGCTGTTACCGTGGTTCTGGTAGTATTTACATTCCTGCCTCACCAGAGTATGGGAATCATTTTGGGTATGGCCATCAGTCTTGGCATCAGCGCCATTGTTTACAGCATGCGCGCTATCTTCTTTGCTCCTATGGACGAGGTGGATGTTCCCCGTGAAATTACCGGTTCCGCCATGTCCCTTGGATCTTTCGTCGGCTATCTTCCGGGCGCGTTTATGTACGCTGTTTACGGCGGTATTCTGGACAATTTTGAAGGCATCGCCGGATATCGGATTGTCTTCATCATCATGGCTGTATTTGCAGTTGGCGGTATTTTGTTAAGCTCTTATATTTTATCTCTTATGAAAAAGGCAAAAACTGCTGTCTAAATTGTAAAAATTTATAGGAAAAAGAGAATCCCGAAAGCTTCAGGATTTTGAACCATTGAAGCTTTTGGGGATTCTCTTTTTTTATTTGTTTTATTGATACTTATTGTATGTAGACCTTTTGTATTCAAACTAGCAATCAACCCAATTCGCCTGGAAAAAGCTCAAGTTGTTGACATTCTTCTTCCTTACCTTCAAGAGCAGCTCTGATGTTGTCTGCAAGCTGTTCCATAAAATACGGAGGAACCGCATTGCCGATCTGACCGGCCTGCTCATTCCGGTTTCCCATAAAATGAAAATCATCTGAAAATGATTGAATACGCGCCGCCTCCCGCATTGTCAGTCCACGGACTTCTTTGGGATGGGCAAATCGTCCTGAACCAATATGGAATACCCAGCGTGTAATAGTAGGCGCAACGGAAGTGTAATCAAGCCTTCCGTATGCGCCTGAATAACCGCCTTTTACCTGAAGTTCCGGCGGCATATCCTTTAGCCCCTGCCCCGGGCCTATAGATGCCAGTCTGGCAGTCTGCACCGGCCTCATAACATTGGCAATATGGTTATGCAAAGAATCCGAACCTTTCCTCATGTGCTGTTGATAATCATTAGTTGCTTCCCTGGTGTAAGGCATTCCGTCATACCCCTCCCCCTGATTCACAACGGGCAAATCCGAAATTGCATCCCATCCGGCAAGCATCTCTTTCCTTCCTTTGGGAAAAGACGGACTTCCTGTTTTTGAGGCAAAGAAAAAGCATCTCCGGCGTTTCTGAGGAACTCCGTAGTGAGACATATCGATAATCTCAACCTCAACTTTACATCCCCACTTTTCAAGGGTACTGACAATTTCTTTTCTCACCACCCCGCCAAACGCATTGTAGATTTCCGCTACATTTTCGATAATCACCACCTCGGGTTCAATCTCTTTTACAAATCGAAGGTATGCCTTATAAAGTTGATTTCTTGGATCCTCCAAAAAACGTCCTGAGGCCGGTATGTTTTTTGAAAATCCCTGACACGGAGGGCCGCCGATAATAATATCAATACTATTCGGATCAACATGAATGTTTTTCAGTGCTTCTATGGGATCCGCGCCTGTAATGTCTAAATTTACAGCTTTGGCATGTTTATGATTATACTGGTAAGTTTTTAAAGCAACATCCCAGATATCAAACCCTGCAACAATTTGAAATCCCTTTTTTGCAAGGCCCCAGGACATTCCTCCGCATCCACAGAAGAGATCTAACACATTATACTGTTTTCTGCTTATTGTTTCTTTTGAATCCACTGTAGCCACAATGATTCCCTCCGTGTTTGTGCCACTGCAGTTGTGCTGTTGTTTCAGCACACTATTATATCCTTAATTAGATATGATTTCAAGGATTTTTCGTTTTTGGAGATACTTTTGAAGGTACTTTCCGGAGGCGCTTTGGGAATCGCTTCCCTCTTTTTTTCCAAATTACCAGACTCCCAATCATCAAAATTGCCGCTGCCGCCATGATCCATCCGGTAAAGTCTTTCTCCGGCCTCAGAATCACAAATTCACCGGGTTCATCCATCTGGAATACCAGATAATCCCCGTCCCACCGGCTTTCTGTCACTTCCAGCCCGCCGTTTTTCATAACCGCCGCCTTAGAATCCTTTGGATATTCTTCTGCCAGGACATGAATGGTAATGGTTTTTGGCATTAAAACTCCTTCCGGCTGCTGAATGGAACAGGAATACCGATCTCCCTCAATTTTCTCTGCTGTCAGCCGGGCGCCCGGATAGAAGTTGGCCTCTGCCAGCATAAGGGGCTTTTTATCCTCTGAAGATGCAATAGTGGTATTCCAGGCTTTGTAGATTGCATGAACCTTTTCATTGCCTGTAATGCAGGACAGATCCTTTTCTTCCCACTCATAATAGTATCCATCCTTCTGAGGCGCCAAGGGAATGTCCTCTGGTTTTACTCCGCTGCCATACTGGCATGGAATCTTCTTAATCACCTGATCCTCCGCCAGAAATGTCACCATCAGCTGGCCAAATTCCTCCGGCACCTGCTCCATATCCCGAAATGTTTCATAGGGGAGTCCCTGAGCCTGGGCCTCGTAGGTAATCCCGTCCACCGCGCCAATTCCTTCTTCAACATAGAGATTCCCTTCAACCGCTCCTTCTTCGTCTGTATCCCCGGCAATGCTGCCAATCCACTCTCCTTCCCGGTTCTTAAAGGACACCATGGCATAGTTTTCCTGAACATCTGTTCCCCGTCCGGCAATTCCTCCTAAATAATTCTTTCCGTCAACCATGCACATGCTGTAATTCTGGCGCAGCATAAAGCCGCTGTCCCCGGCAATTCCTCCGGCATAATTGCCTTCTTTTGCCGTCACATCTCCATAATTCTGGTTCTGAACCAGCGCGCCCATGTTGGCTTTCCCCACAATTCCTCCGGCATAATCATTTTTCACATAAATTTCGCCCTGATTTTTACAGCTCAGCACGATTGCCTTGGCATTGCGTACCATATTGAGTGTCTTTTCATCCTCAGTCTCCAGATCCTGCTCCGGATCCGCGCTTACTTCTACTCCAATGATTCCCACGATCCCTCCGGACTGATAATCAGAAGAAACCATCCCCTGGTTGACACACTCATAAATCATTCCCTCTGACAATTCCCCCTGCCCGGCGTCGGAAATGTCCTCAAATAATTCCTTTTCTTCTTTGGCCTGATCAATCCCATCGGAAAGTGTATCCCGTATCTGGTCAATCTGGTTTTCCATCTGATTCTTCTGGTCGCGAATCTGATTCCGGCTGGCTCTTAAATCATCCGTTAACGTATCCATATCGCCGGACAGCAGATCCAGCTCTATTGACATCTCTTCATCCATATTTTCCAGATCCCTTTTTACCCGGTCCCTGTTGATACGAATCACATCCAGCATTATGCTGGCCTCTGACTGAAGATCTTGCAAATCAAAGGCAAAATCATCTATGCCTCCCACTACATCCTCCGGAAGATGGACCACCAGATAATCAATGTCTTCTTTCAGCTGTTCACTGTATTCTAAAAGCTGCTTCAATGTCTGAAAGCGCTGGGTAAGCCACTTCTTCAGGCCTTCTGTGTCGTTAATATCCCCCTCATATCCTGCTTCCAGCTTTTTCTCTAATTCCTGAATGTGAAGGATTTTCTCTTTTGCATCCCTTAATTTTCTTTCAGTTTCCCGGCCGGTAAGGTCAAAATCCATCCGGTCCAAAATCTCCTGAATTTCTTCTGCAGATCTGTCTAACTGCCGGTCAAACCGGTCTCCGTCATCTTTATAGATGTCTTTATAAACTTCCCCGATGCTTTTTACATTTCCCATCCGGGTATCTACCTGGTCTAAATTTCCGGACGCATTATCTCCGGCTTGCTCCAGGAGCCTGGATAAATTGCGTTCCATGTCGGACAAGGTATCCAGCTGATCTTCCAATTGCCCGAATACGTCTTCATCATAGGAAACTGTCAGATAGGGCTCAAACTGTCCAATAATTCCTCCTGTATCCTTTCTTCCCTGAATTTCTCCATAATTGAAGCACTGCTCCACCAGGCCGCTCTGGCGCCCGGCAATACCGCCCAGATTATATCCTGTATGGGGATATCCCACTGCCCCATAATTCTGGCAGTCCCGGATGGTTCCCAAAGACAGTCCGGAGATTCCCCCCGCATCATTGACTCTCTCCACGCGAATACTTTCTTCCAGGCTGATACCCGCTGCTGAAAGTGAGTCTGACTCTATCTCAGCGCTCTGATCTGTGGCATTAATTCCTCCGCGGTTGATACACCCTTCTACCAGCCCTTCATTGAGTCCGGCAATTCCTCCTGTCTTTAAATTGCCGGTTATGGTTCCCTCATTGATACAGTTTCGAATGATTCCCGCCGGTTTATTGGTTCCCGCAATTCCTCCCAACGTCTCCTGAGCAGTAACCTCTCCGGCAAATTCACAATTTTCAATGGTTCCCTCATTGGTTCCCGCAATTCCGCCAATCCCTGTACGGCTCCCTCCCGGAGAAATCGTTCCCTGTACTTTTAAGTTTCTTACTGTAGCGCCGTCCTCTACATACCGGAACAAGCCCAGGTTAGAGCCGGAAGAACAGATGGAAAGTCCGGTAATCCTGTGGCCATTTCCCTCAAAGGTCCCGGCAAATACAGGGATGGGCTGAAAATCCGATCCCGTCAGATTAATATCTGCTTCCAGGCTGAAAGAATTTCCCTTAGAGAAGGATTCCGAAGCGCACTTTCTGCTAAATTCTGCCAATTCCTCAGCTGTATGGATTTTCATGGTTTCCCGGGCAAAGTCTGACGTTTGCTCCTGATTTTCATTTTGAGCAGCCATTACTTTTATTGCCCACAAGCCGTTTCCCTGTACTCCGCTTACGGTTAAAGCCGCCGCCAAAATGATTGCCACTTGCTTTTGTTTCCGTACATATGTTTTTTTATTCTCTCTCCCTCTCATTTCTTACGCCCCCTCTCTTTCCTGGACTCGTTTCACAGCCCTGGTCAACTCCGTTTTATCAATCAGCTTGTCGCAGACCATAAGAAGCTGGGGCAGCACGGTCATAACCAGAACAATGGAGATGAACGCCCCCCGTCCCAGAACCTTTCCCAGAGAGGCGATAACCGCATTGCTGGTTACTGCCCCGATAACGAATCCGGCGCAGGTTAAAATCGCCCCTGATGTGATAATGGTAGGAAACGCCTGGTTTAAGGATTCCACCACCGCCGCCTTCCTGTCCGGCATGGTTTTCCTTAAATCTAAATACCGGCTGGTGATTACAATGGCATAGTCAATGGTAGCGCCCATCTGGATAGAGCTGACCACCAGATAGCTTAAGAAATACATGGTAGTTCCGGTCAGATAGGGCATGGAAAAGTTCATCCAGATGCTTCCCTGAATGGTCAGCACCAAAAGGAAAGGCAACCCTGCTGACTGGAAGGTGAACAATAAAATAATTCCCACAAATAAGGCGGTCAGAACACTGATAATCACATTGTCTCTCTGGAAAGAGCTGCTTAAATCATAGTTGCTGGTGGCATCTCCCACTACATAGACCTCATCATAATATTCCAGGGCAATATCCCGAATCCCGTCAATAATTTGGAATGTCGCTTCTCCTTCCACCGGTCCCTTTAACGCAAACACCAGGCGATCATACTTTTCTCCTTCCAGCTGCTTCCTGGCATCGCAAACCGCCTCATGCAGGTCGTCAATCTCCTCTGACAGCTCTTCATCCAGTTCAATTCCGCCCTTTTCCTTCTGCTCATAGATAAAGTCCACCATGTCGATAATGGAAATCTCATAGTCATCCAGATTTTTCATAAAGGCGCTGTACTGCTCCCTGTCAATGGCGTAAAACCGGTACAGCATCCGCACCAGATCCAGATCCACCTCAGCCACCTCGGAAAATTCTCTGGGGTTTAATTTGTCCACCAGAATATATTTTCCGTCTTCGTTTACTTCCACATTGGCCAGACCCAACGCCATATCCACTGCGTCCAGTGCTTCCAAACGTTTTAATATCTTTCCTTCTTTTTCATAATTTCCCCTGGGCACCACGATTGCCATAGTGTTGGTCACCTCAAAGGTTTCATCTATCCGTTCCTTGGACGCCATAAATTCGTTCTTCTTGCTGGATTCAATGGAATTGATATCATAGATATAAGGGCATTTTCCGGAAAAAATACTGGTTGCCCCCACAACTACCAGAAACACCGGAATGGTAACATAACGGAGTTTTACCACCAGCTTTCCCCACAGGTTGATTTTGGGTACAAAATTGCGGTGTCTGGTCCTCTCAATGGCATTGGAAAACATCATAATCAGGGCCGGCATCAAAAGGAATACGGTCAAAAGACTGAGGATGATGGCTTTTGTCAGAACGCTGCCCAAATCCATACCAATTCCAAATTGCATGAACATCAAAGCTACCATGCCGGATATGGTAGTCAGACTGCTGGAGGAAATCTCGGGGATTGCCTTACTTAAAGCTACAATAAGAGCCTCCACCGGCTCCTTCGTCTCCCTCTCCTCCATAAACCGGTGAAATAGAATAATGGCATAGTCAATGGCAAGGGCCAGCTGTAAAACTGCGCCTACTGCGTTGGTAACAAAAGAAATTTCCCCAAACCAGTAGTTGGTTCCCATATTTAAGAGAGCCGCCACCCCGAAGACAATTAAAAAAATTACAATCTCCATATAGGTTTTGGAGGTAAATAAAAGAACCACCAGAATAATCAGCACGACAATCACGATAATCACCCGCATGTCTGCTTTCAAAGCCGCTGCATCGTCTTTATCCACTGTAGTATATATATAGGAAGAGTATCCATCCAGGGTCTCCCGTATCTGAATCATAGCTGCCTGAGACGCTTCTGTGTCTTCCTCTTCCTCAAAGGTAATGGTATAGAGGGCGGATGCATCTTTATAGTAATCTGCCCTGTCGTCATTCTCATACCGGTTGTCCTCTTCGTCATAAAATGACACAGCGGAAACTCCCGGTATCTCTTCCAGTTCCCCGGCCAATTTAAGCGCCTTTTGGTATGTAATGTTGCTAATCAACACCTTGGCTGTCCCAAAGGTGGTAAATTCCTCATTCATAATATCCAGGCCCTGTCTGGTTTCTGTGTCCTCTGCCAGATATTCGGTCAGGTCATCGATAACCCTTACCTTAGGAATGGAAATTACACTGTAAACACAGGCCAGGGCAAACAGTGCAATAAAGGCTTTTCTCTTATTTACAATAAAAGTCGCCAGTTTCAACATGATATATCACTCCATCCTTTCTTTTTCACTTCTGTCACTTGCCATATTATGTATGATTGTGATAAAATACTCAAGAATCAGATTTATTAATTTGTCTCAAATGGGACAGTTTTTGGAAATTGTACACTCTGATACGGAAATGGAGATTTGTTATGGAGCTTTTAAATGAAAAATCAGAAAAGCTTGCCACCCGGCGGACTTATAAACTTTTGAAAGCAGGCTTGTTTCATCTGTTGATGGAGATGCCATTTGAAAAAATTTCCCTGACTGAAATCTGCACCCGTTCCCTGGTTCCCAGATCCACCTTTTACCGGTATTTTGAGGATAAGCACGATTTATTGTGTTATTGCTTTCAGACTTTTTTTGACGAGGCTAATTTGGAGGAAGATGTTCTTTATTTGAGAAATGTAGATTCCATGAAAGAATTTTTATGGAAAATCCTCCGTATCATGGAACAGAACCGGGCCGCAATTTATAAAATATATGAAACCAATAAAGACGGCGCCTTTATGGAGATTTTTCGTGATTTCCTGGTTCAGCTTCTGACAGAAAAGCTGATGGTCTCGGAAGCCAAGGGCTGCCGCCTAAAGATTTCCCCTTCTGTTTTGACCTATCTGCTGGCTGATCTTTATATCAGCATTGCCAAGTGTTATCTGGAATCCGACAGCTCCTGTGATATGGAAGAATTCGTACAGAATGTCTGCCTCTTCGCGGATAAAGATTTTTTTATTTGACCCTGGCGGCAGCCGCCAAGAGTGCATGCGGACATACGCGCTTGGTTCGTTGCACGCGTGAAAGGGGATGTCGCAAAATGAAATAAAGGGACTTTCTATTAGCAGATGTCCGCCAACTCCCGTTAACACATGTACGTCTATGACGGATGTAATCCGTCATAGACGTACATGTGTTAACGGGAGTTGGCGGACAGCGCTAATAGAAAGGCTCTGGTTTCATTTTACGACACCCCCCGTAACCTGATTTTATGCACTTACATCAACATTTTTCCCCGGCTCCGCCGCTGGCTCCACGCTTACTCCGGATTTATCATAGGCTGCGCTTTCTGAGCTGTCCATAGCAGCCGGAGCCGGTAAACCGGCCATCTCAGCCTGGTATTTTCCTTCCTCACTGATTTTTACGGAGTCGAAACCTGACTCTTCCCGCTTTTTCTGTTCTTCCCGCTCTGCTTTCCTGGCCTCAATCAGCTCTTCCTGACGCAGTTTTTCCTGCTCTTTCGCTTCTTTGGCGTCCAGTTCCATTCCCTTACTGGTTTTTTCGCTGTATTCTTCTGCCTGATCCACCAGATCGGCTGCATAGCCCAGAGCACGCTTTACCTTCTCTGTATCCCCTTTGTGTTCTGCCTCTTTCGCCACACCTATGGGGATAGATATCATACTCATACTGGCGCTGGCCCCTGTCAGACCTTCCATTGTTTTCACGTTCATACGGTAACCTCCTTGTCTAAAGTTATCTGAATTTTTACATGGAGCATAAGCATTTTTGCCTCCTACCTGTTGTTTCGACATCCTTTAAAAGAATCTTAGTCAGTCGGCACATACGGTTTTTTTCATGTCATATAAGGGAACCGGCCTGTTACATTGGCACCAGAATCGATATGGTAAAAACCCCGTTTTCTGCTTCCACATGCATTGTCCCGTTATAACCGGCCACAGCCGCCTTAATATTTCCCAGCCCCAGCCCGTGAGCACCTGGTTTCTTCCTGCTCCCTTTTTTCTCCCATCCCAACTCTGCCTCAGCGCTGTTTCGCACTTCCATGAAAAGGCATTTTTTAACCTTCTCCAAATAGACCTGAATAAAGGGATGATCCGTTTCCTGAAGCTTTCCGCAGGCTTCCAGCGCATTATCCAGAGCATTTCCCACAATGATACACAGATCTATTTCTTTCACCTGGCAGTCTTTCGGCAGTCTTGCATCACACTGCCAGCGGATTCCCCGCTCTGCGGCCTGCCGCCTTTTATGATACAGCAGGGCATCTATTACCAGGCTTCCGGTAATCTCGTCTCCGGCCTCCACGCCTCCGGCCTTTGCCATTTCTTCCAGATAGCAGCCCGCCCTTTCCCACTGCCGGTTCTGCACCAGATTGCTCAGGGCAATAACGTGATTTTTCATATCATGTCTCAGGCGTTCCATCTGACAGTACTGCTCTTCCATCATCTGGTAGTACATTACCTGGGAGCGGTACTGTTCTCTGATCCTCTCCTCCCGTTCAATCTTGTCCATTCCAAATACCAAAACCCCTGCTGCCGCCATAGCCAGTCCGGTAAAAATACACATGGCTCCATGGCTGAAAAGCTGGTTTTCGTACAGTCCATATCTCTCCCAATCCTGAACCATAATCCCGTTACTGGCAGCCCAGTTGGCTACATCCGTTACAAGGATAATGCAAAAAAGCGGTATTGTCAGGCAAATATACCAGCTTTTTCTCTTCTCCGAAAATACAAATTTAAGAGGCCTGGATACCAGATTTATAGCGGTAATCCCCGCTATGTAAGTCATAATGGTAATTGTTCTGTCTCCCCACACTCCCACAGAAGCGGCCTGCCTGCTGCCTGACAGAGACTTAACCAAAATTAACCCCAGACAGCACAGGAAAGATTCGCTAAAATTCCAGAACAGTTCCGTCATAACCTCCAAAATCACTGCAGCCAGCAGCTTTTTCTCCCTGTCCCCCTTAAATACCGCTATAGTCAGTCCCACAAGCATCACATGGTTGCACATGGCATAAAGAATATAGGGAATGCTTTCTCTTTCCAAATAGAAAGCCATGACCCCATGACTGCAAAAAAGAAGCCCTAAAAAGACTCCTCGTTCTGATGCTTTTCCCTGTAAATGTCTTTTTAAAAAACGGGAAGCACACCAGGCATACAGGAAATAACAGGCTAAAACAAAAAGAAGGTCCAGATAATGGATGATTCCTCTCATAAAATTCCTCCGTTTTTTCTCATATAAGCCAGTATAGCCTGGCAGAATTCCTCGTATCTGCGCTTGGCAATGATGATCCGCTCCCCATTATCAAGGATTGCCTCCTGCCGGTTATAGCCCTCCACATACTTTAAATTCAGAAGGTAGCTTTTATGGCATCGGAAAAAGCCCTTCCCTTGAAGCTGCTTTTCCAGAACTCCCATCTGCTCATAGTAGGTGAAGATCCCTTTCTCTTCATGGACATCAATCTGCCTGCCTCTGATCTCAAAGTACCGGACTGTGTCTAAAAAAAGTTTTCTTTTCTGCCTCTCCCTGCTGATTACAATATAATCCTGGGAAAGCTCTCTCCCTTTCTCTGCCGCCCTCCTTAAGATATTTTTCAGCTTTTCCTGATCCACAGGTTTTACCAGGTAGTGAAACGCCTCCACATCATAAGCCTCAAAAACATATTTACGGCTGGACGACAGAAACACCAATATTTTTTCATATGCAAGTTCCCGGCACCTCCTGGCCGTCTCCATCCCGTCCATCCCTTCCATAAGAATGTCCAGAAAAATCAGATCAAATCTTCCCAAAGACTCAAGCAATGCTTTTCCGCTTTGAAACTGTTCAATATTGCAGGGAATCCCCATTTCGTCCATACAGGTTCTAATCTTTGCCGATATGCTGAAACATTCCAAAAGTTCATCATCGCAAACCGCAATTGAAATCATGGTCTCACCGTCTTTCTTTTCAGAAGCCCTCAGGCTTTACAATAAAGGAGTTTTATTTTTATATCGACAAAAACCAAAGAAAATTTCAGTTTGTGTAATGAAAGAACGAAAATATGTCATATATGGCACAGAGTAATTGTCATATATGCCCAAATTATTTATGCAAAATCATATAGTTTTACCAAAAATATGATTTCAAATCTTTTTTTCTTGCATCTCCACCGTCAATGTGCTATATTAACATTACAAGATTGGTAACGTTACCGATATCGTTACCGGGTTCGATTCCAAATATTTAGGCATCGAATGGCAAATCATCATTTTAAGAAGGGAAGGATTATTTATGAAAAAATCAAAGAAGATGATGGCTTTATGGCTGACAGCAGCTCTGGCAGCCGGTACTCTGGCTGGATGCGGCGGCTCATCGGACCAGGGAAATGCCGCCCCCACCACAGCAGCCCCGGCGGAAGACGCAAAGGCTGATACTACCGCGGCAGCAGGCAATGAAGCTCCGGCTCCCGCAGCTTCCGGTGACGGCGCAGTATACTATTTAAACTTCAAGCCCGAGCAGGCAGATCAGTGGTTGGCCCTGGCAGAAGCTTATACCAAGGAAACCGGAGTTCCTGTAACGGTAGTAACCGCCGCTTCCGGCACCTATGAGCAAACTCTGAAATCCGAGATGGCCAAGACCGAAGCTCCTACTCTGTTCCAGGTTAATGGTCCTGTAGGTCTGGCTTCCTGGAAAGACTACTGCTATGACTTAAAAGACTCTGCCGTATACAAAGATCTGTCCAGCGATGACTTTGCCCTTATAGGCGATGATGGCTCTGTAAAAGGGATTGCCTATGTAATCGAGACCTACGGCCTGATTTATAACAAGAAACTGTTAAATGACTATATTGCCATGGACGGCGCGGTAATCTCCTCTGCTGACGACATCAAAGATTTTGCCACCTTAAAGGCAGTTGCCGATGACATCCAGGCTAAGAAGGACGACCTGGGCATCGCCGGAGCATTTACTTCTGCCGGCTTTGACGCATCCTCTGACTGGAGATTTAAAACCCACCTTGCCAACCTGCCTCTGTACTATGAGTATCTGGCAGACGGCATCACCTCCACAGATGCAGTAAAAGGAACCTACTTAGACAACTTTAAGCAGATTTTTGACCTATATATTACGGACTCCACCTGCGCTCCCACCCTTCTGTCCGGTAAAACCGGTGAAGATGCCGCTTCCGAATTTGCTCTTGGAGAAGCTGTTTTCTATCAGAACGGAACCTGGGCTTACAATGACATTAAAGACAACGAGGTAGCTGACGAGGATCTGGGCATGCTTCCCATCTTCATCGGAGCTGACAATGAAACGAACCAGGGTCTGTGTACCGGTTCCGAAAATTACTGGTGTGTCAACAGCAAGGCTTCTGAAGCTAACATCCAGGCTACTCTCGACTTCCTGCAGTGGGTTGTGGAGAGCGACGCCGGAAAGAACGGCCTTGCCAAGGAGATGGGCTTTGTAACTCCCTTCTCTACCTTTACAGAAGAATACCTGCCGGCCAACCCGCTGGTAGCCGCAGCAGACGAGTATGTAAAGAACGGTACTGTTTCTGTAACATGGAACTTCACTACCATGCCGTCTGAGGAGTGGAAGAATCAGCTTGGAAGTGCCATGCTGGAATATGCTCAGGGTACCGGAAACTGGGATGCAGTGGTTACCGCATTTGTAGACGGCTGGGCTACAGAGTATCAGGCAGCCAACAATTAAAAGGCAGTTCCAAAATCTTATGGGGATGTCGCAAAATGAAACCTGAGACTTTCTATTTGCAACATCCCCCTTTTTATTATGAAGCATCCTGCAAAATACGCCTGTACTGCATTTTACAGGATTATCCTTGGAAAGGAAGACAAATCTATGGACAAAGCAATTAAACGATACTTTCCCATTTTCGTCCTGCCTACCCTTCTGGCATTTACCATGGGATTCATTGCCCCGTTTCTGGTAGGCGTGTGGCTCTCTTTCTGCAAGTTCACCACCATCAATGACGCCACATTTATCGGCTTTAGCAACTACACTAAGATTCTCACAGACGGTACATTTGTCCACGCCCTGTGGTATACGTCTTTATTTACCGTTGTCAGTGTGGTGTTCATCAACTTTTTTGCGTTTGCTATTGCGCTTCTCCTTACCAGAAAGATTAAGGGAACCAACCTGTTCCGTACTGTATTTTTCATGCCCAACCTGATCGGCGGCATTATCCTTGGCTATGTGTGGAGTTTGCTTTTAAACGGTGTCCTTTTACAGGTAGAGCGAACCCTTACCTATTCTTCCGTGTACGGCTTTTGGGGATTGGTTATCCTTATGTGCTGGCAGCAAATCGGATACATGATGATTATTTACATTGCCGGAATCCAGAATGTCCCCGGAGATTTGGTGGAAGCAGCCAAGATTGACGGAGCCACCAACTGGCAGATCCTTAAAAATGTGACTCTGCCTATGGTAATGCCTTCCATTACTATCTGCACCTTTTTGACCCTGACCAACGGCTTCAAGCTGTTTGATCAGAACCTGGCCCTGACCAACGGAGAGCCCTCCAATATGTCAGAGCTTCTGGCCCTGAACATCTTCTCCACCTTCTACGGCCGGGCTGGCTGGGAGGGTGTAGGCCAGGCCAAAGCCGTGGTATTTTTCATCCTTGTAGGCATTATTGCTGTGACTCAAAATGTCCTCACCAGAAGAAAGGAGATTGAACAGTAATGGGTAAAAAAAATACAGCACAAAATACGGCCTTGTCCATTTTCTTTTCCGTGCTTTCCATACTGTGGCTCTGCCCAATTGCCCTGGTTGTCTTAAATTCTTTTAAGAAGAAAGCATATATCAGCCGCAGGCCTTTTGCCATCCCCACAGATAAAATGTTTGTAGGTCTGGAAAACTATATCAACGGCATTGAAAAAACCGGGTTCTTTGAGGCCTTTGGGTGGACTCTGTTTATCACTATCGGCTCTGTTTTTGTAATTATCCTGTGCACTTCCATGTGCGCCTGGTATATTGTCCGGGTAAAAAACACCTTTACAAGCGTTTTCTACTATTTATGCCTGTTTTCTATGATTGTGCCTTTCCAGATGGTTATGTTCCCTCTGTCAAAAATTGTGAACATGTTAAAGTTGAACACGCCATGGGGCCTGATTATTGTTTACCTGGGATTTGGGGCTGGGCTTTCGGTATTTATGTTTACAGGTTTTGTAAAATCTATCCCCCTGGAGATTGAGGAAGCCGCCATGATTGACGGCTGCACTCCCATCCACACTTTTTTTGACGTAGTATTTCCCATTATGAAGCCTACCTGTGTCACAGTGGCCATCCTTCAGACCATGTGGATATGGAACGACTATCTGCTGCCCTACTTAAATCTGGACATGAAACGGTTTAAAACCGTATCCATTGCCATCCAGTATCTGCGGGGCGGATACGGTTCTATTGATATGGGAGCCATGATGGGCGTGCTGGTACTTGCTATTATCCCCATTATCATTTTCTATCTGTTCTGCCAGAAATACATCATTGAGGGTGTAGTAGCCGGAGCAGTAAAAGGTTAAACTACCGAAATAACAAAGGGGACTTTTTATGGACAGTATTACTATCAAAGATGTAGCGAAAATTTGTGGTGTGGGTGTCAGTACTGTATCCAGGGCCATTAACAATCATCCGGATATTAACGAGGAGACCAAAAATATGGTGCTCCAGGTTATCCAGGAACACAATTATATCCCCAACAACAGCGCCAGGAATCTAAAACGGTCTGTTTCCAGGACTATCGTGGTCTTGATAAAAGGGATTGACAATCCATTTTTCAGCGCTATGATCAAAATTTTCGGGGAGGAAATCCAGAACCGGCGGTATTCTTTCCTCCTCCATCGGGTTGACAGCGGAGAAAATGAGGTTGATGTGGCTATGGAAGTAATAAAGGAAAAAAAGCCCAAAGGCATTATTTTTCTGGGCGGGTGTTTTTCCAACAGCCAGGAAAAGCTGGAGCAGCTGGATATCCCCTTCGTTCTGTCCACCATTGCCTCCACTGAACAGATGGATGAAAACCGGTTTTCCAGTATCTCTGTGGATGATATGGCGGAAAGCTACAAAATGGTCAGCTATCTCTGCGGTCAGGGTCACAAAAGGATTGGAATCCTGGCCGCCACCCCTGATGACGAAAGCATCGGCAAACTGCGGCTTCTGGGATATCAAAAGGCTCTTTTCGATCATAACATTACCCCCGACCCCAGGTGGATTTTTTACAGTGATGAGGACATTGAATGTTATACCATGGGCAATGGATATCGCCAGATGCAAAAGGTGATGGCCTCGGATCAAGAGCTTACGGCTCTGTTTGCCGTGTCGGACAGTGTGGCCATCGGCGCCTGCAAAGCGGCATTCGATGCCGGAAAATCTGTGCCGGGAGATTATTCTATCGCCGGATTTGACGGACTGGATACTGCCCATTACTATAATCCCACCATTACCACCATACGGCAGCCAGTGGAGGATATGGCCGTGGCCACCATTAAAATTCTCTTTGACATGATTCGAAACAAAGCCCAAAACCAGAGGAAAGTATTTCAGGGTGAATTGGTGATAGGGGAATCTACAAAGGTTGTAAACTGATGCATCCATTTCCTTTTCCGAAATAACAAAAGGGATATCCCCAAGCGGACACACTCTTCCATCGATAAAATAAAATAGACCCAGTAGACAGGAAAATCCAGCACAAATCCACTGATAAGCGCCAACGGAACCCCGAAAACCCAGGTGCCGGCCAGGTCGATAGCCATAATATATTTCGTCTTTCCTCCGCTTCGCAGGATACCTCCGCCCAGAATCATATTTTCAACTTTTACAGGAGCCAGGACTGCGTATACCATCAGGCTTTTGGCTGCCAATACTTTTACTTCCTCCTCTACCTGATAAATTTCCACATAAAAGAGGCGGCCAAAAGCCACTAAAGCGGAGAGTATTAGAGAACCGGCCAAACCATAGAGCATCAACCGTTTTGACTCTTCATAGGCCTCTTCACTCTGCCCTTTTCCAAGACGTTTTCCAATCATTACCCCTGCTGCCTGGGACAATCCACACAGAGCTCCTGTCACCATTCCCTGAACCGGATTATTTAAAATCATAGCTGCGCTGGAAGCAAGCCCCAGATGCCCATAGACAGCGGCATAACTATTTTCTCCCAGACTCCACATAAATTCACATATAAGGAGTGGAAACAGAATTGCCCCATATTGCTTCCACTGAAAAACTGCTCTTTCCCCATACTCTTTTCTTTTCCTGTACTTCTCCTGGCCCCTGTATCTATTGCAGTACAGCATCATTACAATCATGGCCATGTTCACCCACTGGGAAATTACAGTGGCTGTCGCCGCCCCGCTGACTCCCATAGGTTTGATTCCAATCTTTCCAAAAATCAGTATATAGTTCAATAACGTATTCAAAACTGCTGAAAGAATACTTGCATACAGGGGAAGGGCCGCCTTTTCCATGCACCTCAGCATAACCGATCCAAGAGCGGCTCCTGCCGAAGGAAGAAATGCAGCCGCTGTTATAGTTAAATATTCTGCCCCTGTTTCTATGATCCTGTTATCTGATGTGTAAAGTCCCAAAATATTCCGTGAAAAGCACATGCAAACCAGTGTAAATATAGCCGCTATCCCCATGGCCGCCGTCAGGTTTATCAAAAAACTCCTTTCAACTTCTCTCTCGTTTTTTTGACCTATATATTGGGAAATCATGATTCCTGCAACAGCTCCTATGGCGGAAACCACTACCGATAATATGTAAGAAAATTTTCCTGCCGTACCCACTCCTGCCACCCCAGCGCTCCCCAACTGTCCAATCATCACCTGATCAACCATGGCAAAGGAAGATTGAAGCATGGATTGGAGTGCCACAGGAACTGCAATCCCGCAAACACTCCCAAAAAATCCCGGCGCTGGTTTTGCTAATTGTTGAGTTTTCATTTTCTATTTTCTCCTTTTCATTTTCTCTGTATTTAAGTAATCGGGAAACCGGATGCTTTGCAAAATATTAGGCAAAGCTTGAATCTTACAAATTCATTATACTTCCATCCTGGTGTTACATCAAAGGTTAAACGCATAACCAATACCAAAAATAAAAGGCCATATTTGTGAACAATTCACAAACACAGCCCTTTTATGTGCTTTCCCTTTTTACCAATTCTACAGGCAGCAAAACCTCTGATTCTGTTTTTCTATTCTCCTTCAAATCTCTTAATTTCTTCAGAGCCGCTGCCGCCCGCTTTCCTGCATCCTGATGAATGGTGGTCAAAGCCGGATGAACCATCCTGCATATAGGGGCATCATCAAATCCGGCTACCGCCATATGGTCAGGCACCTTTACCCCTCTCTTCATAAGGAACTTCATCAGTTCTATGGCATAAAAGTCAGATACTGCAAAAACTGCGGAGTAGGACAGAATTGCCTTTAGCTTGCTTTCATAAAATGCCAGACGCTCTTTTCTTTCCATCGGGATCTTCATAAAATCAGCCTGTCCCTTTAAGCCCGCGCAAAATCCCTCGTATCGCTGCCGATCCATACAGATCTGGTTGTCCGCAATACACAGGGCCTTTTCATACCCTTTCTCCCGAAAATGATTTCCTAACTGGAACCCACCTCCAAAATTGTCAATGCCAATGTTGCATATATTTTCTCCGCAAACACCGTACCCATCATAAATTACAAAGGGAATCCGCATATGGTTTCTCAGATATGTATAGTCCTGCCGGCAAAATCCAATCAGCACCAGCCCCTCCACATTCCACATGGAAGCAAACCGGATAATTTCCTCGGGATCTTTTGTTTGTTTTACCATCATAAACAAATTATTTTTCTCAATCTCCCGGCACAGGCTGTTAAGGGCCATAGATATAAAGCCATCTTCCAAAACATGGCTCTCATATTTCTCATGGTCATGGATCACTACTCCAATGATGGAAGAAGTATTCTGTGCTAAAAGGATTGCTGCCATGCTGGGAATATACTGCCGTTCTTCTAAAGCCGCCAGCACCCTCTGAACCGTCCTGTCGGATACTTTTTTTGTTTTTCCATGGAGCACATTAGACACCGTTGCTGTGCTGAGCCCCAATTCCTCTGCTATATCGCTGATTCTTACCCGTGATTTTTCCATGCGTTCTTAAAATTCTTTATTATAGGTGCTGTAACCAGTTTCTTTCATAATCTCCCACATTTTTCCCGCCATGGTTTTCCAGCTTATTGGTCCTCTCTATGCGCCATTTTCCGTAATAAGCCATGGCATAATGCCGACGGCTACGGAATCCCTCTCATTCCATTTTATAACCTGTTTTTATCACCCCATTCACACATTCCGTCTAAAATAGGAATTAAAGATTTTCCGCGCTCTGTTAAGCTATATTCTACCTTTGGCGGGATTTGGGGATATTCTTTTCTATGCACTAATTGGTCTGCTTCTAATTCTTTTAAAGTGGAGCTTAAAGTCTTATATGAAATTTCACTGATATATTTTTTCATTTCGTTAAAACGAACGACTCCGAACTCCATTAGAGTATACAAAATAGTCATTTTATATTTGCCATTGATTAATGACAAGGTATAGCTGAAACCTGTTGTTTCAAGACATTCATTTGAAATGCAGCGTTTACTCATTTTACACTCTCCTTTAGGTAAGTATATAACTTTATTGTAAGTATCGCACTTATATGTGCGTACTTGATTTTATTTCAATTCTTGCTAAGATTATAATATCAAAAGCAAAGAAAGTCAATCTCACAGAATTAGGAGGACATATTTTATGAGCAAAAAAATAGTTGTAATAACGGGAAGCCCCCGGAAAAACGGGAATAGCTTTGCTATGACAGACGCTTTCATCAAGACTGCCGAAGCAAAGGGGCACACAATCACACGGTTTGACGCTGCATTAAAAAAAGTGGGTGGCTGCCGGGCGTGCGAAACCTGTTTTTCCACTGGAAAGGCCTGTACTTTTGATGATGATTTCAACACGATTGCACCGGCAATTCTTGAAGCGGACGTTATCGTATTTACTATGCCTGTCTACTGGTATT
>CAJTOL010000008.1:0-95313 GCA_910577645.1 uncultured Lachnospiraceae bacterium
GAGGTGTACTGAGTTGCAAAACAGCAAATTGTGAACGGAATTCGTCAAGGACTTTTTTTCCTTCGATTTGAGTAAATGCCATGACGAAAATGAAAAGTTCCTTGACGAATTTGTGGCGTATAGGCGTCTTTTTTTACTACGAAATCAGAGGTGAGTATTTGTGCAAAATGAACAAAAAATCTTCAAACTTCACTCAGAATACCAGCCCACAGGCGACCAGCCGCAGGCCATAGAAGCCCTGGTCAAAGGGTTTCAGGAAGGCAACCAATTCCAGACTTTACTGGGGGTTACGGGTTCCGGGAAGACCTTCACCATGGCGAATGTGATCGCTCAGCTTAACAAGCCGACTTTGGTAATAGCGCATAATAAGACATTAGCGGCACAGCTCTATGGTGAGTTCAAAGAGTATTTTCCGAGTAACGCAGTGGAATATTTTGTCTCCTACTACGACTACTACCAACCCGAAGCTTACGTCCCATCCACAGATACTTACATCGAAAAGGACTCTGCCATTAATGACGAGATTGACAAGCTGCGCCATTCTGCAACAGCAGCCTTGTCGGAGAGGCAGGATGTAATCATTGTGGCATCAGTATCCTGCATTTATGGTTTGGGAAGCCCCATTGATTATAAGGAGATGGTGATTTCTTTGCGCCCTGGTATGGTAAAGGATCGGGATGAGGTGATCCATAAGCTGATTGACATCCAGTATGCCCGGAATGACATGGACTTTAAACGGGGAACCTTTCGGGTCAGAGGGGATACGCTAGAGATTTTTCCGGCCTATTCCGGCAATGAAGCGTACCGGGTGGAGTTTTTTGGAGACGAGGTGGAACGGATTACAGAGATTGACACTCTGACAGGAGAGATTAAAGCTCAACTGGGGCATGTTGCCATTTTTCCGGCGTCTCACTATGTAGTGCCCAAGGAAAAGATGCTTGTTGCCACAGAAAATATTCTGGAAGAAATGAAGGAACAGGTTGCATTTTTCAAAAGCGAGGATAAACTTTTGGAGGCCCAGCGGATATCTGAGAGAACCAACTTTGATGTGGAGATGATGCGGGAGACAGGTTTTTGCTCTGGCATTGAGAATTATTCCAGGCATCTGGCCGGAACGGCTCAGGGAGAACCGCCCTGTACGTTAATTGATTATTTTCCTGACGATTTCCTGATTATTGTGGACGAGTCTCATATTACCCTGCCTCAGGTCCGGGGGATGTATGCGGGAGACCAGTCCAGAAAGAGGACTCTGGTGGATTATGGCTTTCGTCTGCCGTCCGCCCTGGACAACCGACCCCTGAATTTTGCCGAGTTTGAAAATAAAATTAATCAGATGATGTTTGTATCCGCAACTCCGTCTGTATACGAAAACGATCATGAGCTGATGCGGGTGGAGCAGATTATCCGTCCTACAGGGCTGCTGGATCCGGAGATTTCCGTGCGCCCGGTAGAAGGTCAGATTGACGATCTGGTTTCAGAGGTAAATAAAGAGGTAGAGAATCACCATAAAGTGTTGATTACCACCCTGACCAAGCGGATGGCAGAGGATTTAACCGACTATATGCGGGAAGTGGGAATCCGGGTAAAGTATCTTCATTCCGATATTGATACCCTGGAACGGGCGGAAATTATCCGGGACATGCGTCTGGATGTTTTTGACGTTCTGGTGGGAATCAACTTGCTGAGGGAAGGTCTGGATATTCCGGAGATTACCCTGGTGGCCATTCTGGATGCGGATAAGGAAGGATTCCTGCGTTCTGAGACTTCACTGATTCAGACCATTGGCCGCGCCGCTCGAAACAGCGAAGGCCATGTTATTATGTATGCGGATACCATTACAGACTCCATGAGAAATGCTATTGATGAGACCAACCGCCGCCGGAGAATTCAGCAGAAGTACAATGAAGAAAACAACATTACTCCCACTACCATCAAAAAGGCAGTAAGAGATCTGATTGCTATTTCCAAGGCCGCCACCCTGTCTGATACGGACTTTGAGAAGGAACCGGAGTCCATGGACGAAAAAGAGCTGAATCAGTTAATAAAAGAGCTGACAAAGAAAATGCATCAGGCTGCGGCTGAGCTGAATTTTGAAGAAGCGGCTAAACTGCGCGACCGGATGATAGAAGTAAAAAAAGCCCTTTTGGACATGGAATAGTATAAGGACGCCTGACTCTGTATAAAATGTAATAAATATTTCCGGCAGTACAGAGCGGGGGCAGATAAATGAAATTATATCAATGTGAAAAGGGAAGAGAGTATCGGATAGAGGATATCCGGCTCTCCGGCCAGATAGCAAAGAGGCTGGAGGTTCTGGGACTGATTCCTCATACATCTGTTTGGATTGTAAACAGGAAAAACTGCGGAACCATGATCATTCAGGCCAGAGGCGCCCGGCTGGCTATCGGCCGCCGGATAGGGGAAGGCATTGAGGTAGCGCCTTCCCGTCCGGACAGCTGTCCTAAAGTGAAAAAAGAGAAAAAGGACGGCGGCCATGGCAGATAGACAAAATTGTACGGCAGAAAAAAAGGCAGACCTTACCATAGGACTTGTGGGAAACCCTAACTGTGGAAAAACCACATTGTTTAACGCTCTTACCGGTTCTAGACTTAAAACGGCCAATTGGCCCGGCGTTACGGTGGAGAGGGTAGAAGGGGAGCTGATATATGAAGGATTGCTGATTCGGATTGTGGATCTTCCCGGGACTTACAGCCTGGACTCTTACACCATAGAAGAGCAGATAACCAGGAAATATGTTGAGAGCGGGGAGGCAGACGTACTGATTAACGTGGCGGACTCCTCTCTTCTGGAACGGAGCCTTTATCTGACTCTGCAGCTTTTGGAACGGAAAAAGCCGGTGGTCCTGGCTCTTAATATGATAGATGTTGTAAAGGCCCGGGGAATGGAAATTGATGAAAAATGCCTGTGGGAAATGCTGGGCCGGATTCCGATAGTTTCCCTTTCCGCCAGAAAGGGAAAAGGGCTGGAAAATCTCTTAGATGCAGCTGTTTGCTGCCAAGAAAAGGCGGGCAGAGCTCATCCTGTAAAGAATCCTGTCTTTGGAAGCACGCCAGGCAACAGGAGTTTTGACGAAGAATCCCGATACGCCTGCATTGAGAAGATCACAGAAAACTGTCTCATCAGCGGAGAGAGGGAAAACTCTGTCACGGATATTATGGATCAATATCTGACCCACCGGATTTTAGGAGTTCCTATCTTTCTGGGGATTATGATGTTGGTATTTTTTCTTACCTTTACGGCAGGAGACTTTCTTAAAAAGTATTTTCAGTGGGGATTGGATGGATTTTCCCGGACAGTATTAAGCATTTTACAGAGCAGCCATTGTGCAGATTGGGTCACATCTCTGGTAATAGACGGGATTGTGGCGGGAGTAGGAGGCATATTAACCTTTCTTCCCAATATCCTGATTCTGTTTACGGCCCTGGCTATTTTGGAGGACAGCGGTTATATGGCCCGGGCGGCCTATGTGATGAATGAAATCATGGGCCTGGCAGGACTCTCCGGAAGGGCATTTCTTCCATTGCTTCTGGGATTTGGCTGTACAGTCCCGGCGGTAATGGCGGCCAGAATTCTTCCCAATGCCAAAGACAGAAAGAGAACTATTTTTATTACACCATTTATGTCCTGTTCGGCAAAGCTGCCGGTTTATGTCCTGTTTGCCGGAATGTTTTTTCCAGACAGGGCTCTGCCGGTAATGGGCTCTCTGTATGCAGCAGGCCTGGGGGCAGGGATTTTGACGGCATTTTTCATACATAGGGGAGAGAAGGATGAGGAAAATCCCCTCCTTATAGAGCTTCCCCAATATCGGATGCCGGATGCCAGAACCGTCTCCGTATATGTGGGGGATAAGATAAGAGATTACTTATGTAAAGCGGGAACCACAATTTTTATAGCATCTATTGTACTTTGGTTTCTGCTAAATACAGGAGTTACCGGATTTGTCACAGATATTTCCCATAGCTTTGCCGCTATGGCAGGACAGATGGCGGAACCGCTTTTTTACCCATGCGGGCTGGGAAACTGGCGGATAACAGTAGCGCTGCTTTCCGGACTTTCAGCTAAAGAAGTAGTGGTTTCCAGCCTATCCATATTGTATGGAATTGGAAATATGAGCTCTCCTGCCGGAATGGCAGAACTTTCCGGGGCTCTGGCAAAAGAGGGATTTGGCGGCCTCAACGCTTATGGGATGCTGATATTCTGTCTTTTTTATACCCCTTGTATTGCCGCCATAGGGACGGTCAGAAAAGAGACGGATTCCATAATATGTGCAGCAGGAATGGCGGTATTCCAGTTTGCCGTTGCCTGGGGGGCGGCGGCCTTAATTTACCAGATAGGACGTATGTTGCTATGAACACAAGCTTAAGAGAAAAAACAGAGCCAGATGGTGTGAATGATAAATTATTGGTGGAAACGGCAGTGGAAGCCGGTGAGATTATGCTGGTCAGCGGAGCGGAAATTTATCGGGTGGAGGATACGGTAGGACGGATCCTCTCCCTGGCTCCAGGCAGGAAATCTGAAAATGTAGCGTTGGGAACCAGCCTTATTGTCACTTTGGACAGGCCTGGGGACGAGAGCCTTACTATTATGCGCCGGATTCGAAACCGTTCCACCAATTTAAACAGAGTGTGTCAGGTAAATGAAGTCTCCCGCAGGCTTTGCGCCGGTGAAATGAGTTTTAAAGAGGCGCAGAAAAGCCTTCGGGAAATTAAACAGGGCATCCAGTATCATTCCCGGACCAGAGCAGTAGGTTATATTGGGGTATCTGCTTTTTTTGCCCTGCTTTTGGGAGGAACCTGGAGAGAAGGGCTGGGAGCCGGATTGTCGGGAGTACTATTGGCGGCGGTATGCCTCCTTACTGCTAAAGCGCGTCTTAACGATTTTTGTATCAATGCCCTGGGAGCTTTTGCAGTGGGAGTTACAGCGCTGGCGATTGAGACCTGGGTTATGCCCAGCATGAACGGAAACGCAGTGATTACCGGAGCCATTATGCCTCTTGTTCCGGGGGTGACCTTCACCACCTCTATCCGGGACATTTTAAATGGAGACTATGCATCCGGAACTAACCGGATGATGGAGGCACTGGTAGTAGCGCTTTCCGTTGCAGTGGGCATTGGTACTGCCATGTCCATGTTCAGTAATCTGACAGGAGGATGATATGGGAATTCAGATAATGGTGCAGACGATTTCCGCTTTTCTGGCGGTGGTGTGCTTTGGACTTCTTTTGGAGATGCCTAAAAGATATTTGCTGGACGCAGGAGTAGTGGGCGGGGCTGCCTGGCTGGTGTATCTGCTGACAGCCCAATGGACGGGATCCAACATTATGGCGGCCTTTGCCTCCACCCTGGTGGTGGCTTGTATCAGCCATGTGTTTGCCAGATTATTTAAAGCTCCGGTAACCGTATTTCTGGTGGCGGGGATTCTTCCGGCTGTTCCCGGAGCGTCTATTTACCGGTGTGTATTTTACGTGATTCGAAGCGGAAGCAGCCTGGCGACTTTTTATTTTGTAGAAACCCTGCAGATTGCCGGAGCTATCGCAATTGCCATCTTTATTATGGATTCAATTTTCAGACTGATTCAGGACAATGAGAAACGATGGAAAAAGAGCCGTCCTGACGGCAATAGCGGTACACCTGGTTAGACAGCCGATCTTCTACAGGGACATCCGATTGATTGATATCGAAAACAATGTGGCTGATAAGGTCATAATCTACCTCCGGGGTGTCGGCAGTGATAAGGACTTCGTGGATGCTGGAAGGAAGAATCAGTACATCTGAATTTCGGCTGTCTGCGAAGTTTTTTATTGCGTCAGGATAACGGATACAGGCGGCGCCGTAGAGATTTTTTTGGTTGGTCAGCACATAAAGGGGAAAATCGTAGAAATCTTCTTTGGTATCAAAGAAATCAGGAGATTGAGTCAGAGGTTCCTCAGGGTCAGAGGAAGATTCCATTATAACTTGAGACAAGCTTTTTACTGTACAAGGCAAAAGTCTTGGGGTGTTTTGCGCTCCACATTCTTCCAGATCCTGAATCGTAATATCCCAAAGCTTTAAATGGGAATTGCGGATTAAGGCCGTCATCTGCTCCTTTTCATTTTCTGCCAGATAAATGCAGAATATCACAGCAAGATCCAAGTAGGGAATGTAAGGGATTTCATCTAAAAGTTCCTGATTAGACTGGGCATTAATCAGACGATAAACCACCTTATCCCTGAGACGGTCAAAATCCCGAAACATGGATGGATCCAGGTTAGGAAACGAACATCTGCTCCAATAGGTTTCCAAAACCAGATGGCAGATTTCTTCCAGGGGACGGCCTTTTTCATATTCCTGATAATAGGAATTGAGGTAAATAGTGGGAGCAATCAGTTCTCCCGGCTGTTCGATACAGATGCCGTCCAGCAAAAGGCCATTGTTTTTCCGCACCCGTTCCAGGGATACACGGCAGTGCTCTCCCAGAGACATTTGAATGTTTGCTGCTACCTGATTAAGAAATGTTTTGTATACCATAGACAGTATACCTCCTTGAGTTGAATATTTGTAGAACTTGCGTGAAAGCAGTCCTGACATGCATGAAAATGTTGGAAAAATTTAAGAAAATACCTAACAGGGCCGTAAGAAAAATATGATAAACTAAATTCAAACAAACTCTGGGGATAAGTATAACGCAGAAATTGCAAAATTGCTGGAATGTAAAGCAAAAGATTGAAAGAGTAAAAGAATAATGCGTCTGATAGGAATCGAACCTACGCACACGGCTCCGGAGGCCATTGCTCTATCCACTGAGCTACAGACGCATCTCTTATATTGTACTATATTTTTCCCAGAACTGCAAGCCCTAATTTTATTGCTTTTTTAATTTGTTTTTGTTAAAATAACCCCATATGACCATAAAACTTACGGGAGGTAGAGTCTTGAGCAGAAGAGACAACAAATATGGCTACTCATCCTTTACGGAAGAAGAGCTGAAAAAATACTTAAAATTGCTGATAGTTCCGGCGGTGGTGATACTTTTGGTGCTGGCTATTATATTTGCGGAAAGGCTGGCCAAAAGCAAAAACGGCGGGGATGTCCAGGTATCTGCAGATTCGCCGGAGACCACAGAGGTTATTGAAATAACCATTGAAAACGGAGAAGGGGCAGAGGGCCAGGAAGGGAATCCGGTGGCGGAATCCGGACAGACAGGAGATCCGGCAGACGCTGAAGGAGAGAACCAGGCTTTTGCAAAAGATGAGGTTCTGGAAGTTAATGCATTGATAGAAAGCTACTTTACTGCAAAGCAGAGTGCAGATGTGGAGACGATTTACCGACTGTTTGGCCGCCAGGATACAGAGGGAATGGAAGAGCTGCAGAATGATTACCGCTATACGGCCCGTTACACCGACGGCTATGAGAATATTGTCTGCTATACCAGGCCAGGCCCTGTAGAGGGCAGTTATCTGGCTTATGTAAGCTATGATCTGAAATTTAAAAATGTAGAAACTCCGGCTCCGGGCCTGTTCCGGGTATATATCATTACTAATGAGGAAGGAGCTTTGCAGATGGTGGACAGCAGCCTTCAGGATCAGGTGGTTTTGCAGGAATTTAGCGATGCCGAGAAAACCGATGAGCTGATTCTTTTAAGGACTCAGGTTTATGCCAAGCTGAGGCAGGCCTTAGAGACAGATCCGGATCTGGCGGGAGTTTATGGCGTCCTCCAGAAAAATTCAAGTTCAGGGGAAACACAAGAGAGCAAGGGAGAAAGCAATGTATCCATTGTAACGGGCGGAGGCGCTGCCCAGCCGGAACCTGCTCCTGAGACGGCAGCGGAATAGTTTTTTCATCAAGGAGACAACAGGATGAATGTAAAAGACTTTTATTTTGATTTGCCCCAGGAGCTGATAGCTCAGGATCCATTGGAGGATCGTTCTGCTTCCAGGCTTCTGGTTTTAGATAAAGAGACAGGGGAAGTGACCCACAGACATTTTCGGGATATAAAAGAATACTTAAAGCCCGGAGACTGTCTGGTAATTAATGATACGAAAGTAATCCCGGCCCGGCTCCTGGGCACGAAAAAAGACACAGGAGCAAAAATTGAAGTGCTTTTATTAAAGCGCAGGGAAGATGATATTTGGGAAACTTTGGTAAAGCCCGGAAAAAAGGCCAGGCCAGGAGCAGAGCTGGAGTTTGGAGAGGGGCTTTTAAAAGCTACGGTTGTGGAGGTGGCAGACGAAGGAAACCGTCTGATTCAGTTTCATTATGACGGGATTTTTGAAGAAATTTTAGATCAGTTGGGACAGATGCCCCTGCCGCCCTATATTACCCACCAGCTAAAAGACAAAAACCGCTATCAGACGGTTTACGCTAAGCACCAGGGCTCGGCGGCAGCGCCTACGGCTGGCCTGCATTTTACCAAAGAGCTGTTGGCAGAGATTAAAGAGCTGGGGGTGGAGATTGCCCATGTAACTCTCCATGTAGGCCTAGGCACTTTTCGGCCGGTGAAAACAGAGAACGTGCTGGATCACCATATGCACTCGGAATTTTATATGGTAGAAGAGTCAGAAGCCCAAAAAGTTAACAAGGCGAAAACATCCGGCGGACGTATCATCTGTGTGGGAACCACAAGCTGCCGGACTATCGAATCTGCCGCCGGGGAGGACGGCCTTTTAAAGGCTGGCAGCGGTTGGACTGAGATTTTTATCTATCCAGGCTATCAATTTAAATTGCTGGACTGCCTGATAACCAATTTCCACCTTCCGGAATCTACCCTGGTTATGCTGGTATCCGCTCTGGCAGGCCGGGAGCGGGTTCTGTCAGCTTATGGGGAAGCCGTTAAGGAACGCTACCGGTTCTTTTCCTTTGGAGATGCTATGTTAATCAAATGACACCGAAATTGAACTTTTGTTAAGTGAATAAGAGAATCGAAAAAGAATCAAAAGAAGAATATTGCAAAAGAAATGAAGAGTCCAAGTTGACAAAGAACGAATCCCCGAACCGTGGTGTGACACAGTCCGGGGAGTTTTCTTTTATACTGGCAAAGCACCCAGTAGGATATTTGTTGTCCTTATGGTCACCGCCTAACCATTTGATGATTTAGTGGCAAGCTACACTACCCAAAACGGTTATACCACAAAGTCTTTGAGTATTCCATACGCATTTTAAGAAAAAAGGAATCCCGTCTGTGATTACCACGGAATCCAGAATAGTATCAAGATAGGTTTTTAGGATTTCCGGAGATACCGATTGGGCAAATTCTTTGAAAATAGCTGCTCTCATTGGATTATTTGCTTTGCTTCTTCTGCGTCTATATCGCTGACTACGAAAATTTACTGATCTATGCTTTCTAGTGGGAAAGTAACACGCCAAATTCCTTCAATATGTGTATCGCTCGTGATAAAATGTCCATATGCCTTATATTGGGCTAAATCAACATCTGACAAATCATAAACATATTCCACATACCGTTTTTGATACTCACTATCAGTAGAAAACGCAACATTTGCGATACAGTGGATTTCCTCATTTTTGTCATTTTTGAAATAGATATAGCCATGATTATCCGTTTCTAAAACATTCTCATATTTTACTTGTATATGCAATTCCCCATCCACATATCCCATAGCCGTAATATCTACCCCGGCAACAGGAGAACAAAGGATACCTGTTGTTTTCAATGCCTGAAAATTGTTTTCCATTTCATTGTAGTTTATTCCCCCACCACCAAAAATGTGAGTCGGGGTAATTGTTTTAGGTGTAGCACTAATTTGGTTCATATCCAAATCTGTCAATACCGTGTCATATTCCTTCTTATTGCTCAGCATTTCTCGGACACAAAAAGTAATTTTCTCACCTATAATGTCTTTCTCATTCCATTGTGATATAGAAATTAGGAAAGTGGAGGTTTTTGTTTTGGTGTCGTAGCTTATATTTTCACACGAACTGCTACAATCAAAAGGTGTATTGATACTAAAGCTATCAAACAAATCTGTCGTTTCATCAATTCTATCTCCGTCAAGGTCTTGTACGGAAATAAAAATCTTTGCTTCGCTACCCTCAACATAAGCCGAAACGACCTCAAACTTAATCCCATTATCCTCGCAGGACATACTAACAGGCTTTAACTTTTGAGCAATTGCTGGAGATACCTTGTAGAGCAGATTATAAGCCGGTTCAAAATCTGCTGACGCTAATGCTGGAACAGACATGGTAAAGACAAAGAGCAAACCAGCTACCATAGCTCCCCACTTAATCCAAAGGGGCTTCTTGACCTTTTTCTTATAGTTAAGGGCTTCATCAATGTATTTGCTGTCAAGCTCGTTCATAGCGTCGGAAAACTTCTTTACGTTCATATAAATATCTCTCTTTCAATCAAGTATTGTTTCATCTTTTCGCGGATACGGGTCAGCCGAACAGAGACATTTTTCTCCGAAAGCCCCACAAACTCAGCTATGTCTTTGTAGCTGTCAGAAAACCAATAGCGGCGCATGAAAATAACGCGGTTTTTTGTAGTCAGCGTGTCCAAAAAACTTCCAATGATACGGGCTAACTCTCTGGCTTCAATTTCTGCTTCTACTGTGTGAATGTCTGCTATACAGGTTTCAATTTCCTCCAAAGCAATCGTGTAATGGCTGCTTCGTTTGGCTGCTTCCTTTCTCCAATAGATTTTGAGTGAAATGTTCCGAATGATTTTCAGAATATAGGATAAAAGCGGGTTAGGTCGTGCTGGGGGAATGGTGTTCCATACGCCTAAATAAGCGTCGTTTACACATTCCTCCGCATTCTGCCTGTTTCCTACGATATGATAGGAAAGGTTATGGCAGACTTTTCCGTATTTTATGTCCAATTCCCGTATGCCTTGTTCTGAACGCTCAAAAAACATTTCTATGATTTTTTCATCCTCTATCATCGCACCGCCTCCTTTCCGGCTTCACTTATATACTACGGTTTTAGCGGCGAATACTACATCAAATCTCAAACTTTTTCAAAAAATTGTATCACACTTTTTTGAATAGGGCTATATCGGTGGTCTTTTTCTGTCTGGTAAGCCCTGTTCTCATGCAAGTGAACTTTGCGTTCAGACAAAAGCCAAAGAGCGTATGCAGAGCTTTTTACAGAACGGCGAGAAGATAACACCGAAACAGTGGAAAGCGGAAATAAAGTCTTTGCAATCCGAGTATGACAGTATCGGCAAGGAGCAGACTAAGACCGCCACAGAATTAGCTTATGCCGAGGGAATCAGTTATAACAAAAAGAACCTTGAGAGGGAGCTTCAGAACGAGGGCTGACAGCATAACAGGCAACAGAGCAGTCAGTACATTATCTTCTGCAAAGTTTTTAACGAGCAGACCAAGAAAAAGTGACGAAAAATGATAAATACGTCCTTGACAAGTAGCAACAGGGTATGCCCATGGGAGAGAGGATTGTGGTAAATGACAGGAAACCTTCTGGCCTGGATATGGCGGTGGCCATAAATCTGGAGCGGGATCATTTTGCAGTCCCTCAGGTGGTAAGGGAGAAATAAGGGACTTGGAAAAAGAGATATAATTGCAAATCAAGAAAATATATGGTATACTTTCGGACATAGGAAAACAGAGAAAATGTGTCTCTGGAAGATACGACAAAGAGGCGGCCGCAAGCAGCTTTATGCTGCGGCCGCGTTTTCTGCGTTTTTGCAAGAACAGGAAGGCAGAGAAGGGAAGCATATGGCAGAAGTGCGTCTGAATAAGTATTTAAGTGAGATGGGAATCTGCTCCAGAAGGGAGGCCGACCGGCTGATAGAAGCGGGAAAGGTTTTGGTAGACGGCCAACCGGCAGTAATGGGACAGAAGGTTTCAGAAGGGCAGGAAATTCTATGTGACGGCTGTCCGGCAGGCAGGGAAGCGGCGGTTTCAGAGCCGGAAGCAGGAGCCGGGGATACTTCCCATCCGTGTCCGGGCCAGAAGATTCCTGTTTCAGGCAGCCGGCCTCCCAAGATCCTGCTGGCCGTCAATAAGCCCAGAGGAATCGTATGCACTACTTCCGACAAAGACAGAGCGGAAAACATTGTAGAGTTTTTAAATTATCCGGAACGGATTTACCCAATCGGACGCCTGGACAAGGAGTCAGAGGGGCTGCTGCTGGTGACCAACCAGGGAGACCTGGTGAATAAAATCATGCGGGCCGCCAATTTCCACGAAAAGGAATATGTGGTTCGGGTGAATAAAAGTATTAGCCCGGAATTTTTAAAAAGGATGTCTGCAGGAGTTCCCATATTAAACACAGTAACCCGGCCCTGTAAAGTGGAAAAGCTGGGCAGGGATTGTTTTAAAATTATTCTTACCCAGGGGTTGAACCGCCAGATACGCCGAATGTGCCAGGAGCTGGGGTATGAAGTTTTAGAATTAAAAAGAATCCGTATTATGAACATTGAGTTGGGCAACCTGAAAACAGGGGATTACCGGGCGGTGACGCCGGAAGAGGAAAGGCAATTAAAAATTCTTTTGGCAGAATCCGGTTCGGCTCCATCTGCATTTCCCAATTCAAAGGCTGGAAGAAAGGATGAATATGGATAAAAGTAAATTAATAGAGAGAATGAAGGAACTCATTGAAATCCTCAATGAGGCCGGAAAAGCTTATTATCAGGAAAACCGGGAGCTGATGAGCAATTTTGAGTACGACCGCCTTTATGATGAGCTTCTGGAGCTGGAAAAAGAAACCGGAACCATTCTTTCTTTAAGCCCTACCCAGAAAGTGGGATATCAGGTGCTGTCAGAGCTTCCCAAAGAAGCCCACGAGACCCCTATGCTGTCTCTGGATAAAACGAAAGATGTGGAGGCGTTAAAGGAGTGGCTGGGAGATCAAAAAGGGCTGCTGTCCTGGAAAATGGACGGGCTTACCATTGTGCTTACCTATGAAAACGGCGCCCTAACAAAAGCGGTTACCAGAGGAAACGGCGAGATAGGGGAGGTGATTACCGGCAATGCCCGGGTATTTGCCAACGTGCCCCTTGCTATCCCTTATAAAGGACAGCTGGTGCTGCGGGGGGAGGCGGTGATCCGCTATTCAGAATTTAATCGTATTAACCGGGAAATCGAAGATGGGGAAGCCAGATATAAGAATCCCAGAAATTTATGCAGCGGTTCTGTCCGGCAGCTTAACAGCCAGATTACGGCGGAGCGCAATGTGCGTTTTTTGGCCTTTGCCCTGGTAAGGGCAGAAGGTGTGGACTTTTCCAATTCCCGGAAAAGCCAGCAGGAATGGCTGGTATCCCAGGGATTTGAAATCGTAGAATACCGGGAGGTGACGAGAGATAATCTGGAGGATACCGTAGAGTGGTTTTCCGAAAACGTTAACAACAACGATACCCCCTCCGACGGCCTGGTGCTTTTATATGATGACATTGCTTATGGAGAGTCTCTGGGCCATACCGCCAAATTTCCCCGAAATTCCATTGCTTTTAAGTGGGCGGATGAGGTGCGGGAAACTACCTTAAGATATATTGAGTGGAGTCCGTCCCGAACCGGCCTGATTAATCCGGTGGCAATTTTTGAGCCTGTGGAGCTGGAGGGTACTACGGTGAGCCGGGCCAGTGTTCACAACATCAGTATTTTGGAATCCCTGGCTTTGGGAGACGGAGATAAAATAACGGTCTACAAGGCCAATATGATTATCCCTCAGATTGGCGATAACTTAACCCGCAGCGGTGTCACCCATATTCCTGAGGAATGTCCTGTGTGCAGCGGTCCTACAGAGATCCGGAAGGTAGGGGATGTAAAATCTTTATACTGTATGAATCCCAATTGCGAAGCCAAGCGGATCAAAAGCTTTACCCTGCTGGCCAGCCGGGACGCTTTAAATATTGACGGCCTTTCTGAGGCGACTCTGGAGAAATTTATAGCCGCCGGTTTTATTCATGAATATGCAGATATCTTTCATTTGGATCGCTATAAAGATGCCATTGTGGAGATGGAAGGATTCGGGGAGAAATCCTACGAGAACCTTCAGGAGTCCATAAAGAAAGCCAGCCACACCACCTTGCCCAGAGTGGTTTACGGACTGGGAATCGCCGGTATCGGCCTGGCTAACGCCAAGGTTCTGTGCCGTCAGTTCGGCTATGATTTTCAGGCCATGCGTCATGGGGATTTTGAGTCTCTGGTAGCTGCAGACGGCATTGGCGGCGTATTGGCCCAGGCCTGGATGGACTACTTTGGGGATCCAAAGAAAAATGAGATGGTGGATCGGCTGCTTTCAGAGCTTACCATTAAACAGGAGAAGGTTTTAACAGAAGGCGGCAGGTTTGCAGGAATGACTTTTGTCATCACCGGTTCTGTGGAACATTTTGCCAACCGGAAAGAGCTTCAGGCAGTTATTGAGGCAGAAGGGGGAAAGGCAACCGGAACGGTTACGGCTAAGACCACCTATCTGATCAATAATGATACTGCATCCAATTCCTCCAAAAACAAAAAGGCCAGGGAGCTTAATATTCCCATTCTTTCTGAAGAAGAATTTTTACAAATGCTGAAGGGAGACTAACATGCCCATTAAAATACAAAACGATTTGCCTGCCCGGGCAGTGCTGGAGTCTGAAAATATATTTATGATGGATGAAGACCGGGCGGTGAGCCAGGATATCCGTCCTCTGGAGATCCTGATTTTAAATTTGATGCCTCTAAAGGAGGAGACGGAAACCCAGCTTCTCAGGGCTTTGTCCAACACGCCTCTTCAGATTGAATGTACCTATCTGATGATGTCCAGCCATGTGTCCAAAAATACTTCGGCCAGCCATCTTAACAAGTTTTATATTACCTTTGACCAGGTTAAAAAGAACCGTTATGACGGTATGATTATTACCGGCGCCCCGGTGGAACATCTGGAGTATGAGGAAGTCAACTACTGGCCGGAGCTGGTAACTATTATGGAGTGGAGCAAGACCCATGTCACCTCCACCATGCACATCTGCTGGGGGGCTCAGGCGGGGCTTTATTACCACTACGGGATTCCCAAATACCAGAGAAAGACCAAGCTGTCCGGTGTTTACAGTCACAAGGTGCTGGATCGGAAGCTTCCCCTTATCCGAAGCTTTAACGATTATTTTTATGCCCCCCATTCCCGCTACACCGAGGTGCGGGAGGCGGATATCCGCAAGGCGGAGGATCTGATTATTGTGGCCAAGTCTGACGAGGCCGGTATTTTCCTGGTAATGAACCGGGATGGAAGCCAGATTTTCGTTCAGGGCCACCCGGAGTATGACAGGATGACCTTAAATAACGAATACCATCGGGATTTGAAAAAAGGCCTGAATCCGGCCCTTCCGGTAAATTATTATGTGGATAACGATCCCTTCTCTGTGCCGCCTTTGATGTGGCGCAGCACAGCCAATACCCTGTATACGAATTGGCTGAACTTTTATGTGTACCAGACTACGCCGTATGAGTGGCGGTAAGGGCTTATAGGTTCGCCTGTGGAGGGCAAAATATCAGATTTGACAACAAGTATATTATAATTTGAAAGTTGTTCAACATAAAGATATTGTAAGCTGATTACAGATAAGCTATAATGAAAAAATAGAAGAATTACGAAATAGAATATGTTCTGCCAATAATTGATATATAAGTAAGGCTATGAAGACTTGTGGAGGGAGACTGGATTATGATAATGCCCAAAAAACATATATTATTATCTGAATCATATATAGGTTTAGGCGCGTTTGTTTTGCAAATATTAACATCTCCGCTTACACTTGATAGCTGCTGGGATCAAGTATATAGCTCTTATATTAAGACGGGAATAATATCTAAAAAACATTCATTTGATAATTATATTCTAACCTTAGATTTATTATATGCGTTAAATGCAATTGATATTAATGAGAGGGGAGAGATTTATAATGTATCTAAAGAAACTCAGTGCTAATAAAGAATCTTTCCATAATCTTATATTAAATCCCAATAGTATAAATATTATACTAGGTTCCCGGAGCGTTGAAGATCAGAAAAAGAATGATACAGTAAATGGTGTTGGAAAAACATTATCAATTAAATTAATTGATTATTGTTTGGGGTGCAGGCGAGATTCTCATAAGGAATTAAAGAAATTAGCTGGTTGGGAATTTTGCCTGACATTTGACATTGATGGTAAGGAACATAAAATTCTGAGAAGTGTGGATGACGAAAAATTTATGTTCCTTGATAGTAAAAAAAAGACGATAGGACAAAGTAGAGAGTATTTGGAGGCAGAATGTTTTCATTATGTTGAGGATTTACCAAATATAAGTTTCAGAGGACTTATTAGTCGGTATTTAAGAATTCCTAAAGAGGGGTATTTGGATTGGAAAAAATATAAGAAAAGAGAAGATGAGCATATTTCCTTATTATTAAATTCTTTCTTGCTAGGATTAGATGTATCTTTAATAATCAGCAAAATAAAAATAAAAGAAGAGATAAATAAGATAGAAAACAGCAGAAAACTACTGAAAAATGATACAGAAATTAAAAATGCAATGACTGGCAGTGATTTAAGAATTAGCATGGGCAATTTGGAAAAGGAAATTCGTGATTTGGAAACAAGAATGAAAGGGTTTCAAATTTCTGAGGGATATAATGAGATTAAGGCAGATATTGAAAAATGTACAAGAGAAAAAAATGATTTGATTAATCAAATTGCAAAATATGAGAATATTATAAAAAGTATAAATAAAAATCTTGAACTTAAAGTTGATGTAACAGCGGAAAGGGTAAAAGCTCTGTATGAAGAAGCGAATGTTATTTTTCCGGAAAATATGTTGAAAAACATGCAGGAGACATGTAACTTTCATGAAAAGCTATTAGATGGCAGAAAGGCAAGGTTAATTAAAGATAAGAAGCAATATCAGTCAGAAATTAAAAAAGTCAAAAAAAGTTTAGCACGTTTAGATGAAATTATAAACAATGATATGGAGTTTATAAAAGACAAAGTATCGCTCACAGAGTATGAACGTCTTCAGTCACGACTGACAGAACTCAAAGTTTCTTTGGCCAAAATGCAGCAGTTTGATACAGTTATAAAACAGTTAGAAATAAAAACGGCTAATTATCAGGCTGATTTAGCGAAAGACAATATAAAATCCATTGCTTATATTAATGCTATTGAGGAATATAAGAAGGAATTAGATAATCAATTTTCTAAATTTGTAGATTACATTTATGGTGAAAGAAAATATTCGGGAATTGATATCGTTAATAATCCAGGTGATAACAAGCAAAGATTTGACATTAATGTAGAAATACAAGATGATGGTTCTGGCGGTATTGGCAACGTAAAGATTTTTTGCATGGATATGTTGATTTGGGACAAAGGAAAGAATAATAAGGTACAATTTTTATATCATGATGGAAGCCTGTTTGCTGAAACGGATCCCAGACAATGCTATCGAATGTTGAAAATAGCCAATGATATTTGTGTAAAAGGAGAAAAGCAATACATAATCAACCTTAATTATGATATGTTTGATAATATTATTTCGGTAGCAAGGGAATTGGATGATGAGGAATTTGCGAATATCTTAAACGACAGCATTAGATTAAGGCTTTATGATAGAAGTCCAAAAGATAAACTATTGGGGATTCAAATAAAGTAGTGGCGTATTGACCACTACTTTTTTTGTGAATCATCAGTTGGTTCTTCAAAAATATCACAAGTTTCAAAATATTTTGCAATCATGACATAACTATTTGTTTCGACGATTTGTAGTTGCCGTTTGTCAATGTGGGGCAAATGGCACGATTCTAATATATATTGAAACTGCATAATGGGGTTATCTGGATATTGTATTAATGATTCGCTATATAATTTTTTGAAGATTGAACAAAGATAATCTGCAGTATCATTACCTTCAAAAGAAGATAAATAGTCATCCAGCTCTTGAATTTTATAACTTGCGACACGTAAATTGTCAGCTTGTATCCTGGCAAGATGATTAAACATAATTTTCTTTTCAAAATCAGGAGGGTCTTTTGTTATATCAAGATTCATACTGCTGCCTAAGGAATTTAAATGATTAATAATTTCTCCCATTACCTGGAAACTGACTATATCAAAATCAGGTTCAGGAACATAACAATTTGTTACAAACGCCATTTTATCTAAAGTCAGTTGATTAAAGAGGCGAAGTAAATGATCAATATCACATATTTCAAAACCAATGGCCGGATTTGCTTTTTCTAAAGAAGATAGTGTTTCCATTACTTCTGGATATGTTCCACGCCAGACCTTAAAAACAAATATATATTTCGTAATAGGCTCCCAGTGCCCTGAATCAATGTGCTTTTTTAGTACATAAAAATCTTCTGGCATTTTTTTGACAGCAGTAGATTGAGAGGTGGTATTTATAGCCGAATCTTTAGGACCATAAACTTGATAAAATACACCCTGCCCACGAATATACCCATCATTTTTCCGATCACCGAGAGAACCCTGAACATCGATTTTTTCAAAATTTGGGTAAAGAGTATCAAGCAGGCGATAGACTAATTGCTGAAATCCATCACCTGTTGAACGGAGTAAACTATTTTCAAATATTTTTTCATATACAAATTTGTACGCAAAATCTGCCATTATTTTTCACCTGCCTTAGATTAATTATAGGATAGGATACATGTTTTTACAAGAAGTTAATTCGCAATCTAATGTAAAACATGAAAAACTCATGAGAATTTCTTAATTTTATCGAAAAACAATAAAATAATATTGAAAATCAAAAAAACATGTGGTACACTCCAAATAAATACAAAGAAAACAAAATAAGGAGGTTTCTATGGACTGGAGCCATAAAAATTCTATTATTCTAACCAAAATCTGCATTATTTTGTTCAGCATTGCCTACATTGCCACGGTGCTTGCCTGTCCTGTTATCGTCCGGGAGTATGTGGCGGTAAGCTATACTGCAAAAGATCTGATACCAGGGCTTTTTATGACTACCATTTATATCTGCGCTGTACCTGTGGGTATCCTGCTGTGGAAGTTGTGGGGGCTGGTGGTTAATATCGGGGAAGAGAAGGTATTTACAGAAGAAAACATTCGGAGCCTTCGCATAATTTCCTGGATGTGTTTTGCGGTGGCGGCTGTAACCCTGGCGTCAGTATGGTACTATCTTTTCTGGGGCATTGCCGCCGGCCTTATGGTATTTATGGGGCTGCTGATCCGGGTTATTAAAAATACTTTTGAAAAGGCAAAAGAGCTGAAGGACGAAAACGATTTTACCATTTAGGAGGGACAGGCAATGCCGATAGTTGTAAATTTAGATGTTATGATGGCAAAGCGGAAGATGTCTTCCGGTGAATTGGCGGAAAAAATCGGCATCACCCAGGCCAACCTGTCTATTTTAAAAACAGGAAAAGCCAGGGCGGTCCGGTTTTCCACCCTGGAGGAAATCTGTAGGGTCCTGGACTGCCAGCCAGGAGACATTTTAGAATATCGGGAAGGATAGGAGGAAGGCAAATGCGGAGCATTTTCAGGATGCCTTCCGACGACATGGTAGGTGACGCCAGATGTCGCGTGCCGATGCATTATTATACTAGGAGGAATCACAATGGAACAGAAAGAACAAAAAGACGCCATCCAGGAAAATATACCGCGGATTCGCCGGAAAAAGGAATGGATTCTGGCCGGAATCCTATTGATTGCAGGTTGGATTTACAGCGGGCTGCTGACAGGAAATTCCCAGGATTTCCTTTTGTACTGGATAGGCTGGAACGGCAGCTTGTGCCTGTTTACTGCCGTATTCGCAGGAGCCGTTTTCTATGGGGGAAAGGCGGTTTGGCCGGTAAAACCGGATAAAGATGCCGGATTATATCTGATTTTTACCGCGGCGGCGGCTCTCTGGATAGGGATATTTGGAGGCCAAGGGGATCAGGATATTACGGGATATGTGGTTTTGTTTCTTCACGGGGCGGCGGTATACTGGGTATTGGCTGCGTCAAACAGCCGTTTGGATGGCTGCCTCAATGAGCGGGGGCTGGCAGATCTGGCCAGAGGCTTTTTTACGCTGCCCTTTGTTTATTTTGGAAAATGGTTTGGGGCGTTGGGGAATTTGCTGGCCTGCATGTTTGAGAGCAGCCGGCAGAACAGTAGGAAGGTGCAGCAGGCAGCCGCAGGGCTCCTTCTCAGCATCCCGCTTCTTGCCATAGCGGCAGGCTTGCTTATTGGAGCGGATCCGGATTTTGCCGCTGTCGCATCCAATGTGTTAAAAGGGCTCTCCTACTGGCTTAACGGATTTCTGGGAAATATCGACGGTGTCATCCGGGGAATCACCGGGATGATTATCTGCTGCTATTTGTTTGGACTGATCTACGGCGCTTACCAGAAGGAGGAGAAGCCGGAGGCGAAACATTCCAGTCTGCCGGTTATCATGCTTACCGCGTTTTTACTGACATTTCTGGCCCTTTACGGCGTGTTTTTCCTGATAAAGCTGGCGGCTGTTCCACAGGCTCTTTCTTCTATCAGAAGAGGGGAGCTGTTAAGAAGCGCCTATGCCAGGGAAGGCTTTTTCCAGCTGTGCTGGATTGCTGCCATTAATTTTGGAATATTTTCCTTTGTTAAATGGTACTGGCCAGAGGGAAACGGAACGGAGGGCTGGAAAAAATGGCTCCTGTCTTTCCTTGGGGTTCAGACTCTCGCCTTTATCAGCCTGGCAATGTTCCGTATGGGATTTTATATCGCAGGCTACGGGCTGACCTTTAAGAGGGTTTTTACTACCTGGTTTATGGTGGTTCTTTTGGTAACTTTCGTGCTGCTGATGTTGGAAAACTGGAAAAAGCAGGTTTGGGCTATCCACCGTTCCGTGGTGTTTGGCTGCATAACCTTTCTGATGCTGGCCTACAGCAATTTGCCTGCCTGGGCTGGATAAGTTCAGGAAAAAGAATACGTAACAGTTCAGCCTTGCATCTTCTTGCCCGCGATACGCGGACAAGAAGCGTGAGGCGTCTGCCTTATGAAGATTCAAAGTAAAAAATTCTTATGAAAACAAGCTTTCAACACATTTTTTACTTTGAATCTTCGCAAGGCTGAACTGTTACAAGAATACAGGAAAGAATTCAAAGAAAAGTTTGCCTGGAAAGGGTTCTGTGGTATACTGTTTCTATATGCTTAAGAGGAGGAACCTGTTTATGGCTTCAAACTTAGATTTTGTGGAATACGTGTGCGAACAAATAGGAGGAGCGGGCCAAATTACCTACAAAAAAATGTTTGGCGAGTATGGCATTTACTGTAATGAAAAAATCATCGGAGTTATCTGTGATAATCAGTTTTTTGTAAAAAAGACAGAGGCAGGGGCAGAGATCTGCCCGGATTGCCAGGAAGCCGCCCCTTATACAGGAGCAAAGGCCCATTTGGTAATAGAGAGCGTTGATGATCGGGAGCTTATGGCAAAATTTATATCTGCTTCCTATAAGGAGCTTCCTCCGCCTAAGCCTAAAAAGAAGAAGTAAGTAAAAAGTAAATACACAGTTGCGGACAGGGGCAGGAACAGCTATAATGATGGTAGCGAATTTCTGCCCTTGAATAGTTACACAAAAATAGCGGGAGGTATCTCTATGTCTGATGAATTACTTACTCCATTACAAGAATATGAAAAAGCAAGAAAGAGCGCTCAGAAGCAATACAGGGCCTGTGTATCGACAGGAACCTATCCCTATCTGCCGGCATTAGATGATATGCTGCCCTATGTAGATATCGTATCGGAATCTTCTCTGGGGATTGTGGAGATCCCTCTGGATTTGGTGGTGGGAACCAAGACGGCGGGACGTCAGAACGCCTTTTCTAATGGCTTTCTGCCTCTCCTTCCCTGTAACTCCGAATTTGGAAGTAAATGGATCAATTTATATCAGTCCCAACTGGACGAGGGCATCAGAGAACCCATTAAAGCTTATGAATTTATGAACAAATTCTATGTTCAGGAGGGCAATAAGCGGGTCAGCGTACTGAAATATGTAGGAGCCGCCAGTATTCCAGGTTATGTGACCAGACTGGTCCCCAGACGAAACCTTTCTCTGGAAAATAAGATATATTACGAGTTCCTGGATTTTTATAAAATTGCCGGCATCCATGAAATCTGGTTCAGCAAGGAAGGAAGCTTTTGCAGGCTTCTGCAGCTGGCGGGAATCCAGACTGAAACGCCCTGGAATCAGGATGAAAAGGTCAGGATGAAAAGCGCTTACAACCGGTTTAAGGCGATTTTTGATGATAAGGGAGGCAAACGCCTGCCGATTACCGCTGGAGACGCCCTGCTGCTTTATCTGGAAACTTTTGGTATGCATCATTTGGAGCGGGCGTCTGATATGGCCCTTCGTGAGGAAATCGGGCGATTCTGGCAGGAGATCGAGTTGTCCTATCAGGATAAGGCTGTGACCCTGGTGGAAGAGCCGGAGGCAGGCAAAGAGAAAGGAACTGCCAAGCTTTTGGATCTGCTGATGCCGTCATCCTCCCCGGCGAAGCTTAAGATTGCCTTTATTAATGCAAAAACTCCAGAGACCTCCAACTGGACCTACAGCCATGAGCTGGGACGGCTCCATGTGGAGCAGGTGTTGGGCTCCCGGATTTCTACCACCCACATTGACAATGTAAATACCAATGCAGAGGCTATGAAGGCCATTGAGCTGGCTATTTCCGCAGGGAACACGGTGATTTTTACCACCACTCCCCAGATGATCACGGCCAGTCTGAAAGCGGCGGTGCTGTATCCGGATGTAAAGATTTTAAATTGCTCAGTCAATACCTCCCACAAGGCTATTCGGACTTATTATGGAAGGATGTACGAGGCCAAGTTCCTTATCGGAGCCATTGCGGCCACCAAATCAGAAGAGGATGATTTGGGCTACCTGGCAGATTATCCTGTATATGGGATGATGGCCAATATTAATGCCTTTGCCCTGGGAGCCAAAATGATCAACCCAAGGGCCAAAATCCATTTGGAATGGTCCACCATAAAAGGCTATGACCCCATGGCAGCGCTTACCTACAAGGGGATCGGGTTTGTATCCGGCAAAGACAATATCACGCCTATTGAAGAAAACCGGCAGTTTGGCCTTTACCGGAAAACCGGAGATCAGGTGGAAAACCTGGCCAGCCCTATCTGGAACTGGGGAAGATACTATGAGAAGATTATCCGCCAGATCCTAAAGGGAGGCTGGACGGGAGGCCTGGCAAAGAGAGAGCAGGCGCTAAATTATTACTGGGGAATGTCTGCGGATGTAATTGACGTAGTTTACAGCAAACGGACGCCGGAGGGAACCAAGCACTTAATTGCCCTTTTAAAAAAGGCTATCTGCAGAAACGAGTTTTATCCCTTTGAGGGGATTCTTACGGCTCAGGACGGAACCGTTATGTGCCCGGAAGGGGAAATTCTGACTCCTACGGAGATTGTAACCATGGATTGGCTGGTGGACAATGTAATCGGACGGATTCCGGAGCCGGAGGAGCTGACAGAAGAGGCCAGGGCCATTGTACAGATTCATGGAAGAAATAAAGAAGGCGAGGGTACTGATCGGCCAGCAGAATAGGCCGGCAGCGGAGGAAAAGAAAATGAGGATATTAGTTGTTTCCGATGTGGAATCCAAATCTCTATGGGATTATTATGATGAAAGCAAGCTGAAGGGGATCGATCTGATCCTTTCCTGCGGGGATGTTTCCCACCGGTATTTATCCTTTTTGGTTACCTTTGCCAATGTGCCCCTTTTGTACGTATACGGCAATCATGATACGGAAGAACCGGAAGGATGTACCTGTATTGAGGATCAGATCTATTTGTACAGAGGGCTGCGGATACTGGGGCTGGGAGGTTCCATGCGCTACCGGCCGGGCCCTCACCAGTACAGCGAGTCCCAGATGCGGAGGAGGATTGCGCTGCTGTGGTGGCAGTTAAAGAAAAATAAAGGCTTTGACATTCTCCTTACCCATGCTCCGGCCTATAAGCTTGGGGATGGGGATGATCTGTGCCATACAGGATTCCAGTGCTTTTTTGATTTAATGGACAAATATAAGCCCAAATACTTTATTCACGGCCATATGCATTTAAATTACGGAGGCAGGGCCAAGAGGCTGCAGCAGTATAAGGAAACCATCGTTATCAATGGGTATGAGGCCTATATTATTGATGTGGACGTGCAGAACGGAGACTTGAAATGAAAGCAGAAAAATTGGAAGAGATACGGCGGCGGCTTCTTAACAGCCAGAAAGTTTTAATCGGTATTGGCGGAGAGTGGAGGCAGAACGCGGATCCGAAACAGCCGGAGCAGATTACGGCAAGGCCTGAAGTGGCTCAGGGGTATCTTTCGTTATATGAATTGATAAAGGATAAAGATTATTTTATTGTTACCACAGTGACAGACGGGGAGATATTGAATCAGCCATTTCAGCGGGACAGGATAGTGGCTCCCTGTGGGAATGTAACCTGGAAACAGTGTGAAAATGCCTGTACCAAAGATATCTGGGAGGATGGGGAGATTGAGGACGGCAGATGCCCCCACTGCGGCGCTGCCCTGGTTCCCAATACGGTTTCCTGTAAAAACTATATTGAGGAAGGTTATCTTTCCAGATGGAGTGCTTATACAGAGTGGCTGTCAAGAACCCTTAATAAAACTCTGACCGTGCTGGAGCTGGGAGAGGGATTCCTGACCCCTACGGTTATCCGGTGGCCTTTTGAAAAAACCGTGTTTTTTAACCGGCAGGCATGGCTTTGCCGGGTTCATCATGAATTTCCTCAGATTAGTGAAGAATTAAAGGAAAGGGCAGAGGGTATCCAGGCCGATTCCGTGGAGTGGATCGGCAGTCTGGCAAGACCTAAGGGAAAGGAGCTGCTATGATAGGGATAATTGATTACGATGCCGGGAACTTGAGAAGTGTTTCCAAGGCCCTTGAGGCATTGGGAGAAAAACCGGTAGTTACCAGGGACCGGGAGACTCTGCTTCAAGCGGATAAGGTGATTCTGCCGGGAGTGGGCTCTTTTGGGGATGCTATGGGAAAGCTCTGTCAATATGGCCTGACGGAGGTGATCCGTCAGATTGCGGACAGCAAAAAACCGCTTCTTGGCATATGCCTGGGGCTTCAGCTTTTGTTTGAGAGGAGCGACGAGTCTCCCGAAGCTAGGGGGCTTGGCATCCTGCCAGGGGAAATCCTCAGGATACCGGATTGTCCCGGACTCAAGATTCCCCATATGGGATGGAATTCCCTTTCCATCACACCCGGAGCCAGACTGTTTAAAGGAATCGAAAATGGGGCATATGTTTATTTTGTCCATTCATACTATTGTAAAGCAAAAGAAGAATCCATAGTGGCGGCTTCTGCAGAGTACAGCACCCATATCCATGCGGCGGTGGAGCGGGGCAATGTATTTGCCTGCCAGTTCCATCCGGAAAAAAGCGGCAGCGTGGGCCTTGGGATTTTGAAGAATTTTATTGAGCTGTAGGAGGCGTCCAATGTTTACCAAACGAATCATACCCTGTCTGGACGTGAATAACGGCCGGGTGGTAAAAGGAGTTAATTTTGTGAATTTACAAGATGCCGGCGATCCGGTGGAGATTGCCAGGGCATATGACAAAGCAGGAGCAGACGAACTGGTATTTTTGGATATTACGGCTTCCTCGGATGACAGGAAAACGGTGGTATCCATGGTTCGCCAGGTGGCGGAAACCGTATTTATTCCCTTTACCGTGGGCGGCGGCATCCGCACGGTAGAGGACTTTAAGCTGCTTCTCCGGGAAGGGGCAGACAAAATTTCCATTAATTCCTCTGCCATTGACCGGCCAGAGCTGATTTCGGAGGCAGCCGATAAGTTTGGCAGCCAGTGCGTGGTGGTGGCCATTGACGCCAAGCGCAGAGCAGATGGATCCGGCTTTAACATCTATAAGCACGGAGGCCGTATTGATATGGGGATTGATGCTGTAGAGTGGGCTATGAAGGCGGCCGGGCTGGGAGCCGGGGAGATTCTCCTGACCAGCATGGACTGTGACGGAACCAAGTCAGGCTATGACAATCAGCTGACGAGACTGGTGGCGGATAATGTCCCCATTCCCGTAATTGCATCCGGCGGAGCAGGAACCAAAGAACATTTTTATGAGACTTTGACAGAAGGCGGGGCTGACGCTGCCCTGGCGGCGTCGCTGTTTCACTATAAAGAGCTGGAGATCATGGATTTAAAGGGCTATCTGGCAGAGAGAGGAGTAGCAGTGCGGCTCTAAAGCGTGTTTGAATCCGGCATTGTATTTTCAGAAAGACACAAGGAGGCACACAAAAGATGGCGGCGATTGACAACGATTGGCTGGAACCATTAAGCGGGGAGTTTAAAAAGGAGTACTACCGCAAACTGTACGCAACTGTAAAACACGAATATCAGACCCGGCGTATTTTTCCGGAGGCGGACGATATATTCAATGCATTTGCTTTTACCCCATTATCTAAGGTAAAGGTGGTGATTCTGGGGCAGGATCCATATCACAATTACGGCCAGGCTCATGGGCTGTGCTTTTCTGTAAAACCAGATGTGGAGATTCCGCCGTCTCTGGTTAACATTTACCAGGAGCTTCACGATGATCTGGGATGCTACATTCCGGATAACGGATATTTAAAAAAATGGGCGGATCAGGGGGTAATGCTTTTAAATACCGTCCTTACGGTCCGGGCCCATGCGGCAAATTCCCATCGGGGGATCGGATGGGAGGAATTTACGGATGCTGCCATTAGAATTCTTAATAATGAGCAGCGGCCCATGGTATTTATCCTGTGGGGACGGCCGGCCCAGATGAAAAAGGCAATGCTAAACAATCCCGCTCATTTAATTCTGGAAGCGCCTCACCCCAGCCCCTTCTCGGCATCCAGAGGCTTTTTTGGGAGCTGTCCTTTTAGCAAAACCAATGATTATCTTACAAAGCATGGAGTGGAGCCCATTGACTGGCAGATTGAGAATGTAAGAGGATAGGAGAAGCGTATGGAAATTTTTGAAGTATTAAAAGTATTAGTGCTGGGAATTGTGGAAGGCTTTACTGAGTGGCTGCCTATCAGCAGCACCGGCCACATGATCCTGGTGGAGGAAATCATTCCCCTTCACCTAAGCGAAGATTTCAAAAATGTTTTTATGGTAGTGGTTCAGTTGGGGGCTATTTTGGCAGTGGTAGTTTTGTACTTCCATAAGCTGAATCCCTTTTCCCCGCGGAAAAAGCCGTCCCAGAAACGGGAGACCCTGCTCCTCTGGATCAAGATTATTATTGCCTGCCTTCCGGCAGCCATAGTAGGGATTCCTTTTGACGATATTTTGGAGGCCTACCTGATGAAATCCTATGTGGTTGCCGCTATGCTGATTTTATACGGCATACTTTTTATCGTTCTGGAAAATCACAATGCCAATACCAGGTTTCCCATTCAAAAGACCAGCCAGATTACCTTTCAGACGGCGCTGTTTATTGGCCTTTTCCAGCTTTTATCCCTGATCCCCGGAACCTCCCGATCCGGATCTACCATACTGGGAGCCATGATTTTGGGCTGCTCCAGAGGGGCTGCCGCAGAGTTTTCCTTTTTTCTGGGAATCCCGGTTATGTTTGGGGCCAGCCTTTTAAAAATCGTCAAATTCGGCCGGCTGTTTACAGGGGCGGAAGCTGCCTACCTTTTGATAGGTATGGTCACTGCTTTTATTGTATCTGTCCTGTCTATTAAATTCCTCATTACTTATGTGAGGAAAAATGACTTTAAATTTTTTGGCTATTACCGGATTGTGCTGGGAGTGGTAGTATTTGCCTATTTTGGGATTTCGGCTCTGGCCGGGTAGGACTGCCGCACCCGGTTTAGGGGGACGGCAGGGATAAAATCTCTAAATTAACCTGTTGTGCCTAAATTATAACGCATCTGCAATCTCATAGATCAACCGTTCAGAATCTTCCCATCCCAGACAAGGATCGGTGATGGATTTGCCATAGCAGCCATCGCCGATTCTTTGGCTTCCAGGCTCTAAGTAGCTCTCAATCATCAGGCCTTTGACCATATTCAGGATGTCGCTGCTGTGACGGCGGCTGTGAAGAACCTCTTTGGAGATCCGGATCTGCTCCAGATATTTTTTGCCGGAATTAGAGTGATTGGCATCTATAATGCAGGCTTGATTTACCAGATTCCGCTCAGAATAAAGCTGGTGCAGCAGGTTTAAATCTTCAAAATGATAGTTGGGAATACTCTGGCCGTGCTTGTTTACCGCGCCTCTTAAAATAGTATGGGCCAGGGGATTTCCGGTAGACTGAACTTCCCAGCCCCGGTAAATATAGTCATGGCTGTGCTGTGCCGCCACGACAGAGTTGAGCATAACCGACAGGTCGCCGCTGGTAGGGTTTTTCATGCCAACCGGCACGTCGCAGGCGCTGGCAACCAGACGGTGAAACTGATTCTCCACAGAACGGGCCCCCACTGCGATATAAGACATCATATCATCTAAGTATCTCAAATTTTCCGGATAAAGCATCTCGTCGGCAGTAGAAAGCCCGGTTTCTTTTAATACCCGCATATGCATATTGCGGATGGCGATAAGGCCTTCATAGATATCAGGTTTATCCTCAGGATTAGGCTGATGTACCATGCCCTTGTAGCCTTCTCCGGTGGTGCGGGGCTTATTGGTGTAGACCCGGGGGATGATAATTACTTTTTCCGCAACTTTTTCCTGTACCTTTGCCAGACGGCTGGTGTAATCGCAGACGGAATCCTCGTTGTCAGCAGAACAGGGGCCGATGATTAACAGAAATTTATCGCTTTCTCCGGTAAAGACCTTTTTAATCTCCTGATCCCGGTTTTTTTTGATAGCCGCCAGCTCCAGAGGAAGCGGGTATTGCTCGCGGATCTCGGAAGGATCCGGCAGTTTCTGAACAAATTTAAGTCCCATGATGTACCTCCTTGTGTCATAAATATAATTTATAAATGTCAATTATAATACGCATGGAGAAAATGGGCAAGTAAAAAATGAAACAGCCCGGATAAACCAATATAAAACCCCTTGACAAATTTCCACAATCCCCCTATAATACCAATTAATTTCAACACCAACAAGCAACGAAGGGAACAAGTACCCACCTGCAAAGACACACAGAAAGCAGCCGGCGGATGAGAGGCGCGTGGAAAGCAGATGGCGAATACATCCCGGAGCTTCGCACCCAACGGGATTCAGGCGGCACTTTTAAAATGGCTTATCCAGTTTCCTCAGTAGGCTGCGACGGAGCCGGCGCACGTTACAGCGCCAGGGTATTTTAACTGTCTGACACGCCGGAGAAACCATTCTCCGCCGGCAGGACAAGCGAAAGTACTTACAGAGATCGGCAGTGTAAGCTGCCGGTGAAAAAAGGTGGTAACACGGGAGCATGGCCTCGTCCTTTTCGGGACGGGGCTTTTTTGTTTTATAGGATTCGATTTTCTTGAAGCAAAAAGCTTTGCGGAGATCCTGGCTGCAGCGGAGCAAAATTCTTTGTCTTTACGGAATATCCGGCAAAGTATGTCAGCCCCTTCCCCCAAAATGCCATGATTCACAAAACACATAGAAAAGGAGCAAATAAGATGGGAGTTTATGAGGAATTAATTGCCAGAGGCTTAATTGCCCAGGTAACCAACGAGGAAGAGATTAAGAAAATGGTAAACCAAGGAAAAGCCACCTTTTATATTGGCTTTGACCCTACCGCAGACAGCCTTCATGTAGGGCATTTTATGGCGCTGTGCTTAATGAAGCGCCTTCAGATGGCAGGAAATAAGCCGATTGCCTTAATCGGCGGCGGTACCGGCATGATCGGCGATCCATCCGGCAGAAGCGATATGCGCCAGATGATGACCACGGATACCATTGAGCACAACTGCGACTGCTTCAAAAAGCAGATGAGCCGTTTTATTGATTTCTCAGAAGGCAAGGCTCTTATGGTCAACAATGCAGAGTGGCTGATGGGATTAAATTACATTGAATTTTTACGGGAGGTAGGCCCTCACTTTTCTGTAAACCGTATGCTGTCTGCAGAATGTTATAAGCAGCGTATGGAAAAGGGCCTTAGCTTTTTAGAGTTTAACTACATGATTATGCAGAGCTATGATTTCTATATGCTGTACCAGAATTACGGCTGCAACATGCAGTTTGGCGGTGATGATCAGTGGAGCAACATGCTAGGAGGAACAGAACTAATCCGCCGGAAGCTGGGCAAGGATGCTCACGCTATGACTATTACTCTGCTTTTGAATTCTGAAGGGAAGAAGATGGGCAAGACCCAGTCCGGAGCAGTTTGGCTGGATCCCAACAAGACCACGCCCTTTGAATTTTACCAGTACTGGAGAAACATTGGAGACGCTGACGTATTAAAGTGCCTGCGGATGCTGACCTTCCTGCCTTTAGAGCAGATTGATGAGATGGATAAATGGGAGGGAAGCCAGCTCAATGAAGCGAAGGAGATCTTAGCATATGAGCTGACCGCTTTGGTTCACGGGGAAGAAGAGGCCGGAAAGGCCAAGGAAGCTTCCAGGGCCTTGTTTACCAGCGGAAGCGCCGCCAACATGCCTTCCTTTGAACTGGCTGACGAAGACTTTACGGACGGAGCCATTGACATTTTAAGCCTAGTTCACAAGTCCGGCCTGTGCGGATCCCGGTCCGATGCCAGAAGAAACGTAGAGCAGGGCGGCGTGTCCGTAGACGGGGAGCAGGTAAAAGATACCAGAAAAACTTACACCAGGGAAGAGCTTTCTGGTGACGGCATTATCATTAAGCGGGGTAAGAAAAACTTTATGAAGGTGTTTGCGAAATAGTAAATTGCAGCAGAAAGAGGATGCCGTTGGAGTGGTTTGCGGCATCCTCTCCTTTATTTTGTATTTGATTTATAAGGTCAGGACCCTTGTTTCACGTTTAATTGCAAATAAAAATGACAAAGATTTTAATTACTCTTTAAAAAAGTTCGATGAGGATAAGAATTGTGAATCGTATCTCAAACCACATCAGTTTGTTTATGACTATACAAATTTTACGATACTGCTCACAAAATAAGACATTACCTTCTTTTTATTTTTTACTATAATCTAATCCAGAAGCTATTTTGAATGAAGGTTCCGATTTTGATAAAAATTTATTCTACAGAGCTTGTGCCTGCCGTATTTCCTTCCTTTTTGCGGTGGGGAAAGGGGAGGAAGCTGTACGCCAGCAAAAAGCAAGGGCAGAATCAGATCCGGAGAATCCCAAAGAAATGGATTTATTGATTGTGTCGTATATTTATGCGGATAAAATAGGGGATGCCTACGAATGTTTTTTAAAGGCCGTAGAAAAATTTCCGAGAAACTTCGTAAAAATGGCTTTGATATTGAAGCAGACATGGCTGAAGAAAGTGCAAAAAGGCTGGATATGAAGAATAGATAGTAAAGAAAGAGAACCCTGGAAAGGTTCCGGACTATTTTCCAGGGTTCTTATGGAAAATTCACCGATCCTATGATAAAATTATAGAAAGACAATAGAGAGGAGCGGCTTCATGAGAAAAGGTTTTTTAAAAAAGCTGGCAGCAGTTGTTCTCACTGTAGTTTGCACAGCGGGATTAAGCATTCCGGCGCTGGCTGCAGGCTGGAAGCAGGATAATAAGGGCTGGTGGTACGAGACAGAGGACGGCGGCTATCTGACCAATACCTGGTGGCAGGATCAGGACGGGATGTGGTATGTTTTCGATCAAAACGGTTACATTTACACAAATACCTACCGGATGATAGACGGGGTTCTGTATCCCTTTTTAAGCAACGGAATGTGGGCCGGAACCGCATTTGCAGATTACGGACAAGGCGTATGGACGGGGAATACTTATGCGAATCCCTGGTCCGGAGTTTCCGTTACCGTACCGGAGGGAGCGGTATTTTCCTATGATTTGGATGCCATTATGCTCAGCGGTTCCTTTATCCAGGAATTTATGCTTACCTTACCGGGAGGCCTGGACGGCCAAATCACCTTAACCTACCATGATATCAATGCCTATCCTGAGATAACGGATGAACAGTACACATCCATAGCAGCCATTTCTCTGGCGGAAGCCGGTCTTCAGATTACCGGAAGCCAGCAGGTAAAACTGAATGGAAAGGTCTATACAAAGGTATCGTCCACAATATCCGGAGCCATTTTTGCAGACTGTTATTTCCGGCGTGTGGGCCATTATATGGAGATATTTTTAACAAGCTATTCCCTGGGGGATAAGGCGGCCATAGATAGCGTAATGGCGACGATACGATAAAACTCCTGAAAGATTACTAAAACAGAAAAGAAGAGGGAAACATATCCTACAAAATTTTCAATGGAGATGTCATTTTGCGACATCTCCATTGAAAATTTTATAATCAGGTAATTCATTATTAAAAACAAGGGTAATACCTCCTTTTAATTTACATTTTTTCAAATCCTGCTCGGGAATACTTTTTATTTTCCCTCTTGTAATCAGTTGCAGATATTCCTTTTCTGACAGAAGTAATTTGCTTCTCACAACAGAAGACACCTTAACAGAAAGAGAATGCTTATTTTTGATTTCGAGTTGTACGGCTTCATTTAGAGAAAAGCAATCACCAATAACAGAATATTTGGGCGAACTGACTTCTACACCGTTCTCTTGCAAAAACTGGCTGTTCATTGCATATTTTTCTACAAGCTCGTTATTATTTTTATAAAATCCATCTAATCGTTCTGGCTTTAATGCTTGTGGAGAAATACGGGAATAAACAGTAGCGTTCCATGTGGTATTGCAATCAGAGCATTTGTAAATCAACCAAATATCCAAGTATCTGCGCTGGGCATTTATTCGGAATTGCCGTGAACAAGCAAAAAGATTTTTTCTTCCGCATTTCTTGCAATATTTTAGTACAGGCAGCAAGGAAAGGCTTTGTACTTCCCATATAATTTTTTTCACTCCGTAATTCCTCCCTCCTATGTTTCTTACAAGCAAATTGTATCATCATACAATACAGAACCAAACCTAATACTCTTTTTGTAAATAAACATAAGAAACGGGAATGCCGCAAAATGAAATAGAAAGTCTTTGGTTTCATTTTGCAACATCCCCGTTTCTGTCAATCATATTCTTTTTTTAACTGCCCGATAATTCTCTGAATACTTTTTAAAGATAGAAAATATTTTTCGGCAAGGAATTCCATTCGTTTCCCTGCAAGGTAGTCATCATAAATACGTCGGTTTCTATCTTGTAATTCCTGACGGGTTGAGGTTGTTTCCCCCCAGCTTTTTTTGTTATCAGAAATTCTGGGGATATACAAAAATTCTCCATCAATGTATTCCTGGACTTTCAGAAGTAAATCATGCGGCAGAACGTGTGTTGCTTTTTTGTAACCCATTTTGCACTCCTAATGTGATTTGCCTGTCGGAAACTGCAAGGTCTATCTGCAACACCTATTCATATTTTAACCGTTGCGATAGCCTTGCTTACGCAACAATGACGATAGGATTAAGCATAAATCCCAATCCTCCTTTCCTTTTACTCCACACTAAAAATTTTATTGCAAAGTGCGGCAAGGTGAAACCTCAAATTCATTTATGAAAAGAAGATGAGGAACATATATACAAAAATCCGGAAAGATTCCCTATGTCAGTGGATTCTTTCCGGATTTTTTGCACATTTTTATTTCTGCAGGGCTATCGGCTATTTAAGGGAACCGTCAGCTCCTGGGGTAAATAACATGGGTTTGGTCAGCATGCTGCCGTCAGAAAGCATGTAATAGGTCTTGCCGTCTACCTGGATAAATCCGGTGGTCATTACCCCGTTCTCAGGATTTAAATAGTACCATTTTCCGTCTAACTCCAGCCATCCGGTGCAGAGAGCGCCGTCAGCGCCGTAGTAATACCAGTTTCCGTTCTCTTCTGACCAGCCTAAGGGCTTTACAGAGCCGGAAGCTTCAGAATCGCCGTTGTCATTGGAATGGTCAGAAGGGTTGGAATTAAACCGCATAACCTTGCTGGCGGTATTAGAGCCGTTTTCTGTCCAAATAACACAGGCGCTTCCGGGAGTCAGGCTGTCAATATAGATCATCTGACGGGTCAGATAAGGAGTCAGGTAGCAATCGGCAGGAATTTCATAAACCTGGCCGCCAACAGCGGTTAAGGCAGCGGACCCATCCTGGCGAATCTGTAAATCTTTAACAATAACATAAGCCGGAACCTGATAATCAGCCGGTACGTTGACGAAAATCACGTCCGCATTAGCCATGGGGGGCAGGCTCATGGTCATGGCGGGACCTACATAAGCATAAACCGTCTCGCCTTCCCGGATTTCTTCGTAGGTTACAGGCATACCGGAAACGGCATCCAGAATAAGCGCGCCCTCTGTGGTAACCACTACCTCATTGTGAATGGCAGAGGTATCGGAGTTGGTCAGGTGAAGGCTTTTACCGTCCCCTTTTTCTGCGGTTCCGTAAACATATACGGGTGCAAGCTCCGGGGTACTCTGTATGGTGCTGTCAGCCTGGGTCGTTATGGCTGCTCCCAGGGCCAGGGCGGCTATAGCGCTGAAGGTCAAACATAATTTGGTTAATTTTCTCATAAAAAATCCTCCTGTTATACTGCCGTTAAATAACAGCGTCATATTTGATGCACTGTTATCTTAGCACAGGAGGAAGGGAATTCCAATAAATCTTCTATGAAGGTTTTCTGACGTTTTTCTGACTTTAGAAAAATAAATGTTCAATAAGGATTTTTAACCCCATTGTGATTAAGATAATGCCTCCGGCCAGCTCCGCCTTTGACTTATAGCGGATGCCGAACACATTTCCGATACGGACTCCGGCAATGGACAGGGCAAAGGTGACAATGCCGATAAAGCTGACAGCCGGGATAATCTGCACATTTAAAAAGGCAAAGGTAACCCCTATAGCCAGGGCGTCAATGCTGGTGGCAATGGCCAGAAGGGCCATATTGCCGGGGGATACGGAGCAATCCATCTCTTCCTCGCTTTTACTGAAAGCTTCCTTTGCCATGTTAAAGCCAATGATGCCAAGGAGAATAAAAGCGATCCAGTGATCAAACCGAGTGATCACCGTGCGGAACTGGTAACCTAAAAAGTAGCCGATAGCCGGCATCAGAGCCTGAAAGCTTCCGAACCAGAGACCGATAATCCCGGCGTGTTTCCATCGCATACAGGGCATGGAAAGCCCTTTGCAGATAGAGACGGCAAAGGCATCCATGGAGAGTCCAAGGGCAATTAAAAAAAGTTCAAACAGGGACATGGGAAAATTCTCCTAATTTTTTTTCTTCTTTTTTTCCGGCTTTTTTACCCGGTCCAGCCGGATATCCTCCAGATATTCCAGGAGATCCGGATCCACATGGTCAAAGAGCCAGTTTTTTCGGGAAGGAGTTTTCTCAAGATGCTGCTTCTTGATTTCCACATTGGTTTCTTTAATCTCTTTTTTTAAGTCATGGGCGGAAAGCCTCATGGCGCCCTTTCCCAGAATGATTATCTGCTCCAGTTTATCAGAAGTGGCTACCGCTACGCTGTAGCGCCGATCCATCTGCTGGGTAACCTTTTCTATGTACTGATCGGCAGTTTCAGCCTCCTTGGTAAATACCACATGGATATTATTGTACTGAATGACTGTGCCCGGGTTGTTTTTCACTTTATAGCCGTCAAATACTACGATTACATGACATTTTTTATAGCCTTGGTAATTGCACAGGGTATCCTGGAGGGAAGTTCTGGCGGCGTCTAAATTAACAGCAGCCAATTCCTTTAATTCCGGCCAGGCGTGGATGATGTTGTATCCGTCCACCAGCAGATATTCACAGGTCATAACGGCTCCTTAATTTTTACTGAGAGGCTTGACTTTCAGCTTATAAATCCGGATAAACAGGATGGTGCTGAACGTGACGGAAAGAAGCTCTGCCAAGGGGAAGGAAAACCAGACAGCATTTAAACCAAACAGGACAGCGAATAAAAATGCCAGGGGCAGGATCCCGATAAGCTGGCGGATAATGGATACAATCAGGCTGTAGACGCCGTTTCCAAGAGCCTGGAATACAGAACCTACAATAATGCAGTAACCGGCAAACAAAAAGCTTAAGCTGATGATTTTAAGAGCCGGAATACCAATCTCCAGCATATGATCGGAAGCGTTAAACAGGAGAAGGAGCTGCCTGGGGAAAAGCTGGAAAGCAACCAGCCCAATAAGCATGATGGACACAGCGCTGATAACCGAAAGTTTGATGGTATCCATGATTCTCTTTTTATTTTTTGCGCCGAAATTGTAGGCAATAATAGGGATCATGCCATTGTTAAGGCCGAAAATAGGCATGAAGATAAAACTTTGAAGCTTAAAGTAAACACCTAATACAGAGACGGCAGTTTCTGAGAAGCCAATGAGAATGCGGTTCATGCCCAGAAGCATCAGGGAACCGATGGACTGCATAATCGTGCTGGGAACTCCTACCGTGTAGATGGTGCGGATGGTAGCGCCATGGGGGTGGAAACCTTTAAAGGACATAGAAATGTCCGGGTTTCTCTTCATATTAAAAAGAAGTGACATAAGCATGGCTACAATCTGGCCAAATACCGTTGCCAGAGCTGCGCCCCGGATCCCCATCTTAGGCGCTCCGAAAAGACCGAAGATCAGGATGGGGTCAAATATAATATTGAGGATAGCGCCGGTACCCTGAGAGTACATATTATAGATGGTGCGGCCGGTAGACTGGATGATGCGTTCAAACATCATCTCACCGAAAATTCCGAAGCCCAGCACGGTACAGATGATCATATACTGCACGCCCAGCTCTATAATTTCCGGATTAGAAGTCTGACTGGAAAAATAGAATCGGGACAGGGTAAGGCCCATAATGGCAAATACTGCGTAGCTTACAAATGCCAGAAACACACCGTTTACGGCAGCCAGGTTTGCAAGATCCCGGCGCCCCTCCCCTAAGGATCTGGACAAAAGCGCATTAACACCTACACAGGTGCCTGCGGAAACGGCGATCATCAGATTTTGAATGGGAAATGCCAGTGAAACGGCAGTCAGGGCTGCTTCGCTGATTTGGGCGACAAAAATACTGTCAATAATATTATACAGCGCCTGCACCAGCATAGAAATCATCATTGGCAGGGACATGGTAAACAGCAGTTTGGAAACAGGCATGGTGCCCATTTTATTTTCTGTCTGCGACATAATGGTTCCTCCTTTATTTATAATAAGTATGCACAATTGCAGCGTGCTAACTATTGTATCTCCTGGGGGCGGGTTCTGTCAAGAAGAGTCTGAAAAAGGATGTGGATGTGGCAAAATGAAACCAGGAAGTTTCTATCCGCGCTGTCCGCCAACTCTCGCTGACACCTGTACATTTTGACGGATTACATCCATCCTATCCAGTACATATGTGCCGGGAATGCGGACATCTGACAATAGAAAGCTTCCTGGTTTTGGGAAAATTTATTTACTGCCAAGGGCTACAGACTGAGGAACCTCCATCAATTTGTTGTAGCAGGCGAATGCGTCGTCCACCAGCTTCTGCTCCGGGGCTTTGGTAAACAGGCTGACAACCGGGACAATGATAAGCCCTGCCAGCATGGCGAAAGCGCCTGCATTAATGGGGGACTGGAGGATTACAGGAAAAGCGCTTCTCATCAGCATGTTGGCGGTCATCAGACCGGAGCCAAAGAGAAAACAGCACCACACCGAAACCTTGGTGGCCTTTTTCCAGTACAGCCCATAGAGGAAGGGAGCCAAAAAGGATCCTGCCAGCGCGCCCCAGGAGATTCCCATAAGCTGGGCGATAAAAGTAATGTTGTTTTTATACTGAATTACCGCAAGGACAGCGGAGACGGCGATAAACACTACAATAAGAAGGCGGATAACTGCCACCTGCTTTTTTTCATCCATGTCCGGCATCAGGGTTTCCTTTAAAAAGTCCAGAGTCAGGGTAGAGCTGGAAGCCATAACCAGAGAGGACAGGGTGGACATGGAGGCAGACAGTACCAGAATTACCACCAGACCGATTAAAAGCTCCGGAAGGCCGGACAACATGGTGGGAATAACGGCGTCATAGCCTTCGGCAGCCAAATCAAACTGTCCGGTATATAGCCGTCCAAAGCCGCCTAAAAAGTAGCAGCCGCCGGAAACCACAATGGCAAAAAAGGTGGAGATAATCGTGCCCTTCTGAATGGCCTTCTCGCTTTTGATGGCGTAAAATTTCTGAACCATCTGAGGCAGTCCCCAGGTTCCCAGGGAAGTTAAAATGATAACTCCAAGGAGGTTTAGAGGATCCGGCCCGAAGAAGGAGGCAAAAACGCCGGGCTGGGAGGAGGCCGCCGGATCTTCAACAGATGCCAGCTTATTTAAGGCTTCCATAAAGCCTCCGTGACCGTTTAAAATGGCTGCGATGATAATAACGATACCAGCCAGCATGATGATACCCTGGATAAAGTCGTTGATGGCGGTTGCCATGTAACCTCCCGCCACTACGTAGATGCCGGTGAGCACTGCCATAGCGATGATACACACCGTATAATCTACATGAAAGGCCATCCCAAAGAGGCGGGACAGGCCGTTGTACAGGGAGGCGGTATAGGGAATCAAAAATATAAATACAATTAGAGACGCTCCCAGCTTCAGAGAAGGACTGCCAAACCGCTTTCCGAAAAATTCCGGCATGGTGGCGCTGTTTAAATGCTGGGTGATAATACGGGTTCTGCGGCCTAAAATTACCCAGGCCAGGAGAGAGCCGATAAGGGCGTTTCCCAGGCCGATCCAGGTGGAAGCGATTCCGTATTTCCAGCCAAACTGTCCGGCGTAGCCTACAAAAATAACTGCAGAGAAATAGGAGGTTCCATAGGCAAAAGCCGTGAGCCAGGGCCCTACAGAACGCCCTCCCAGTACAAAACTGTTGACGTCAGAGGTGTGACGCCGGCAGTACAGGCCGATACCGGCCATGACGGAAAAAAAGATTAATACCATTATAATTTTGATTACCATTGGAATGTCCTCCTTATGCTGTATGAAATCGGGGGGCCGGCAGTTTAGACGGGGAGCTTTCTGCCCCGCTGTCTGAACTGCTGCGTTTTATGAGCGGTTTTGAGCTTCTACCAGGCGGCCGCTGCCGTACATTTCCCGAAGTTTGGGCTTTTCGATCTTGCCGGTTGGGTTTCTGGGAACATCGGCAAAGATAATCCGGTGGGGGCGTTTATATCTGGGCAGTTTTCTGCAAAACTGGTTTACATCGTCTTCTGTACAGGAAAAGCCTTGTTTGACGGAGATCACCGCAGCGGCAATCTCACCCAGACGCTTGTCGGGAAGGCCGATAACCGCCACATCGTGAACCGGCTGGTAGGTACGCAGGAAATCTTCAATCTGAACAGGATACAGATTCTCACCACCGCTGATAATCACGTCTTTTTTGCGGTCAACCAACATGATAAACCCGTCGGCGTCTTCCATAGCCATGTCGCCGGTATAGAGCCAGCCGTCCTTTAATACGTCCTCCGTGGCCTTGGGATCGTGATAGTAACAGACCATAACGCCGGGGCCCTTTACAATCAGCTCGCCTACCTGGCCTTGGGGGACCTGGCAGTTATTTCCGTCTACAATCTGAACTTCCCAGCCATAGCCTGCTTTTCCGATGGCGCCTGCCTTTTCAATATTTTCCACACCCAGATGAACGCAGCCGGGGCCGATAGACTCGCTGAGACCGTAATTGGTATCGTACTGGTGGCCGGGGAAGTGGTCTCTCCACCGTTTAATCATGCTGGGAGGCACAGGCTGTGCTCCGATATGCATGAGACGCCACTGTGAAAGCTGGTAATCCTCTGCCTTTAAATCCCCCCGGTCTAAGGCATCCAGAATATCCTGGGCCCAGGGCACTAACAGCCAGACAATGGTGCAGTGTTCCTTGGAAACCGCGTCCAGAATGGCAGAAGGGCTGGTTCCCTTTAACAGAACCGCTTTGCTTCCGGAAAGGAGGCTGCCGAACCAATGCATTTTTGCGCCGGTGTGATACAGGGGCGGAATGCATAAAAATACATCGTCCCTGCCCTGCCCGTGATGCTTCTGCTCGGCTAAAGCGGCATGCATCAGAGCCTTGTGAGTATGGAGAATAGCCTTGGGAAATCCGGTGGTGCCGGAGGAAAAATAGATGGCAGCCTCGTCCTCGTCATTAACATCAATCTTAGGGGAGGAGCTGGAGCAATTTGCCGCATGGGCCATGTAATCCTCTGCAAAAGAAGGACAGCCCTCGCCTACAAAGATCAGCAGGCGATGATGACTGATCTCGTCTGCAATTTCCTCCACGCGCCCAATAAACTCCGGCCCGAATACCAGGACGTCGGCCTCGGCCAGGTTAAGGCAGTAAGAAATTTCGTCGGAGGAATAGCGGAAGTTTAAAGGCACCGCCAGGGCGCCGGTCTTTAAAATGCCAAAATAAATAGGAAGCCATTCCAGGCAGTTCATAAGCAGGATGGCAACCTTATCTCCTTTGTGGATGCCCATGCTCAACAGGAGATTGGCAAATCGGTTGGCTTTTTCATTAAATACGTTCCAGGTGATTTCCCGACGGTAATAAGGGGCCTGGGACGGCTCGATTAAATTGTACTCTCTCCAGGTGACCCGGCGGGTCTCCGGCAGTTCCGGATTGATTTCCACAAGGCTGATATCATCGCCATAGAGGCGACAGTTTTTTTCCAGCAGTTCCGTAATAGGCATAATAACAACTCCTTACTCTAAATAGTTACAATTTTTCGTTTGTATTTTCACTTTAACGCTTTGGTGCGTTTAATTGATAAAGTAGAATATACATGATTTTAGGGGGAATGTCAACTGCGATTCATTATTTTGACAGTAACAGCTCAGGCGGCGGCCTGAATTGTTGCTTTTTATTAATGAGAACAACCAGGAAACCTCTTGCAAAGGAAAAATGATTATGCTATCATACCTGAATAGTTATCAAATTTTATCGCATAAAAAGCATCCCTATATGAAACGACAGAAAATGCAAGGAGGAGTTTTGATGAAGCCATATGCTGAGTTGACGAAAGAAGAGTTATTAGAGCTGAGAAAATCTTTGAAAGCCCAGTACCGGGAGTACTATGGAAAAGATTTAAAGCTGGATATGTCCAGAGGGAAACCCTGTGTAGAGCAGTTAGACCTGTCCATGGAAATGATGGACGTATTAAACAGCGATTCAGATTTAATCTGCGATGATGGAACAGACTGCCGCAACTATGGCGTTCTGGACGGTATTTCCGAGGCCAAGGAACTTTTGGCGGATATGATTGAGGTAAACCCGGATAAAATTATTATTTATGGAAACTCCAGCCTGAACGTTATGTACGATACCCTTGCCCGGGCCATGACCCACGGGGTTATGGGAAGCACTCCCTGGGCAAAACTTGATAAGGTAAAGTTTTTGTGTCCGGTTCCCGGCTATGACCGCCACTTTGCCATGACCGAATATTTCGGCATTGAGATGATAAACGTCCCCATGACGCCCACCGGCCCGGATATGGATATGGTGGAGGAGCTGGTTGCAGGCGATGAAGCAATAAAAGGCATCTGGTGTGTGCCCAAGTACTCCAATCCCCAGGGAATTTCCTATTCTGATGAGACGGTCCGCCGTTTTGCCCGGCTGAAACCGGCAGCCAAGGATTTCCGTATTTACTGGGATAATGCATACGGCGTCCATCATTTATATGATCACGACCAGGATCATCTTATCGAGATTTTAGCGGAGTGTAAGAGGGCAGGAAATCCGGATTTAGTTTATAAGTTTTCTTCCACCTCCAAAATCAGCTTCCCCGGCTCAGGGATTGCAGCTTTGGCTACTTCTTTAAATAACCTGGCTGATATCCGCAGTCAGTTAAAAAACCAGACTATCGGACATGACAAGGTAAATCAGCTCCGCCACGTGCGTTTCTTCGGCGGCATTCACGGTATGGTAGAGCATATGAGAAAGCATGCGGATATCCTTCGCCCCAAGTTTGAGATGGTAGAGGAGACTTTGAAGAGGGAATTAGGCGGCCTTGGAATCGGGGAGTGGACTTGCCCGAAAGGCGGATATTTTATTTCTTTTGAATCTATGGAGGGATGTGCCAAAGATATTGTGGCAAAATGTAAAAAGGCAGGCGTTACCATGACCGGAGCAGGGGCCGCTTTCCCCTACGGGAAAGACCCTAAGGACAGCAATATCCGGATTGCTCCTACCTATCCGCCGTTAAAGGATTTGGAAATCGCCATGAATCTGTTTTCCCTGTGCGTAAAGCTGGTCAGTGTAGAAAAACTTTTGGCTGACAAAAAGGATAATTAAAGAAAGTATCCCAGGCGCCTCCGGCACATATGCCGGGACGCCTTTTTATAGACTTTGGGCAAAAGCGGGCCGGGGACGCATTTGCTCAGATTGGAGGATGATTTGGAAGAGAAAAGGACAGAACACAGATTAGAAAGCAAATGGCAGGCGCTGATTATGACCGGGATAGTTCTGGCAGCAGCGCTGTTGTTTTTGTACAGCTTTCTGGGCGGAAAAAAGAAGGAGACCCAGCCAATTACCCGGTCCGATTTTGCCCTGGACACTTTTGTTACAGTTACTTTATACGATACAGAGGATACCGCTGTATTAGACGGCTGTATGGAGCTGTGCCGGGATTATGAGAAACTTTTCAGCAAAACCATAGAGGGCAGCGATATTTATCGGATTAACCACCGGGAGCCGGGGCAGCGGCAGATAACAGTAGCATCGGAGACAGCGGAGCTTATTGAAAAGGGGCTTTTTTACAGCCGCCTGTCTCAGGGGGCTTTTGACATTACTATTGCTCCCCTGTCAGAATTGTGGGATTTTACAGGAGAGGAGAAAAAGGTGCCGGAGAAAGAGGCTGTCCGGGACGCTGCCTCTAAGGTGGATTATGAAAAAGTCCGGGTTTCCGGCAGGGAGATAGAGCTGCTAAATGACCAGGTACAGCTGGATCTGGGAGCCATTGCCAAAGGATATATCGGAGACAGGATGAAAGAATATCTGGAGGCCCAGGGAGTAAAAAGCGCGGTTCTCAACCTGGGGGGAAACGTGATCTGTATAGGGGAGCAGCCTTCAGGAAACCCTTTTCATATCGGCTTGAGAAAGCCCTTTGGCGCCGGATATGAACAGGCGGCGGTACTGAGGATTACAGACCTCTCTGTGGTTTCTTCCGGCGTGTATGAGAGAAATTTTCAAAAGGACGGGGTAAACTACCATCATATTTTAAATCCTCAGGACGGCTATCCCTATCAGAATGGCCTTACAGATGTGACTATTGTTTCGGAGCTTTCTGCAGACGGGGATGGTTTAAGTACGGTGTGCTTTTCACTGGGACTGGAAAAGGGGATGGAGGTGGTAGACTCTTTGGACGGGGTTTACGGCTTTTTTATCACAGAGGACGGAGAGCTCCATTATTCAAAAGGAGCAAAGGATTTACTTGCAAACCAGAGAAAGTAACGGTAGAATAGATAAATGTGAGAAACTAAAGGAGAACTGTCATGATAGAGAAGCTGTGGAAAAAATGTATAAATTATGAAACCGTCTCTTATGTTATATGCGGAGTGCTGACTACTCTGGTAGACTGGGTTGTTTACGCGGCGATGTGCGAGTCGGGGATTGACTATAAGATCGCCCAGGCTGCATCCTGGATAGCAGCCGTGGCATTTGCCTATTTGGTAAACAAGGTAATTGTATTCCGTAATTTTAACTTCTGGCCTTCCTATTTATGGAAGGAATTTTCGGCATTTGTGGCATGCCGGGGAGTGTCAGGGATTCTGACCTGGCTGATGATGGTTGGGATGGTTGACTGGATGAAGTGGAATAAATATCTGGCAAAACTGATTACGTCTGCAGTTAATCTGATTATGAATTATGTATTCAGTAAGCTTTGGATTTTTAAAGATTCAAAGGAGAAGGGGATTGGCAATGGGGCATGAGGAAGTAGAGCGGATTTCCAGAGAATTGGAGGAATTGCTGGACATGCAGGAAGAATCAAATAGCAGGCCGAAAGTACCCGGAGCAAGGGAGCTTTTAAATGCCCAGAGAGAGTACAGCCGCCTTTTAAAAGAAGAAACGGAGGATTTTCCCGGGCAAAGCGGGGAAGCTTCTGCCCAGGGCCAGGAAGAGGAAGAAAATCAGTACTCAGAAGAAGTACAGGAATGTGACTCTGAGGAATACGACCGGGAAGAGTACAATCCGGAGGAGGAAAATTTTGAGAGCCACTGGACCTTTGTACGTCCGGCAGACGGATTAACAGCCGCTTTTGTGGTGCCGGTACTGGCCATGCTGATTATTTTCCTCCAGAGAAGGATTTTTCCCTTTGGGGAGGAAAGCTTTTTAAGGACGGATATGTATCATCAGTACGCCCCGTTTTTTTCAGAGTTTCAGTATAAACTGACTCATGGAGGCAGCCTTTTCTATAGCTGGAATGTAGGCATGGGGGTGAATTTTGCGGCTCTCTACGCCTATTATCTGGCAAGCCCTTTCAACTGGCTGCTGATTTTGTGTCCAAAGGGACTGATTATTGAATTCATGACCTATTCCATTGTCATTAAGACCGGTCTGGCTGGCCTGTCAATGGCCTGGTATCTGAGGAAACATTGTGGCTCCGGAGATTTTGGGATAGCATTTTTCGGCATTTTTTATGCCTTGTCAGGATATATGGCTGCCTACAGCTGGAATATTATGTGGCTGGACTGTATCATACTGTTTCCTGTGATTGTACTGGGACTGGAGCGGCTGGTAAAGGAGCAAAAAGGCCTTCTGTATTGTATTTCCCTGGGGACAGCTATCCTTTCCAACTATTATATTTCCATTATGATCTGTATCTTTATGGTCATTTATTTTGGAGCTCTTTTGATTTTAGAGGGGTGGAAAGGCGCCGGAAGGCTGGGAAAGGCAGTGGGGCAGTTTGCCGTTTACTCTCTCCTTGCCGGGGGACTGGCGGCGGCAGTGCTTCTTCCGGAGATTTTTGCCCTGCAGGCTACGGCTTCCGGAGACTTTAACTTTCCTAAGACGGTAAGCTCTTATTTTTCTATATTTGATATGATTGCCCGCCATATCGGCAATGTGGAGACCGAGATTGGGCTGGATCACTGGCCCAATATTTACTGCGGCGTGGCGGTACTTTTGCTGTTTCTCCTTTATCTGGCCTGCAAAAGGGTTTCTCTTAAGGAAAAAGCAGTGTACCTGGGAATGCTTCTGATATTTTTTGCCAGCTTTTCTGTTAATATATTAAACTTTGTCTGGCATGGATTTCATTTCCCCAACAGCCTGCCCTGCCGCCAGTCCTTTATCTACATCTTTTTGATGCTGGTAATCTGCTACCGGGCTTATATGTACCTGGAAGAAACCTCTCTGCGCCAGGTATCGCTGGCATTCTGGGGGGCTTCCGGCTTTGTGATCCTGGCGGAAAAGCTGGTGACAGAGGAACACTTCCATTTTTCTGTATTTTATGTGGCGCTGATTTTTTTAGCCGGATATGCAGGGCTTATGCGGCTTTATATGAACCGCCGGGCCAGCAGGAATGTTCTGGTGCTGCTGGCTTTGGGGCTGGTTTCCGTTGAAGCCGCCATAAATACCACTGTAACCTCGGTAACCACCACAAGCCGGACGAATTATATAAAGGATAACCAGGAGGTTCAGGATCTGGTGAAAGATCTGATACCCAATGAGAATTTCTTCCGGGTGGAAAAGATGGATCGGAAAACCAAAAATGACGGGGCATGGATGAATTTCCCGTCAGTATCCCTGTTTTCCTCCACCGCCAACGCAGATTTATCCGCGTTTTTTAAGAAAATGGGTTGTGAAAGCTCTACCAATGCTTACAGTATTACGGGAAGTACCCCCCTGGTGGATGCGCTCTTTGGGGTAAAATACCGGCTGTATTCGGAAAAACCTCTTTATGATGAACACATGACCTATGTGGCAGAATCAGGGCAGACTTTTTTGTATGAGAATGTTTATGCTCTGCCTTTGGGATTTATGGTTGACGGCAGCCTGGAAGAATACTGGCAGTTTGACATGGCAAACCCGGCGGATGTGCAGAATGATCTGTGTACAGCCATTGGGGCCAACCCGATCCTTGTGGAGGCTTACGGAGAGGTTTACGGAAATCAGTTTGAATTTTCACCGGAGGAATCGGGAGAATATTACGTTTTTGTTATGAACCGAAAGATAAAAGAGGTGACGGTCAACCGCGGGGAGGAGTCAAAAACCTTTGAAAACGTGGATCGGGGATACTTTTTAGAGCTGGGACATCTGGACAGAGGCGAAAACCTTTCCATGACCTGTGACAGCAGCCAGATTTTGGATGTGCGGATTTACCGGTTTGAGGAAGCCGGTCTGGCGGAAGCCTATGACATTCTGAACAGGATGCCCTGGAAGCTTACCACATGGAGTGATGACAAGCTGGCCGGAGAGGTTACTGCCGGATATGAGGGGCTTTTATTTACTTCCATTCCCTATGACCGGGGCTGGGAAATCCAGGTGGATGGTGAGATTGTCCAGGGAGAAAAAGTGGTTGATACCTTTTTGGGAGTAAGGCTTACAGAAGGCCATCACATCATTTCCATGACCTATCGTCCCCAGGGACAAAGGGAAGGGCTTATGATTACTCTTTTCAGCGCCGTCCTGGTGGCCGCCTTGGCTATTTCAGGAGTTTTAAAAAAGAGAAAGCAACCATATTCTGCACCAGAAAATGAATAGAAAACAAAGGAGAGACAGCCATTATGAAACTATGGGGAGGACGTTTTACCAAAGAAACCAATCAGTTGGTACACAATTTTAATGAATCTCTGTCTTTTGATCAGAAGTTTTATCGCCAGGATATCCGGGGCAGTGTGGCCCATGTGGCAATGCTTGCCAGACAGGGGATTATTTCCGAAGAAGATAAGGACAAAATAACGGAAGGGCTTTTGGGAATTTTAGAAGATATTGAAAACGGAGCCCTTACCATCAGCCCTGGAGCGGAGGATATTCATTCCTTTGTGGAGGAAACTTTGACAGAGAGGATTGGAGAGGCGGGAAAACGCCTCCATACAGGAAGAAGCCGTAATGATCAGGTAGCCCTGGATATGAAATTATATACCAGGGATGAGATAAAAGAAATTGACGGGCTGTTAGAGAAGCTGTTGGAGGAACTTCTTAAGATTATGGAAGAAAATCTGGATACCTTTATGCCCGGGTTTACCCACCTTCAGAAAGCCCAGCCTATTACCCTGGCTCACCATATGGGCGCTTATTTTGAGATGTTTCAGAGGGATTGCCTGCGCCTTTTTGATATTTACCAGCGGATGAACTACTGTCCGTTAGGATCCGGGGCCCTGGCCGGAACCACCTATCCTCTGGACAGGGATTATACGGCAGAGCTTTTGGATTTTTACGGGCCTACTTTAAATTCCATGGATTCTGTGGCAGACAGGGACTATCTGATTGAGCTTTTATCTGCGTTGTCTACGATTGCCATGCACTTAAGCCGGTTCTGTGAGGAAATTATTATCTGGAACACCAATGAATACCGGTTTGTGGAGATTGATGATTCCTACAGCACCGGAAGCAGTATTATGCCTCAGAAAAAGAATCCCGACATTGCAGAGCTGATCCGGGGAAAGACCGGACGGGTCTACGGCGCTCTGGTATCTCTTCTCACCACCATGAAAGGGCTGCCGCTGGCTTATAATAAGGACATGCAGGAAGACAAAGAACTGACCTTTGATGCCATTGATACGGTAAAGGGCTGTCTGGCCCTGTTTACCGGAATGATTTCCACCATGACCTTTAATAAAAATGTGATGGAGGCCAGCGCAAAAAACGGGTTTACCAACGCAACGGATGCGGCAGATTATCTGGTAGGAAAGGGAGTGGCTTTCCGGGATGCCCACGGCATTGTGGGACAGTTGGTGCTGTTCTGTATTGAAAAAGGGATTGCATTGGACGACATGAGTTTAGAGGAATATAAGGCTGTCAGCCCGGTGTTTGAGGAAGACATTTATGAGGCTGTCAGCATGACCGCCTGTGTTGAAAAGCGGACAACCATCGGCGCTCCGGGACGGAAGGCCATGGAGAAAGTAATTGAGATTTACCGGAAGAATTTGTTGGATATACAACAAAAAGGGTGGAAAAATAACTAAAATGGATGATTTTTTACATGTGATTAAGAGATCGCCACTGTTTTACGGGCTTCGGGATGAAGAGATTCCCCCTATGCTTCAGTGCCTGGCAGCGGATCAGAGGCAGTTTGAAAAGGGAGAATATATTTGCCGCATGGGAATGGCGGCTACGGATTTTGCCATGATTTTAGAAGGGAGCGGCCAGGTAGTCCGGGAGGACTTCTGGGGCGGAGAGGAACGGTTTGAGGTTTTAGGAGCCGGGGGGCTTTTTGGGCCTGAGTTTGCCTGCGCTCAGGCCACCATCCTGCCGGTAGGACTCATTGCGGTGGAAACCTGCGAGGTGGTTTTTATGGAGTACAAGCGGATGATTAATGTATGCAACCTGGCCTGCGGTTTCCACAACCGGCTGCTTCAGAATATGCTTCGGATCCTGGCGGAGCAGAATGTCCGGATGGATCGGAACATCCGCCATATGGCCAGAAAGACTACCAGGGAAAAGCTGCTGTCCTACCTTTCTGAGGAAGCGGTGAAAAACGGAAGTCCTTCTTTTGAGGTGCCTTTTAGCAGGCAGGAGCTGGCGGATTATCTGGCAGTGGACAGGAGCGCCATGTCCAGCGAGCTGGGAAAGCTTCAGAGGGAAGGATATCTGGAAGCGAAAAGAAATTGGTTTATATTAAAGATTGTGTAAGAGAATGTGCAAAATGATATCATGGAGATTTCTGTTGACAGATGTCTGCCGGTTTCATTTTGCAGCATTCTCTTTTTTGTTTCACAGCCCGGGAAGCCGAATTTACCAAACTGTATGGGAATAGACTGATGGAAAGGAACGTGGATTTCAGGAGAACGGTATGAAGTTTGGTTTGGCTTTGTCAGGAGGCGGAGCGAAAGGGGCGGCTCATGTGGGTGTTTTAATGGCGCTTTATGAACAGGGGATTGTGCCGGATGTGGTGGCAGGAACCAGCGCAGGAAGCATTGTGGCCGGGTGCCTGGCGGCGGGAATGACTCCGGGAGAGATTAGGGAAGAGGTAACCTATCTGTGCCAGTTCGGTTCTCGCTATTTAGACCCGGACTATCTGGGGATGCTTCGTTTTATTCCTCAGCTTTTGCACCGCCGGCCTACCTGCTTAAAGGGATTTTTAAAAGGAAACCGTCTCCTCCAATATCTCTGTTATATTACAGAGGGAAAAGGAATAGAAGATTCGGCCCTGGGAATCCTGATCCCGGCAGTGGATTTGTATTCCGGCCGGACCGTGATTTATACTAATCAGAAGCCGGTGGGGAGAAAGGAAAAACAGGTATCCGGGGAGCCGGTATACTGGGAGAACAGAGGGATGCTGTGCCGGATTATGATGGCCAGCAGCAGTTTTCCGGGGATTTTCTGTCCAAGAAGCCTGGACGGGAGAATGTTGGTGGACGGAGGAGTGACTTATAACCTGCCAACCAGCCTTTTGGCAGCTGTGGGAGTAAAAAGGATGATAGGGGTAGATGTGGGGAAGAACCTGGGGATCAGTGAAAAAAGCTCTATCCTGGATGTGGTGACCCGATCCTTTTCTATCCGGGGAGAGAGCCTGGAGCGATGCCATTCCCAGGAGGATGCGCTGATTTTACGGCCAAAACTTCCGGAAACTGCAGGGCTTTTGGACTTTTCCTCCATGACAGCCTCTATGGAGGCAGGGTATGATTATACGATAAAGAAGCTGCCGGCTATCCGCGAAAAATTGGATTGTAAAAAAAGTTTTTAAAATAAATGAACCATTTCCTTTGCTGCTGTCTCTATATGACAGGTGCACCAAACAGGAAGGAGGATATTTGGATGGAAGATAGAATACTGGTTCAGCGCATGATAGGAGATGATATGGATGCTCTGGAAACCATCATGGAAAAGAATCAGAGAGATCTTTTGCGTCTGGCCTACCTGATTTCCGGAAATTATGCAGACAGCGAGGATATTGTTCAGGAAACCTTTGTTCAGGTCTATTTAAAGAGAAAAACTATTCGGGAGCCGGAATATTTTAAAACCTGGCTTATCCGGATGATGACCCGGATTGCCTGGCGCTATTTAAAGAAAAAAAGGAGAGAACATCCGGTAGGAGATATTATGGAGGAATGCAACGCTGTTGAGCCGGATCTTTTTGATTCGGTTTTAAAGGGCATAGAGCGCCGGGAAGAATCTCAGGAGCTTTATCAGGCAATTAAAAGGCTTCCGGTGAAGCAGCGGACAGCGGTGATTCTCTACTATTTTGAGGAAATGGGTACAAAGGAGATTGCAACCGTATCCGGATGTCTGGAAGGAACTGTAAAATCCCGGCTTTATGGCGCCAGAAAAAGGCTGCGTCAGGAGCTTTCAGGCGCTTGTCTTACAGAAGGGAGGGTATCGCTGTGAGAGGAAGATATGGAAAGAGGATAAAGGAGGATATTTGGCAGGAGGAGTTGGACAACCAAATCCGGGAAACCCTGCAAAATGAGGCGTATACCTTCAGCCTGGCCGAAAACAGGGGGGGATCCGCCTGGACAGAGGCCAGAGAAAAGGCTTTGAGGCAGCAGGTGATGGAACGAATAAAACAGGATAAAAAGGAGGAAATGTTTATGAGATATTCAAAGTGGAGCGTTAAAAAAATTGCAGTAATTGCGGCAGCTATGTGTATTTTGGGAAGCGCGGCAGTAATGGCGGCCGGAAAGTTTTCCGGAACCACCGGCCACAGCAGCGCACAGGAGGAATTTACTTCCTATGGGGAAATTGCCAAAGCGAAGAAGAAATATGGGATCTCCTTTGAGATAAAAGGGCCGGAGACTTTTGAGAACGGATTTACCTTTAAGAGCGGCAGGCCGGTTCATGTGTCCGGAGTTGACGAACAAGGCAATGAGACAGCGCTTCCTGTGGAAATGCATCTGGTATATGGAAAGGCAGGCATGGCAGATGTAAACTTAAATCAGGGGAAGACCAGACCAGGAAATGGGGATTCCGCCAATGAGAACGGGGATATCCGCTACCGTTACATTCAGGACCATTATAAATTTGTACCAGCATCCTATGAGCTGACAGAAGCAGACAAAGCGGCCGAGGCAGCCGGAGAACTGTATATCAGTTATGGAAGCGATCAGGTAGAAGAAAATATTGTGTCCTCAGTAACATGGAGCGCAGCGGGAGTAACTTATACGCTGATGTCCTTTGACACTACGCTGACTCAAAACGAGATGATAGAGATGGCAAAGGAAATTATGAAATAACAGAAACGGGGATATGGAAAAATAAAGAGACTTTCTATTAGCAGATGTCCGCATCTTAAGCACACATGTACTGGACAGCGCTAATAGAAAGTCTCTGGTTTCATTTTGCCACATCCCCGTTTCTGGTAACGATTATAATTTATCTGTATTTACCAGGTTTTGGTAGTTGATTCCCCATTCCCCCAAAGCATTTATAATGGGCCGCATGGTTTCTCCCAGGTCACTGAGGGCGTATTCCACTTTGGGAGGAACCTCCGGGTATACAGTGCGGGTCACAATGCCGCTGTACTCCATAAACCGGAGATTGTCGGTCAATACCTTTTGACTTAGACCCGGAAGGCTTTTTAAAAGCTCATTAAAACGGTAAGGCCGCTCCAGCAAATTACGCAGAATTAAAAGTCTCCATTTATTTCCAATTAACTGTACCGTAGTTGCTACCGGACAGGCGGGCAGTTCTTCTTTTGTAAGCATAAAAACCTCCTGATTGTGTAGGGCCTGATTATAAGCAGCTGAGACATCCGATAGGGGATCTGAACTGTTACGATTATAATATAGTATCCGGCTCCATACAATATCTTTTAACGGGTTTCGCAAAAATTTTTCCCTTGACTTTTTTAAAAAAGAGAGTATATTATGTAATATATTCATACATATGAATAATTGCTCATATGATAACATGAAAGAAATGCCTGGTATGTTCCTTTGCCTATTGAGAAGAAATGTATCAGCGCACCGGAAAAGTTAAAGTTAAGGAGGTCTGCAGGAAATGAATAAAAAGCAGAAAAAAATGCTGTTCCGCATTATTACAGCAGCAATTTTAATGATAGGGCTGGCCTTTCTGCCGGTGGATGGCTATATCCGGTTCGCCTTGTATTTGATTCCCTATCTGATTATTGGCTATGATATTTTAAAGAAGGCCCTTTATGGAATTCGAAATCGTCAGGTGTTTGATGAAAATTTCCTGATGGCGGTTGCCACCATGGGGGCTATGGCTATTGGCCTTTTGGAAAGCGGAGATTATGTTGAAGCCATTGCGGTTATGCTCTTTTACCAGATCGGGGAATTATTTCAGAGCTATGCTGTGGGAAAAAGCAGGAAAAACATCAGCGCCCTTATGGATATTCGTCCCGACTACGCTAACATTGAAGAGGACGGAAAGCTAAAAAAGGTAGATCCGGATGATGTGGAAACCGGCTCTGTGATTATCGTTCAGCCTGGAGAGAAGGTTCCCATTGACGGTGTGGTAATAGAGGGAAAATCCAATTTAAATACCAGCGCCTTAACTGGTGAAAGCCTTCCCAGAGAAGTGAAAGAGGGAGATGAAATTATCAGCGGGTGCATCAATATGACCCGGGTTCTGCGGATCCGCACTACCAAAGAATTTGAAGAATCCACTGCATCAAAAATCCTGGAGCTGGTGGAAAATTCCAGTACCAGAAAGTCGAAATCAGAGGACTTTATCACGAAATTTGCCCGGTATTATACCCCGGCAGTATGCTACAGCGCTTTAGGGTTAGCCATCCTTCCGCCTTTGGTGCAGATGGTAATTTCAGGAGGAAATCCCCAGTGGAGCGTATGGATTTACCGGGCTCTGACTTTCCTGGTTATCAGCTGTCCCTGCGCTTTGGTTATCAGTATTCCTTTAAGCTTTTTTGCAGGTATCGGCGGAGCCAGCAGAGAGGGAATCCTGGTTAAAGGCTCCAACTATTTGGAGAGCTTATCCCAGACAAAATATGTGGTATTTGATAAGACAGGAACCTTGACCCAGGGAGTTTTTGAGGTAAACGGAATCCATCACAACGAGCTGGAAAACCAGAAAATTTTAGAGTATGCGGCTCTGGCGGAAAGCGCGTCTCTCCACCCTATCAGCAAAAGTATTCAGAGAGCCTACGGCAAGGAGCTGGATCGCTCCAGGGTGGAAAATATTGAGGAAATCAGCGGAAACGGAGTTACTGCCGTGGTGGACAAAATCCCGGTGGCAGCAGGAAATGATAAGCTGATGAGACAGCTTGGCATTTCCTACATTAACTGCCATTGTACCGGTACCATTGTCCACATGGCAATCGGTGGAAAATATGCCGGCCATATTGTTATTTCCGATGTGGTAAGGGAAAACTCCAAAGACGCAGTTCAGGCGCTGAAGGATGCGGGAATCCAGAAAACGGTGATGCTTACAGGAGATGCGGGGAAAGTAGCGGATCAGGTGGCGGCGGATCTGAATATTGACCAGGTTTACAGTGAGCTGCTTCCGGCTGACAAAGTTTCTAAGGTAGAAGAACTTCTGGAAGAAAAGGACAGAAGAAACGGGGTGTCCAGAAAGGCCAAGCTGGCTTTTGTGGGGGACGGAATCAACGATGCCCCGGTATTGTCCAGGGCTGATATCGGTATTGCCATGGGGGCCCTGGGATCCGATGCCGCAATTGAGGCCGCCGATATCGTGCTGATGGACGACGACCCCATGAAGATTACAAAAGCCATTAAAATCTCTAAAAAGTGTTTGGGGATTGTTTACCAGAATATTATTTTTGCACTGGGAATCAAGGCAATTTGCCTGATATTGGGGGCCATGGGGATCGCCAATATGTGGCTTGCCATTTTTGCCGATGTAGGGGTGATGATCATTGCAGTGCTCAATGCGATTCGGGCATTGTTTGTGAAGAAGCTGTAGCAGCGGCTGCAGCTCCTTCCTTGGAAAATTCAAACTTCAGGGCGCTTGCCAGCTTATCCGGAGCATTTTCATGCATAACCTCTTTCCAGGCAGCCAGCAGGTTGTGACGTTCCACGATGCAGGGGGAGATGCCGATATATTCGTATCCCCGCTGATTTAAAAGGGCTTTGGCTACTGCCTGCCCGGCGGCTACTCCCTGGTCGTAGGCCTTTTGGGCGCTGAGGCCCAGGACAAAATCTTCGTCGGCGATAATCCGGGCGATCTCGTAATCCAGGTCAAAGGTCACAATTTTAATATCCAACCGTCCAAGCTCCTTTAAGGCCCGGATTACTCCCATGGCCGGGCCTTCCCAGGACACGTAAAGTCCTTTGATCTCCGGGTGGGCAGTAAGCATCTGCCTGGCTACCTCATATGCATGGGAAATCTGATAAAAAGGTTCAGACTCTACAATGGTAATATTGGGATACTCTTCCCGAATCGTCTGCTCTGCATTCATATCCCGCAGGTGGGTTCCTAAAAATTTACTTCCGTGAATGATAAAGCCCACCACCACATCGTTTTCTTTCTTAAAATATTCTCCCAAAAGAACGGCGCCATTGCGGCCGTTTTCCCTCTCGTTGGTAGATACCAGGGAATAATAATCTTCCCTACGCATGCCGTCGGGCACATTGCTGATAAAAACCAGTTTAGTTTCCTTGGAAAGCTGGCGGAATTTTTGGGCAGTGGCAGCATCGTCTACCGGAATTGCCACAATGGCATCCACCCCCTGCATCCGCAGGCTTTCTAACTGGATGGCCTGAAGGTTCGGATCAAAATGGGCATCTGTTACCGACACAATAGAGATGCCGCATCGGGATAAAATATAGCGCAGCCCCTTTTCGTGCATAGCGGCCCACAAGGTGTTTCCGTAATGGAAGGAAACGCCTACCCGGTAGTCCTTCCCCTGAAGCTCCTTGACCTCGGCCGGGGTGAGATCCAGGTTGTCCGGAAGTACGGTAGTTTCCCCGTAAGGGCCTTTCCCTATGGTTTTGACAGACCGGCGCACCTCCAGCAGAGAAGGAATTCGTACCTCCTCTACCTGAAAATCTCCATTTATCTGTTTTAACAAAAGCCCCAAAGCCGTTTCTGCCATTTTCCGGCAGTCATGGGAAAAAGTAGTGAGAGGGGTGCGGATCAGATGACACCAGGTGTCATCGCTAAAACCGATTACCGATACCTGGCCGGGGATATCCAGGGCTAATTGCTGAAGCATGGATAGGAGGATCTGGGTGATCCGGTTTCCGCAGGCAATGTAAGCGGTGGGACGGAAGGCCTCACAATGGTTGATAATGGCCCGCTCACAATCTTTGGTATCATACAAATTCATTTTTACAATGTTGGTATCATCACAGTGAACGCCTGCGTCAAACATGGCGTCTAAAAACCCGGTAAGCTGTTCATTGGAGGTAGAGATTTCCCGATCATTGATGACCAGCCCGATGTTTTTGTGACCGCTGTTAAGCAGGGTCTGGGTTCCTTTATAAATGATGGTTTTGTTGTCCGCCGCTACACAGGAAACAGAGCGATCGGTTACCATCCGCTCCAGACAAACCATGGGAAGGCCTCTTTTTAAAAGTTTCCTTAAATGCTTGCTGTCACTGCTTACCGGCGCAATAATCAGACCGGCAATTTTCTTATCATTAACCAGATTTTCCAGAATCCGTTTTTCTGTTTCCAGATTGTCAAAGGTCAGGTAAAGGGATATGGAGTATCCCTTTGCTTCCCCCAACTGGGCCAAAACGGTAAAGATTCTGGAAAAAAGAGAGCCGCCGATAGTGGGAATTACCATGGCAATAATAGAACCGGCCCCCACTTTGATAACAGATTCCTGCTTCCTGGATTTTATCTGATATCCGGTGGATTCTATAGCCTGCCGGACAGTTTCGATTAACTCTGGCTTTACATACCGGGTTCCATTGATAACGTGAGAAACAGTTGCAATGGAGACGCCGGCTGATTTTGCCACATCTTTAATGGTAGTTCCCATAAAACACCTCATATTTACGTAAATTTAATTATAATATAGCAAGTTCTTCGATTAAAGTCAAATTTTCATTTGGACTTTTTTGAAAAGAGTGGAAGAGAATTGCTAATGACAGAGAACGGTTTGGAAAGTAAAATTAAAAAGAAGCTTTTATTTTAAGAGGAAATTATTGATATTTACGTAAATAATTTCTGGTTCTTGTAATTATAGCACAAAACACACAAAAAAGCCCTGTATAAAACGCAGAAAACTAGAAAAAGTGTTGACTGACAGGTATTGAAATGGTATTATTTACGTAAACAAAGCGGGCTGTGACGCTTAACACGCAGCGAATCATTTAAAGAGGAGGATTTTACTTTATGAAGAAAACATTTACAGCATTTATGGCACTGACCCTGACCGCATCTGCACTGGCAGGATGCAGCAACACAGCTACTCAGACCACCACAGCCGCATCCGCTAACACCACAGCTGCAGAAAGCGCCGCGCCGGCAGAAACAAAAGCGGCCGGTGAGGAAGAAACGCCGGCGCCGGCAGAAGGCGGTTCCTACAGCTTTGCGTTTCTTCCCAATACTCAGAACAACACCTTCCAGGCAGCTATGAATGACACGTTCAAGAAGCTGTGCCAGGAGAAGGGATATGATTATGTGTGCCTGGATCCGGATTATGACTTAAATACACAGCTGTCCCAGATGGCAGACGTTGCAAACCAGGGCTTTGACGCTGTATTCATAATCCCGGTTGACTCTGCAGGAATCCGCCAGGGGTTAGAGCAGATCAGCGAGAAGAATATTCCCATTTTAAATGTAGATACCCCGGTAATTGACGAGGACTTAGATTTAGTAGAGACCGTTATTGCAACTGACGCCTACAACGCAGGAACCTTGGTTGGCCAGCAGATGGCAGCCGACTATCCTGACGGCGGAAAGATTGCAATCCTGGACTTCCCCTCCAATGAGTCCTGTGTAAACCGTGTAGCCGGATTTTTAGACGGGCTTGGGGATGCGAAGGATAAGTTTGAGATTGTGGCACAGCAGGACGGCGCAGCAGCTCTGGATGTTTCCATGCCCATTGCCGAGGATATCATTCAGGCAAATCCGGAATTAAACGCATTTTTCTGTATCAATGACCCCTCTGCACTGGGAGCAGCCGCCGCTATTAAGGCATCCGGAAAAACCGGTATCGGCGTATACTCTATCGACGCTTCCCCCGACGGAAAGGCCGCTATTTTAGACGGATCCTTTACTGCAGTGGCAGCACAGGTGCCCATTGGCATTGCTGAAACCGCTTTTGTAAAGGCAGAAGAATTGCTGGCAGGCCAGGAAATCGAAAAAGAAATCCTGCTTCCTTCCTTCTTAGTAGACAAAGAGAAGGCAGAGGCAACCCTTAACGATTGGCAGTAAGGAACGTAACCGTTCAGACGGCGGGAGGCTGGGGACAAATTTGGGCGCCAGGCTGGCTTGTAAGCCCTGATTTATCTTCCCTTCCGCATGGGATGGACTATTACGATATAATGGCGACATAAAAACTGGGGATGCAAAATGAAACCAGACGTACTGAAAATGCGGATATCTGCGAATAGAAAGCCGTCTGGTTTCCTTTTGCATCTTTTTTCAGAAATGCAGGTGATAGAGTGGAAAATATTGTATTGCAGATGAAGGATATTTCGAAAAGCTTCGGCGGCGTGCACGCGTTAAACGGGATCCATTTTGAGCTTAGAGAAGGAGAAATCCACGCTTTGCTGGGGGAAAACGGAGCCGGAAAGTCCACACTGATTAAAGTCCTGGGAGGCATTTACAAGCCGGATAAGGGTTCTGTTGCTATCAATGGGAAGGACGTGGTAATGGACAGTGTCCAGGTGGCAAGAGATCACGGAATCGGAATTATCCATCAGGAAATCGTTTTGGTTCCCCACTTAACGGTTGCAGAAAATATCTTTTTGGGACGTGAAATTTTAGATCGCTTCGGTTTCCAGGACAGGAAAGAAATGTACCGCCAGGCTACGGAAATGCTTGGGGCATTGGGGCTGGAATTTGATGCGGGGCTGAAGGTTGCCGCCCTTACAATTGCCCAGCAGCAAATGGTGGAGATCGTAAAAGCCAGTTCTTTCCAGGTGAAAATCCTGGTTATGGATGAACCTACGTCCTCCCTGTCTGATGAGGAAGTAGAGAAGCTTTTTGAAACCATGGAAAAGCTGAGGAGACAGAAAGTAAGTATTATCTATATTTCCCACAGAATGGAAGAACTGTTCCGGATAACGGACCGGATTACGGTTATCCGGGACGGAACTTATGTGGGAACGGTGGACACCAAGGCTACTGATACCAACCAGCTGGTGGCCATGATGGTTGGCAGAAGCCTGCAGAATTACTATACCAGAGACTATGATACTATGAAGGAAGAAGTGGTTCTGGAAGTAAAAAACCTTACGAAAAAGGGCGTATTCAAAGATATTAATTTTAAGGTGAGAAAGGGGGAGATCCTGGGCTTTTCCGGATTGGTGGGAGCCGGACGGAGTGAGATTATGACCTGTGTCTTCGGCGCTGACCGATTTGATTCCGGGGAGATTTTCTTAAACGGCAGGCAGGTGCGGTTTAAAAACTGCCTTCAGGCCATTAACGCCGGGATTGCCATGGTGACAGAGGATCGGAAAAAGACCGGACTGACCCTGATTAATTCCATTATGTTTAACACGACTTTGTCCAGTCTGCGTTATTATGCAGCAGGCCTGCTTATTTCGGACAAAAAGAAGGACGCGGTGACCAAGGAATATATCAAAAGTTTAAACATTAAAGCCCTTTCTCCGGATGTAGCCGTGGGAAGCATGTCCGGCGGCAATCAGCAGAAGGTGGTTTTGGCCAAGGCACTGGCCACAAAACCTAAGCTCCTGATTTTAGACGAGCCTACCCGGGGAGTAGATGTAGGCGCAAAGGCAGAGATTTATGCGATTATAAATGAATTGGCAAAGCAGGGGATGGCCATTGTGATGATTTCTTCTGAGCTTCCGGAGATTATCAACATGTGCGACAACGTATGTGTGGTAAAAGAAGGCGTAAAGACAGGGGAGCTTGGGTATCAGGGCCTGACTCAGGAAAAGATTATGAAATTGGCTACAGGAGTGTAGATAAGGTCACTATTATATTAGGAGGAAGGGAAATGCGGAGCATTTTGAGGATCCCTTCCGACGATATGGCAGGTGACGCTAAGCGTCGCGTGCCGATTCATTATTATACTAGGAGGAAAGATGAAAAACAACAGTTTTTTGAAAATGATTAAGGGAAATTCCGGAATCATTGCAGTGCTGGTCATTATTTCTGTGATTTTAAGCTTTGCATCCCCGGTATTTTTAACTGCCGATAATTTTCTGTCCGTGCTGCGGCAGGTGTCTAACAATATGTATCTGGCCTTAGGTATGACACTGGTTATTATTTTGGGAGGCATCGACCTTTCGGTAGGCACCTGTGTTGCCATGTGCGGCACTTTAACTGCAGGCCTTATGGTCAATCAGGGGATGCCTATGGGAGCAGCCATTGCGGTGGGACTGCTTTTGGGCACCCTGGCAGGATTTTTAAACGGCCTTATTATCGCCACCTTTAAAGTTCCGGCGTTTATTGTAACTATGTCTATGATGAATATTGCAAAGGGAATTGCTTATATTTATTCCGGCGGCCGTTCCATCCGTGTTTCCAACGAGGTGTATACCGGCATTGGAACCGGAAAGCTTTTTGGAGTTCTGCCTCTTCCGGTTGTGTACATGATTATCCTTATTGCGGTGTTTATGGTGGTTCTCAATAAGACCAAATTCGGTACTTATATCTTTGCCATAGGAGGAAACCGGGAGTCTGCAAGGCTTTCCGGCGTACCGATTAAGAAGGTGGAGATTGCAGTATTTACTATCTCCGGATTTCTGGCAGCCTTTGCGGGAATCGTTCTTTCCGCCAGAATGTATTCCGGCCAGCCTGGCGTTGGGGAAGGATATGAGCTGGATGCCATTGCCGCCTGCGTGCTGGGGGGAGTGTCCATGACCGGCGGTATCGGCGCTATTTCCGGAACCATTTTCGGCGCTCTGGTTATCGGCATTATCAGTAACGGCCTTAACTTAATCGGATTAAGCTCTTTCTGGCAGCTGGTAGTAAAGGGCCTGATTATTCTTCTGGCAGTTATTATTGATACCCAGAAAGGCAGCGACAGCGTAGTAAAGCGCATTATTAAAAATGCAAAGGAGAGAGCATAGATATGGAAGTTTTTAGAAAACTAAAATGGGCAGATTCTACAGGCGATGCCATTCCCTTTTACCATGACAATGTATACCACATTTTTTCTCTGACTTCCCCGCCGGGAACCACGGTTTATCCCGAAAGGCTGAGAACCACCTGGGAGCACTCTGTTTCCAGGGATTTGGTTCACTGGGAGGAAGTAGAGACCGCCCTTTATCCGGGCGAGGGCGAAGAACCGGATGCTTGCGGAGTGTGGACAGGGGCGGCTATTTACGGTCAGGGGAAATATCACATTTTTTATACTGGATACAATTATAATATCCATTACCAGCAGACCATCTGCCATGCAGTCAGCCAGGACGGAATCCATTTTGAAAAGGATCCGAAAAACCCGATTATCGTGCCTTATGAGGGCTATGAGCTGGTAGACTGGAGAGATCCTTATGTATTTTACAATGAGGATGACAAGTGTTATTGGATCCTGATTTCCGGCAGAAAAGAAGAAGGACCGCCTGCCAGGAGAGGCTGCATCGTCCTTTACAGATCCTGGGATCTGGAAAACTGGGAGTATTACGGCCCTATTTACCGGCCTTACCATACCAACTGTCCGGAGTGCTGCGAAATGTATAAAATAGGGGATCTTTGGTACTTATCCTATTCCCGTTTTTCTGAGTTTGTAAACACCATTTACCGGGTTTCCAACTCACCCTTTGGGCCCTGGAGAACGCCAAAGATGGACGGCATCGGCGGCCGGCGTTTCTACGCCGCCAAGTCTATGGAAAATGATCAGGGGAGAAGATTTTATTTTGCCTGGGCTCACGACAGAGCCGATGAAAGCAACTTTGGCCAGTGGTATTGGGGCGGCCAATTCTGCATCCCTCATGAGGTGTGCAAAAACCCGGAAGGGGAATTGGATGTGAAGATGCCTAAGGAGTACATAGAGGCCTGGAACCAGCCGGTGGAATGGTCCTATAAGCATATACTGGGCGGCTATAGAAGGTATGGCGAAAGGAGTGTGTATCTGGATTCTGTAAGCACATTATCCTATGGCTTTTTGGAGGTAGAGGAGGAAAGCTTTTTGTTCTCCTGTAAAGTAAAGCCGGAGAATATGGCGGATCATTTTGGACTGCTTTTAAAGTCTGACAAAGATGCCACTCAGTGTATTGTTCTGGCATTTGACAAGGGGATGCAGAGGGCGGAGCTGTTAAATCTTCCTATGGGAGTGGATCCCTTCTGGGAGGCCTCCTGCACCAATATTGGCACTCCAAAGGACGCCGGCCCGGACGGTATCCGGGTATGCGAGAAACCCTTCCCGTTTAAGGACGGAGACGTTATTGATTTGAAGGTAGCTGTAGATAAGGATATGATTGAGATTTTTGCAGGTGAAAAGATCGCCTTTACTTATCGCTATTACGGCCAGACGGATTATCAGATCGGCTTAATGGCTCAGGATGGCTGCGCTGAGTTTTTTGATTTGAAGATAACTAGATAATACAGGATGCCCGGAGGGCTGCCGCTGAATTGGATTTTCAGGACAGCCCTCTTTTTTCTGTTTATAGTCTTACGATAACGCAGGGAACTGTCCCATCCCTTTCGGCTCCTGCCCCTCCCTGGGAAACGGGATCTGAAACAGCCGCAGGATCTCTTTCTGGAAAAGGCCTATTTTTCTCAGGATCTCCATCCTGTCACCATCCTTTCAAACTCATTGACATCATACTACAAAGCGTCCTAAAAGGATAAGGTGAAAAGCAACCTTCTCGCTGGCCATGTTCTGCGTTTTTCTTCTGTTTGGGTCGCTTGTAATATCACAAATATAGGTCTGTTATTTTTGTAGGATTATCCTCAGTCTTTATACACTTCGATAATCGAAAGTCAGAGGTATTGACTTCCATATTATTATATGGTATATTTATAACATAAAGATAGAAATACATTACAAACAAGGAGGTCAATATTATGAAATCAAAACGCTATATGTACGGACTTATGGGGCTGTTGTCAGTGTTGGGATTTATCGGCATTTTTACGGAAGAACGAACTTTTTTAGCTTTTTTTGCCTTTATCGCTGACTTTGAATATTTCTTTATAAAAACAGATGAAATGGTTGAAGAATATATGAACAGGTCAGCTTCGAGGGCATTTTACTGCGGTATGGTTACTACTGCCATTGTTGCTCTGGTTTGGTTCTTTGTGAACGGGAACGCCGGAAATGTTGCGCTTTTATACGGGTTTGCTTCTGGTTGGGGCGTTTCTGTAGCCGTACATGGTTTTTCCGTTGGATATTACAAATTCAAGGAAAGTTGGGGGCTTGAGCATGATAAAAAATAGGATTAAGGAGTATCGAGCCAGGTATGACATGAAGCAGGAGGATTTAGCAAAGTTAGTAGGTGTACGCAGGGAAACGATAGGAAATCTTGAAAAAGGCAGATACAATCCCTCATTAGTCTTAGCGTGGAATATTGCAAAGGTATTTCATGCGACAATCGAAGAAATTTTCACAGTAGAGTAAAAAAATCGCTGTTTTACTGTTTTGAATGTGCTGAATACCCATGCAAAACTAATTAAAAATCTTGAAAAAAGCTATAACAAGCGGTATCATTTCTATCCACGATAAAGAATGTAGTGAGTGTCAGGAAAAAATGAGGTAGGGAGGCGAATATATATGGCATATTTCAACTATCAAGATAAATCCATTTTTTATGAAGAATACGGGCAGGGGGAGCCGATTATCTTCCTGCATGGCAATACCGCTTCTTCTAAAATGTCTGAATTTCTTATGCCGTTGTATGCAGAAAGCTTCAGATGTATTCTGATTGACTTTTTAGGTAACGGACAGTCAGACCGGGTAGAAAAGTTTCCGCCGGATATGTGGTATGATGAAGCCTTGCAGACGATTGCTCTTACTGAACATTTGCAATGTGGAAAGGTCAGTCTTATCGGAACAAGCGGCGGCGCATGGGCAGCCGTCAATGCCGCGTTAGAACGCCCCGACTTATTTCATGCAGTTATAGCAGATAGCTTTGACGGGCGCACTCTTAATGAAAATTTTTCCTCTAACCTTTTATCTGAAAGGAAAGCGGCGAAAGAAGATATACAGTCAAGGCAATTTTACGAATTGTGTCAGGGTGCAGACTGGGAAAAGGTGGTTGACATTGATACAGAAGCATTATTGAAGTGTGTGGAGGAAAAGTGTCCACTATTTTATAAGCCGTTGGAGGAGTTAAAAATACCTATCCTATTCATGGGAAGTAAAGAAGATGAAAGTTGCCGGAACAACATGGAAGAAGAATATAGAGAAATGGCTTCTATGCTTTCTCGATCTTCCGTATATCTTTTTCCAAACGGAGGACACCCCTCTCTCTTTTCCAACGCAGAAGAAGCCGCAATGCTGATAAAAAAATTTATAAGCCAACATATAATTTAGGAAACTCTGGCGGCATACCTTTGCAGCCGCTGTTTTGAGGCAGGGATGCCGCCAAAAGCTCTGTGATTAAGTTACTTTTTTGTGCCTGCTTTTCAAAACCCGATTTATTGATTACAATAGAAGCAGAAAAACACAGGGAGGAAAAGGAATGTTTACAGAGAACGCAGCACAGATGTTAAAAGATCACGCAGCCGCATCCTATACCAGACAGGCAGTGAAAATTAATCATCGGATTACCGTATATGTAGGTTATGGGCATAGCAATTGTACGGTGATAGAAGGGGAAACTTCTTTGATTTTGGTGGATGCTTTAGATTCTGATGAGCGGGCGAGCAGGCTTTTGACAGAGCTGAAAGAGACCTTTCATAAGCCGGTAAAAACTATTATTTACACCCACGGACATCCGGATCACAGAGGCGGTTCCGGGGCTTTCAGGGATACCGTGGAAGAGGTGATTGCTTTTGCCCCCAGACGTCCGGTTCTCAAATATACCCAGAAAATCAACGATATTCTTATGAAGAGAACGGTAAGGCAGTTTGGCTATAAGCTTACAGAGGAAGAGTGCATTACCCAGGGAATCGGCATCCGGGAAGGCCATGCAGTGGGGGACGGAAAGTACGATTTCCTGGCTCCCACCACCTTGTATACTGCAGAGGACAGAGTAGAGAGGAGTATTGACGGCGTCAAAATGGAACTGGTTTCCGCAGTAGGGGAGACGGATGATCAGATCTATATCTGGCTGCCTGATGATGAAGTTATCTGCTGCGGGGATAATTACTATGGCTGCTGGCCAAACCTCTACGCTATCAGAGGCAGCCAGTACCGGGATATTGGGGCCTGGGTGGACAGCTTAAAGGAAATTATGTCTTACCCCTCCAAAGCCCTTGTACCGGGGCATACCATGCCGGTATTGGGGAAAGAAAGGATTCAGGAAATACTTGGAAACTTTTCCGGGGCCATTGAATCTGTTCTTTTGCAGACCTTAGACTGCATGAACCAGGGCATGACGGAGAGTGAGACGGTGGAGGCGGTAAAACTTCCGGAGCAGTATCAAAACCTTTCGTATCTGGGGGAATTTTACGGCACCGCAGACTGGTCGGTGCGATCCATTTATCATGGATATTTGGGATGGTTTGACGGCAATGCCGCCAATTTAAACCCTCTTCCGGATTCTGTATTTGCTGCGGAATTAGTCAGGCTTTCCGGAGCGGAAAAGATGCAGAAGGAGGCAGAAGAGAAGCTGGCTTTGGGAGAATACCAGATGGCAGTGCAGCTTGCGGAGCTGCTGATTCAGGCTGGGGAATCCCGGGAGAAGGCCAGGGAAATAAAGGCGAAAGGCCTTCTGAAGCTGGGAGAGAGAATCACCAGCGCCAATGGCCGCCACTATTACATTGCAGCGGCTAAAGAACTTTTGTAGTCTCTCTGGAAATCAGCATGGGAGTGACGACTTTGTGAACCGGCTCCGGGGAAATCACCGGACACCGCTTCTTCCTCTCATTCATCTGCTCAACTAAAAGTTCCATGGCGGATGTGGCAATTTTGTCAATCTGCTGGCTGACAGTGCTGGTGGGGAGAACTGCTTCGCTGGAGATAGGGGAGTTGTCATAGCCGATAATACGGTAATCATCCGGCAGCCTTCCAAACTTCTGAAACAGAAGGTTTAACAGAATATTGGCAAAAGTATCATTGGGCATAAAGATTCCCTTTCTTTTGCCCGGATACTTTTGCTCAATGGTTTCTAAAAAACGGCGGATCAGCTCCCGGCTCTCCTCGTAACTGCTGCCCCAATGCTGAAGGTACAGTTCATGAGGAAGGGAAAACTCTTCACAGATAGAGAGAAATCCCTGAATCCGCCCGTAAGACGGAATGTCCGGGGACAGGTGGGAATTGGCGTGGATCAGGATATTACAGTGGTTTTTGTACAGCAGGCTGGCGGCCTGGATACCACCCATCAGGTTGTCGGAATTGACGCTGCTGGTATACCGATCTTCCCGCTCAATGGTTACCACCGGAATATTATAGGAAGCCAGTTCTTTGGAGGGGATGGTATGGCTTAACACAATCAGCCCCTCAATTTGATAGGCCAGAAGCTCCTGGATATAGCGCCTCTCCATCTCTTCCTTGTCACTTCCGGAAAATACAATAAATTTGTAGCCGTAATCCTCATAAGTAGAAATAAGCTGAGACAGCATGGCTCCATGATAGTGGAGATATAGATTGGGAACAATAACTCCTACAAACTCTGTCTTTCCGCTGGCTAAAATCTTTGCCACCTTATTTTCCTTATAATTTAATTCCTCTAAAGCTTTGGCAATAATTTCCTGATTTTCCAGAGTCAGAGAGTCCGGATTGTTAAAATACCGGGATATGGTGGTTTTGGAAAAATTCGTATAATCTGCAATATCCTGAAATGTAACGTTCTTTTTTCTCATAAATTCGTTCCTCTTTCCAATCATTCCCTCTAAATAATGAATCGGCACGCGCCGCCCAGCGTCCCCTGCCATATCGTCGGAAGGTATCCTGAGGGTATGTTGTAACCGTTGAGACGGGGGCTTCTTTGTATATAACAAAAAAGAAGCCAAAAAGCAATTGTGAAATCATCACAAAACGCTCCTCTTAAAAATGTGAGAATTGACAAAAAGAAGATTTTTGCAAAGGAATTCTTGACATATTTTTCGAAAAAAACTATAATGAAGCCATAAAGTAACCGGTTACTTTACCGGTTACTAAAGAAAAGAAGGTTTCGTGATGAAAAGAGAGGAGAAGAGGTATGAACGTAAGCACAGAGCGCAAAGGCTCGGGGAAAACGGCGGCAGGAACCAGAACCGTTATGGAGCAGAAACTGCAGTACATAAAGAAACACTGGGAGTTATATGTGTTCTTTCTGCTGCCTGGTCTGGCGGTTACCATTATTTTTAAGTATATCCCTATGGGAGGGCTTCTTATTGCTTTTAAGGATTTCAATGTTATGAAAGGAATCCTGGGAAGTGAATGGGTAGGGTTTTCCTACTTTCAGCGGTTTTTGTCCTCTCCGGATTTTATGGATTATTTAATGAATACATTAAAGCTAAGCGCTTACGGGCTTTTATGGGGATTTCCGGTGCCGGTTCTCCTGGCCCTTTTGCTGAACCAGGTGAAAAGCACAGGGATTAAGAAAAACATTCAGCTTCTGATTTATGCTCCCAACTTTATCTCCGTTATTGTGCTCTGCGGTATGGTACGGATGTTTTTATCACCAGTAGGCCCTCTTAATAAGCTTTTGGGAATCACCACCAACTGGATGACCATGCCGGAGTCTTTCCGCACCATCTATATTGCCAGCGGAATCTGGCAGACAGCCGGATGGGCTTCCATTATGTATACGGCGGCGCTGGCAAACTCCAGCAAGGAGCTGGAGGAAGCGGCTACTGTGGATGGGGCCAATATTTTACAGCAGATTTGGTATGTACAGCTTCCGGCCATTAAAAATATTATCGTGATTCAGTTTATCCTGCAGGCAGGCAACATTATGAGCATCGGTTTTGAAAAGGCTTATGCCCTGCAGACGGATATGAACCTTCCGGCATCAGAGATTTTATCTACTTATGTATACCGCATCGGCCTTTTAAACGGCGACTACGGATACTCTACAGCAGTGGGACTTTTTAACTCCATTGTCAATGTGATTCTGCTGGTGGCAGTTAACTGGATAGTGGCAAAATTAAATGACGGGGAAGGAATTTAGAGGAGGAAAGGAGAACATATGAAAAGCAGCAGAAAAAAACTTGGAACTTCCGACAGGATAATATTATTTGGCGGATATGTGCTTTTAGGGATCTTTGCGGTTTTGGTTTTTATTCCCCTGGCTTATGTGGTAATCGCATCCTTTATGGATCCTACGGTGTTGAATAATCAGGGGATCAGCTTTCAGATAAAGGACTGGACAGTGGATGCCTACGGCCGGGTCCTGAAAAATAATATGATTTGGAGAGGATTTTTCAATTCCTTCTTTTATTCTACAGCATTTACGGCCATCTCCGTTTTTATTACCCTGCTGGCCGCCTACCCCATGTCCAAAAAGGATCTGGTGGGGAGAAAATTTTTCAATACCATCTTTCTTATTACCATGTTTTTTGGCGGCGGTTTGATCCCTACGTTTATTCTGATTAACCAGCTTCACATGGTCAATACCATATGGGCTATTTTGATTCCCGGATCCTTCAATGTGTGGAACATGATTTTAGCCAGAACCTATTACCAGTCTATTCCGGGAGAGCTTCGGGAAGCATCCCAGCTTGACGGCGCCAGCGAGGTAGAGCATTTCTTCCGGATTATGATGCCGGTGTGCAAGCCCATTATTGCAGTATTGGTTTTGTGGACCTTTGTGGGGATGTGGAACAGCTATTTTGACGCTTTGATTTATTTAAATGACGCGGATCTTCAGCCCCTTCAGCTTGTGCTTCGCTCCATTTTGGTACAAAATACCCCTCAGCCAGGCATGATTGCGGATATTCAGAGCACCGCAGAGATGGCCAAGGTGGCAGAGCTGTTAAAATATGCAACCATCGTAGTTTCCAGCCTTCCGCTGTTGATTATGTATCCTTTCTTTCAGAAGTATTTTGATCAGGGCGTGATGGTAGGTTCCGTAAAAGGATAGCAGGAGGAATGAATAATGAAAAAAATACGTTTAGCAGGATTAGGACTTGCAATAACCGTAATTTGTGCTATAACTGGATGTAAGGGCAGGGAGATTGCGGCGGCAGATGTCAATCCGGACACCCCGGCTCAGGCAGTGGCCTTTCCTTTGGCGGAGAAAGCAGAGCTTTCCTTTATTACCAACGCTCCTGCCAGGACTACCCAGGATCCCAATGAGAAGACAATTTTTAAACGTCTGGAGGAGGAGACCAACGTCCACATTGACTGGACCTGCTTTGTGAAAGACCAGTTTCCGGACAAGAAGAACCTGGCTCTGGCTCAATTCGGCAACCTGCCGGACGGATTATTTGTGGCAGAGATGAAAGATTACGATTTGCTGCGGTACGCAAAGCAGGGGATTATTATCCCCCTGGAGAATCTGATAGACAAATATATGCCTAATCTTCAGGCTGTGTTTGAGGCATATCCTCAGTACCGGGTGATGTGTACTGCGCCGGACGGCCACATTTACTCTTTCCCGTGGATTGAACAGCTTGGTTCCGGAAAGGAAGCCATCCAGGCCATAGGAGGTATTCCTTATATTAATAAAAAGTGGCTGGATTTTCTGGGGCTGGAGATTCCGAAAACCACAAAAGAGCTGGAGCAGGCCCTGGTATCCTTCCGGGACAATGCTTCCCGGCTCCAGGCAGAATTCGGCATAGAGGGGAATGTAATTCCCATGTCCTTTATCATCAACAACGGAGAACAGGATCCGGCTATCCTGATTAACGGGTTTGGAGAAGGCTATGGAGATGTAGGCGACCATTTTGCAGTGACCAATGAAGGAAAGGTAATTTACACCACTGTCCAGGAGGGATATAAGGAAGGAATCAAGTGGCTTCACAGCCTGGTGGAGCAGGGGCTTACCGATCCGGAGGGCTTTACCCAGGATTGGGCTACCTATGTGGCAAAGGGGAAGAATCACCGCTATGGCCTGTGCTTTACCTGGGACATTGCCAACATTGACAATTACCAGGATTATGTAATGCTGCCGGCTCTGGAAGGCCCGGAAGGCATGGTAAATATTACCCGTCAGAACAACAGCGAAACCAGCGGATTTGACCGGGGAAGATGTGTCCTCACCACAAGCTGCCGGGATACGGCCCTGGCGGCCGCCTGGATTGACCAGATGTATGAGCCTGTTCAGTCGGCTCAGAACAACTGGGGAACCTACGGGGAGGAGAATCAGGCCAATATCTTTGAGATGAGCCAAAATGATCAGGGGGATCCTATGCTGAAGCATATGGATCTGGGCGGAAATTCCCCTGTGGAGATTCGGGAAAATCAGTCGGTAAACGGCCCTCTGGCCATTCTCAATGAGTATTATGGGGTTTACGTCACCATGCCTGATGATGCAAAATGGCGTCTGGACAATATGCACGAGACCTATCTGGAAGACATGAACAGCCAGTATGTATATCCAAACGTATTTATGAGTATTGAAGATACCAACAAGGTAACCCAGTACGATACAGATATTAAAAAATATACCGAACAGATGAAGGCAAGCTGGATTTTAAACGGAGGCATTGACCAGGAATGGGATGAGTATCTGGAAAAAATGGAAGCATATGGTCTGTCTGACTATCTGGCAATCAAGCAGAAATATTTTGACGAATATCAGAATTCATTAAAAGAACTGGAAGAGGAAGAACGCTTGTGAAACGTAGTTCCACAACTGGAATGCGTTCTGACGAAATGGCAGGTGCCGCGCAGCGGCGCGTGCCGGTACATCTAAAAGTAGTAGGAGGAAGACTATGAGTAAAATCCTGGAAAAGGCAAGAGAATATGAGAACAGAACGGCATGCAGGATACCTGAAAGCCACAGGCCGGTTTTCCACTTTTCAGCGCCTTCAGGGTGGCTTAATGATCCAAATGGTTTTGGAGATTTTATGGGGGAACATCACCTGTTTTTCCAGTACAACCCTTATGATGTACACTGGGATGCCATGCACTGGGGCCATGCCAAAAGCAGGGATTTTATTAAGTGGGAGTATCTTCCCACGGCCCTGGCGCCGGATGAAGCTTATGATCAGAAAGGAGTATTTTCTGGCGGAGCTGTGGAGAAAGACGGAAAGCACTATCTTCTATATACGGGAGTGAAGGAAATCACGGATGAAGCAGGCAAAAAGGCCATCCGCCAGGAACAGTGCCTTGCAGAAGGTGACGGTTTAAACTATCAGAAAGTGTCCTGCAATCCGGTAATTACCGCAGAGCTGCTGCCGGAAGGATCCAGCCTGGAAGATTTTCGGGATCCCAAACTGTGGGAGGAGGACGGCCGGTTCTATACGGCGGTGGGTAGCCGCCACGCTGACGGAAGCGGGCAGATACTGCTGCTTTCTTCAGAAGATTTGCATAAGTGGAAATTTTGCACGGTGCTGGCCAGATGCCAGAATCAATACGGAAAAATGTGGGAATGCCCGGATTTCTTTTCACTGGAAGGAAAGAGGATTCTCATTGTTTCCCCCCAGGATATGCAGGCAAAGGATCTGGAATTTCACAATGGAAACGGGAATATTTTTCTTATAGGGGACTATGACAAAGATTCCATGGACTATAGATGGGATAAGGTTCAGTCTTGCGATTACGGGTTGGATTTTTACGCGGCCCAGACCATGGAGACCGGGGACGGAAGAAGGATTATGATAGGCTGGATGCAGTCCTGGGACAATCACCTGTTTAAGCAGGAACTGGGCTGGAGCGGCCAGTTTACGGTTCCCAGAGAGCTGTTTGTGAGAGACGGACGGGTCTGTCAGAGGCCGGTAAGGGAATTGGAAAATTACCGGGTGGGTCCGGTGAAACACAGCCATGTACGGCTGGGAGAGGAGTTGGAAGCTCTTCCCGGTATTGAGGGAAGATGTGTGGATATGACGGTGGAGATTGAGGCCGGAGATTCTGATGCAGTGGAAATCCGCCTGGCAGAAAATGAAGATTTTTATTCCTCTGTCCTTTATAATCCCAGGGAAAACACGGTAGCCTTTGACCGTACCTATTCCGGGTTCTGCCGGGATTTTATCAGCAGCAGGACCATGAAAGTGAGAGACCGGGGAGGGAAGCTGTTCTTACGGATTCTCTTAGACCGCTATTCCTGCGAAATCTTTGCCAATGACGGAGAACAGGCAATGACCTCCCTTCTGTTTAGCTCTCAGGAGTGCAGCGGGATCCGTTTCCGTTCAAAAGGGAAAGCGGACATTTCGGTTTCTAAATATGAGATAGCAGTTGTCAGATAAATAAGTTTGTCACGTATAAAAACCCGGTTCTCAGGGAATAGCTTATCCATGTACATGGCTATATCGCGTCCGGAAAAGATGGAATTTTATCAATTAGAAAGGAAGGATCGGGAACGTGACAAAAAGGAAGAAAAAGCGGCTGCTTCTGGGGATGTTTATAGGAGCGTCCGCCCTGATCTCAGGGTGCGGCGCTTCTTCTGATACCAGGGATATTGTCTATATAGGCCATAATCAGGCGGCAGACCATCCAACCAATATTGCCCTTCTGGCATTTGAAGAATTTATCGAAAGCAGGCTGGGGGATAAATATAATGTGGAGGTTTATCCCAGTGAGCTTTTAGGGTCTCAAACCGATATGGTTCAGCTTACCCAGACAGGGGCTATTGATATCTGTGTGGCCAGCAACTCTATTTTAGAGACCTTTTCAGAAAATTATACATTATTCAATATGCCCTATCTCTTTGCCTCGGCAGAGGCTTATCACGGGGCTATGGATGATAAGAATGTGACGGATCCTATTTTTGAATCCACCAGGGATGCAGGCTTTCAGGCGGTTGCATGGCTGGATGCAGGCACCCGGAATTTCTATACGGTTTCTACCCCTATCCACTCTCCGGCAGATTTAAAAGGCTTAAAAATCCGGGTTCAGCAGTCGCCTACCAACGTTCAGATGATGAATCTCCTGGGGGGTTCCGCCACCCCTATGGGCTTTGGCGATGTTTACACGGCCCTCCAGTCTAAAGTAATCGACGGTGCGGAGAATAATGAAATGGCTCTGACCTCCAACGGCCACGGCGATGTATGCAAGTTTTATTCCTACGATATGCACCAGATGATACCGGATATTTTGGTTGCCAACAATAAGTTTCTGGAGGAGATGCCTGAGGAGGAACGGGCTGTCTTTGAGGAAGGTTTTGCGCTGGTGAATCAGGTAGAGCGGGAGGAATGGGTCAAGGCGGTAGAGCAGGCCAGAGAAAGGGCAGAAAAGGAACAAAAGGTTCAGTTTTTATACCCGGATACCAAGCCTTTTCAGGATATCTGCATGCCTATGCATGAAGCCTTTTTAAAAAGCTATCCGGATATCCAGCCTATTTATGATCAGATCCAGCAATATAATGCCCGGTATCCTTCGGCAGCAGAATAGGAGGGATGACATATGAAAGAATTAAAAAACTTTTTAAATGCTGTCCTTCGGGGGCTTTCCGGAATCAGTTTTCTGGCTATGGTAGTCCTGACCTGCTGGCAGGTTTTTACCCGGTACATCCTTAAAAACCCGTCTACCTGGTCAGAGGAATTGGTATCCTATCTGTTTGCATGGGCCAGCCTTATGGGCGCCGTTATCGTTACCGGTGAGCGGGGCCATATGAATATCCCCATTCTGGTGGAAAGGTTAAGCTTAAGGGGCCGGAAAGCAGTAAATTGCTTCTGCGGGCTTATTGCCTTGCTTTTTTCGGCAGTAATCCTGGTCTACGGAGGGATTCAGATTTCCAATCTGGCTATGGGCCAGATGACCTCATCCCTGGGAGTGCCTGTGGGCATTTTCTATCTTGTACTTCCCATATGCGGATTTTTAAACATGATCTATACGGGAATGGACATGATTAATATGATAAAGGGAAGGGAAGGAGAGAAAGAATAAATGGCGATTCAATCTTTGATGATTATTCTGGCTGTGCTGCTGACGCTGCTGGCCCTGGGCGTTCCCATTGCTTATTCCATCGGAATCTCTGCACTTGCTGCTATTTTACAGGTGACCCCTCTGGATGTAGCGGTAGTTACCGGAGCTCAGAGAACCTTTGTAGGTATGAGCAAGTTCAGCCTGACGGCAATTCCGTTTTTTATTTTGGCAGGCAATCTGATGAACCAGGGAGGTGTTGCAAAGCGCTTGGTAGACTTTGTTATGGCTCTTTTGGGAAAGCTTCCGGGAGCGCTTTTAGTGACCAATGGGGGAGCCAATGCCCTGTTTGGGGCGATCTCCGGTTCTGCGGCGGCAGCAGCGGCAGCGGTGGGAAGCATGGTAAGAGGCGGGGAGGAGGAGCTGGGCTATGATAGGGGGCTCTGCGCCGCAACCAACGGGGCCTCTGCGCCATCCGGCCTGCTGATTCCGCCGTCCAACGCCCTGATTACCTATTCTCTGGCTTCCGGCGGAACCTCGGTTGCAGCCCTGTTTATGGCAGGCTATCTTCCGGGGATTCTGTGGACGGTCTGCTGCATTATTGTAGGAATTATCCTGGCCAAAAGGATGGGATATACTGGCGAAAAAGGAAGATATGACTGGAAGAATTTAGGCGTTTCCACTTACCGGGCCCTGCCCGCCCTGTCGCTGATTGTAGTGGTAATCGGCGGCATTGTAGGGGGGATTTTTACCGCAACCGAGGGAGCCGCCATTGCGGTTGCCTATGCCCTTCTTTTAGGAATTCTGTATAAAAATATTACATTAAAGTCCTTTTGGGAGATTGTAATAAACAGTGTGAAAATGAGCGGAATGGTGGTGTTCCTCATCGGGGTATCCAACATTTTGGGCTGGGTAATGGCATTTACTCAAATCCCTCAGGCCGTATCGGCGGCCCTTTTAGGCCTGACCGGCAATAAGTTTTTAATTCTGTTGATTATGAACCTGATTCTTCTGATTGCCGGTACGTTTATGGATGTAACCCCAGCGATTTTAATTTTTACCCCTCTGTTCCTTCCTATGGTAAAGACCTTTGGAATCCATCCGGTTCATTTTGGCTTAATTCTGGTGTACAACCTGTGTATCGGAAATATTACGCCGCCGGTTGGCAATACCTTATTTGTAGCCATTAAGGTAGGAGAAACCTCCCTGCAAAAGGTGATTCCCTACATGCTGTGGTATTACCTGGCGATTTTGGGAGGGCTTATGGCAGTTACCTATATTCCTTTTGTCAGTACCGGGCTGCCGGAATTAATGGGACTGATTTGACACAGCCGGGCAAGAAAGCGCGCTGTCCGGGGAGTCCTGACTCCCCGGTAAAATGAAATCGATGGTACTATATTGAAATCCAATAGCGTTGAAGAATACCGCTTTTACTTAACTCTGCTGTGTCAATGATTTCTTCTTCCAACACACCGCCGTTTTTTATAATCGTTTTCCGTGACGCTTCATTGTTTTTATCGCAGGTTAATAAAACTCTGTTTTCTCCAAAATCACGGCAAATAGGTAAAATCAATCTGAGCATTTCAGATGCATAGCCTTTCTGCCGTTCTGATGGGCGGACACTATATCCAATATTACCGCCAAAATTAAAAAGGAAGTCGGATAGGGGATGACGAAAATCAATCATACCAACAACATGGTTATCTGTTTGCCTTATGGCTAAAAAGATCTCTGATGGAACATATCCGTCTTTATATTTTGCTTTTAATCTGTTTTCAAAATCAATCCATTCTTCAAAAGAATGGACATCTTCAAGTCCTGCACAACCGTCGAAGCTATCTCCGTTTTGTTCCATTTCTTTTTTATAGGACATAACTTGATCTGCATACTGTTTAGACGGCCGGACTAATAATAACTTACCCATCATATTTACCCTCCCACATCACAGTTTGTTGTTTTTGCTTTCGCTCCACTTAACTGGTTTCTTGTGAAAAATCCATGATTTTGCTTTGTGGTTCTCAATTATAGCACAAATCCGGGAGTGTGAAAACAAGGTGTTAGAAATTTTTATAGGCTTGACAATATCACCGTCAGACTTATAATAAGAATCATAATTTAATATGGCGCGGTGCCTGTGATTCATTCCGCAGGAGAATAGGGAAACGAGGTGAAAAACCTCCACGGTCACGCCGCTGTGAGAGAAGAGTTTCTCCCAAAAGATGCCACTGGGCTTTTTAAGCTGGGGAAGGCAGGGAGAAGCAGAGACGCTCAAGTCAGAAGAACTGCCCGCCATAAGAAATTGTATAGAAAGCTGCGAAGGACGGCTTTCTGTGCAGACGGCCTATATTACCCGGCTGTCGGCGCTCTTTTTGTATTTGGCGAAAGCCGTGAAGGAGCGTTTTTTTGCATGAGCGGGACGGGAACCCGCAAAGAATGAAAGGAGTCTGTATGACAAAAAAACAAAAGACACTGATTACCGCTGCTATTGTATTTGCCGGAACTTTTGGGACAGTTTCGAAAGCATATGCAATGCACATCATGGAGGGAGCGCTTCCTGTGGGCTATTGCCTGGCTTGGGGGGCGTTCTCTTTCCCGTTTCTTATGGCCGGATTTTTTTCTATTAAGAAGACTGTCAGAGAAAACCGCCGGGCTTTGACTCTTCTTGCTATGTCCGGAGCCTTTGTGTTTGTAATTTCTTCTCTGAAAATCCCATCTGTAAGCGGAAGCTGTTCCCACATGACGGGGACCGGACTTGGGGCGATTCTGTTCGGCCCGGCAGCAGTATCCATTCTAGGACTAATTGTATTGCTCTTTCAATCTATTTTGCTGGCTCACGGCGGTCTTACCACCCTGGGGGCAAATGTTTTTTCCATGGCTATTGCTGGCCCGTTTTTAACCTTTTTTCTGTTCCGGATTTTTGAAAAAGTAAAATGGAACCGGAAATTGTCCGTATTTTTGGCGGCCTTTTTTGGCGACTTGTTTACATACTGTGTTACTGCACTTCAGCTTGCCATGGCTCATAATTCTGCCACTACTTTTGAGATTGCATTAAAAGAAAATCTGATTATTTTTGCAGGAACCCAGATTCCTTTAGCCATAGTAGAAGGAATTCTGACAGTAGTAGTGATTATAGGCCTGGAAAACTATGCAAGGCCGGAATTAAAGGCAGCAGGCTTTTTAAAGGAGGACAGATAAGAATGAAAAGCACGGATAAAAGCAATGGAAAATTAGTAGTTATACTTTTGATAACGGCGGTTATTATCGCTTTTACACCCCTGTTTCTGCTGAAAGATGCAGAGTTTGGCGGCGCGGATGGCAAGGGAAATACTCTGATTGAAACTACGGATCCGGATTATGAGCCCTGGGCTGCCCCTGTATTGGAGGTTATCCTTGGCAGAGAGCTGCCCGGGGAGGTGGAAAGTATGCTGTTCTGTATTCAAACCGGTATAGGCGTAGGCATCATTGCCTTCTTTATGGGACGGTTTGTGGAGCGGAAAAAGTGGACAACAGAGGAGAAAGAGGGATAAATGATAACCATTGACAGGTTTAGCTATCATTCGGGGCTGCGGTATGTAAATACCGGGGAGAAGTTTGCATTTTCTGTAATAACATTGGTTCTGTGTGTAGGGAGCCGTTCTGTGTACCTGGCGGTCTTTGTGCTCCTTGCAATGGGGATTCTTACCATAAAAAAGGGGAAGATTCCCCTGGGGGGATATCTGCGTCTTCTGTCTGTTCCTGTGGCATTTTTAGGCATGAACTCCCTGGTCTTGGGAACTTCTATCCGCCAGACACCTCTGGAAGTGTTTTCTGTCCGGTTTGGAACCTGGTATCTGACTGCAGGAAGGGAAACAATTTGTTACGGCATTCAAATTTTTGTCACTGCCATGGCAGCGGTGTCCTGCCTGTACTTTTTATCTTGTAATACTACCATGACAGACATTTTTGTTTTGCTTCGCAGGTGGAAATGTCCGGTTTTGATTGTGGAGCTGATGCTTTTAATTTACCGGTTTATTTTTGTATTATTGGATCGGGGACAGGCTGTGGCGGCTGCCCAGAAGTCCAGGCTGGGAAACCGGGATTACCGGACTGGGATTCATTCCTTTGGACAGTTGATATCCTGTCTTTTTATAAGCTCTGTTAAGCGCTCGGAAGCTCTTTTTGACGCTATGGAATCCCGGTGCTATGATGGGGAAATCCGGGTTCTGGAGGAAGAGTATCCTCCTAAAAGAAAAGAAATTTTCGGCATTCTTGCTTTTGAACTATGGGCCTGCTTTCTCATATGGATAGGAAGGTAGAAGAAGATGGAAGAGATTATTTTAAAAGCCAGAAATTTGAAGTTTTCTTATGAGGGAAGCCGCCAGTTGGCGTTAAATGATTTTTCTTTGGACATCCGCCGGGGGACAAAGGTGGCGTTTGTGGGCTCGAATGGATCGGGAAAATCTACATTTTTCCTATGCTGCAATGGAATCCACAGGCCCGGATCCGGTACTCTGTACTATGATGGAAAGCCTGTGGATTATTCCCGAAAAGGATTGTTGGATTTGCGGAAAAAGGTGGGGATTGTATTTCAGGATCCGGATAACCAGCTGTTTTCCGCCAGCGTATATCAGGAGATTTCTTTTGGGCTTTTAAACCTTGGAGTGACTAAGACGGCGGCAAAGGAAGCGGTGGAGCGGATTATGGAGGACATGGACATTGGCTCTTACCGGGAAAAGCCTGTTCACGCCTTGTCCGGAGGCCAGAAAAAGCTGGTTTCCATTGCGGATGTGCTGGTGATGGAGCCGGAAATTGTGATTATGGATGAGCCGTATTCCTTCCTGGATCCCAAACATACCAGGCTGGTGAATCAGGCGGTGGATAACATGAGTACAAAGGGGATTACGGTGATAATGGCTACCCATGATGTGGATTATGCTCTTTCCTGGGCAGATGAAGTGGTGGTACTCCATGAAGGCCGGGTTCTGGGCCAGGGGCCGCCCCGGGAGATTTTTTCCGATCCGGCGTTGCTTCATACCGCCAATCTGACCCGGCCGGCTGTTATGGAGCTGTATGACAGCCTGTGCCAGAAAGGGATCCTGAAACAGGGGCTTTTGGCGCCTAAAAATATGGAGGAATTATTTTTGGAACTTACTAAGAACCGGTAGCCACACCTCATATACGGAAAATAGAAAGTCTGTCTGAAGGGTTGAGGGAAGAAGTCCTTCAAGTTTGCCCAAATTATAACGACAGCAGTGTCGTTTTTTCTTGACAAAAGCAGTCCTAAAGCATATTATGGAGGTGTCGCAAAATGAAATAGAAAGGCTCTGGTTTCATTTTGCGACATCCCCTTTTGCGACGCCAAATTTTGAATATTCTGTGAACAACATTAAAAAGTCCTTGCCAACCTGTTCCCAATCCTCACCTTGACACATCTTTATAGTTGAAATATGGCATTTCCTATCACTCTTTATAAGCAGTAATTAAAAACCTCATCTCCATTTCTAAGTTACATTTTTTCCTGACTAAGTATTCTTTGTATGCTTTTCTCTGTCAAAAATCTGCAATCATTCCCAATATGGCCGATTTCCCGGTGTAACTTGTCAAAAAGCTGATAGAAAAGACGAAATTTTACGTTTATATAGTGCAATATGACAAAAAGGAAGTGCTGGATTTGTACAATTGAGACGAAAAATAGAATAAAAAGGTCAAAAAAGCAAACATAATGTAAAAATAGAAAAGAAGGCTTTTGCCCTGGTAAAGAAATGTAAAAATATCCAAAACACAGGAAAGTCCTACCTTGCTATAATGAATACAACAAATACAGATTCACTATTATACCAGGAGGATATAACTATGAAAAAAAGAAAAGGCCTGACACTATTATTGGCAGCAGCAGCAGCTCTGTCTCTTGCAGGATGCGGCGGCGCTGCAGGTAAAAGTGAGAGCACATCCACCAAAGCAGAAGGGGGAAGCACAGAACTTCCGGTCCTCCGGGTAGCGACCATGCCCACCATTACCAGCCTTCCCACTTATTACATACAGAAGAACGGACTGGACGAGAAGGCGGGGTTTAAGATGGAGATTACCATGTTTGACACCGGAGCGCCTATGAACGAAGCGCTGGCAGCGGATTTATGGGATGTAGGGCATATGGGAGCCGCAGCCGTTACCGGTATGGCAAACTATGATGAGCTGATTATCGGCGAGGTTCTGGAATCTACAGACGGTCAGGGCGTATTCGTTTCCCCGGACTGCCTGGTAGCGAAGGATACCGGCTACAATCCTTCCTTCCCTACGGTTTTGGGAAGCCCGGAATCGGTTGCAGGCATTACAATCCTGACCCCGGTGGGAACCGCCCAGCACTTTACTGTTTTAAAATGGCTGGAAAAACTGGGAATGGAGCCTACGGATGTAAACATCGTAAACATGGATACGGTACAGGCTTATCAGGCATTACAGGCCGGCCAGGGAGATGCAGCTTCCTTAAATGTGCCTACCTTCTTTGAGGCCGAAAACGGCGGCATGGTACAGGTGGCAAACCTGGCAGATATGGGAACCCGCTACGTAGACATGGTAGTAGGAAACCGTAAGTCTCTGGACGGAAAATCCGATCTGATTCAGAAGTATGTAGACTGTACCATGGAAGCATGTGAAGCGCTGCAGAAGGATCCGGAAATGGCGGCAGATCTGCTGGTAGAGTTTTTACAGGAATCCGGAATGGAAACCAGCCGTGAAAACTGCGTAGCTGACCTGGGACGTGTAAAATGGCTGACAAAGGAAGACTGGAAGGGCCGTGAACTTGGTCTTTTTGCAAAGGAATTAGGCGAGTTCTACGTAGATCAGGGTCAGCTGGAAGCCAGCGCAACAGAAAAATTCAACACCAATGTTATCACCACATTTATACAGTCCTATCAGTAACTTCTCCACAACGCTAGGAAAGGTGTGAAAATTCTATGAAGGGGTTTTTTGAAAAATATAAATATAAACTGATTTCTGCCTGCTCTTTTTTGTTTGTGCTTCTGGTGTGGCAGATGGTGACGGATGTATTTCATCTGGTAAGCCCGGTAATGCTTCCCAGCCCTGCAAAGATTTTAGGGACGCTCTGGTATAAGCTTACCGGAGGAACCGTGCCGGACGGCTCTACACTTTTGGAAAACATCTGGTCCAGCCTGAAAATTGCGCTGGGCGGCTACGGGGTGGGAGTTCTCATCGGGGTACCTCTGGGAGTCGGAATGGCATGGAGCAGAAAATTTGAATTGTTTGCAAAGCCGCTGTTTGACATTATCCGTCCGGTGCCGGCCCTGGCCTGGATTCCGCTGATGATTTTATGGCTGGGCATTGGCTATGCTTCCAAGGTCGGTATTATTTTCTTTGCGGCTTTTATCAGCGCCACTGTAAACTCCTATACCGGAATCCGGCGTACCAGCCAGGTTCATTTATGGGTGGGCAGGACATTTGGCGCAACCAACCGCCAGCTGCTGTTTAAAGTGGCAATCCCCACGGCTCTCCCCATGATTTTTACCGGCTTGCGTCTGGCGCTGGGTTCCGCCTGGGTTGCATTGGTAGCCGCAGAGATGCTGGCGGCAACCAGCGGCCTGGGCTACATGATCCAGATGGCCCGTATGCTGGGCCGTCCGGATGTGATTATTGTGGGAATGCTTACCATCGGATTTGTAGGTCTTTTGCTGAACACGGTTCTGGAAAAATTACAGAAAAAATATGTAAGGAGGGGAAAACACCATGATTGATTCTACCGCAAACAGCCGTTTTTCGGATAAACAGCTTATCATAATTTATACCATTATTTCCTTGCTGTCTCTCCTTGCAGTCTGGGAGCTGGCGGCCAGATTTACCAGCGCATCCATGTTTCTTCCTCCTGCCAGCCAGGTGTTGGCAGCCTTTTGTAAAAGCTTTGTAGAGCCTATCGGAAAACGAACTATGCTGGCTCATATTGGGGTAAGCTTGTACCGGGTGGCTGTGGCATTTTTCTTTGCCACCATCGCCGGAATTGCCCTGGGGGTCGGAATGGGATATTCCCGCCTGCTGGAGGCTGTTTTAAAGCCAATCTTTGAATTTATCCGTCCGATTCCGCCCCTGGCGTGGATCCCCCTTTCTATTCTGTGGTTTGGTCTGGGAGATACGGGAAAATTCTTTATTATCTTTTTAGGATGCTTTTGCTTTATTACGGTTAACACCTATGACGGAGCCAAAAATGTGGATCCGGAACTTATCGGAGCCGCCCGTATGCTGGGAGCCAATGAACGTCAGGTTTTCTTTGAGATTGTACTTCCTTCTTCTGTTCCCTATATTTTTGCAGGACTTCAGATTGCGGTAACAGCCGGATGGAGCGCGGTAGTGGGAGCTGAGATGATTCAGTCCAACGAGGGCGTGGGCTGGATGATTGTGCGGGGAATGAACACCGGCAATACGGTACAGATCATGGTTGGCATTGTGGCCATCGGGATTGTAGGCTTTATACTGGCCAATCTGACAAGTGCATTGGAAAGGAGACTGTGTGCATGGAACGAGCAGAAGGGAATGTAAAATCCGCTCCGGCGGTACTGGAATGCCGGAATGTGGGACGCAGCTTTGACAGCTATGACGGAGGCGGTAAGAATGAAGTTCTCCGGGGAATGGACTTTGAAGTACATGAAAATGAATTTCTGGTTCTGTTTGGAGCAGGACAATGCGGAAAAACCACATTGTTAAATATTTTGGCAGGACTGGATATACCTACAGAGGGACAGGTGCTTACACGGGGGAAAAAGGTTACCGGACCGGCTCCGGAGCGTGGGGTAGTTTACCAGAAAACTTCCCTGTTTCCCTGGATGACGGTTGAAGAAAACGTAGGTTTCGGCCCTAAAGTGCGCCACATGCCGGAAAATGAGCGGAAGGCCCGGATAAAAAAATATCTGGAATTAGTAGGGCTCACCGGTTTTGAGAAAAGCTATCCCAGCCAGCTTTCCGGCGGCATGCGCCAGCGGGTAGGCATTGCCAGGGCTTATGCCAACCAGCCGGATATTATGCTGCTGGACGAGCCTTTCGGACATCTGGATGCCCAGACCCGCTATATGATGGAGGAAGAATTACAGCGTATCTGGCAAAAAGAAAAACGCACGGTGGTTTTCGTTACCAATAACATTGAGGAGGCATTGTTCCTGGCAGATCGCATCATCCTGCTGACCAACTGCCCAACCCATATTAAGGAAGAGTATATCATCGATATGCCTCATCCCCGTGATTACGTAGATCCGGAGTTTTTGCGCCTGCGTCAGCTGATTACCGATAATATGGATCTGACGCTGTAAGAGAGGAGAAATTACTATGCAAGAGAACAAAATGCCTAAGGTGCAGGTGCGTGGCCTGACCAAACAGTTTGGGGATCTGCTGGTTCTCAATAATATTTCCTTTGACGTACATGCCGGAGAGTTCTTATGTATTGTAGGTCCTACAGGATGCGGAAAGACCACGTTCCTCAACAGCCTGACCAAATTATACCAGCCAACCGCAGGGGAAATTCTTCTGGACGGGGAACCGGTAGATTTAAAAAAGCATAACATTGCTTATATTTTTCAGGAGTACTCCACCATGCCATGGCTGACTGTGGAAGAAAACGTGGGATTCGGCCTGGACATTAAAGGGGTGGAAAAGGAAAAAACCAAGGCCTTGGTAGACGAATATCTGGACATTGTAGGTCTGACCAAATACCGCAGATATTATCCGGAACAGCTGTCCGCCAGTATGCTTCAGAGAGTGGTAATTGCCAGAGCCTTTGCCACCCAGCCGGATCTGCTTTTAATGGACGAGCCTTATGGCCAGCTGGATATCCAGCTTCGCTACCATCTGGAGGACGAGCTGATCAGTTTATGGCAGCGTACCGGCACCACGGTTCTGTTTATTACTCATAATATTGAAGAGGCGGTTTATATGGGGGAACGGATCCTGGTTCTGACCAATAAGCCTACAGGAATTAAGAAAGCCATTGATAATAATCTGCCCCGACCCAGGGATATTGCCAGCCCGGATTTTGTAAAGCTGCGTAATGAGGTAACGGATCTGATTAAATGGTGGTAAGAGAAAAGGAAAGCTTTACATAACACAGACATACTGATATAATCAGGAGGTATCAGGATGAAGAAACAGCCTAATATTGTATTTGTGATTTCTGACGACCAGGGGTACTGGTCCCTGGGGTGCAGCGGCAACAAAGAAATTATTACGCCCAACATTGACCGGCTGGCGGCACAGGGAATCCGGTTTGAAAACTTTTTCTGCGCGTCCCCGGTATGTTCCCCGGCCAGGGCGTCCCTGCTTACCGGAACCATTCCTTCCAGGCATGGGATCCACGACTGGCTGAGGGATGATGATGAGCGGCAGTCTGCCCTGGAATATCTGGCAGGACAGTATTCTTATACCAGGGCCCTGGCGGAAAACGGATATTGCTGCGGCCTGTCCGGCAAATGGCACATGGGGGCGGCGGGAAAGGCGCAGCAGGGATTTACCCATTGGTTCAGCCATAAGTCCGGAGGCGGCCCCTACTATGGCGCCCCCATGTATAAGGACGGGAAGTTGTACCGGGAGGAACGGTATGTGACAGACGCCATCACAGAGGATGCCGTAGAATTTCTGGAATCCCGCAAAGATTCCTCCCAGCCCTTTTATCTCCACGTAGCATATACGGCGCCTCACGCCCCATGGCTGAACAATCATCCCAAAGAATACACAGATCTTTATAAGGACTGCCCCTTTGAGTCGGTTCCTCATCTGCCGCGGCATCCTGACAGCATCTATCTTACCGATGAAGTGGCAAAAGATGAACGGGCAAACCTGATTGGCTATTTTGCAGCGGCTACCGCTATGGATGCCGGAATTGGCCGTATCCTGGACAAACTGGATGAGATGAACATGACAAGAGATACATTGGTGGTTTTTACGGCGGATAATGGATTTTCCTGCGGCCATCACGGCTTTTGGGGGAAAGGGAATGCCACCTTCCCGCTGAATATGTATGAGGAGTCAGTGAAGGTGCCCTTTATTGTGCGGCATCCGGGGCATATCCCGGAAGGCGTGGTCTGCGACGCCCTGGTTTCTGCTTATGACTTTATGCCTACGCTCCTGGATTACCTGGGATTAAAGCCTTCCGATACTCTGGAGAGGCCGGGAGTGTCTTTTGCGCCGGTTTTGAGAGGTGAAGATTTTACCCAGCGGGAAGAGGTAGTGGTTTTTGATGAATACGGCCCCAACCGTATGATCCGCGGCCGCCGGTTTAAATATGTGGTTCGTTACCCCTATGGCCCCAATGAACTCTATGATTTGGAGACAGATCCGGGGGAGACCAAAAATCTTTTAAAGGAAGGCGGTTTTGAAGAGCTGGAGCAGGATATGCGCCTGCGTCTGGAAAACTGGTTTGCCAAATATGTTAATCCGGAAATTGACGGCGCCAGGGAGGCGGTATTCGGTTCCGGACAGACAGGCCTTGCGGGGCTGTGGGGAAAGGGGGTTTCCGGCCACAGCTGCGACGGCTATATACGGGAAAACCCCAACTTTGCGCCCTATGAAATGAAATAGTAAAATGAAATAATAACCGGGAGTGAACACCATGAAAATTTGGTTGAAAAAAATTGCGGTATACTGGAAAAAGTTGCGTACACAGCTGTTTTTGACCTATTTTCTCGTGTTCACTTTTTTCTTTACAGCTGTTTCCGTGCTGGTCAGCGGTTCCATCCGGGATCTTCTCCTTGACCAGATTGGCAGCAACCGGACTGCAGTGCTGCGCCAGATTGGAGAGCGGGCTGACATTGTAAAAACCAGCAGTATCACCTTATCCAATTTATACCGGTATGAGATCCAGAGCAATGGTTTTCTGGAGAAAGGAATGTCAGAAGAGGCCGGAGAAAAGGCCCGCCAATATCTGGATTCTCAGAAAGAGATTTATGATGAGGTGTTCAGCCGTATCGGCCTGGGGTATGAGGTGGTGCTGATGGGGGAGAACGGTTTTATTTACAATTCGGACAGCGCCAATGTGGATGTAAGCACCTGGATGCATCAGCCCTGGTTTAAATATCTGCTGGCAGCTTTAAACAGCGGAACAGACGAGACCGTGGAGTTTTCCCGAACCTTCAGCACCAATGAAAACGGCAGTTCGGTATACCGGTTTGCTGCGGGGCAAATGCTGGATTGGGGGGGAAGCCGGAGTGTGCTGCTGATTTTAATTGATGAGCAGCAGCTGGAAAATCTGTATGTTTCCACTCAGGAGCAGGGCGGAGAAGTTTACATCTATGATCAGAACGGCTTTATTGTTTCTCATTCTAACAAGAAGATGCTGGGAAAACAGTTTATCGACGTAGATTATATGCAGAATGAATATGGCACTAATCGCTCCAATATTATCAAAAAGCTGGGAGAGAGCTATGTGCTTTCCACTTACCTGGATGAGAAGACAGGCTGGACCATTGTGGAGGAGAGCCCTACCCGAATCATTTTAGGAGCTTTGAATCAAACTTACTGGATTATGGGCTGTCTTTTGGCCACCGGGCTGATCCTTGCTCTGGGAGTGTCGGTATATATCTCGCGGCGGGTTTCCAATCCCCTTACGGAACTTAGTAACGCCATGGACAAATTCGGCACTCCTGAGTTTACCACTTCTCCTGTGGGAAACTCCACCCAGGAGATCGGATCGCTCCAGGAGAGCTTTCGCCATATGGCAGTGGAGATTTCCAGCCTGATGAAGATTATCAGAGAAAGGGAACAGCAGAAGCGGAAGCTGGAGGTGAATTTTCTGCGGGCCCAGATCAACCCCCATTTTCTGTACAATACCCTGTTCTCTATCCGCTGTGCGGTGGAGGTTGGAAAAAACAGCCAGGCAGCTCAGATGCTTGGGGCCTTTATTGATCTGCTGCGAAGCACTTTGTCGGTGAAAGATAATACGGTTCCCCTCCGGGATGAGCTTTTGACTACCCGGAAATATTTGGTGGTTCAAAAGCTTCGGTATGGGGAAAAAGTCCATTATGAGGTGGAGATGCAAAGCGGTACCGAGCTATGTATGGTGCCTCCGTTGATTTTACAGCCATTGGTGGAAAATGCGATTTTTCATGGGCTTGAGGCAAAAAGCCAGGGGGGGACGGTTGTTATTGAATCGGCATTGCAGGGAGAGAACCTGCTTCTTACCATTACCGACGACGGCGCCGGTATGGACGAGGAAACTCTGAATCAGGCGCGGGCAAACTGTGAGCAGAATGTGGTAAAAGATGCCCATTCTATCGGGATGTCCAATGTACATAACCGGATACGGCTGAATTACGGGGATGGTTACGGCCTTACACTGGAAAGTTCCAAAGGAATCGGCACCACCATTACCCTGCTAATGCCTGCTGTTATCCAAAAGGAGGAGAGCAATGAAAGTCCTGGTGGTGGATGATGAAACTATGATTTGTGAATGGCTGGAGTTTTGTATTTCTCAAAATGTGTCCTGCCGGTTAACCGGAATTGCCCACAATGGCTTAGAGGCCCTTGAGATGATTCAAAAAGAGGAACCGGATCTGATTCTTACGGATATTAAAATGCCTGTTATGGATGGGCTGGAGCTTTTGCATACCCTGCGGGCCAGAAACAGCCAGGTGAAAGTGGTGATGCTGACGGCATTTTCCGACTTTGATTTGGTCCGGCAGGCCCTGCGGGACGGGGCGTCGGAGTATCTTTTGAAAACCGAAATGCAGAATGATTTACTCCAGGAACTTTTAAACCGGACAGCAGGAGAGCTGCAGGTATCCATGGGAGAGGATGAGCAGGATATTGCCAATCTTTCACGGGTACATTCGGTAATCAGCAGAATCCTCCGGCAAAAGAAAGAGCTGGGGGATGAGGAGCTGGAACAGCTGCGTCAGTGCAATGTCCGGTGGCGCAACAGCGGATTGTTTGCACTGGCAGTGTGGAAACAAAATATTTTAAACAGGGGGTTGTCATTTCCTCAGGAGAGCCAGGCAAGGCATGTAACCGGGTTTGACTATACGGATCGAATCTACGTGATTATCGGAAATTTCCCCAGAACGCTTAGCGAGGCGGAGAAGGCCAGACAGCTGACGGCTTACGCCAGGCAGGTTCAGCAGATGAATGACTGTATGGTTGGCGTCAGCACCATTACGGATGAAATGCGCCGGATTCCGTTTATGGTGTGGCAGGCGGCCTGTTCTCTGGGGGACGGGTTTTATAAGGGGGAGAAAAGACTGTACCAGCCCCGATACCCTTTAGGAGAACTGCTTCACAGAAACCAGATGTGGAAAAATACATGCGGGGAAGTCCGGGTACGTCTCCATCAAACCCAGGGATTCCAGCGATATGAGCTGATGAAAGAGTTTCTGGAAAACGCAGAAAGCCAGCGGATTCTTGCAGTGGAATCGCTGTGCAGGCTGTGTCTGGATGCCTTTGACTTGCTGGAATTTGAGGCCAGGGAGAATGGGATGACCCCGGAAGATGGGGATGCTCTCCGCACGCAGCTGCAGCAATGTATTTCTCTGGAAGAGGTGGACAGTATTATGCTTTCTGTTGCCAGACAGTGCAGTCCGGCGGCTGCCCAGCAGACGCCCAAATCTAAAAATATCTGTTTGGCAGTAGAGTACATCAATTCCCACTACAAGGAGCAGATCAGCCTGGAACAGGTTGCGGCCCAGGTATACCTGAATCCGGAATATTTTTCCCGGGCCTTTAAGGCTGAGGTAGGGCAGACCTTTGTAAACTACCTGACCGATGTCCGGCTTAAAGCTTCGGTTCGGCTGTTGGAAAATACGGCTCTCAGGGTTCAGGATATTGCACAGCAGGTAGGGTATTACAATGCAAGCTATTTTTCCACAACATTTAAAAAGAAGTATGGCATGAGCCCTTACGAGTACCGGCGAAAAGGAAATTAGCCAGAAAGGACGATCTATGAAAGCGATTATGGTTATGTATGATTCTCTAAACCGTCATATGCTTGCTCCCTATGGATGTGACTGGACTCATACAGAGAATTTCAGGCGTTTGGCCCGGCACACGGTAACGTTTGATAACTGCTGGGTGGGAAGTATGCCCTGTATGCCGGCCAGGCGGGAGCTTCACACAGGCCGCTACAATTTCCTGCATCGCAGCTGGGGGCCTTTGGAGCCTTTTGACGATTCCATGCCTCAGATATTAAAGGAGGCGGGAATTCATACTCATCTGATTAGTGATCACTATCATTACTGGGAAGACGGGGGAGCCACCTATCACCAGCGCTACAGCACCTGGGAATGTGTGCGGGGGCAGGAGGGAGATAACTGGCAGCCGCTGGTTGGCTTTTCAGGGGGGCCAAGTCCCACTAAAAACCTGTGCGGGGAACCTTGGGACAACTGGGTGGGGCAGGATTTCGCTAACCGGACGGCCATGCCGGATGCGGCGCATCAGCCTCAGAGCCGTACTTTTAAAAAAGGGCTGGAGTTTCTGCAGGCCAATTACAAGAAAGACAACTGGTTTCTCCAGATCGAAACCTTTGATCCCCATGAGCCGTTTTTCAGCCAGCCGGAGTACAAAGAACGGTTTCCCCATGAATACCGGGGGCCCTTTTGCGACTGGCCGGACTACCGTCCTGTCAATGATACCGACAGTCCGGAATTTATTGATCATATGAGAAAACAGTATGCCTCCCTGCTTCAGATGTGCGATGAGAATTTAGGAAGGATATTGGACGCTATGGATCAATATGGGCTTTGGGAGGATACCATGCTGATAGTAAACACGGATCATGGCTTTCTGCTGGCGGAGCATGGCCAGTGGGCCAAATGCCATTGCCCCTTTTACTCAGAGGTTGCCCATATCCCATTATTTGTGTGGGATCCCAGAACCGGCAAAAAGGGGATAAGGACCAATTGCCTGGTTCAGACGATTGATCTTCCCGCCACGCTGCTGGAATACTTTGGGGAACCTCTTCCAGGTGACATGGAAGGAAAGCCCCTGCGCCCTGTCCTTGAGAAGGATGAGCCCATTCGGGAGGGCGGCTTGTTTGGCATTTTCGGCGGCCAGATCTGCTGTACAGACGGCTCCTGGGTTTATATGAGAAGCCCGCTGCCAGGCAACCGGCCCCGCTGTGAATATACGCTGATGCCCATGCGCCATGGAGGAAGACGGGCATTTATAAACAATGAGGTGTTACGCACCATGAGCCTTCACCGGCCGTTTTCTTTTACCAAAGAAGTTCCTGTGATGAAGCTGGAAAGTACCGGCAAGGTTTCCCAGGCAGAATACCCTACCATGCTGTTTAATCTGAAAGAGGATCCTATGGAGCTAAAACCATTGGAGAATAAGGAGCAGGAGGGGAGAATGACGGAACTGATGAAAAAACTGATGAGGGCCAATGATTGTCCACGGGAACAGTTTGTTCGTATGGGGTTGTTGGGAAAGGAGGAGGCATTGATTTAATACTAAACGTTTAGTTGGATATGCAGGAGACGCGGACACCCAAGAGAAAAGCCGCGAAAACAACGCTTTTCATTAGGGTATGGAAAAAGCCGCAAAACCCAGTAACCATGCGGATTTGCGGCACTTTAGCGTTCATATAAAATACGTTGAGAATGACACGAAAATTCACGATTGTTTTAAACCTTAAGATCCAGATAAACTCCCTTTCTCACAGGCTCCTGGTCGTAAGTTTCAGGGGCGGAACGGAACACGGTTCTGGTGTTTCCTCCTGCCAGATAGGGCGTTCCACATTCGGGACAAACTTCCGTCCGGTAGGTGACAGACTGGGAAAGAATTTCCGAACCCTCTCTTGCAGCCTTAGCCTTGGCTCTGGATACATGCTCCATCTCATGGGAGCGGACGGCAGAAGCAGCCTTTTCAGGACTCAGCTTTGTAGGAGTCTTAAAGGAAACCCCCATATCATTGGAACCGTCTTTATATTTCCTGTTTTCACAGGTCTGACATTCATAGGTATCGTAATCCCCGGCTCCGTTAACCTTTTGTCCGCCTTTTGCCTCAGCCGCCTGGGACTGACCCGAAGGGGCAACCTGGGACTGGCCTGGAAATGCAACCTGAGGACGGCCTGACAAAGCCGCCTGGGAACCATAAGAGGATAATCGAAGCTGGTTATAAGAAGAGTTATAAAAGGACATCTGATTGAAAGAAAATGAAACGTTCATAAGACAGCCTCCAGTTTATTTTGATCCTTGATATTATTATAACTCTCTGGATTAAATTGTCAATATGCCGGAAAGAGGATTTTGCCTTATAAACAGGCCTGACGTACAGAATTTCTGTCAAACAACCGAGCAGAAAACTGCCGGTTCCTCAATGTCATTTATGTTTACAAATACTTTCAGAGCCTGTAAAGAAAAATTGTATTGGCTGCCTCTTTGTGATAAAATAGAATTGTATTAATTGGTGGCGCTTGAAACCCTGAGAAAGGAATGGGGATATGGGACAATATTTGAATAGCAGGGTACCGTTTGAAGGATATAAGGAGATTGCCGGAACAAGGTTCTTTGTGGATAAATCACTGATTATTGAAGATATTTTAAGTGCATTGAAGATAGACGGACAGAAATATTTATGTATCACAAGGCCCCGGAGGTTTGGGAAAAGTGTTATGGCAAACATGGTTGCCGCATTTTTTGGAAAGGCTGCTGATGCCGGAAAATTATTTGAACGGCTGGCGATTGCCGGAAATGAAAATTATAGGGCCCATTTGAATAAACATAATGTTGTTTACATTGACTTCAGTGAAGTTCCAAGGGATTGTACAAATTACGGACAGTATATTGCCCGCATACAGGATGGGATTAACAATGACCTTGCCAGAGTGTATGATGACTTGTCAATTGACACAACAAGAGCAGCCTGGGATATTATGACAGATATTTTTCAGGAAAAGGGTGAGAAATTTGTCTTTGTAATGGATGAGTGGGATGCAATGTTTCATATGTCATTCATTACTCAGGAGGATAAAGAAGCATATCTGCTGTTTTTGAAATCACTATTAAAAGGAAAAGTCTATGTGGAACTGGCTTATATGACAGGCGTTCTGCCGATTGCCAAATACTCCGGCGGCTCAGAGCTGAATATGTTTTTAGAGTATGATATGGCGACAAAAAAGAAATTCAGCGAATACTTCGGATTCTTAGACTCTGAGGTCGATAAATTGTTTGAAATATATCAAAAAGAAACCGATGAGCCTGCAATCACCAGAGAAGAATTGCGAATCTGGTATGACGGCTATTGTACGGCAAAAGGAAAACGGATTTATAACCCCCGGTCAGTTGTATGCGCCCTGACGGACAATGAACTGTCTAATTATTGGACCAGTTCCGGACCTTATGATGAGATCTTTTACTATATTCGTAATAATATCCAGGATGTAAGGGATGATATTGTCCTGATGGTGTCAGGAGAACCTGTTCCGATTACTCTTCAGGGGTATGCCGTTACAGGAACGGAACTTAAAACAAAAAATCAGATTTATTCGGCTATGGTAGTCTATGGACTTTTAACTTATGAGAATAAGAGGGTTTCGGTTCCAAATAAAGAACTGATGGATAAGTTTAATGAACTTCTTTTGAACAATGACAGCCTGGGATATGTTTACAGCCTGGCAAGAGAATCAGAACGGATGCTGGCGGCTACATTGGCAGGGGATACCAATACCATGGCAGATATTCTTGAGTTTGCTCACGATACAGAGTCGCCAATCTTTTCTTATAATAGTGAGGTTGAATTGGCGGCTGTAATTAATCTGGTATATCTTTCAGCGCGGGACAGATACCGTGTGGAACGGGAGGATAAGGCAGGAAAAGGGTACGTAGATTTCATTTTTTATCCGGAGGTAAAGAGCGGAAATGCAATAATTTTAGAATTGAAGGTAGGAAGTACTCCTAAAAAAGCAATTCAGCAGATTAAGGATAAGAATTATGTGATGCGGCTAAGAGGAAAGCTGGGGGAGGAACCGAAATATACCGGGAAAGTTCTGGCAGTCGGGATCAGCTATAACAAAAAGACGAAGAAACATTCTTGTAAGGTGGAGGTGTTGTAGAGATACAAGCGCCTGGCAAATCACTAAAAATTTGCGCGAAGCCACCTGAATATATTTTTTGAAAGCTTGCTATGCAAAAAATGGCTGAAAGCAAAAATTTTGCTCTCAGCCATTTGAAATTTCATACGGGAGTCTCTGCAATGGCATTAACTTATTGGCATTGCTTTTGCGACATCCCCTTTGTTTTTCCGCTATTTTCTGCTTCTGCCCAGCAGTCTCAGCAGATACAGGAACAGGTTGATAAAGTCCAGGTAAAGCTGCAAAGCGCTGAAGATAGAAGCTTTTGCAAGCATTTCAGAATCCTGGGAGTAGTATGCATGGTAAGCGCGGATTTTCTGAGTATCATAGGCAGTAAGCACCAGGAAGAGAAATACGCCGATGGTGCAGGCGATGGTGGTAAACTGGCTTAAATTGATAAACATGGCGGCAATCCAGAAAATTGCCAGGAAAACCAGGCCGCCAATCAGAAAGCTGTGAAGCTTGCTGAAATCTGCTTTGGTGCAGTAACCTATCAGGGCCATAATTCCAAAGAACATGGAGGTAGCGCCGAATACCAGAATCAAATCCGTGGTCAGGTAAATCAGGAAATACGCAGAGAATACCACGCCGTTTAATACCGCATAAGTAAAAAACAAGGCCCTGGCTGTGCCCACAGACATTTTTTGAATCCGGGCAGATAAAAAGATTACTACAAGGAGTTCTGCAATACCCAGAGCCAAATACAGGTAGGGAACAGAAAATACATAAAGAACTGCTCCGGTGACATAGCCGGTCAGGGCGATGATGAAGGTAAGCATTAACCCTGCAAACATCCAGGCAAAGGTTTTTGCCGTGTAGCGCCCTACGGATTCCGTGGGATTGAGACTGGCGGAATAAGGCTGGCCGTTTAAATTCATAGATTCCATAAAATATCCCCCTTTAGATAAATTTCCGGTCAACGCCTGAAAAAACAGGAGCGCCGGATATTTTAATAAAATCACCCCTATTATAGCAGAATAACAGAGGTGATTTCAATGGATTTTTTTACTTTTGGTTGTTTTTTACTTCCGCCAGCTTCATGGCCCGAACTTTTAAGGGCAGGCCAAACAGGGTGATAAAACCGTCGGCGTCGTGATGGTCATAAAGGTCGCCGGTGGTAAAGGATGCCAGGGACTCGCTGTATAAGGAGTAGGGGGAGGTGGTGCCGGCTTTGGTGATGTTGCCTTTGTAAAGCTTAAATTTAACTTCGCCGGTTACATACTGCTGAGTGGACTCAATAAATGCCTGAATGGCCTCCCGCAGAGGAGTATACCATTTGCCCTCATATACAATCTGGGCAAATTTTCCCGCCATCTCTTTCTTTACTTCCATGGTGGCACGGTCTAAAATCAGCTCTTCAAGCTGCTGGTGAGCTTCCATAAGAATGGTTCCGCCGGGAGTCTCATAAACGCCCCGGGACTTCATTCCTACTACGCGGTTTTCTACAATATCGACGATACCGATCCCGTGCTTGCCGCCTAATTCATTTAATTTGGCAATTATTTCTGAAACCTTCATTTTTTCCCCGTTTACGCTGGTGGGGATTCCTTTTTCAAAGGTCATGGTTACGTATTCGCCCTGATCCGGAGCTTCTTCCGGGGTAACGCCTAATACCAGCAAATGTTTGTAATTAGGCTCATTTGCCGGATCCTCAAGCTCCAGGCCCTCGTGGCTGATGTGCCATAGGTTCCGGTCGCGGCTGTAGCTGGAATCAGCGGAGAAAGGCAGATGGATGCCATGGGCTTTACAGTATTCAATCTCGTCTTCCCGGGACTGCATGGTCCATACATCTGTCATACGCCAGGGAGCAATGATTTTGATGTCAGGAGCCAGAGCCTTGATGCCCAGCTCAAAACGAATCTGGTCATTGCCTTTGCCGGTAGCGCCGTGGCAGATGGCAACCGCCCCTTCTTTGCGGGCGATTTCCACCAGCTTCTTGGCAATAACCGGGCGGGCCATGGAGGTGCCTAACAGATACTTATTTTCGTAAACAGCTCCTGCTTCTACGCAGGGCATGATATAATTGTCGCAGAAGTCATCGATAATGTTTTCGATGTATAATTTGGAAGCGCCGGACATTTTTGCTCTCTCGTCCAGGCCGTCCAGTTCTTCGCCCTGACCGCAGTCGATACAGCAGCAAATAACCTCATAATCAAAATTTTCCTTTAACCAGGGAATAATTGCGGTAGTGTCCAGACCGCCGGAATATGCTAAAACTACTTTCTCTTTCATAAAATGAAACTCCTCCTGAATGTGAACTGTCATAAGGATGACGGTTATAAATATACAACAATGTGTAAAAAAATTCAAGTACAAAATGCGAAAAACCGGAGATAACCATTAAAATAGTAAAAATACACAAAAAATACTAAAATACAGGCCTAAAAAACAGCAGAAAAAAGAGGTTTGGGAGGAAAAAACAGCTTGCATAATATTCAATAGGAGTGTATAATTATGAGAATCTATCGTGAGTTGCCATGCCCTTAAAAGATAGGGGTGTGGAAGAAAATGTAATAGTTTGGAGGAAAAGTGATGATAAAAGCTGGAATTATTGGTTCTACCGGCTACGCGGGAGGCGAGCTGGCCAGGCTGCTGTTACAGCGGGATGATGTGGAGATAAAATGGTACGGTTCCAAAAGCTATATTGATAAGAAGTACGCTTCTATTTACCAGAACATGTTTCAAATAGTAGACGATGTCTGCAAAGCCGATGATATAGAAGAACTGGCAAACCTGGTGGACGTGATTTTTATGGCAACTCCTCAGGGCCTGTGTGCTTCTCTGATAAATGAAGAGATTTTATCCAGGGTAAAGGTGATTGATTTAAGCGCGGATTTCCGGATCAAGGATGTAGGGGTATATGAAGAGTGGTATAAGATATGCCATGCCAGCCCTCAGTTTATCGGGGAAGCGGTATACGGACTTCCGGAGATCAACCGGGAGGCGGTAAAAACCGCCAGGCTTATTGCTAATCCGGGCTGTTATCCCACCTGTTCCTTTTTAACTATTTATCCCCTGGTAAAAGAGGGGATCATTGACCCGTCCACCATTATTATTGACGCCAAATCCGGCACCTCCGGGGCAGGAAGAGGAGCTAAGGTGGATAATCTGTACTGTGAAGTAAATGAAAATATGAAAGCCTACGGAGTGGCGG
>CAJTOL010000008.1:95323-114868 GCA_910577645.1 uncultured Lachnospiraceae bacterium
ACCGCCACACGCCGGAGATTGAAGAACAGCTGTCTTACGCGGCGGGGAAACCGGTGACCATCAGCTTTACCCCTCATCTGGTTCCCATGAACAGGGGGATTTTGGTGACGGCTTATGCTTCCTTAACAAAAGAGATTTCTTATCGTGAGGTAAAGGCCGTATATGACAAATATTACGGGAAGGAATACTTTGTCCGGGTGCTGGAGAAGGATATGGTTCCTCAGACCCGCTTTGTGGAGGGAAGTAATTTTGCAGATGTAAACTTTAAAATTGACCCCAGAACCAATCGCATTATTATGATGGGGGCCATTGACAATGTAGTAAAGGGCGCGGCCGGTCAGGCCATCCAGAATATGAACCTGATGTTCGGCCTTCCGGAAAATGCCGGTTTAAAGCAGATTCCTATGTTCCCCTGATCCGAAATCGGGCCTAAAAGGAAGGACAGAAAGGATTTTACGGATTATGTCAGGAACTATGAAAATTATTTACCGCGCCATGGAGACGGAAGACTATGACCAGGTGTATCGCCTGTGGCAGAGCATAAAAGGCTTTGGCATCCGTTCCCTGGATGATTCCAGAGAAGGGGTGGAACGGTTTTTAAAAAGGAATCCTGCCACCAGTGTGGTGGCGATTCAGAACGGCCGTATTGTGGGAAACATTCTCTGCGGCCACGATGGGAGAACCGGATATTTTTACCATGTGTGTGTGGAAAAAAGCTACCGCAAACACGGCATTGGCCATGAAATGGCAAAATGGTGTATGTATGCGTTAAAGGAAGAAGGCATTAACAAGATAAGCCTTATCGCTTTTAAGTCCAACCAGGTGGGAAACGCCTTCTGGCAGGGCGTGGGTTGGAAAGAGAGAGCGGATGTAAATTTTTACGATTTTGTACTGAATGAGGAAAACATTACCAAATTTATCGGATAACGGAGGACAAGGATTATGAAAATTATTGATGGCGGCGTGACTGCGGCAAAGGGCTTTCAGGCAGCGTCCACGGCAGCCGGGATCAAGTATAAAAACCGGCAGGATATGGCTCTGATATACAGTGAGATTCCCTGTGTATCGGCGGGAACCTTTACCACCAACATTGTGAAAGCAGCCCCGGTAAAGTGGGACAAGAACCAGGTGGCAGGTGGCTTAAAGGCCCAGGCAGTGGTAGTAAACGCCGGAATTGCCAATGCCTGTACCGGCGCGGAGGGCATGGAATACTGCGCTCAGACTGCCAGGGTGGCTGCAGAGGCGTTAAATGTGGCAGAAGACAGCATTCTGGTGGCATCCACCGGGGTTATCGGCATGCAGCTTCCCATGGATCGCATTGCCGCCGGCATCAGGGCTATGGCGCCGGAGCTTTCTCACTCCAGGGAAGCCGGAGATATGGCGGCGAAAGCCATTATGACCACTGACACCAAGAAGAAGGAAGCAGCTGCAGAAATTATTCTGGGAGGAAAGACGGTGACCATCGGAGGCATGTGCAAGGGATCCGGGATGATCCATCCCAACATGTGCACCATGTTAAGCTTTGTCACCACCGATGCGGCTATTTCCAAGGAGCTTTTGCAGGAAGCTTTAAGCCAGGATATTAAAGATACTTATAATATGATTTCCGTGGACGGGGATACCTCCACCAATGATACAGTGCTTTTATTGGCCAACGGTCAGGCAGGAAATCCGGAAATTACGGAGAAAAATGAAGATTACAGAGAATTTTGCAGGGCCCTCAATTACGTCAACGAGACTTTGGCAAAGAAAATGGCCGGAGACGGAGAGGGGTGTACCGCGCTGTTTGAGGTAAAGGTGATAGGCGCAGAGTCCAAGGAGCAGGCGGTAACCCTGTCCAAGTCCATTATTACCTCGTCCCTGACCAAGGCCGCCATATTTGGACACGATGCCAACTGGGGGAGAATCCTGTGCGCTATGGGCTATTCAGGGGCCGGGTTTGATCCGGAACAGGTGGATCTGTACTTTGAAAGCGCCGCTGGAAAGTTAAAGATTATTGAAAACGGGGTGGCGCTTCCCTACAGCGAGGAAAAAGCCGGGGAGATCCTTTCTCAGCCAGAGGTTACCGCCACGGCAGATATAAAAATGGGAACCGAAAGCGCCACGGCCTGGGGCTGTGATTTGACCTTTGACTATGTGAAAATCAACGCAGATTACCGTTCATAAAATTTACGCAAAAAGGGAGACAGACATGAATTTAGATTCCGGAATTATGCAGAAGGCGGAGACTCTTATTGAGGCTCTGCCCTATATTCAGCGGTTTAACCGCAAAATTATCGTAGTAAAATATGGCGGAAGCGCCATGGTGGACGAGGAGCTGAAACACCACGTGATTCAGGATGTGGTGCTGTTAAAGCTGGTTGGATTTAAACCTATCATTGTCCACGGCGGCGGTAAGGAGATCAGCCGGTGGGTCAGCAAGGTGGGGATGGAGCCCCGGTTTGTCAACGGCCTGCGGTTTACCGATGAACCTACTATGGAGATCGTCGAGATGGTATTAAATAAGGTGAACAAGAGCCTGGTACAGATGGTTAATGAGCTGGGATCCAAGGCCGTGGGAATCAGCGGCAAGGACGGCTGCCTGTTAAAATGCGAGAAAAAGCTTTCCGGCGGTGAGGACATCGGATTTGTGGGAAATATTACAGAGGTAAATCCCCAGATTATTTACGATTTGCTGGAAAAAGATTTCCTGCCTATTATCTGTCCCATAGGTTTTGACGAGAACTTTTTAAGCTATAACATCAATGCGGATGATGCGGCCTGCGCCATTGCCAGGGCAGTGAACGCGGAAAAGCTGGCCTTTTTAACGGACGTGGAAGGAGTTTACCAGGATTACGAGAATAAGGATTCTCTCATTTCCGAGATGACGGCGGCTGAGGCCAAAGGATTTGTGGAAAGCGGTATGCTGGGAGGCGGTATGCTTCCAAAGCTTCAGAATTGTATTGACGCGATTGAAAACGGTGTAAGCCGGGTGCATATTCTGGATGGCCGGATCCCTCACTGCCTGCTTTTGGAGATTTTTACCAACAAAGGAATCGGGACAGCCATTTTGAACAACAGAGAGGAGCGCTATTACCATGGCAGATAAGAAAGAGATAATAGAGCGGGGAGAAGCGGCTTTTTATAAAACCTACAATCGTTTTCCTGTGGTGTTTGACCATGGAGAAGGAATGTATTTGTATGATACAGAGGGAGAATCGTATCTGGATTTTGGCGCAGGCATTGCAGTTATGGGACTGGGCTATGGAGATGAGGAATTTGGAAAAGCCGTAAAGGATCAGGCAGACAAACTGACTCACACCTCCAATCTGTTTTACAACCAACCGGCTGTTGAGGCGGGAGAGCTTTTGCTGAAAGCTTCCGGGATGGACAAGGTATTTTTTACCAACAGCGGCACTGAGGCTATTGAGGGCGGAATAAAAATTGCACGCCGGTATGCTTATAATAAAAAGCAGGAGAAGAGGGGATGTCCCGGGGACCCGGAGATTATTGCCATGATTCATTCCTTCCACGGCCGCAGTATTGGAGCCCTGTCTGTTACCGGAAACCAGGCTTACCAGGAGCCGTTTCAGCCCTTAATTCCGGGGATCCGGTTTGCGGAATATAACAATCTGGATTCGGTAAAGGCATTGCTTACAGACAATACCTGCGCCGTGATTTTGGAAACCGTCCAGGGAGAGGGCGGTATTTACCCGGCTGATAAAGAATTTTTGGAAGGCATCCGTAAGCTGTGCGACGACAGGGATATGCTGATGATTCTGGACGAGGTTCAGTGCGGTATGGGCCGGACAGGGCAGATGTTTGCATGGCAGAATTACGGTGTAAAGCCGGATGTGATGGCAGTTGCCAAAGCATTGGGAAATGGTGTTCCCATAGGAGCATTTTTGGCCTGCGGAAAGGCGGCAGCCGCCATGGTGCCCGGGGATCACGGAAGTACTTACGGCGGTAATCCTCTGGTGTGCGCGGCGGCTAAGGCAGTGCTTGAAATTTATGAAAAACGTAATCTGCTGGCCAATGTAAGAGAAATGGGCGATTACTTGTGGCAAAAGCTGGAAGAACTGAAAAACCGCTGTAATAAAATTGTATGTCATCGTGGTATAGGGCTGATCCAGGGGCTGGAATTTGACTCTGAGGCGCCGGTAGGCCCTGTGGTAAAGAAGGCTTTGTTGGAGCAAAGACTGATTTTGATCAGCGCAGCAGGAAATACTATCCGCTTTATCCCTCCATTGGTGGTGAAAAAAGAGGATATTGATGACATGATTTGCCGTCTGGAGGCAGTAATTGGAAATTAAATGTAAATTTTTGTAAATTTATTGGTTTATCTAGTGACAATTCCTTCAATTTGTTTTACAATAGAAACCATGGTAGTTATAATAATGGAGGCACGGAATGAATATTTATGATATTGCAGCCGAGGCCGGGGTTTCTATTTCCACTGTATCCAGGGTAATGAATAATAAAGGGAATGTAAACCCGGAGATGAGACGACGAATTGAAGAGGTTCTTAAAAAATACGATTATAAACCAAGCGCCATTGCCAGAGGCATGGTTTCTAAGACTATGAAGACGATTGCAATCCTGACAGTAGACCTGAGGGTGCCCCAGCATGCCAGACAGGTATTTATTATTGAACAGGAATTTTGCCGGAAAGGCTATAACGTTATGGTGTGCAATACCGGCGGAAAGCTGGAAGAGTGCGCCCGCTATATCAACCTTCTTTCGGAAAAGCAGGTGGACGGCATTGTCCTTATTGGCTCTACTTTTAATGCGCTGGAGGGAAGGACAGAGATTACCGGAAAGGTCAGCCGGATTCCGGTGGTTATGGCTAACGGGCATCTGGATTTGCCTAACTGCTACTCTATTTTAATAGATGATTTAAAGGGAATCCGGAGAGCGGCAGACTTTCTCTATGAGAAAGGGCACAGGGATATTTTCTGCATCTGTGATTTGGAGACGGACAGCGGAAGGGAAAAGAAAAAAGGTTTTTTAGAATCCATGAAGCTTCACGATATTGACGACGGCGAGGAACGGGTACTTCCCTGCCGGTACGGTATGGAGGGCGGCGTTTTGGCAGTGGAGCGGCTGCTGGATCTGGGACGGCCATTTACCGGCCTTTTATTTGGCGAGGACACCACAGCTATCGGCGCCATGAAGGCTTTAAGACGCCGTGGGATCCGGGTGCCGGAAGACGTAGCCATTGTAGGCTATGACAATTCCCCGGACGCTGTGGTATGCGAACCGGAGCTGACCACAGTGGATATTAAGATAGAAATGATGGGAGCCCTCTGCGCGCGGACCCTGCAGGATCTTCTGGAGAATAAAGAGGCCAACACAGCCCTGGCAATTCAGCCGGAAATTATTGTGAGAAAGAGTACATAAAGCATAAGGTTATTGGTTAATATTGATTTTAACTCTTATCCCTAATTAAAGAGGATGTGGCAAAATGAAATAAAGGGACTTTCTATTAGCAGATGTCCGCCAACTCTCGCTAATAGAAAGTCTCTGGTTTCATTTTGCCACATCCCCTTTTTATTCTGGGGTATACAGCAGGAAAGCCAGAGAGGTAACAGAATCAAAATTGTGTTCCCCTAAGATATCGTAAAGAAGCTGATATTTTGTCTGTGCATGCTCAAAGTCTCTGGAAAAACAGGACATAATATTAATCTGATCCGAAAGGTCTAATTTTTTACCGTTTTCTAACCAGACCAAAATGTCTAATACTTTCACAATGTAGAAATTAAAAACCATTACTATGACAGTTTTATAAAGGTTTTTCACTGACAGGGTTTTCATGTAATTTTTGAAAAGAAAATATACGAAAAAGTTTTCGTATTGATAAAACTGATCCTTATAGTATTGATTAAACTCTTTTTCCAATTCTAAGAAAGAATATTGTCCATTACCGGCTTTTCCTAAATATTTTTCATAGAGCTTGGTGTAAAACGTTAACTCGTTAGATTGAAATACCTGCTTAACAATAGAAATGAAATATTCAGTTAAAATACCCTTTGATTCCTGGACTTTTTCCATAAAGGCATAGGGACTAATTTTGGCTTCTAAGCCGGATATCGTGGTATAGTCATATAGTATGGATGAAAAATCCTTCAGCCCATTGTCTAACAGTTCCTGAATCTGAGAGGCCAGGAGCACAATCAAAATTGCCCGCTTCCATAAGGGAAGAGGACGCAGCTGCATAATATCAATGGAGACAGAACGGGCTAATGTTAAATTATTGAATAATTCTGTATCTACATCTGTTCTAAAATCAAAATCATCCTCTGCCAGTAAGAAGCTTAAAGGTTCTTTCTGTGACAAAAGAAGTCTGGCAGCTTCCGGACAAGATATACAGAGGTTGCTTTCCATAATATCCGCATATTGGTTATAAAGCCTGGGGTATGTAGTACAGGTGTGGCATAAAGATTCTCTCCCTAATTCAATATAGATGTCACATAAGTTTTCTTTATTTAAAAAGGGACACTGGTTTTTGTCAGTCATTTTAAAAAAATATTCCCCATTTTTTTCAATGATATTTTCTCTTAGCTTTTCTCCGAAAGCGCCTTCTGCGTTCACATATTTTTTATGAGAGGACGGATCAATAAGAACTCTCCAGCCATGACAGCAATGATTACTGCATTTGTTTCCAATACATTGAAATTCTTTGTAATAATTTGGCACTAAGTATTGCATTATAATATCCCTTTCGACTTTATGGTGAAACAACAAAAACTTTACTTATAAGAATACACCAGGAGGGTACTTTTTGCAAGATCTACTAATCGAAAACTTTTGCTTTTCCCCTGTATTGTCAGAAAAAAGGGAATCGGGTATAATATAGAGAAAACGGTTTGGAAGGGAGAAGTTGATATGGAGATTCGCAAGCAGCCTATAGAAGAATTTATAAAGGAACTGTCATCCAAGGCGCCGGTGCCGGGAGGAGGAGGAGCTTCTGCCCTGGCAGGAGCTTTGGGGAATTCTCTGGGCCAGATGGTAGCCAATCTGACCATTGGAAAGAAGCGGTATGCCCAGGTGGAAGAGGAAGTATTAAACCTTCTTTCCAGGATGGAGGAGATACAGGAACATTTTTTGCGTCTGGCTGACGAAGATGCCAAAGTATTTGCCCCCCTGGCTGCCTCCTACAGCCTGCCTTCCGGGACCGAGGAGGAGAAAGCCTATAAGGCCCGGACTATGGAGGTTAATCTTTTGGCTGCCAGCAAGGTGCCTGTGGAGATGATGAAAGAAGCCCTTCATATGCTGGATATCCTGGGATTTTTAGGAGAGAAGGGCAGCCGTCTGGCAGTCAGCGACATAGGCGTGGGAGTACAATTTATCCGGACAGCGCTTTCCGGGGCCGTGATGAATGTCTATATTAATACCAAGTCCATGAGCGACCGGGAAACGGCAGAAGCTTTAAACCGGCAGGCTGATGAGATGCTGGAAGAAGGACTTAAAAAAGCAGACGCAATTTATGAGATGGTTCGGAAAGGATTGAGAGGATGATTGCACTAAAGGGGGCGGCGGTAGCCGCCAGGATTCAGCAGGAGATAGAGGCAGAGCTAAAGGATTTGAGAGAGGGAGGTATGGAGCGGGCGCCCAGGCTTGCCATTGTCAGGGTTGGAGAGAGGCCGGATGATCTCTCCTATGAGAGAGGAGCCTTAAAGCGCATGGAAAAATGCGGGCTTGAATCCCGGGTGTACGCATTTCCACAGGATATTTCCCAGGAGGAATTTGAGAAGGCTTTTTCGGAAATTAACAGGGATGACGGGATTGACGGAATTTTGTTGTTTCGCCCGCTGCCAAAGCAGATTGATGAAAAGCGGATTATGGAACGGATGGATCCGGCCAAGGATCTGGATGGGATCTGTCCGGTAAATATTGCCAAAGTGTTTTCCGGGGATGCCTCCGGATTTGCCCCCTGCACCGCGGAAGCGGTGGTGGAGGTGCTAAAGGCCAATGACATTGCCATCTCGGGAAAGCGGGCGGTGATTGTGGGCCGGAGTATGGTAGTGGGCCGGCCATTGTCTATGTTGCTTTTAAAGGAAAACGCTACTGTAACCATCTGCCATACCCGGACAGAGGATCTTGCCGGAACCTGCAGAGGCGCTGAAATCCTGGTGGCCGCCGCCGGAAAAGCCAAGATGCTGGACGCATCCTGCGTAGGCCGGGGAGCGATAGTGATTGATGTAGGAATTAATGTGGATGAGGAAGGGAATCTCTGTGGCGATGTGGATTTTTCTTCCTTAGACGGCACCGCCTCCATGGCCACCCCGGTTCCCGGCGGTGTAGGAGCGGTCACTACCTCGGTGCTGGCAAAGCATTTGGTAAGGGCAGTCAAGCAGAGACCATCAAATTTTGGATCTTTACAGCAGATTTAGAAATGGGAAATTAAGGGGCGGCAGTGATGCCGCTCCTTTTTGCTGCTATCTCCAGTGGTATTAAGAAAGGAGGTTTGAAAACCATTTCAAACAATACATACGGCTATGTCCGGGTCAGCAGCAAAGATCAGAACCAGGACAGGCAGATGATTGCAATGCGGAAATTGTTCATTAAGGAGAAGAATATCTTTATGGACAAACAGTCCGGCAAGGATTTTGACCGTCCTCAATATAAGAAGCTGGTAAAGAAATTAAAGCCGGATGATTTGCTCTATATTAAGAGCATCGACCGGCTGGGGCGCAATTATGATGAAATCCTGGAACAGTGGCGGATCCTTACAAAGGAGAAGAGGATTGATATTGTTGTGCTGGATATGCCTCTTTTAGATACCCGCAGGGGCAAGGATTTAATGGGAACATTCCTCAGCGACATTGTTCTCCAGGTGCTGTCTTTTGTAGCAGAAAATGAGCGCACCAATATCCGCAGCCGGCAGGCGGAGGGCATTGCGGCAGCCAAAGCCAGAGGCGTCCGTTTTGGCCGCCCGCCTAAGCCTCTTCCGGAGAACTATCATAGCGCTTATCAGAGATGGAAATCCGGGACGATTACCGGCACGGCGGCGGCCAAGGAGTGTGGGATGCCCCTGTCTACATTCCGTTACCAGGCGGAGATTTACGAAAACGCCCGAATGTTATAAATGGGGATGTTGCAACAAAGATCAAGAAGTTTGTCTCTATGGTTCAATCGCTTTTTGCCGGACCTGTGACAAAGCCTTTGTTACAGGCGGAAGGGAGAGGATGGTAGCGGTGATGATGCCTTCTGCCAGAATGTAGGAATAGTTATACACAATGGGATAGACGGGGCGCAGGGCCTGGGGGAAGGTTTCCGGCATGTACTCCATCCAGTAGAGGTAGCCGCCCAGGGAATGAAAGGCGCCTCTTACAAGAATTCCAAGAAAATAACCTTTTAACAGGCCATTCTTAGATTTGGAGAACAGCCCGGCCAGTCCAAGAGCGGCAAAGGCCAGAATGTAGTCACAGCATACCTGAAAAAGGGACAGGACAAAGGGCTCCTGGAGGAATTGTAAAATCCCGTAGGCAAGGCCGGTTAAAACGCCTGCCCTTACGCCATACCAATAGCCGATGAGGCAGATAAACAGCATACTGCACAGCGTGATAGAGCCACCCCAGGGTGCGGAAAACAGTTTGATGTAGGATGTGAGAAAGGCAAGGGCCATGGCCATGGAACAGAATACCATCTGCCTGGTAGATATGCGGTTCCCTTTTTGCACATGGCCTTTTACCAGGCTCCCTGCCAAAAAGAGAAAAATTCCGGCGCCAGCAGATACACCGTAGCCGGCAGCGGTCAGGCCGCCTTCCCCGGTAATAAGAAAATTGAACATAAAAAAACCTCCTTGATTGGACAGGAGGGGATTGCTTTACAAAATACTGCCATTACAGGCCGGTAATGTATAACAGTATTTGCTGCTTCCTTACGCCGGCATTAACCGGTTCAAGTAATGAGGGTCAGGGATATCCGCAGATGCGGCAACACCCAGTCTCAGCTCTAAGCTCCCCTAGCGAGTCATATTATTTTTTCAAAAACGTTGTTCCAGGAGAGTATACATCGAAACAGGGAAGAAGTCAATATCCTTTCAATCTCATAAAATTCCCCGCCGTCTGAACCATTAGTATATTTTCTTTAAAACAAAATGTAAAAATTATGGCTTGGGAATGATGTATGCAGAGGGCTTTGCCATTTTTTATATCTTCACCAGGTAAAACACACCCGGTTTCATACTGCCGAATAGGAAAGGGATTTTTGGGAAATCTAAACATAGGAAGCGATGGCTGACAAATCTGACAGAGAGGCGGAAAATAGAGATGGGATGGATTATCGCACTGGTTTCAGGAGCGCTTATGAGTATTCAGGGGGTGTTTAATACTGAGGTTACCAAACAGACCAGCATATGGGTATCCTCAGGCTGGGTACAGCTGACGGCATTTGGTGCCTGCCTGATTATGTGGATGTTTACCGGACGGGAACAGATCAGCGGTTTGTGGCAGATGGAGCCTAAATATATGCTGCTGGGAGGTATCCTGGGAGCTTTTATTACCTATACGGTTATCAAAAGCGTGGGGACATTGGGACCGGCTCAGTCGGCTCTTTTGATTGTGGTTGCCCAGATAATTGTGGCATACGGAATTGAGGTTTTTGGCATGTTTGGAGTGGAAAAGGCAGGCTTTGAATGGAGAAAGTTTTTAGGCGCTGCGGTGGCGATTTTGGGTATCGTAATTTTTAAAAAATAATACTTGTATTTGCCGGGGCCATTGAGTAGAATAGAATGTAGGCTGGGATGGCATCCAAAGGAGGAAGCCATTGAAAAAATTAAAAAAGAATTGCCGGTGGGCGGCATTTTTGCTGCTTATGAGCCTGTTTTTTTCAGGGTGCGGCGACAGGACAGAGGAGCTTGTTTTAATATCTGAGTCTGTGACGGATACCGGGGCGGAGATGAGCCGGGAGGCTTCATCTCCTGCGCCTTTGCTGGTTCATGTCTGCGGTGCGGTTCGCTGCCCGGGAGTTTATGAGCTGGCCCCTGGGGACAGGATTTTTGACGCAGTTGAAGCCGCCGGAGGATTTTCCGAGGAGGCGGCGGGACATGCGTTGAATCTGGCTCAGCCGGTAGAAGACGGAGTTCAGATCCGGGTTCCCACCCAGTCGGAGGCAGCAGAGCTTTTGCAGGCTGTCTCTGTTTCCTCAGATCCGGGAAAAATCAATATCAACACTGCCGGGGAAGAGGAGCTTACCAGCCTTAACGGAATCGGGGAATCTAGGGCAAGGGATATTCTTACATATAGAAAAGAATACGGCCCCTTCCGCTCAATAGAGGACATTAAACAGGTACCGGGAATTAAAAACGCAGTATTTGAGAAAATAAAAGATGACATTACCGTTTAACAGACGGAAGAATTGAGATAGAGGTGGATAATGGCAAGAGTATTGGTGGTAGATGATGAGAAATTAATCGTAAAAGGAATTCGCTTCAGCCTTGAGCAGGACGGGATGGAAGTGGATTGTGCATATGACGGCGAGGAAGCCATAGAGAAAGCCCGCCAGACGGAATACGACATTATTTTATTGGATGTGATGCTGCCTATGGCAGATGGGTACGAGGTATGCCAGGCTATTCGGGAGTTTTCGGAGGCGCCTGTTATCATGCTGACCGCCAAAGGCGGAGATATGGATAAGATTTTGGGATTAGAGTACGGCGCAGATGATTACATAACCAAGCCCTTTAATATTCTGGAGGTAAAAGCAAGAATTAAGGCCATTATGCGCCGCAGCGCAAAGAACAAGAAGAAAAACCAAGAGCAGGAGACCCATGTGATCAAAGCAGGAGATTTAAGGCTGGATATGGATGGCCGCAGGGTATTTATTGGAGAAAAGGAGATTAACCTGACAGCCAAAGAATTTGACCTTTTGGAGCTTTTGGCCTGCAATCCCAACAAGGTTTACAGCCGGGAGTCTCTCCTTGCTTTTGTGTGGGGCAACCGGGCGATGGATAACGGGGATGTCCGAACTGTGGATGTCCATGTAAGACGGTTGCGGGAAAAGATAGAGCCCAGCCCCAGCGATCCCAGATATGTACATACAAAATGGGGCGTGGGGTATTATTTCCGGGCAAAATAGGAAGGAAAAAAGAGACAGAGTATCAGGCGCTGCTGTTATCAGCAGCGCCCAGGTCCTGCTATGGAACCTCCGGCAAAATGTGCCGGTAACGGAGGATATATTATAAAGTGCCTGCCAGTTTATCAATGGATTCGAACCGGTAGCCCATCTGCTCCCATTTGGTCAGCAGTTCATCTAAAATTGCCGCGTTGGTGCTGGAGGTGCTGTGGAGAAGGACTACGGCGCCGGGGTGAATGCGGCTGAGGAGCTTGTCAAAGGCTTCTTCCTTTGAGGGCTGTTTATCCTGATACCAGTCCACATAGGCCAGGCTCCAGAAAAAGGTGGTGTATCCCAGATCCTTTGCCATCTGAAGATTGGATTCACTGTATTTCCCCTGAGGAGGCCGGTAAAATTTGGACATAGGCTGGCCGGTGATCTGCTGGAAAAGGGCTTCCAGATCCGTCAGTTCTTTCTGAAAGGCTTGGGAAGTAGAGATTTTGGACATATCCGGATGGTGATAAGTGTGATTGCCCACGATATGGCCTTCATTTATCATGCGTTTTACCAGATCAGGACTGGTTTCCAGATAATTTCCTACCAGGAAAAAGGCGGCCGGTGCCTGATGCTTTTTTAAAGCATCTAAAATAGGTTCTGTATTGCCGTTTTCATAACCGGCATCAAAGGTCAGGTAGATCACCTTATCTTCCGGCGAGCCCAAATAGCAGGCCCGGAATTCTTTTAAATAGTCAGAGGTGGCATTGCCTGCCGGGGGAAGGCCCGGAGTCTGGAAGCTTAAGCCCCAGTTTCCGTCAGATGCAGCCAGGAGGGCGCTTGACGCAGTTTGCTGATCCAGAGTAAACCAGGCGGCTGTCTGCCCGGCAAAGAAGGAAAAAGCAAAAAGGGCTGTAAGGCAGGCCAGAGCAGTGATTTTTTCCGGGGGCCGGGGGATACGCCGGGCCAGACGGCTCATGGAAGCAAAAAACTTTAATCTCATAAAATGTCATCCAGATATGATTGATTTGTCTAAATATATGAGAGAAATACAGGAAACATAACAGGATTTCAACCATAACAAAAGAGGTAGAGAAATGGAATACAGAATACGTCAGGCAGAGGCAGGCGACTTAGAGGCAGTTACCCGGGTGGAGGCGGCCTGTTTTCCGGCGGCAGAAGCAGCCGGGAAGGAAGCATTCCGTCAGAGGCTCACTGCCTTTCCGGAATGTTTTTTTGTAGCGGAAGCGATGGAGGGCGGACGGCCCGGAGAAATGATAGGATTTATTAACGGAGCCGCGGTGGAGGAAAAAACCATCTGCGACGAAATGTTTGAGGACGCAGGATGGCATAAAAAGGACGGCCCTTACCAGAGCATTTTTGGGCTGGATGTGGTGGAAGCCTGGAGACGCCAGGGTGTTGCGGCAGCCCTGATGAACCATTTGATAGAAGATGCCAGAAGGAAGGGACGAAAGGGGTTAATTTTAACCTGCAAAGACAGATTAATTCATTATTATGAAACCTTCGGCTACCGGAATCTGGGAATATCCGCGTCTGTCCATGGAGGCGCTGTGTGGTATGATATGATACTGGAATTTGAGAAAGATCCGGAGGACTAACAGTGAAGATAACCCTGATTACGGTGGGAAAGATTAAGGAGAGATATTTAGAGGAAGCCATCCGGGAATATACCAAGCGGCTGAACCGCTACTGCAAACTGGAAATTATTCAGGCAGCAGATGAAAAGACTCCTGACGGGGCCAGCCCGTCTCTGGAGGAACAGATAAAAGACAGAGAGGGTAAACGGATCTTGTCCCACGTAAAAGATGGCATGTATGTGATCGCTTTGGCAATTCAGGGAAAAATGCTGACATCAGAAGAGCTGGCAGAAAAAATGGACTCCCTGGGAGTAAGGGGAATCAGCCACGTGGCATTTATTATCGGCGGCTCTCTGGGGCTGTCAAAAGAGGTTTTAAGGCGGGCGGATTTTCAGCTCAGCTTTTCCAAAATGACCTTCCCTCATCAATTGATGAGGGTGATTTTGCTGGAACAGATTTACAGGAGCTATCGGATTATTGCGGGAGAGCCGTATCATAAGTAGAGGCAAAAGGGAAGTAAAAGAAAGTAAAGATTAAAAAAAGATTGACAAATGAGTTCTTCGGGTGTATTATCCAACACAGAAAGGCAAGGGCGTCTTTAATGTTAAACAGCATTAAAGACGCCCTTGTCTTTTCTATTACGATGTATCCGGCCAAACGCGCCAGTGACGGGATTGACCGGATTGGGGGGAGTAGCATTATGAAAAATTTCAGTGGTCAGGACACAGAAAGAAGGATTGTTTATGATTTACAGTGCAGTTAACACAATGTGGGTACTTATTGGCGCCGCCTTAGTATTTTTTATGCAGGCTGGTTTTTCCATGTGTGAAGCCGGGTTTACCAGGGCAAAGAACACCGGCAATATTCTGATGAAGAACCTGATGGATTTTTGCATCGGAACCCCTGCTTTTTGGCTGGTAGGCTTTGGCGTGATGTTTGGCGGCGGCAATGCGGTTATTGGCAAATTTGATCCGCTGATTATGGGTGATTACAGTCATATTTTGCCTGCAGGCGTTCCGCTTTGGGCATTTGCGATTTTCCAGACAGTATTCTGTGCAACTTCCGCAACGATTGTATCAGGAGCCATGGCGGAGAGAACAAAATTTAGTTCCTACTGTATCTATTCGGCGGCGATTTCCCTTTTGATTTATCCAATCTCAGGCCATTGGATATGGGGCGGAGGCTGGCTCTCTCAAATGGGCTTCCATGATTTTGCAGGTTCCACAGCAGTACATATGGTTGGTGGTGTCTGCGCTTTGATTGGCGCAAAGATTTTAGGCCCCCGTATTGGCAAATACGGCAAGGATGGAAAGCCAAAAGCCATTCTTGGACATAACCTGACTTTGGCAGCCCTTGGCGTGTTTATCCTTTGGTTCTGCTGGTTCGGCTTCAACGGCGCGTCTACGGTAGGTATGGACAGCGACGCATTGATGGAAACTGCCGGAAGAGTATTCTTTAATACCAATATGGCGGCGGCAGTGGCCTGCTGTGTAACATTAATTTTCACCTGGATCCGTTATAAGAAGCCGGATGTTTCCATGACATACAATGCCGCTTTAGCAGGACTTGTGGGTATTACGGCGGGATGTGACGCAGTTGACCCGGCAGGAGCGGCAATTATCGGTATTGTTTGCGGTATTTTGGTAGTCCTGTCTGTGGAATTTTTCGATAAGGTTGCTAAAATTGATGATCCGGTAGGCGCAGTATCCGTCCATTGCGTATGCGGCGCTGTTGGAACCATCCTCACAGGCTTATTTGCAACCGGCGTGACTACAGAAGCAGGTTTATTCTACGGAGGCGGGGTTCATTTCCTTGGTGTTCAGGCAATTGGCGTCCTTTCTGTAGCGGTATATGTGGCCGTCATAATTACCATAGTGTTTATGGCGATTAAGCACACCATTGGACTCAGGGCAGATGCAGAGGATGAAATTGCAGGACTTGATATTTCCGAGCATGGTTTACTGAACGCATATGCAGGCTTTGCAATGCTCCCTGACACAGCTACGGCAGATGAAGAGAATATTCCGGTTCTGGTTGAAGGTGAAACTCCTGTGGCAGAGGCAATCCCGGTTAAGAAGATTCCTGCATTTGAAGACGGAACGCCGAAATTTACCAAGATCGAAATTATTTGCAAGGAATCCCGATTTGAGGCCCTAAAGACTGCAATGATGAAGCTTGGCATTACAGGTATGACAGTATCCCATGTTTTGGGATGCGGCGTTCAGAAGGGGAAGCCGGAATACTATCGCGGCGTTCAGGTAGAGGCGAATCTGCTTCCGAAAGTACAGGTGGATGTTGTGGTAAGTAAAGTTCCGGTACGCAGTGTGATTGAAACTGCCAAGAAGGTTCTTTACACCGGACATATCGGCGACGGCAAGATTTTTGTTTATGATGTTGAGAACGTGGTAAAGGTTCGTACCGGTGAAGAGGGATTTGACGCATTGCAGGATGTGGAGTAATAGATTTTAAATTGAGGTAAAACGATGATACCAAATACCAATTATGGAAATTTAAAGGACTCGTATTTGTTTTATAATATCGCGCAGAAAACAAAGGCTTACTTAACAACGCATCCGGACAGCCATCTCTACCGGATGGGAATCGGGGATGTCTCACTGCCTCTCTGTGACGCGGTAATAAAGGCGCTTCATCAGGCCGTGGAGGATCAGGCAAAAAAAAGATACGTTTCATGGCTATATGCCTGAATGTGGAGATCCTGCATTAAGAGGAATTATTGCGAATTATTATAAAAAAAGAGGAGTAGAGCTTTCCGATGAGGAAGTCTTTGTCTCAAGCGGGGCAAGTGATGAGCTGGGGGATATTCTTGATTTGTTTGGCAGGGATAAAACCGTTTTGATTATGGAGCCGGCTTATCCTGCTTATGTAGATGCAAATATCATTGCCGGAAATAAGATTATTCATATGCCGTCCGGGAAAGAAAATGGATTTTTACCTATGCCGGATCCTGGCATAACAGCAGATATTATTTATATTTGTTCTCCCAATAATCCTACAGGAGCAGTGTTTGATTACAAAAAGCTTCAGACCTGGGTGGATTATGCAGACAGTACAGATGCAATCATACTTTTTGACGCTGCATATGAAGCGTTTATTGAAGAGGATAACATTCCCCACAGCATTTATGAAGTGAGGGGAGCTAAAAAATGTGCCATAGAAATCTGTTCCCTGTCTAAAACGGCAGGTTTCACAGGCACAAGATGCGGATATACCGCAATTCCGAAAGAGCTAGAACGAGGCGGAATGAATTTAAACCAGATGTGGGTAAGAAACCGTACCACCAAGACCAATGGCGTGTCTTATATTATTCAGAAAGGCGCTGCCGCAATCTTTACAGAGGAAGGCCAGAGACAAATTCATGACAATATAAAAACTTATAAGCAGAACGCTGCCTGTCTTATGGAAGCGCTGGATAAGCTTGGAATTTGGTATTGCGGAGGCAAAAACGCCCCATATATTTGGATGAAATGTCCTGACAATATGGGAAGCTGGGAATTTTTTGATTATCTGCTTCAGGAGATACAGGTAGTTGGCACACCGGGAGAAGGCTTTGGCGCTTGCGGAGAGGGATATTTCCGTTTTTCTACGTTTGGCTCTCCGGAAGATACGAAAGAAGCCGCAAAAAGACTGATAGAGCTGCTTTTAAAATAAGCCTGCATGCGCCCGTAGCGGACGCGCTACCACACAGAAAAGTCTGGCGGGCGCAGGGGGCATCCCTGAATACATGCCGCCTAATCGGCGGCGGAACTTTTATAGTAAACACAGGCCGGGAATCAAAAGTGGGTTCCTGGCCTTGTTTTTTCTTATGAATACAATAGTTGAGAGGGAATATTTGCAATAATGTAATGGAAAATAAAAGGTATAACAGACAGAACCGGCGCTTGTTGTAATTTATCAGAAGACTGTGTATAATAGAAGAAAATGGAGGAAGAGAAGTATGTTTGATAAATGGAAAGAGAATGGACAGGGAAACCCAACTACCCAAAGTATTGTTGCACAGTTAGGTTATCCATATCAGATTTTTTCAACGGAATCGACCTATGAGGAAGTAATGGACGCATATGAGAAAGCGGTGTTGGAGGGACAACGGGAAGGCTACACGCCGGTATTGGTTCCCGCAGATACGGTATTAGAGGAATATTTTGGTATCTTAAAAGACGACGGTTATGTATTGGAGGACATTTTAAAGACAGAGCTGGAATCCGGGGAGGAACTGCTGAAAAAACGTTTTAAAGAGTACATAGATGATGAAGCGGACGGATTTGATATGGAAGAATTCATCGGTGAATTTGACGGCGGGCCAGTGGAAGTTGACTCCTATACGGCCTTTCAGGATTATCGGACCAGGGGAATTACAGAAACCATTTTGTTTAAGGTTCCGACCACCAAACCTTGGGAACTGGCGGCGTATGTGCCCTTTGGCGGGTGGAATGAATGTCCTGGAGTGGAAGAAATGATGGCAATCTGTAAATACTGGTTTGAAAAATATGGGGCGGTTCCTGTAACAATTTCCCATGATGTAATGGAAATGCGGATACCGGAGCTGGTTCCGGAGAAGGATTCCATGGAGGTTGCCAAAGAGCACTTTGCGTTTACCCCGGACAGAGTTTTTCAGTGTACAGAAACAGGGACTTTAGCGGAAGTGGCGGCATGTATCGCTGCATCTAAGATATGGTATTTCTGGTGGGATTAGTTTGTCAATTTTATTGGAGGATGGTGGTTTTATAAAAGGCGCTAACCTCACGTCGCAGGAGAGTAAAAAATGATTCTTTATTTTTCAGGAACCGGCAACAGTCAGTATGTTGCCAAGCAGATTGGAAAAGAAACCGGTGACTGCACGTTAAATCTGTTTCAGAAACTAAGAGACCATGACTACGGAGAAATTACTTCGGAAAAGCCCTGGGTTATTGTTACACCCACTTATGCGTGGCGGATTCCACGTTTGGTTTCCCAATGGATTTTGAAAAACCCACTGACTGGCAGCAATAAAATTTATTTTATAATGACCTGCGGCGGGGATATAGGAAATGCAGAAGGGTATACAGGGAAACTCTGTACAGAAAAGAAAATGACTTGCATGGGATGTGCGGAAATTGTGATGCCGGAAAACTACATCGCAATGTTCAAAACACCTGCAAAGGAAGAAGCTGAGAAAATCATACAGGCAGCGCAGGGGCCGATAAAAGCCGCTATTACTGCAATTCAGAAAGGTGAAAAGATTCCTTCGAAACAGCTGTCTGTAAAAGACCATCTGACCAGTGGAATTGTGAATGATATATTCTATCCGCTTTTGGTAGTGTAAAAAAATTTGTGTTTCTGGAAGAAAATGTCTCCTTTTTACTGTGAAACCTATCCCCCAGGTAGAAAAAAAGCGCAGACTCCCCCTCTAACAAGCTTTAGGGCTTTTCTTTATCTCATATAATTAGGCTGGTTGTTCTATCATGGCTCTCAAATCTTCCCAGCCTAAGGCTTTTAGTTTTTTTAAATAGGCTTTGATTTTTCTTTCTTTGTTGAACTGGTTGTAGTATTCTGCACCCAGATCCTTGAATTCGACTCCATCTTTTAACACATGGTAAATGGCTATTAAAAGCGAATGGGCAACCGCCACATAAGCCCGTTTCTTCCCTCTATGGACACTAATCCTCTGAAATTGCGCATGGAAATAAGAATCTTTTACTTTTACTGCTGAATGAGCACACACTACTAACGTAGTACGCAAGAGTTGATTCCCTTTCCGCGTTTTCCCGGAATGCTTTTTTCCCGCGCTTTCATTATTCCCAGGACACAATCCCGCCCAGGATGAGATGTGTCCATCTGTTGGGAATCTTCCCATATCTGTTCCAATAACTGCTATAATGGCCTGGGCACTGGTATCTGCTATCCCAGTGACAGTCTTGAT
>CAJTOL010000009.1:0-56906 GCA_910577645.1 uncultured Lachnospiraceae bacterium
TGTTAGAGGGGGAGTCTGCGCTTTTTTTCTACCTGGGGGATAGGTTTCACAGTAACATTAAAGCGTTGGCGAAAAAAAGAAACTTCTAAAAATTGATATAAATAATTTATTTCTTCGCTGAAATGGCAGCATCAAAAAAACTGCTGTTTTGGCGAGGTGGTTATTCACACGTCCATACAATAACAAGAAATACGAACAAAAGTTCGTAAAGAAAAAACACTTGACAACCTTATCCCTTTCGTGTATGATTACACAGGTGATAGAAATGGAAAAGATTGTGGAACAGGGTTTGCTGTATGATTTTTACGGTGAACTTTTGACCCCCCATCAGCAGCAGATATATGAGGATGTTGTAATCAACGATATGTCTCTCAGCGAGATCGCCCAGGATAAGGGCATCAGCAGACAGGGAGTTTACGACTTAGTCAGACGATGTGACAAGATCCTTGCCGGCTATGAAGAGAAGCTTAAACTGGTGGAGAAGTTCCAAAAGACCAAAATTATGGTGGCAGAAATTGAACAACTTACAGCAGAATATCAGAAAACCGGAGACAACGGGCTGGTAGAGCGGATTGGACAGATTTCCAGAGACATTGCAAAGCTGTAGAGGAGGACATACATGGCTTTTGAGAGTTTATCCGATAAACTGCAGAATGTATTCAAAAACCTGCGCGGCAAAGGCCGCCTGTCAGAGGCCGATGTAAAGGCCGCATTAAAAGAGGTAAAAATGGCCCTTTTAGAGGCGGATGTCAGCTTTAAGGTAGTAAAGCAGTTTATTAAATCTGTGGAAGAGCGGGCCGTTGGCGAAGACGTTATGGGAAGCCTTACTCCAGGGCAGATGGTTATTAAGATTGTAAATGAAGAGCTGATCCGTTTAATGGGAACCGAAACCACCGAGATTTCCATAAAGCCAGGCAGTGAGATTACGATCATTATGATGGTAGGCTTACAGGGAGCCGGTAAGACAACCACTACCGCAAAGATTGCCGGCAAGCTGAAGGCAAAGGGAAAGCGGCCTCTCCTTGCAGCCTGTGATGTGTACCGTCCCGCCGCGATTCAGCAGCTTCAGATTAACGGCGACAAGCAGGGAGTTCCGGTATTTTCCATGGGCGATAAGCAGAAGCCTGTGAACATTGCCAAGGCAGCCGTGGAGCATGCGGCAAAGAATAATCTGAATGTAGTGATTCTGGATACGGCAGGCCGTCTTCATATTGATGAAGATATGATGAATGAGCTGATTGAGATAAAAGGGGAGCTGGATATTCACCAGACCATTCTGGTGGTAGATGCCATGACAGGGCAGGATGCAGTCAATGTAGCGGGGATGTTTAATGATAAGATCGGCATTGACGGCGTGATTTTAACCAAGCTGGACGGCGATACCCGGGGCGGCGCGGCGCTCTCTATCCGTTCTGTCACAGGCAAACCCATTCTCTATATCGGTATGGGGGAGAAGCTTTCTGATTTGGAGCAGTTTTATCCGGATCGAATGGCATCCCGAATCCTGGGGATGGGAGATATTCTTTCTCTCATTGAGAAGGCTGAGGCCGAGATGGATCAGGATAAGGCCAGGGAGCTGAGCCAGAAGCTTAAAAAAGCAGAATTTGATTATAACGATTTCCTGGATCAGATGAGCCAGATTAAGAAGCTGGGAGGCATGGCGGGGATTATGAATATGATGCCTGGCATGGGAAATCTGGGAAATATTGATATGGATGAGAACGAGAAGAATCTAAAGCGGATCGAGGCCATCATTCTTTCTATGACAAAGGAGGAGAGAGCCAACCCGTCTTTAATGAACGTTCCCAGAAAGAAACGGATTGCCAAAGGCGCCGGGGTAGATCTAAACGAGGTCAACCGGCTGTGCAAGCAGTTTGAACAGATGAAAAAAATGATGAAGCAGCTTCCGGGGATGATGGGAGGCGGCAAACGCCGGGGTGGTTTTGGAGGCCTTGGCGGACTCATGGGCGGCAAATTTAAAATGCCCTTTTAACCGTTAGCAAAGCAGATTTCTGCATTGTTTATAAACAGTATCACAAGGAGGTGAAAGAAATGGCAGTAAAGATGAGACTGAGAAGAATGGGGCAGAAAAAGGCTCCTTTCTATAGAGTTGTTGTTGCAGATTCCAGAGCTCCCAGAGATGGTAGATTCATCGAGGAAGTTGGCTACTACGATCCCAACGTAGATCCCAGTGTAATTAAGTTCGATGAGGAAGCAACCAAGAAGTGGTTGGCAACAGGTGCTCAGCCCACTGAGACAGTAGGCAAACTTCTGAAAATCGCTGGCATCCAATAATTGAGAGGTGAGCGCTATGAAAGAATTAGTGGAAGTGATTGCAAAGGCACTGGTTGACAATCCTGACGAGGTTACCGTAACGGAGACTGAGAAAGGCAATGATCTGTTGCTGGAATTAAAAGTCGCTCCATCCGATATGGGAAAAGTTATCGGCAAGCAGGGGCGGATTGCAAAGGCGATCCGTTCTGTGGTAAAGGCGGCTGCTTCCAGAGAAGACAGGAAAGTTATTGTTGAGATTCAGTGACAGAATGGGGGTTGTTTGAAACAACCTCCATTTTTTGAGTTTGCGTGTATGGGCCCGCTCTGACGGATTCATTATTATGCTAGTGAGGAATCAAAATGGAAGAAATGCTTCGGGTAGGCGTTATCAGCTCCACCCATGGAGTCCGGGGGGAGGTTAAAGTGTACCCCACTACCGATGATCCGGAACGATTTCTGGATTTGGCTCAGGTTACCTTAGATACCGGAAGAGAGCAGATAACGCTGGAGATCCAAAATGTAAAGTTTTTTAAAAACATGGTAATCTTAAAGTTTAAAGGTTATGACAATATCAATGATATTGAAAAGTATAAGGGCAAAGATCTTTTAATACACAGGGATCAGGCTGTAAAGCTTAAGGAGGATGAGTATTTTGTCACGGATCTCATGGGCCTTAAGGTGGTTGCGGAGGAAGGAACTGTTCTTGGCATTTTAAAAGAGGTAATCCCCACAGGAGCCAATGACGTATATGTGGTTCAGCCGGAAAACGGCAAAGAGCTGCTCCTTCCGGCCATTAAGGACTGCATCCTGAATGTGGATTTAGAAAAAGGAATCATGACCATCCATCTGATGGACGGCCTGCTGGAACTGTAAAAGGTAGGGTATGCCATGAATTTTTATATTATGACCCTGTTTCCGGATATGGTAACAGGGGGCTTAAGCACCAGCATTACCGGCCGCGCTATGGAAAAGGGCGTTATATCCGTGGAAGCGGTCAATATCCGGGATTACGCGGGAAACAAACATAATTCCGTAGACGATTATCCCTACGGCGGAGGCGCCGGTATGGTAATGCAGGCTCCTCCGGTGTGGGATTGTTATGAAGATCTGTGCGCCCGTCTGGGAAAACGGCCCAGGGTTCTTTATATGACTCCTCAGGGCCAGGTATTTAACCAGTCCATTGCCAGGGAGCTGGCAGAAGAAGAGGACCTGGTATTCCTGTGCGGTCATTATGAAGGAATTGACGAGCGTGTCCTGGAAGCGGTCTGCACCGATTATCTTTCCATCGGCGATTACGTCCTTACCGGAGGAGAGCTGCCGGCCATGGTAATGATCGACTGTATCTCCAGACTGGTTCCGGGAGTGCTGAACAATCAGGTTTCCGCAGACATTGAATCCTTCCATGACAATCTGCTGGAATACCCCCAATATACAAGACCGGAAGAATTCCGGGGAATAAAAGTACCGGAGGTGCTCCTTTCTGGACACCATAAAAACATTGAAGAATGGCGGAGAAAAGAGTCCATTAAACGCACCCTGAAACGCCGCCCTGATTTGCTGGAAAATGCCAATTTAAGCAAAAAAGAGAGAATATTTTTGGAAGAATTACTTGCAATTTCAGAATCTTTATGATACACTATGAAAGTTGTGATTAAGAAGAGATGGTCCTCTGTTACCAAAGCGTATTAAGAACATCCAATAAACTTAAGGAGGTTCACACGATGAACGACATTATCAAGGAAATTGAAGCAGCACAGTTAAAGGAATCCGTACCGGAATTCCGCGTTGGTGATACGGTAAGAGTACACAACAAAATCAAAGAGGGTAACCGCGAAAGAATCCAGATTTTCGAGGGTACTGTTATTAAGAGACAGAACGGCGGCGCAAGAGAGACCTTTACCGTAAGAAAAAATTCCAACGGTATTGGTGTTGAAAAGACCTGGCCCTTACATTCCCCCTCCGTTGCAAACGTAGAGGTTGTAAGAAGAGGTAAGGTAAGAAGAGCAAAGCTGTACTACTTACGTGATCGGGTAGGAAAAGCTGCAAAGGTAAAAGAATTAGTAAGATAATTCTTTCGGACAGAAGGGGCTGTGGCAACATTTTCATTTTGCGACAGCCCCTATGTGTTTTATGAAGTAGGGCATGAGGTGAGAACCGTGGAATTTTATGAGAGTGAAGATACCAATCTGCTCCGCCGCATTATCAGTTGGATAACCGATATTATTGTGGTTATTGCCTTTGCCTGTTTTTCTGTCTATGCTTTTGGAACTCAAATCCCCATAAATGGCAGCTCTATGCAGCCTGCCCTGAAGACAGGGGATGTAGTGCTGGTGAACCGCCTGATTTATGATTTTCAGGATCCGGACCGCTTTGATGTAGTGGCGTTCAGGCGGGAGGACGGCAAAATGATTGTAAAACGGGTAATCGGCCTGCCAGGTGAGAAGGTGCAGATTGAAGACGGACAGATTTATATTAATGACAAATTACTATATGAGGCGGAACAAGAAATGCCTGCCATAACTTCACCGGGTATGGCAGAGCACCCCATAGAGCTGGGGGAGGAAGAATATTTTCTTCTGGGAGATAACCGGGACAGCAGTGAGGACAGCAGATTTGCCAATGTAGGCAATGTAAAGAGAGACAAGATTTCAGGGAAAGTATGGCTTCGGCTATTCCCAATCCTGGATATGGGATTGGTTGACTGATAGAGGAATAAAAGCAGAGGAACAACATGAATATTCAATGGTATCCAGGGCACATGACCAAAGCAAAGCGTGCCATGAAGGAAGACATTAAGCTGATAGATTTAATTATTGAACTGGTGGATGCAAGAGTCCCTCTTGGAAGCCGCAACCCGGACATAGACGAGTTGGGAGCAGGAAAGGCCCGGATGGTACTTTTAAATAAATCCGATTTGGCAGACGAGAAAATCAACGAACAATGGGTTGGGTATTTTGCAGAGCAGGGCTGTCAGGTAGTGAAGGTAAACTGTAAGACCGGAGCCGGATTAAAGCAGATAGGGGCTGCGGTTCAGGAGGCCTGTAAAGAAAAAATAGAGAGAGATCGGCGCAGGGGAATCCAGAACCGTCCCATCCGGGCTATGGTTGTGGGAATCCCCAATGTGGGAAAATCTACGTTTATCAACGCTTTTGCAAAAAAAGCATGTACCAAAACCGGAAACAAGCCCGGCGTTACCAAGGGAAATCAGTGGATTCGGCTAAACAAAACCCTGGAGCTTTTAGACACTCCGGGAATTCTCTGGCCTAAATTTGAAGATCAGCAGGTAGGGCTCCATCTGGCATTTATTGGTTCTATTAATGATGAGATTTTAAATAAAGAAGAGCTGGCTCTGGAACTGATCCAGGTGTTGTCCCAGAGATACCCTGGAGCATTAAAAGAACGATATCAGATAGAAGAGCTGGCCACTGCTTTGACTGTCCAGGAAAGTCTTTTGATCCTTAAGGAAATTGCCCGGGTGAGGGCCTGTTTGTTAAAGGGCGGAGAATTGGATACCTCCAAGGCGGCGGCTATTTTACTGGAGGACTTTCGGAGCGGCCGTCTGGGGAGAATTACCCTGGAGCAGCCCTGCGCTAAAGTAAACGAGCTTCCGAAAGAAGAGCGGGGATGAAAGAAAAGCGAAAAGGTTCTGCTTTTACAGAGCTGAAACAGTTTTTATGTTATGTAGGGGTTGTGGCAGCAGGAATGTTACTTCTCATTACATTTGTGGTACAGCGGGCAGATGTATATGGCCACTCCATGGAACCCACCTTAAAGGATGGGGATATTCTGTTGGTGGACAAACTGTCCTACCGTTTTTCGGATCCCAGGCGTTATGATATCATTGTCTTTTCCTATCGATATCAGAAGGGCAGGTACTATACCAAACGGATCATCGGTCTTCCGGGTGAGACAGTGCAGATTCAGGACGGAGCGGTTTTTATAGACGGAAAGCCGCTGGAGGACGATATATCTTCCGAGTTTATTGAAAAGGCCAGAAGGGCTTCGGATCCGGTTGTTTTAGGGGAGGATGAGTATTTTGTCCTGGGAGATAACCGGAATTTCAGTTCAGACAGCAGAGATACAGATGTGGGAAATGTAAAGCGCCGGGATATCATAGGACGGATTTGGCTGAAAGTATGGCCTCCCGGTTAAAACAGGAGGAATTATGGCCAGGATATTAAAAGGAGAAAAACTGGAACAGGAGCTTATGCGTCTGGAACAGATGGAGCAGTACGAGAAAGAATATGAGAGAAGCGGGATTGTCTGCGGCATAGACGAGGCCGGAAGAGGCCCCCTTGCAGGGCCGGTTGTGGCCGGGGCCGTGATCTTACCTGAGGGCTGCCGGATCCTTTACCTGAATGATTCCAAGAAACTGTCGGAAAAGAGGAGAGAAGAGCTTTTTTCAGAAATTAAAGAAAAGGCGGTTTCCTGGGCAATCGGGGTGGTAAGCCCTGAGGAAATTGACGAAATCAATATCCTTAAGGCCACCTACAAAGCTATGAGACAGGCCTTTGAAAAGCTTTCTCCAGTTCCCCAGGTGCTGTTAAACGATGCGGTGACTATTCCGGGGCTTTCTCCGGCTTTGGTTCAGGTTCCCATTATAAAAGGGGATGCCAAAAGCGTCTCTATTGCGGCGGCCAGTATTCTTGCCAAGGTTACCAGAGATCATATGATGGCAGAATATGATAAGCTGTATCCGGAATACGGTTTTGCTAAGCATAAAGGCTATGGTACAGCCGCCCATATTGCAACTGTCAGAGAGCATGGCCCCTGTCCCATTCACCGCAGAAGCTTTATTACCAGGTTTGTTCCCTGAAGGAAACCTGGGGAGAGGCGGGGATTTTTGAATAAAAGAGAGATTGGAAGCCGCTATGAGTCCATGGCGGCTGATTATTTAACCAGCCAGGGATATGAAATCCTGGCGCGCAATTACCAGAACCACCGGAGAGGGGAAATCGATTTAGTCGCCCGAGAGGGGCGGTTTCTGGTATTTATAGAGGTAAAATATCGGCGAGATACCAGAGAAGGAGATCCGGGGGAAGCCATAAGTACATTGAAGCAGCAACGGATCCGCAAAGCGGCGCTGGTCTATTTGTATGAGCACCGGCTGCCCATGGATATCCCCTGCCGTTTTGATGTGGTAACCATTCTGGGAAAGGAGATTCGGTTAATCCGGGATGCGTTTTAGCCGGGCGGATTCAATCCCTTGCAGCAATCAACAGAAGGAGAATAGTTTGTTATGGATATTAATTGGAAAAAAAACGGAGAATCGGAAGAACTGATTACCAGAATTCAGGCAGGGGTTCCTTACCTTTCCTTTTCTGCTCTGGAAAAAACCGGAATGGTAAAGCAGGGCTTTTCCACCCGCTATGGAGGTGTAAGCACCGGCTGCTATTCCTCTATGAACCTGTCCTATTCTCGGAAGGATAAGCCGGAGCATGTCCTGGAAAATTACCGGCGTATGGCCAAAGCACTTGAAGTGGATATGGAAAAGATGGTGGTTTCCTGGCAGACCCATACTACCAATGTACGTCTGGTGACAGAGAAAGATTTGGGAAAAGGAGTTTTGCGGGAGCGGGATTACAGGGATGTGGACGGTTTGATTACCAACATTCCCGGGATTACTTTGGTAACTTTTTATGCCGACTGTGTGCCTCTTTATATCCTGGATCCGGTTCACAAAGCCATCGGCCTGTCCCATTCCGGCTGGCGGGGCACGGTAAACCGCATGGGGGAGAAAACGTTAAAAGAAATGAACCTGGCATTTGGAACCAATCCACAGGACGTTACCGTCTGTATCGGCCCCAGCATCTGTAAGGACTGCTTTGAAGTGGGAGAAGAGGTTGCAGAGGAATTCCGTCAGGCTTTTTCTTCCCCCTGCTGGCCGGAGCTGTTTGAGCCGGGCAGAAAGGACGGAAAATACCAGTTGGATCTGTGGAGAGCCAACCAGATAGTATTTGCAGAGGCAGGTGTGGATCCTGCCCGGATCCACACCACCAATATCTGCACCAAATGCAATCCAAAACATCTGTTTTCCCACAGGGCAATGGGGGAGAACAGAGGGAATCTGGCGGCTTTCTTCTGCCTGTGCGACTAGGCCGAAAGCCGGGCCGTCCTACATAACGTGTCTTTCGGCCTGATACTTTTGCAAAAGCTTCTGGATCTTTTCTGTGGGAGACAGAGATGCGCTGATGGACACGTCATGGTTCAGGGAATTGATAATGGCGGCCATATACTTACTCATATCAGCCTCAAGATACCAGTCCCGGGTCAAAAGCTTTTGGGGGCGGTAATTTAAATTGGTGGTAATGACATAATCAATATAGCCTTTTTGGTAAAACTCATCAAACTTGTCCAGGCCGTTGGTAAAGAGGCCGAAGGTACAGCACACCACCACCTTTTTCGCCTTGCGCTCTTTCAGCTCTCTGGCAGTATCCAGCATACTTTCCCCGGAGGAAATCATGTCATCAATAATCAGCACGGTTTTACCTTCCACAGAGGAACCTAAAAATTCATGAGCCACAATGGGATTGCGCCCGTCAATGATCTTAGAATAATCGCGGCGCTTATAAAACATTCCCATATCTACGCTTAAATTGTTGGCCAGATAAACGGCCCTGCTCATAGCGCCCTCGTCAGGGCTGATAATCATCAGATGCTCCTTATCAATCTTTAAGGTTTTGTCATAGGAAAACAAGGCTTTAATAAACTGGTAGGTAGGCATAAAATTGTTGAAACCGTTTAAAGGGATCGCATTCTGCACCCGGGGGTCGTGGGCGTCAAAGGTAATAATATTGGATACGCCCATATGAATCAGCTCTTGTAAAGCCATGGCGCAGTCCAGGGACTCCCTTTTGGAGCGCTTGTGCTGGCGTCCCTCATAAAGGAAGGGCATAATCACGTTGACCCTGTGGGCTGTGGCGCTGCATGCGCCCAGGATTCTTTTTAAATCTTGAAAATGGTCGTCAGGGGACATGTGGTTGGTATAGCCGTTGATAGAGTAGGTTAAGCTATAATTCGTAACATCTGCAATAACAAAGATATCTGTGCCGCGGACAGACTCATCTAAAACGGCTTTGGCCTCTCCTGTGCCAAAACGGGGACAGGAGCACTTTAACAGATAAGACTCTGCGTCATAACCCCGATAGTTTAAATCTTTTTTGCGGCGGATCAGCTCCTCGGTATCATTTTTCCGAAAGGTAATGATGTGCTCATTAACCTTTTCCGCCAGATCCTTGCAGCCTTCTAAGGCGGCCAGCTTCAGGGGTGCGACAGGCAGAGAATTCTGAAAAACATAAGTATTCTTCATTCTCATTCCTCCGTAAGAATTGTAGGACTACTTGTTACTTTTATGTTACCATTTTTTGGGGATCAGCGTCAATAGAAGAAGGGATTTTTTTCCAGGATTCAGCTTGTCAAAGACAGCCTGCTCCTGTATACTAAAAGAAAAGAAAGGCAAATTTTATGGCAAATGTATATAAAGGTCACCGGATTGCCGGCGTAGATCCGGGTTCCATTGCGGAAGAACTGGAATTAGAAGCCGGAGACCTGCTGCTGACCATTAACGGTCAGGAAGTGGAAGATATTTTTGACTATCAATACCATGTAAACAGCCCGGCCATGACCATGATCATCCGCAAGGCGGATGGGGAAGAGTGGGAACTGGACATTGAAAATGACTATGAGGATTTGGGCATTAATTTTGAAAACAGTCTGATGAGCGACTACAGATCCTGCAGCAACAAATGTATTTTCTGTTTTATTGACCAGATGCCTCCGGGTATGCGGGATACCCTCTATTTTAAAGATGATGATTCCAGGCTCAGCTTTCTCCAGGGAAATTATGTAACCCTTACCAATATGAAAGAAAAGGACATTGACCGGATTATCCGGTTTAAGCTGTCCCCCATTAATATCTCCGTCCACACCACCAATCCGGAACTCCGCTGTGAAATGCTTCACAACCGGTTTGCCGGGGAATCTTTAAAATTAATAGACAGGCTTTATCAGGCAGGGACTCCCATGAACGGCCAGATCGTTTTGTGCCGGGACATTAATGACAAAGAGGAATTAAACCGGACCATCAAAGACCTGAGCAAATACCTTCCATATATGGAGAGCGTATCCGTGGTTCCGGTAGGGCTTTCCAGGTTTCGGGAGGGGCTTTATCCCCTAAAGCCTTTTACCCAAAAAGAGGCGGAGGAAACTATTGATCTGATCGAATCCTGGCAGCGGCGGCTTTACGAAAAACACGGCACTCATTTTGTTCATGCCAGCGATGAGTTTTACATTTTGGCAAAACGTCCTCTTCCGGAAGAAAGCCGCTATGACGGATATCCTCAATTGGAAAACGGCGTGGGCATGCTGAGACTTTTGGAATCGGAAGTGACAGAAGCCCTGGAAGAAAAAGCGGCAGGGGAAAATCCGGATTCGGTGAAGGGGGAGATTTCCCTTGCCACCGGATGTCTTGCCTACCCTTATATGAAACAATACTTAACCTCTATAGAAAGCGCTTTTCCCGGCCGCAGAGTTCATCTTTATGCCATCCAAAACCGCTTTTTCGGGGAAGAGATCACGGTAGCCGGGCTTATTACCGGACAGGATATTATAGCCCAGCTAAAGGATAAAGAGCTGGGAGAGTGTCTGCTCCTTCCTGCCTGTATGTTCCGAAGCGGAGAGGAAGTATTTTTAGATGATGTGACCCGGACTGACGTACAAAATGCTTTACAAGTCCCGGTCCATATAGTAAAATCAAGCGGACATGACCTGGTGGAGGCGGTTCTTCACCCGGAGGCAAAGGATGAACTGCCTGTTTATGAGGGATATGAACCGGAGAGTGTTGTATTTAAGGGAGAATAAATTCCTTTCTCCGGGGTTTGGGCAGTTTAATAAGAAGGAGGCAATATGAGCAAACCGGTAGTGGCAATCGTAGGCCGCCCCAATGTGGGCAAGTCTACGCTGTTTAATGTTCTGGCGGGGGAAGCCATTTCCATTGTAAAAGATACGCCAGGAGTAACCAGGGATCGGATTTATGCGGACTGTACCTGGCTGGATATGAATTTTACTTTAATTGATACCGGCGGCATTGAACCGGACAGTAAGGATATTATTTTGTCCCAGATGCGGGAGCAGGCGGAGATCGCCATTGATACCGCAGATGTGATTATTTTTATTGTAGATGTGCGTCAGGGGCTTCAGGATGCAGATTCCAAAGTGGCGGATCTGCTGAGAAAATCCCGCAAGCCGGTAATATTAGCGGTGAACAAAGTAGACAGCATCCAAAAGTTTGGCAACGATGTCTACGAGTTTTATAATCTGGGAATTGGAGATCCCGTTCCGGTATCCGCCGCTTCCCGGCTGGGAATCGGGGATTTGCTGGACGAGGTTGCCAGGCATTTTACCCCGGAGCAGCTGGAAGAGGATGAGGATGACAGGCCCCGTATCGCTGTAGTAGGAAAACCTAATGTGGGGAAGTCCTCCCTGATTAATAAGCTCCTTGGAGAAAACCGGGTTATCGTATCCGACATAGCCGGTACCACCAGAGATGCCATTGATACGGAGATCTCGCATAACGGCACAGATTATGTCTTTATTGACACAGCCGGGCTCCGGCGGAAAAGCAAGATTAAAGAGGATCTGGAACGGTACAGCATTATCCGCACCGTAACCGCCGTGGAGCGGGCCGATGTAGTGGTGGTGCTTATTGATGCCGTAGAAGGGGTTACGGAGCAGGATGCGAAAATTGCCGGTATTGCCCATGACAGAGGCAAAGGGGTGATTATAGCGGTGAATAAATGGGATGCCATTGAGAAAAACGACAAAACCATTTATGAATACACCAACAAGATCAAAGAAGTCCTGGCTTATATGCCCTATGCGGAATATCTGTTTATCTCCGCACAGACGGGGCAGCGGCTTAATAAGCTGTTTGATTTAATTGATATGGTTCGTGAAAACCAGAATTTAAGGATTGCAACTGGCGTCCTCAATGAGATCATGATGGAGGCGGTGGCTATGCAGCAGCCCCCTTCAGACAAGGGTAAGCGTTTAAAACTTTACTATATGACTCAGGTGTCAGTAAAGCCCCCCACCTTCGTGATCTTTGTAAACGACAGGGAACTGATGCACTTTTCTTACACCAGGTATCTGGAAAATAAAATTCGGGAGGCATTCGGATTTCGGGGAACCGCCCTTCGGTTCTTAATCAGGGAGAGAAAAGCAAAGGAGCAGTGAATATGGAGAGGGTAATTTGTCTGGGAATCGGTTATCTGTTCGGTTTAATTCAGACCGGATACTTTTACGGCAAGGCTCAGGGAGTAGACATCCGTCAGCATGGAAGCGGCAATTCCGGCGCTACCAACACCCTCCGGGTGTTGGGAAAAAAGGCAGGGCTTATTGTATTTTTAGGGGACTTTTTAAAGGCTTTGATTCCCTGTGTTCTGGTAAAGCTTTTTTGGGGAGACGGGGCGCTCTACAGCCATGTGCTGCTGCTTTATACCGGTTTCGGCGTTACGCTGGGACATAATTATCCTTTTTACCTGGGCTTTAAAGGAGGGAAGGGGATTGCTGTCATGGCCGGGATTTTAGTGGCCAGTGACCTGCGGATCACTCTGGTATGCGCTGCTGTCTTTATAGGCTGCGTTGCCATTACCCGGTTCGTATCCCTGGGCTCTCTTTTGGTGGCAACGATTTTCTGGTCCATGACAGCCTGGTTTACCCTGACAGGAAGCTACGGCGCCGCTGCTTTCCATGATATTTCCGGCATGACCTCCATGAATACTTCCGCTATAAAAACAGAGTGTATTGCGGTAGCCTTCGTCATTGCCGCTATGGCATTCTGGCGTCACCGGGCCAATATCGGCCGCCTGCTTCGCGGCACGGAAAATAAGCTGGGGGCAAAAAAATCCTGATTCTGTCAGGCAAAATAAGATATAAGGAGATTTTCATATGGCAAACATCGGGGTAATCGGTTCGGGAACCTGGGGAACCGCCCTGGCAGTACTTTTAGTACAAAATGGCTGCCAGGCAACGTTATGGTCCGCCTTTGAGGATGAGGCAAAAGTGCTTTGCACCGCCAGAAAGCATCCCAATCTGCCGGATGCAGTGATTCCGCAGCAAATGGAAATTACTACGGATTTAAAAAAGGCCATGGAGGACAAAGACATTCTGGTTCTGGCCGTTCCCTCTATTTTTGTCCGCCAGACTGCGGCAAAAATGGCTTCCCACTGCAGAGAAGGTCAGATTATCGTTAATGTGGCAAAAGGAATTGAGGAGAAGAGCCTGAAGGTACTTTCACAGGTAATTGAAGATGAGCTTCCCATGGCAGATGTAGCGGTCCTTTCCGGTCCCAGCCATGCGGAGGAAGTAAGCCGGTTTCTTCCCACCACCTGTGTGGCAGGCGCTCACTCAAAAGCTACTGCGGAGGCCATTCAGAAGGTATTTATGAGCCAGGCTTTCCGGGTATACACAAGCCCGGATATGATAGGAATTGAACTGGGGGCTGCCCTTAAAAATGTGATTGCCCTGGCGGCCGGTATTGCAGACGGCCTTGGCTATGGGGACAATACCAAGGCCGCCCTGATTACCAGAGGAATCGCAGAGATCAGCCGCCTTGGCACTGTTATGGGAGGAAAGCCCCAGACCTTTGCAGGCCTTTCCGGAACCGGAGACTTAATCGTCACCTGCGCCAGCGTCCACAGCCGCAACCGCCGGGCCGGTATCCTTATGGGAAAAGGTTATTCCATGGAAGAGGCCATGAAGGAGGTAAAGATGGTGGTGGAAGGCGTATATTCTGCCAAGGCCGCCCTGGCTTTATCTCAAAAGTACCAGGTTCCCATGCCCATTGTAGAGCAGGTCAATCAGATTTTATTTGCAGGCAAGCCTGCAGGGGAGGCAGTCCATGATCTGATGTTAAGGCACCGCCAGATAGAAAGCCAGGAACTGCTCTGGGAAAAGTAAACCTTCACGGGCCCGGCAGCGGGACTTTCAAAGTAAAAAAGGATAACCCGCTGGAATGGCATATATAAATTTTACTTATAATAAAGTGGATTTTTGCAGGAAAATCAAAAAATAAGAGCGAGAAACGGTTGACAACCTCCTGATTACTCACTATAATTTATAAAAGCTTTCAAGCGGCGGCTTTTAGGCGAAAACTGGCAGTATTCCAGCAGGCCAAAGCCGTTTTCGCGTTCCGGGGGTGTACGCACGGAGCGAACAATGTTCTCTGTTGCATAAACACTCAATGGGATGTGAAGAAAAAAGAGGAGGAAATAATTATGAAAAAAAGATTTTTTAGCTTGGCTCTGGCAGCCGCAATGGCTGCTTCTTTAACCGCATGCGGCGGCTCTGGAGACACGGCGACTACTACTCAGGCTCCGACGGCAGATGCAGCAGGAACAGAAAGCACGGCAGCATCTGCAGCAGAAACAGAGGCTCCAACAGCAGATGCAGGCGCAACCTGGAAAATCGGCGCAATCGGCCCCTTAACCGGCGGCGCTGCTATTTATGGCAATGCGGTAGTAAACGGCGCTCAGATTGCAGTAGATGAGATCAACGCAGCAGGCGGTATCAACGGTTTTCAGATTGAGTATATGAGCGCTGACGACGAGCATGACGCAGAAAAGGCAGTAAACGCTTACAACAGCTTAAAAGATAAGGGCATGCAGCTGTTAGTCGGAACCACTACCTCTAACCCCTGTATTGCAGTTGCAGATAAGACTGCAGCAGACAATATGTTCCAGTTAACTCCCTCCGGTTCTGCCGTAGAGTGTGCGGCAAACCCTAACGTATTCCGCGTTTGCTTCTCTGACCCGGATCAGGGAGCTGCTTCTGCAAAATACATCGGCGAGCATAAGCTGGCTACCAAGATTGCAGTGATTTACGACAGCTCTGATGTTTACTCCAGCGGTATCTATGCAAAGTTTGCAGCAGAGGCTGCTAACCAGGGCTTAGAGATCGTTGCCGAAGAAGCATTTACCGCAGACACCAACAAAGACTTTACCACCCAGCTGCAGAAGGCTAAGGATGCCGGCGCTGAGTTAGTATTCCTTCCTTTCTATTATACCGAGGCTGCTCTGGTTCTGACCCAGGCAAATACCATGGGCTGGGATCCCTTATTCTTTGGATGTGACGGTATGGACGGTATTTTAGGCGTTAAGAACTTTGATACCAGCCTGGCAGAAGGCCTGATGCTGTTAACTCCTTTTGCAGCAGACGCAGAGGATGATTTGACTGTAAGCTTTGTAACTACCTATAAAGAGAAGTACGGCGATATTCCCAACCAGTTTGCAGCAGATTCCTATGACGCTGTATACGCAATTAAAGCAGCTTTAGAGGATGCAAATGCAAATCCGGAAATGAGTGTGTCTGATATTTGTGAGGCTGCAAAGGCTTCTATGGTTAAGATTTCTGTAGACGGCCTTACCGGCGCAGGGATGACCTGGAACGCAGAGGGCGAGCCTTCCAAGGAGCCCAAGGCTGTAAAGATTGAGGGGGGAGCTTACGTTTCCATGGAATAATGGATTTGTATGATCTCCAATAACACAAAAACCCACAGGAGGGTTGTCAGGAGACAACCCTCTTTCAGCATGAAAAATAAGAGGTGTAACACAAATGAGCTTTCTGTCCTATCTAATCAGCGGAATCAGCCTGGGAAGTGTATATGCAATTATTGCGCTGGGCTACACGATGGTTTATGGCATTGCAAAGATGCTGAACTTTGCCCATGGTGATATTATCATGGTGGGCGGATATATGGTATTTATTGTAGTCAGCACCATGGGCATGCCTCCGGCAGCCGGTATCCTGACAGCAGTAGTAGTATGTACCTTATTAGGTGTGACGGTTGAGAGGATAGCGTACAAGCCTCTCCGCGGCGCCTCCCCTCTGGCTGTACTGATTACGGCAATCGGCGTCAGCTACCTGCTTCAGAATCTGGCCCTGCTTTTATGGGGAGCGGACACCAAAGCCTTTACCTCCGTGGTGGCCATAGAACCCCTTCGCCTGGCGGAAGGGCAGCTTATGATTACCGGTGAGACCATTGTTACCATTACTACCTGCATTGTGGTTATGGTAACCTTAACCGCCTTTATCAACAAGACCAAAACCGGCCAGGCCATGCTTGCCGTGTCTGAAGATAAAGGAGCGGCTACTCTTATGGGCATCAATGTAAACCGTACCATTGCGATTACCTTTGCAATTGGTTCCGCCCTGGCAGCAGTGGCAGGAGTGCTCCTTTGTTCCGCCTACCCGTCCCTGACTCCTTATACCGGCGCCATGCCCGGCATTAAAGCTTTTGTGGCGGCAGTATTTGGCGGTATCGGTTCCATTCCCGGCGCTATGATCGGCGGTATCCTGCTGGGGGTAATTGAGAACCTTTCCAAGGCATACATCTCATCCCAGCTTTCGGATGCGATTGTATTCTCTGTCCTGATTATTGTCCTTCTGGTACGTCCTACCGGCATTATGGGCAAAAAGATCAGCGAAAAAGTCTGATGGAGGTAGAATAAGCAATGAAAAACAAAAGATCCATAAAAGACCTCCTGAAAGGCAGCGGTGTAACCTATGGGATGGTAATCTTAGCCTATGTCCTGGTAGAGATTGCCCTAAAGACCGGTAATATATCCAGTCTGATGCAGGGATTGCTAGTTCCCTTATGTATCTACTCTATTTTGGCGGTATCCTTAAATCTTGTGGTGGGAATATCCGGCGAGCTGAGCCTGGGACATGCAGGCTTTATGTGTGTGGGAGCTTTTTCCGGCGCCTTATTTTCCAAGGCTTTAAAAGGCATGATTAACCCTACCGTCAGCCTGATTATTGCGATTATTATTGGCGCGGCGGTGGCGGCAGTATTTGGAATTTTAATCGGAATCCCTGTTCTGCGCCTTCGGGGGGATTATCTGGCAATTGTAACCCTGGCTTTTGGGGAAATTATTAAAAATATTATCAACGCCATCTACTTGGGTGTGGATTCCTCCGGTATCCATTTTTCCATGAAGAGCGAAGTAGCGTTAAAATTAGATGCAGAAGGCACGGTGCTGATTAAAGGCGCCCAGGGAATTACCGGCACGCCTCAGGCATCCACTTTTACCATTGGTGTGATTTTATTGCTCATTACTCTGTTTATTGTCATAAACCTGGTAAATTCCCGGACCGGCCGGGCCATTATGGCTATCCGCGACAATCGGATCGCGGCAGAATCCATCGGCCTTCCCATTACCAAATATAAACTGCTGGCATTTACCGTATCCGCTGCGCTGGCAGGAGTTGCAGGGGTTCTCTATGCCCACAACCTGACCACCCTGGCGGCCCTTCCCAAAAACTTTGGATATAACCAGTCTATCATGATCCTGGTATTCGTAGTGCTGGGCGGCATCGGCAATGTCCGCGGATCGGTTATCGCAGCCGTAGTTCTGACCCTGCTTCCCGAGCTTCTGCGAGGCCTTAACAACTACCGTATGCTGATTTACGCCATCGTGCTGATTGCCATGATGCTGTTTAATTCCAGCCCCAAGGCCATTGAACTGCGGGAACGTTTTGCAGATTCCTTTAAGAAAAAGACCGCTAAAAAGGAGGTAGCATAACATGGCAGCACCTATGCTGGAAGTAAAAAGTTTAAGCATCTCCTTTGGAGGTTTAAAAGCGGTAGACAGCTTTGACGTCACCATTGATAAGGGGCAGCTCTATGGCCTTATCGGCCCCAATGGCGCCGGAAAAACCACAATTTTTAACTTGCTTACAGGAGTGTATAAGCCGGATACCGGAAGTATTGTCCTGGACGGCAAAAATATTACCGGCAAAAAGACCACTGAAATTAACCAGTGCGGCATTGCCCGTACCTTCCAGAATATTCGTCTGTTTAAAGATTTAACGGTTCTGGACAATGTAAAAGCCGGCCTCCATAACAGTCATCCTTATTCCACCCTGACCGGTATTTTCCGCCTGCCTAAATATTATAAGGTGGAAAAGGAAATGAATGAGAAGGCTATGAAGCTTTTAAAAGTGTTTGATTTAGATAAAGAATCCCATTACAAAGCTTCCAACCTTCCCTACGGAAAGCAGAGAAAACTGGAGATTGCAAGAGCTCTGGCCACGGATCCCAAACTGCTTTTACTGGACGAACCGGCAGCAGGAATGAACCCCAACGAGACCGCGGAGCTGATGGATACCATCCGTTTTGTCCGCAAGGAATTTAATATGACGATTCTGCTTATTGAGCATGATATGAAGCTGGTATCCGGTATCTGTGAACGTCTGACCGTATTAAATTTCGGTCAGGTTCTGGCAAGCGGAGAGACCAGCCAGGTATTAAATAATCCTCAGGTTATTACTGCATACCTGGGAGAGTAAGGAGGGAATGGATATGGCAATGCTGGAAGTCAGAGACTTGGAAGTATATTACGGCGTCATCCAGGCCATTAAAGGGATTTCCTTCGATGTAAACCAGGGAGAAATTATCGCTTTAATCGGTGCAAACGGCGCGGGGAAAACTACCATCCTTCATACCGTAACCGGCCTGATCCCTTCAAAGGCAGGCCACATTACCTATGAAGGCAGGGATATCACCAAAATACAGGGCCATAAGCTGGTTCCTATGGGAATCGCCCATGTTCCGGAGGGCCGCCGGGTGTTTGCACAGCTCTCTGTACTGCAGAACTTAAAGCTGGGAGCCTTTACCAGAAATGACAAGGCGGAGATGGAAACCACCCTGGAGATAGTATATGATCGGTTCCCCAGATTAAAGGAGAGAAAGAACCAGTTAGCCGGAACCCTTTCCGGCGGCGAGCAGCAGATGCTTGCCATGGGCCGGGCCCTTATGAGCCACCCCAGGCTGATTGTAATGGATGAGCCCTCCATGGGCCTTTCTCCCATCTATGTAAATGAGATCTTCGACATTATTCAAAAGATTAACGGCGACGGCGTAACGGTTCTTTTAGTAGAGCAGAACGCAAAAAAAGCATTATCCATTGCCAATCGTGCATATGTATTAGAGACTGGCAATATTGTTTTAGGCGGAGATGCAAAAGAATTGATGAATGATGACAGGGTCAAGAAGGCATATTTAAGCGAATAGGAAATCTTTGTAAAAAAGCCGGGAATCTCCTGGCTTTTTTTCATACACTATGGTAAAATTAACCTAATAAAAATATTTTTTATAAAGGGGCGATTGGGATTATGCTGCAAAAAGCAATTGAACTGGCTACGGCTGCATTAAATGGAATTACAGAAGAAAATGGCAGACCTTATATGGATCATGCCATCCGGGTTATGGACAAGATGAGCACAGAGGAAGAAAAGCTGGTTGCAGTGCTTCACGATGTGGTGGAGGACACCGAGATGACAATTCGGGATCTGGAGTGCTACGGTTTTCCCAGAGCCGTTATGGATGCAGTGGAACAGCTTACCAAGCGGCGTGATATGACGTATTTTGACTATATCGACGATATTAGCTGCAGTGAGCTGGCTACCAAGGTAAAGATTGCGGAGATCGAGGACAATATGGACATATTCCGTGTCAATAAAATGTCCTTTCGGACTTATTCCTTAGAAGAGCGGGCCCAAAGGTCCTTAAAAATCCTCCGGCAGGCCGAAAAAGCTTAAATTTTTCCATACATATGAAAATACCTCCCTGCATATACTGTATCAGCACAGCAAGGGGGTATTTTTATGGACAATTTTCATGTATACAAAGATATTGAAGCCAGGACAGGAGGGGATATCTACATCGGTGTGGTAGGCCCTGTCCGGACTGGAAAATCCACCTTTATCAAACGGTTTATGGAGCTTTTGGTAATCCCTAAAATGGAAGATGAAAACCAGAGAAATTTAAGCCGGGATGAGCTTCCTCAGAGCGCGGCGGGAAAGACCATTATGACTACAGAGCCTAAATTTATTCCCAAGGAGGCGGCAAAAATCCAGCTTGGAGACGGGATCCAGGCCCAGGTACGGCTCATTGACTGCGTAGGATTTATGGTAGACGGAGCTACCGGACACATTGAAAATGATGCGGAACGGATGGTAAAAACTCCCTGGTTTGACCATGAAATCCCTTTTACCAGGGCAGCGGAGATTGGCACCAGAAAAGTAATTACCGACCATTCCACCATTGGCATTGTGGTAACCACAGACGGCTCTTTTGGGGATATTAAGCGTCCCGGATACATAAACGGGGAGAAGACTGCAGTGGAAGAATTAAAGGCAATGGGAAAGCCTTTTATCATTCTTTTAAACTGTGAGCGCCCTTATTCAGAAGAAACCATAAGACTGGCCGGAGAGCTGGAAGCAGAATACAATGTTACGGTTATGCCGGTCAACTGCGAGCAGTTAAAGAAAGAAGACATCCATCAGATTTTAGAGAAAGTGTTAAAAGAATTTCCTGTAACGGAAATGGATTTTTACATTCCCAAATGGCTGGAGCTTCTCCCTGCTTCCCACTGGCTTAAAGAAAAGATTATTGAAAAGGCCCGGGATATGATCAAAAAGGTTACTTACATGAAGGAGGTTTCTGATGCCAGTCCCCAGCTTACCCCGGAGGAAGAGGGAAGGGGCGCCTTACGGATCCGGGAAATGAATATGGCCGACGGATCTGTTGCCATGGACATTCAGGTGGACGATAAATACTATTACCAAACCTTAAGCGATTATGTGGGAATTCCGATTTCCGGGGAATATGAGCTGATGCAGACCCTGGGAAGCCTGGCGCGGATGCAGAAAGAATATCAGAAAGTGGAAAATGCCATGAACCAGGTGCGTGTAAAAGGGTATGGGGTAGTTACCCCTGATCGGTCGGAAATTGTTCTGGATGAACCTCAGGTGATCCGCCACGGCAACAAATACGGAATAAAGATGAAAGCCCAGGCCCCGTCTATCAATTTAATCAAGGCTCAGATTGAGACGGAGATTGCCCCCATTGTGGGAAATGAGCAGCAGGCGGAGGACTTGATTGCCTACATAAACAATAACAGCCAGATTGGAGACGGCGGTATCTGGGATACCAACATTTTCGGCAAATCCGTGGAACAGATTGTGGAGGACGGCATCCAGGCTAAAATTTCCCAGCTTACAGAGGACTGCCAGATGAAACTGCAGGATACTTTGCAGAAAATAATTAATGACAGTAACGGCGGTATGATTTGCATAATCATATAAAATATGGTATAATATATAAACACTTGGCCGGATTTTTCTCAAGCCTGGTGAGAATATTGGGTTAACAGGAAAACAGACAGGGAGGTTCGCTGCACATACAGAGAATTTTCTCTGTCTATTTTTACAAGGAGGAAGAACGCTTGTGAAACGAAAGTTTCACAATTGGAATGCGTTCTGACGAATTGGCAGGTGACGCATAGCGGCACGTGCCGATACGACTGAAAGGAGGAAGATTCTATGAAACTGACCTTTATCGGAGCCGACCACGAAGTTACCGGAAGCTGCCACTACCTGGAAGTGGGAGAAAAGAAAATTTTAGTTGACTGCGGCATGGAGCAGGGAGCCAATGTTTATGAAAATGCAGAGCTTCCTGTAAGCTATTCCCAAATCGACTATGTGCTGCTGACCCATGCCCATATCGATCATGCCGGCCATTTGCCGCTGATTTACGCCAAGGGCTTTCGAGGCGCTGTCATTACCACAGAAGCCACTACGGATTTGTGCGAGATTATGCTGAAAGATTCCGCTCACATCCAGGAGATGGAGGCAGAGTGGAAAAACCGGAAAGCCCGCCGGGCGGGACGTCCGGAGGAACCGCCTCTTTATGATATGAATGATGCCATCGGGATACTGAAATTATTTAAGCCTTGCCGGTATGGAGAAAAGGTAGAGTTTTGCGACGAGTTTTCCGTCCGTTTTATAGATGCCGGCCATCTTTTGGGATCCGCTTCCATAGAGGTCTGGGCCAGAGAAGCCGGTATAGAGAAAAAATTGGTATTTTCCGGTGACATCGGGAATAAAAATAAGCCTATGATTCGAAATCCCCAGTATATCCGGGATGCAGACTACGTCCTGATGGAGTGTACTTATGGCGACCGGTATCACAAAAGGGGAGGCGACCATATCCGTGAGCTGGCGGATATTATCCAGAACACTTTGGATAAAGGAGGGAATGTGGTAATCCCCGCCTTTGCAGTGGGAAGGACCCAGGAGCTTTTGTATTTTATCCGCAGTATTAAGGAACAGGGACTGGTAAAGGGGCACGGCCATTTTGACGTTTATGTGGACAGCCCTATGGCGGTGGAAGCCACAGAGGTTTTTAAAGAAAACGGGCTGGACTGCTATGATGAAGAAACCCAGGCTCTGGTAAGACAGGGCATTAATCCTATCGGTTTTCCCGGGCTTAAGCTTTCCATCACCAGTGACGAGTCTAAAAATATAAATTTTGATATGGAGCCAAAGGTAATTATTTCCGCTGCCGGAATGTGCGATGCAGGCCGAATCCGCCATCATTTAAAACATAACTTGTGGCGGCCGGAAAGTACCATCGTTTTTGCCGGCTACCAGGCCGAAGGCACTTTGGGACGGGCCCTGGTGGAGGGAAGAAAGACGGTAAAGATTTTCGGTGAGACTATTGATGTGGAAGCAAAGATTGTTAGTATCAGCGGCCTCAGCGGCCATGCTGACAGAGAAGGGCTTCTGGAATGGATCACTGCTTTTGAGAAAAAGCCGGATAAAGTGTTTATGGTTCATGGGGAGGATACGGTATGCACCAACTTTGCCCTGACTTTGGCAGATGAACTGGGGATTTCTGCAGAAGCTCCTTTCTCCGGCTCCATCTTTGATCTGGCAGAAGGCCAGTGGATTCGGGAAACAGCAGGTATTCCGGTAAGCAAAGAAACGGCTTCCAAGAGAAAGGCTTCCGGTGTATACGCCCGCCTTATTTCCGCAGGGGAGCGGCTGCTTCAGGTAATCCGCCACAACGAAGGCGGAGCCAACAAGGATTTGGCCAAGCTTGCGGATCAGATTCATGCATTATGCGACAAATGGGACAGATAGGAGAGACAGCAGGTTATGAGCAAGGTACAGATTTATACGGATGGATCCGCCAGAGGAAATCCTGACGGGCCGGGAGGCTATGGGGTTGTTCTTCAGTTTACAGACGGAAACGGGCAGCTTCATGAAAAAACCATGGCCGCCGGATTTGTAAAGACCACCAACAACCGGATGGAGCTTTTGGCGGCCATTATGGGGCTGGAAGCTTTAAACAGGCCCTGCCAGGTGGATCTTTACTCCGACTCCAAGTACCTGACAGACGCATTTAACCAGAGGTGGATTGAAAGCTGGGTGGCCAAAAACTGGGTGAGAGGCAAATCCGGCCCGGTTAAAAATGTAGATCTGTGGAAGCGCCTTCTAAAGGCTAAGGAAGGCCATCAGGTGAATTTTATCTGGGTAAAGGGCCATGCAGGCCATCCTCAGAATGAAAGATGCGACAAAATGGCAGTAGAAGCGGCTCTGGGAGAAAACCTTCTGGTAGATCCGGGAGTGACATAAGCGCCTGCTTCTTTGCGGGTGAAAATGCCAGATAGTGGTTATTTTTAGAGGGCGTGGGCATCTTCTTGTCCGGCGGGCCGGACAAGAACTTACAAGCGAGCTTGACGTCTGTTTTCCTTCTGCTTTCCACGCCCTGTGAACTATAACAAATATTACGCAAACCTTACAATATATTACGCTTTTTGGTAGTCTATTCCCTTTCCGGAAAAAGTATGTTATGGTACTATTCAGTAGACCTGTATATGCTCCGCAGCGGACTTTTTAAACAGATTGGTTCCTGAACAAAGGGGCAAAGGAAGGGGATGTGAATGGCCGGAAGCAGTAAGAAGCTGGCGCTGGTTGTCGGTATTATCATAGCCGGCAGCCTGATTACCGCCTACACCAATTATTATATTACAAAACAGCAGAACAAATACAGTCAGATGGCGGTTCCTCAAGAGGCGGCAAAGACAGCGGCTTTTGCCGAAGGCATTTCCATAATCAATGAAACCGGGACAGCAGTAGCGGCTTTTGAGGGCAATTCCCGGACAGGGGAAATGGCAGACGGAGAAAATGCCGCTTTTAAAGCAAAAGGGCTGGAGGATTCCCCGAATCAGGAAGAAGGAGCCGCTTTTAAGGGCTCTGATCCTTCCGTAAAAACCGCAGCAGAGGCGGGAATCTCTCCACAATCCGCTATCCCAGATGAATCGGCGATTTCCCAACAGGAGCCATTGCCGGAGGGGGATACCGGCGACGCCGGTTTTATTGCTCCTATAGCAGCGATGGAAGCGGATGATTTCTCCAATGGCCCGGCAGCAGAGGAAAATCTGGCTGCTGTAAATGAAAAGGAATCCATCTACAGCCAGAGCAAAAAGCGGCTGGATGATCTGGATATCCAGATCCAGAAGATGCGGGATGCCCAGGTGGATTCTACTGCCTACTCCATCAAGGCATTGGCAGATACCGAGCTTAAGCTGTGGGACAGGGAACTGAGCAATATTTATATCCAGATTATGGATCAGCTGGAGAAGGAAGGGCAGCTGGAGCTTGCCAGAGATCAAAGAGAATGGATGAACCAGCGGGATATCCAGGCAGAGGAAGCGTCTCCGAGAAATAAGAGCGGATCCGTTGAGAGTGCCGGGTATACGGCTTCCCTGGCCGCTTCCACCAGGCAGAGAGCCTACGATTTATTAGAAATCTATGAGGCTTATTTAAAATAATTTCTTTTTAGAGGGCGGTCAGCCCTCTTTTTTCAGCCCTTCAGACAGGGATGTTCCCTCTTTTTTTATTTTCCCTACTTGATAAATGAATTTTCCTATGATAGGATATAAAAATGGAAAAAGGTTGTAAAAAGCAGCTTAATTAAGGAGGTTATGATATATGGGATTTTTAACCAGCTTTGTAGGATATGTAGTAAAGGCGGCGGCTTTTGCGGTTTTGGCGTGGGCCGGTATTGTATTGGGCAAGAAATACAGGGATAAAAAGGATTCGCAGAAGGCGAATCAATAATTTGGAGGACTAAAGACGTGCAGAAGTATGGTGTAAACGAATTAAGAAGAATGTTTCTGGAGTTCTTTGAAAGCAAAGGACATCTGGCAATGAAGAGCTTCTCCTTAGTTCCGCATAATGACAACAGTTTATTACTGATCAACTCTGGTATGGCTCCTTTAAAGCCGTATTTTACCGGTCAGGAGATACCGCCCAGAACCAGGGTGTGCACCTGTCAGAAATGTATTCGTACCGGCGATATTGAAAATATCGGCAAGACTGCAAGACACGGCACCTTTTTTGAAATGCTGGGCAATTTTTCTTTTGGAGATTATTTTAAACATGAGGCTATTGCTTGGTCCTGGGAGTTTTTGACCCAGGTGGTAGGCCTTGACGCCGGCCGTTTATATCCTTCCGTCTATTTAGACGACAACGAGGCCTTTGAGATTTGGAATAAGGAGATTGGCATCCCGGCAGAGAGGATCTTCCGTTTCGGCAAAGAGGATAATTTCTGGGAGCACGGTTCCGGCCCCTGCGGCCCCTGTTCCGAGATTTACTATGACCGGGGTGAGAAATACGGCTGTGGCAAGCCGGATTGTACCGTAGGCTGCGAGTGTGACCGCTATATTGAGGTTTGGAACAATGTCTTTACCCAGTTTGATAACGACGGCCACGGCAATTACACCGAGCTGGAGCATAAAAATATTGATACCGGTATGGGCTTAGAGCGTCTGGCAGTGGTAGTGCAGGATGTAGACTCCCTGTTTACCGTTGACACCAATAAGGCTCTGCTGGATCGGGTGTGTCAGCTGGCTCACACAGAGTATCAGGCTGACCATGAAAAAGATGTTTCCCTTCGTATTGTTACGGATCACATTAAGTCCTGTACCTTTATGATTTCCGACGGTATCATGCCTTCTAATGAGGGAAGAGGCTATGTGCTGCGCCGCCTTCTGCGCCGTGCCGCCCGCCATGGCAGAAAATTAGGCATTGAGGGCAAGTTCTTAGCAGATTTAAGCAGCACGGTTATCAGCCTTTCCAAGGACGGCTATCCGGAGCTGGAAGAAAAGAAGGCCATGATCTTTAAAGTGCTATCTGAAGAAGAGGACAAGTTTAATAAGACCATTGATCAGGGCCTGGCTATTTTAGGGGACATGGAGGAAAAGATGGCGGCAGAGGGCAGCAAAAAGCTGTCTGGCGCTGATGCATTTAAGTTATATGACACCTATGGCTTTCCCCTGGACTTAACCAAGGAGATTTTGGAAGAAAAGGGGATGGAGGTAGACCAGGACGGCTTTACCGCCGCCATGAAGGAGCAGAAGGATAAAGCCAGAAAAGCCAGAAAAACCACTAACTATATGGGGGCTGACGTAACCGTATATCAATCTATTGACGTCTCTGTTACCACAAAATTTGTAGGCTATGATCGTCTGGTTCACGACTCTCAGATTACCGTTCTCACCACAGAGGACGAGATTGTAGAGGCGCTGACAGATGGCCAGAAAGGCACCATCTTAGTGGACGAGACTCCTTTTTACGGCACCATGGGCGGCCAGCAGGGCGATACCGGTGTAATAATAAGCGGAAACGGAGAGTTTAAAGTCGAAGATACCATTCATTTACAGGGCGGAAAAGTCGGCCATGTGGGTATCATGGTAAAGGGCATGTTCCAGACCGGGGAAACGGTTACCTTAAAAGTATGTGAAAAGATGCGCCGTTCTACAGAAAAGAACCACAGTGCAACCCACCTGCTTCATAAGGCCCTCCGGACCGTCTTGGGATCCCATGTAGAGCAGGCCGGCTCCTTTGTGGCTCCGGATCGGCTTCGTTTTGACTTTACTCATTTCTCTGCCATGACAAAGGATGAAATTACCAGAGTTGAAACTATTGTAAATGATGAGATCCGCCGCTCCTTACCTGTAGTGACTCAGGAAATGTCCTTGGACGATGCCAAAAAGACCGGGGCTATGGCTCTGTTCGGTGAAAAGTATGGGGACGTAGTCCGGGTGGTAAAGATGGGGGATTTCTCCACCGAGCTTTGCGGCGGTACCCATGTATCTGACACTGGTTCCATCCAGGCATTTAAAATCTTATCTGAGGCGGGTATTGCAGCAGGTGTGCGCCGTATTGAGGCCCTTACCGCAGACGGGCTGATGAGCTACTACAAAGAGGCGGAGAATGAGCTTCACGCCGCAGCTAAGACTGCCAAGACCAGTCCTGCCGCATTAAATGCCAAAATTGAGGCTATGCTGGAGGAGATTAAGGCTCTTCACTCTGAAAACGAGAAGCTGAAGAGCAAACTTGCCAACGAAGCCATGGGCGATGTTATGAACCAGGTTCAGGAAATCCAGGGTGTAAAGCTGCTGGCCATTAAGGTGACGGATGTAGATATGAACGGCCTCCGCAATTTAGGCGACCAGTTAAAAGAAAAACTGGGTGAAGGCGTGGTTGTCATTGCCTCTGTGGCGGAAGGCAAAGTGAATCTGATGGCCTCTGCCACAGAAGGCGCCCAGAAGCGGGGAGCTCATGCCGGAAATCTGATTAAAGCCATTGCCGGACTGGTTGGCGGCGGCGGCGGCGGACGTCCAGGTATGGCCCAGGCAGGGGGCAAAAACCCGGCCGGAGTGGAAGATGCGCTGAAAGAAGCTGCAAAAGTTGTAGGAGAACAGATAAAATAGCAAAATCTTCTTGACGTATGGTAAATTTATGATATAATCAATTCAGTGTGAAAAATACCCATACAGTTGTATTACGCACAATTACACAACTGGAGGGAGGTTAGGTGTGAGGCTATGTCAAACGTAATTGTTAAAGATAACGAGAGCTTAGACAGCGCTTTACGCAGATTCAAGAGAAACTGCGCGAAGGCTGGCATTCAGCAGGAAATTCGTAAGAGAGAACATTACGAGAAACCCAGCGTAAGACGCAAGAAAAAGTCTGAAGCTGCAAGAAAGCGTAAGTATAATTAATGTTGATCTCGGAAGGGCCGTTGTTTCATAGGTGAGGACTCATTTATGAAGCAGCGGTTTTTTTTGTTAAAAAGCAGATTCTTTGGAGTCTGGCAAGCAAAAGGATTGAATAACCGGGATTTTATCTGTATAATAAGGTTGTTGAAAAAAGATACAAGAGAGTCGGGGGATTTGGAAATGAAAGAATTTCAATATACGATTCGTGATAGAATGGGACTTCATGCACAGCCGGCAGGTTTTCTGGTAAAGACAACCATGTCATTTCCCTGCAAAATAACCATCATAAGGGGAGCAAAACAGGCGGATGCAAAAAAGATCTTAGCAGTTGTAGGACTGGGAGTAAAATGCGGGCAGGAGATTATCGTAACAGCGGATGGGGAACAGGAAGAAGAGGCGATAAAAACGTTAAAAGAATTTTTTGAGAAAAATCTTTGACAAGCCACGGACAGCAAAGCATAAGGAGCAGGAACAAATGAAAAACAACAAGCAAAACCAATTGCTTCAGATTCTTTCAGAAACAGAGCAGAGTATTCCCGCCGCAATTCTGGCCGGCCGGCTTGGCATCAGTGAAAGAACGGTTCGCAATTATATTAAAGAATTAAATGATGCAAAAGGTATATCCATCATTTCATCCCATGAAGGCTATCGGCTCCAGAATAAGAACTTTATTCAAAATAGTATTCCTTCTACCAATGAAGCGCGCAGCTGGCAGGTACTATCCGACTTACTAACCAGTAAAGACGGAATAAATGCCTTTGACGAGGCAGACAATCTCTTTGTCAGCGCCAGCACGGTAGTCAATATCATTATCCCGCAGATAAAAAGTATGATTAAGGAATATGACTTAACGATAGAGTCCAAGAACTATCAGTTTTACCTCAGAGGAAGTGAACGGAATAAACGGCGGCTGATAGGATATATTGCCACCAGCGATTCCTATAGTTTCTGGAAGACAGACGAATCCCTTGTTCAGTTGTTTCCGGAGCAGGATATTGACGGGATTATGCAGGAATTATATCCGGTTTTTGAGAAAGCCCAGATTTATCTCAATGACTATTCCCTGAACAATCTGATGGTGCATATTCTGGTGATACTGATTCGTCTTCAATCAGGGGATGGTTTGGAGGAGCCAGAAACATCGACTTCCACGGACGGGCTTTTAGAATCTCTGTATGACAGAGAAGAAATTAAAGTTTTGGCAGACAAGATTTCTTCTAATTTTCTGGAAAACCACGGAATTCAGATTCCTGAGAGAGATTACCAGCAAATTTTGATTTTAATTGCTCTGTCCGCAGAGCATGAGACAGTAGATATTCGAAGCATGATAAGTCATGAGTTTATCAGTAATGTGGCCTCCATCCTGTCTTTGGTGTCAAAGCGGTATTGTATTCCGGAATTTGACAATGATTTTATCATGCAGTTTGTTCTTCATGTCTACTATGCTTATCAGCGGTGTGCCTATCAAATGGGGATTCCTAATCCAGTAGGGGCTCAACTAAAAAAGGATTATGCCCCTGTTTATGATATGGCGGTATTTTTTGCCCATAATTTTTCCGATATTTACCAAATAACCTTTAATGAGGATGAGATTGCTTTTATTGCATTTCACTTTGGCGCTTATCTGGAAAGCAGCAAGCAACACAAGGAAATGGTGACCTGCACTATTGTGGTGGAATCCTACCATTCTTACTCTAAAAAGCTGGTGAATGAAATCAGTGAAACCTTTAAGGAGCGACTCCTTATTCGAAATGTGCTCTCCCTCAACTGCTTTTTACAGCACGCCACGGTTAGCGATTTAGTCATCACCACACTGCCGGCAGAAAGTGAAGGAAGGCGTATTGTCCAGGTTAGTCCTATCCTGACAAGAAAAAATCTGGATGTTATCCGGGGAAAGCTGGACGAGATTGAGGAAGAGAAAAATTTGCTGCACACCCGAGTATTTTTCCAGAGTTTATTTCATAAAGAATTGTATTTTCGAAACCTTGTCCTTGAGGATAAGGAGGCGTATATACGGTTTATGGGTGAACAATGCCTGAAGCATGGCTTTATAAAGGAAGCTTTTATAAAAGACGTCCTTTTGCGGGAGTCTGTATCCAGCACAGCTTTTACGGATGTTCTGGCAATGCCTCACGCTATCAGCCAGAATGCAGAACACTCTTTTATCTGTGTAGTACATAACAGTATGCCTATTTGTTGGGGCAGAAAGATGGTGCATTTCATCCTTATGGTGGGCATCGCGAAAGATGAGATGAAATATTTCACTCCTGCCTTTGACTTGATAGTGGACTTGTTTAACTCCACCAACCGAACCATAGAGTTGCTGAAAACCAGCACATTTGAAGAGTTTTGCAGGCGTATAAATTGAGCTGTTATAAAATTTCCGCCGTCTGAACGGTTACGATTTATTTGATATCCACAGTGTCTTTTGGACAGAAAACCATTGGCGCGCTGTGGAATTTTTTATGCCTATAACGGTTTTTCCGGTAAAGCGGCAATCTGTCTATATTGCCGCTTCCCTGGAAAGAACTTTATTTTATTATTTGGATAAAATATCCTAAAATAGCAGTACAAGGAACAGAAAAGTATACAAAAAAGAAAGGGGTATTGTTATTATGATCAGAATTTTACTTGCATGCGGCATTGGGGCGTCTACGGGATTTATGGCAGCCAATATGAGGAAGGCCGCTAAAGCTCATAATCTGGATGTAACCATCCATGCAGTCAGCAAATCACAGGTATCCGAGTATGCGGATAAGATTGATGTCCTGCTTTTAGGTCCTCACTTTTCTGCGGAGGTGCCGGAGTACAGGGAAATGTTAAAGAAGCACGATGTAAAGGTTACATCCATTGACCCGGACGATTATGCCGCTTTAGATGGAGAGAGCATCCTGGAGGATGCCATTGCGTTCTATAATGAGGGCTAAAATCTATGATATTAGGAGAACATGGTTATGATGAATAAAATTCAAGAATGGATTGAGAAGCATCTCGTTCCTGTTGTTAACAAAATCACGAAAAATTTCTGGTTCAGTATTGTAGCTGATGCCATCCTTTATATAGTTCCATTTTCTATGGTCAGCACCATACCGTCTTTATGGGCAATTCTTCGGCGGTTCGTTCCGGCTCTTCCGGATATCTCGCCCATCAGCACCTTTTCATTTGGGCTTATTGGCTTGTTTGTGGCATACGTCATACCATACAATTGTATGAACAAAATAGGTAAGAAAGATCGAAGTATGATTGCCGGCTTTACAGGAATCGGCACCTTTATGATGTGCATGAATTTTGAGACAGTGGAAGGCGGCTCTCTGGTTTCCATGTCAAAATTCGGAGCCGGAGGTATGTTTACAGCTATAGTTGTCGGACTGCTTGTGTCCGCTATTTACAAGGCCATGACCAAATTCTCATTCTTCAGTGAGGACAGTGTACTTCCGGATTTTATCAAAAACTGGTTTGACAATATTATCGCCATTATCCTGAGCCTGACAGTTGGTTTTATCTTTACCTATGCATTAAAGGTCGACGTGTTTACCATGGTACAGATTATCATGAAACCGGTAACCGGATTTGCTCAAAGCGCTCCGGGTGTTGTACTTATTGTATTCTTGCAGAATATTTTCTATTTCTTCGGTGTTTCAGGGTGGGTATTTACCCCTGTTACCAGAAGCATCACCCAGGCTGCCATTGCAGAAAATGCATCTTTAGTTGCATCAGGCATGGCCCCAAAGAATATTTACGCTTATGGATTCAGCCGTTACCATCACATCGGCGGTCAGGGAGCAACCTTGCCTCTTGCCCTGTATATGCTTCGGGCAAAATCAAAGAAGTACCGTCTTTTGGGTAAAGCCACTTTGGTGCCATCCATATTTAATATCAACGAGCCATTGCAGTACGGCGCGGTTGTAGGCAATCCGTTTATGCTGATTCCTACAGTGCTAATTGCCATTATTCTACCGGGATTTTCTTATCTGTGGTTTACCATGGGCTGGGGAACTATCAACTATGTAAACTTTGACATGAACTTTGCCCCCAATGCGGTTTCCGCCTTCTTCATGTCCGGCGGGGATATCCGTAATGTGCTTTTGGTCTGCATCAACTTTGTTATTGCTGCATTAATATGGTATCCATTTTTTAAGGCAGCAGATAAGGCAGAAGTAAAGAAGGAAGAGGAACGGGCTGCTGCCAAAGCTGCTAAGCGGGCTGCTGTCAATGCATAAGCGCTATATAACGGAAAAGAAAGAAGGATCTTGATTATGAAAGATATTAATTCCATTGCCATTGAAGTTGTGATGAATGCCGGCGACGGACGGATGAAGATTGATGAAGCTCTGGCCGCTATGGCGGACGGGGATCTTAACGGAGCCCAAGAGCTTCTTAAGGAGGCAGAAGCTCTTATTGTCAAGGCTCATAATGCCCAGACCGAGGTAATACAGAGCCAGGTTAGCGGCGAAAGTATGGAGTATTCCCTGTTGTTTATCCATGCACAGGATACTTTAATGACTATTAACACAGAATTGAGGATGACGAAAAAGCTACTTCCTATTGTAAAAATGTTGATGGAAAAAAAGGAGGAGAAATAGTATGACAAAACCATTTCCAGATAATTTCCTATGGGGCGGCTCCACTGCCGCCAACCAAATTGAAGGCGCTTGGAACGAGGGTGGAAGAGGACCTGCCACCTCCGACTTTGCAAGGCTTATCACAAAGGAAATCCGTGATACAGAAGGGACTTTTGATGTTCATGTTCCCCACAATGCGGCTTCCAGAGAGATGGTTGAAGATATGAAGCTGCATCCGGAAAATTGGGAACTTCCCAAACGGAGAGGCATCGATTTTTACCATACATATAAAGAAGATATTAAGCTGTTTGCGGAAATGGGATTTAAGGTTTTCCGCATGAGCATTTCCTGGTCCAGGATCTTCCCCAATGGTGATGACCCAACTCCCAATGAAGAAGGACTTAAATTTTATGATGATGTTTTTGACCAGCTTCACAAATATGGGATCGAGCCCTTGGTAACTCTTTCTCATTTTGATACGCCACTTCATCTGGCAGAAGTTTACAATGGTTTTGCCAGCCGCCATACTACCGATGCATTTGTCCGCTATGCGGAGACAGTTATGAGGCGTTACAAAGGGAAGGTGAAATATTGGCTGACCTTTAATGAGATTAACAATGTTCTGTCCAACCCCTTTACCAGCAGCGGCGTGATTATGGATGGAGCTCCTGAGCCCTGTACCTGCAATCCTTATCTGGGCAACTGGCAGCTGAAATTCCAGGCAGTGCATAATCAGTTTATTGCCAGCGCCCTGGCAGTGAAAAAGCTTCATGAGATTGATCCGGAGGCGAAAATGGGGAATATGCTGTGCCGTCTGGAGAACTATGCGGAAAGTCCCAGGCCTGAGGATCAGCTTCAGGTTATGTTTGAGGATCATTTTAACTGGTTCTTTACGGATGTACAGGCCGCCGGAGAATATCCCTATTATATGCAGCGGTTTTTCGATGAAAATAACATCCATATTGAAATGGGACCTGATGACGAGAGGATTTTGAAAGAAGGGGCTGTTGATTTCATTACCATCAGCTATTATATGACCTACATTATGCGGTATAAAGGATCACCAGTGCCCCAGCCTACAGGTCGCCTTGTGTCTGACATTAAAAATCCGTATCTACCAAAGTCTGAGTGGGGATGGACCATTGACCCCATTGGATTCCGTGTTACATTAAACCGCATTTATGATCGTTACCATAAGCCTATTTTTATCTCAGAAAACGGCCTGGGGGCTGTGGATAAGTTTGACGAGAAGGGACGTATTCAGGACGATTACCGCATTGATTATATGAAAGCCCATGTGGAGCAGATGCGGGAGGCTATTGCCGACGGAGTTGATGTCTTTGGCTATGCATGGTGGGGACCTATTGACCTGGTTTCCTCCGGCACCTCGGAAATGACAAAGCGATATGGCATGATTTATGTGGATCAGGATGATTATGGCAATGGTAGCAAGAAGAGAAGTAAAAAGAAATCGTTCTATTATTATAAAAAGCTGATCGCTTCCAATGGGGCGGATCTGGAAAATGATGTAACCTTTGATGATTGATAAAAAGTAAATAAAACAGAGTGTGAATCCCGAGGATGTTGCAAAATGAATAGAAAGTCCCTGATTTCATTTTGCAACATCCCCGGGATTTTTGATTGCAGAGTATATTCCCCGGAAACTTACGCATATACTATAAGAAATAAGCATACGGAAGTGGCGGATGTTTTCAAACTCAAAAGAACTTTTGGTTACATCCTTAAAATTCCCCGGGGATGTAATAATGGGGGAGATGATGCTGTCCTTTGCAGGCCGCCAGGCTCTGCTGGTGGAAAATTATCGGACCATCTTGCTGTATACGGATCAAACCATACGGCTCCAGGGAAAAAACTGCCGTCTCGCCGTCCACGGAAGCCGGCTGTCCATTCAATATTATACCAAAGAGGAGATGAAGATAACCGGGCAAATCAAATCAGTAGAATTTGAATAGGAGGGGCTGCCCCATGTATTTAAAGATTATCCATGCCCTGAAGGGAGTGGTACAGGTACAGCTTACCGGTTTCTCGCCGGAAAGGTTTTTTAACCTGTGCAGCTCAGGGGGGATTGAAATATGGAATTTAGCCTATAAGGAGGGAACCTATTGGTTCTGTATGACTCTGCCGGACTTTTTTAAGATTCGGGCGTATGCCAGAAAAGCAAAGGTACGGCTCAGGGTAGCAGAAAAAAAAGGACTTCCTTTTTTTATGAACAAAAACCGGAAAAGAAAACTGTATGGTGCAGGACTGGTAAGTTTTTTTGTGCTGCTGTATACCCTTTCTCTATTTATTTGGGACATTACCTTTCTCGGAAACTATCACTATACCGACAACACTCTGACAAAATTTTTAAATGATCAGGGAATTGCCTGTGGCATTTTAAAGAAAGGGATTGATTGCGACCAACTGGAAGGAGTCATCAGAACCTATTTCCCGGAGATTACCTGGGTATCCGCCAGGGTATCCGGCACCCGTCTGATTATTCAGGTAAAGGAAAACGAAGTGTTGTCATCCATCGAAAAAAAGGAAGAGGTTCCCTGCGACATTGTAGCGGACTCCGGGGGAACTATTACCTACATGATCGTCCGATCCGGAATCCCTATGGTATCTGTGGGAGATACGGTAGAGCAAGGGCAGGTTCTCATAAGCGGGACGGTTCCGGTAACCAATGACAGTGAAGAAATAGTAGGGGTAAATCTGGTCTCTGCAGACGGAGACATCCGGGCCCAAAGCGTCTATTCCTATCGAAAGACCTTTCCCATTCTCCACACAGTAATCACAGACACCGGAAGAGTAAAAAAAGGGCTGATGGTAAAAGCCGGAAATTTTACCGCCAGACTGCTGATTCCGGATAAGAAAGACACCCTGTGGCGGACCGTTACAGAAGAGCGCCAGCTAAAGCTTTTCGGGGACTTTTATCTTCCGGTCTGGTGGGGGGAAATTACCTCAAAAGAAGCCGTTTCTTATGAAAGATATTATACCAGAGAAGAGATGGAAGCCATGGGAAATGAAATTCATAAGAATTTTTTACATAATTTAAGTGAAAAGGGGGTACACATTATTGAAAATAATGTTAAAATACTAGAAGATGCATCTTTGTGCCATGTAGAGGGGGAAGTAATAGCAGAAGGCCCTATGGGAAGACCGGAAGAGATCTCTGAGAATCTGGCGCCAAAGACGGACAATGGCCCTGAGGCTTAAGGGCAGAAGAGCAAAGGAGCTTCAAAGCAGAAAAATGAGTATTATGGACACAATTATTGACATTCCAGCAGAACACGAAAGAAATGTATGCGGCCAGTTTGATTCATACTTAAAGAAGATTGAAAAAACCCTCCATGTTACCATGGTGGCCAGAGACGGCGCGATTAAAATTATTGGGCCAAAGGAAGCGATCAACCAGACCAAGGTGGTATTCCAGAATTTAATTGAGCTTTCAAAACGAGGAAATGCCATTACTGAACAGAATGTGGATTATGCCCTGGCCCTTTCCTTTACAGAAAGCAGCCACAAGATTTTGGAAATTGATGAGGATATTATCTGCCGAACCATTGCCGGGCGTCCGGTTAAACCCAAGACCGTGGGCCAGAAAGAGTATGTGGATCAGATCCGAAAAAAAATGATTGTATTTGGAATCGGGCCTGCAGGAACAGGAAAAACTTATCTTGCTATGGCCATGGCGATTCAGGCCTTTAAAAACGGGGAGGTAGGAAGGATTATTTTAACCCGTCCCGCTATTGAGGCCGGAGAAAAGCTGGGATTTCTCCCGGGAGATCTCCAAAGCAAGATCGACCCCTACTTAAGGCCTCTCTATGATGCCCTTTATCAGATTATGGGGGCGGAAAGCTATCTTCATAATTCTGAAAAGGGGCTTATTGAGGTAGCTCCCTTAGCCTACATGAGAGGCCGAACCCTGGACAATGCCTATATTATTTTAGACGAGGCCCAAAACACCACACCGGCTCAGATGAAGATGTTTTTAACCCGCATTGGCTTTGGCTCCAAGGTCATTGTCACCGGGGATCAGACCCAGAAGGATCTGCCTGCGGGGACGGTGTCAGGCCTTGACACAGCAGTGAAAATTTTAAGAAAAATTGACGATATTGGATTCTGCTATCTGACCAACAGCGATGTGGTGCGCCACCCGCTGGTTCAGAAAATTGTACAGGCTTACGATGATTATGAGGCCAAAAACAAACCGGAAGACAAGCCGTTTTTCAAGGAGAAGCGAAAGAGGAGACCATGACCATTACCATTGACTACGAAGCAGAAAAAAAACTGGAGATTTCCTGGGAGAAGATTATCCGGGACATTATAGAAGAAGCTCTCAACTATGAGGAATGTCCCTATGAGGCGGAGATCAATGTCCTTTTAACGGATAACCGGGAGATTCAGGTAATGAACCGGGAATACCGTCAAATAGACAGACCTACGGATGTGCTGTCGTTTCCCATGATTGAGTATGAGACACCGTCAGATTTTTCCATGGTGGAGGAAGACTTTTGTGACTGTTTTAATCCGGAAAGCGGCGAGCTGATGTTGGGGGATATTATCCTGTCAGTGAACAAGATTGAAGAACAGGCCCAGGCCTACGGCCATTCCATGGAGCGGGAGCTGGCATTTTTAGTGGCCCACAGTATGCTCCATTTATGCGGTTATGACCACATGGAGGAAGAAGAGCGCCTGATTATGGAAAAGAAACAGGAAGAAATATTACAGGAGAAGGGGTACGCAAGATAAATGAAAAATCTTAGGAGGACAGCCTTACTGTGGGCCATTATGACGGCCCTGGGATTTAGTTTAGGGGGATGCAGGGGAAAATCCGTAGATGTCTCCGCCACTTTGGCGCCAGAGACTACAGAGGCGGAAACCACCAGAGCAGTAATCCAGATTACCCAGGAAACTACGGAGCCGGAGCCGCCGGAACCTGATTACTATCTCCCGGAAGAGCGGGTTGAAGAGAACGGGAAAATCCGTAGCTTTCTCACCGGAGAGATGATTGATGCCAGCCAGGGAAACCGCAGGCCCGTGGCAGTGATGATGAGTAATGACAAGCAGGCCCTTCCCCAATATGGGATTAATCGGGCGGGAGTGGTTTATGAGGCTCCTGTAGAAGGAGATATGAATCGGTATATGGCCCTGATTGAGGATTTTGATGAGCTGGAAAGAATCGGATCCGTAAGAAGCTGCCGGACCTATTACACCTATTTTGCCAGGGAGTTTGAGGCCATTTATGTTCATTTCGGCCAGAGTACCTTTGCCAAGCCTTATCTGGGAAAGGTGGTGGCCAATATTAATGGCATCGAGGGCTTAGGCGGATCCGCCTTTTACAGAAGCAGCGATAAAAGGGCTCCTCATAATGCCTATACCAGTGGAAAGAGAATCCTTGATGTGTCAGAAAAGTTCCAGTATACCTGGGAGTATCCAGAGGATTATCAGGGACATTACCGCTTTTCCAGAGGGACTGTTACCTTAGAGGATCGGCCTGGTGTTATGGATGCGAAAACCGCCTATCCGGGCTACAGGATGAACCAGGCAAAATTTGTTTATAATGAAGAGGACGGCCTGTATCACAGATATCAGTATGGAGACGTCCATTCTGGCGATGAGGGGCCTATTACCGTAAAAAATGTTCTGATTCAGTGGTGTGAATGGGGGCACTATGCCTCCACCCCTTATCTGAATATTAATGTACATACCGGTTCCGGCGGCTATTACGTTACCAACGGACATGCCGTTCCCATTACCTGGGAGAAAGACGGGGAATTTGGAGTTACCCGCTATTACGACCAGGATCATAATGAGATTATTTTAAATCCGGGAAAGACCTGGGTATGCATCATTGCTACCACAGATGCCGCCCAGGCAGTAAAGATTGAAGGATAATGGAAAGAAGAAAGAGACTATTAGATTATGCAGACTAGAAACACCAAAAGCTCCAAAGCACAAAATTTTGTTGTACAGGGAAGCATTTTGGCGGTTGCCGGCATTATTGTCCGGCTTATCGGAATGCTTTACCGGATTCCCCTGATTGAGATTATCGGACAAGAGGGAAACGGTTATTATACTTCGGCCTTCAGCGTGTATTCTATTTTGCTGATTGTATCCTCCTACAGCCTTCCCACAGCGGTTTCCAAAATGGTAGCCGGACGGATTGCAGTAGGCCAATATAAAAACAGCCACCGGATTTTAAAGGCGGCCTTGATTTATGCCACGGTAGTAGGCGCGGCGGCAGCCCTGGTGCTGTGGCTGGGAGCGGATCTTTTTGCCCGGCTTTTGGGAATGCCTTTTTGCCGTATGGCCTTAAAATCCCTGGCCCCCACTGTATGGATTATGGCTTATCTGGGGGTTTTGCGAGGTTATTTCCAGGGGCACAGCACCATGGTCCCCACAGCCATTTCCCAGCTTTTAGAACAGATTGTCAATGCGGCTGTCAGCATTGGCGCGGCCAGCTTTTTAATGAAAAAAGGATTGGAGGCGGATCTGGTTTACGGGGAGACCCGATATTCCAGCGCCTTTGGCGCGGCAGGAGGAACCATTGGAACCGGCGCAGGCGCGGCTATTGCCCTGTTCTTTTTCATTTTTATGCTTTTCAGCTACCGGCCTATTATGAGGCGTCAGTCCAGACGGGACAGAAGCGGACGTCTGGATTCTTACGGCAGGATTTCCCTGGTGCTTACCATTACTATCCTGCCTATTGTGTTAAGCAGTACTGTGTATAATATCAGCTCTGTGTTGGACAATTATCTGTTTGCAGAAGGTCTTCGGGCGGCAGGCCAGGAGGAGCAGATGGCGGAGCTTTGGGGAGTATTTGGGGAATATCACCTTTTGTTTAATATTCCAGTGGCTCTGGCAAACTCTTTATCCTCCTCCCTGATCCCGTCCCTGGCCAATGCCGTAGCCATGCGGGACAGAAAGATGGTAATGAACAGAACCCGGACTGCAATCCGGTTTACTATGATTATTTCCATCCCTTCCGCTGTAGGTCTGGCGGTTTTGGCGGAGCCTATCTGCAACCTGCTGTTCGCCAGCCATGATAACACCCTTTTAATTAAGCTTATGACGACAGGCTCGGCGGCGGTAGTATTCTTTTCCCTGTCCACCATGAGTAATGCGATTTTGCAGGGAAGCAATCACATGAGCGCTCCCTTATACCACTCGGCTGCTGCTTTGATTCCCCACATCATTTCTCTGATTTTCTTTCAGCGGGTGATGAAGCTGGGGATATACAGCGTGGTGTATTCCAACATTTTGTTTGCCTTAGTGGTCTGTGTGCTCAACAGCCTGTCCATCCGCAAATTTCTCCGTTACCGTCAGGAATACAAAAAGACCTTTTTAATTCCCACAGCCTGTTCCGCGGTTATGGGGATTGTCTCTTATGGAATATACTTTGGCATCCACTCCCTGTTCCCCAATCACATGGCGGACAGCCGGATGGGCTTAGCTGTGGCTGTAGGCCTGGCCATCTGTGGGGCAGTAGGGGTTTATGGCCTTTTACTCTTAAGATTCGGTGGATTTACTGACAGAGAATTGCGGGACATGCCTATGGGCTCCCGGATTTTGAGGGTGGCAAGGCGGCTTCATCTGATGTAAAACCACTTGGTATTTCTCCTGGCTTAAAAGTTGCAGTGTGGGCTGGTCAGGGAAAAATGGATAATTTGACAAAGATAAGCAGATACTAGCTTTAGAAAGGAGGATTTCCATGAAAAAGCTTGTATACTGCTTATGTTTATTTTTCGGAACCGGCCTGCTTTGCCTGACAGCCGCTCTTTTGGTAAAAAGCCCGGCTCCTATAGAAGAAACCAGATCCATACTCCCTACTGAGTCCCAAACCCGGCCTATGGATACCATTGTTATTAATCAGAAGAAAGTAGAACACACCTCCACAGCAGAGACGCTGCCTTACTGCCTGGTATCAGAAGATGGATTTTTGCTGGTGTTTCGCAAGGATCAGGATGACGTGTGCCTTTATACCCACATCCCTATTACGGATTTTCCAAAGGAAGAGCAGGACCGGCTGCGGGAAGGGATCTGGTTTTCCACTATGCCGGAAATTTACAGCTATCTGGAATCCTATACCAGTTAGTCTGCATTGATCCGCCCTGTTTTTCTGGAAAATCCGGTATAAGTGTGCTATACTGGTTACCGAATATCGATATGGCAGGGGACGCTAGGTGTCGCATGCCGGTTCATTATTAATATCAGGAGGTATCTCCATGATGAAAAAAAGGATTTTTATTATCGGCGGAGGAGCTTCCGGTATGGCCGCCGCTTTTTGGGCCGCCAGGGCCGGAGGCGATGTGACCATATTCGAACATATGGACAGGGTGGGAAAAAAACTTTTGTCCACAGGAAACGGCAGGTGCAACCTGACCAACGGATATATGGCCGGCCAGTGTTTCCGATCCGATAATCCGGATTTTCCTATGAAGGTAATAAAAAAGTTCGGATTTCAGGATACAATTAAGTGGTTTTCTCAGATGGGTCTGGAGGTAAAGGATCGGCAGGGATATTATTATCCGGTTTCGGATCAGGCATCCGCGGTTTTAGATGTGCTTCGAATGAGCTTAGATGAGCTTGGAGTAAAAGTAATCTGTGGATTTTCTGTTACTTCTGTCAAAAAAGCCGCCGATGGAACCTGGCAGATTACAGGGGCATATGGGAAAGGAGAATCCGGGCAGACAGGGCAAAAGACCATAAAGGGAGACTGCGTGATTCTGGCAGCAGGCTCCAGGGCGGCTCCCTCCACAGGGTCTGACGGATCCGGCTATGAACTGGCCAGATCCCTGGGACACAGAGTGATTCCTCCTCTTCCTGCCCTGGTTCAGCTCCGCTGCCAGGGAAATTATTACAAGCAGCTTGCAGGAGTCCGAACCGACGCTCTCCTGACTTTGTATGCAGGGGATAAGGAAGAGGCAAGGGAGCGGGGAGAGCTACAGCTTACGGATTACGGTTTAAGCGGAATTCCTGTTTTTCAGATTAGCCGGTATGCATCCAAAGCTTTGGATGCCCAAAAGAGGGTTGTTGTAAAAGCAGATTTTTTCCCGGACAGGACCCTGGAAGAAACCAGACGATTTTTAGACTCACGAAAGAAGCGATTTCCGGAACGGGCCTGCCAGGATTTCTTTACCGGGCTTTTAAATAAAAAGCTTTCTCTGGTGCTTTTAAAGCTTTCCGGCATCCGCCCCACAGAGCCCTGCAGCGCCATTACCAAAGGACAGATGGACAGCCTGTGCCGCCAGTTAAAGGGTTATCAGGCCCTGGTTAAAAGCGTCAATCCCTTCTCCAATGCCCAGGTGTGCTGCGGAGGTGTGGATACAAAGGAGATAAACCCGGATACCTTGGAATCCAGGATTCAAAAGGGTCTTTATATCATCGGTGAACTTTTGGATGTGGACGGCATCTGCGGCGGTTACAATCTCCAGTGGGCCTGGGCCACCGGCAGCCTGGCCGGAACCGCGGCCGCCATGGGAAAGGAGGCAGGAGAATGATTCGGCTTTCACAGGTAAAGCTTCCCATAGATCACAGCAGGGAGGACTTAAAAAAGAAGGCGGCCAGGGCCCTTCGCATATCCCCGGAGGCAATTCAGGAGCTTGCCATTGTAAAGCAGTCTATTGACGCAAGAAAGAGAGAAGAAATTACATACAGTTATGTGCTGGATATTAAAACCGCCCAGGAGGAGCGGGTGGTAAAGCGGGCGAAAAACCCGAATGCAGCAGTAAAAAGAACCCCTTCCTACTGTTTTCCTTCCCCTGGCTCCCAAAGGCTGCTTACCCCTCCGGTGATAATCGGCACAGGGCCGGCAGGTCTGTTCTGCGGGCTGATGCTTGCCAGAGCCGGGTATTGTCCCATTCTGTTAGAGCGGGGCGGACCGGTGGAGGATCGGATGAAAAAAGTAGAAGATTTTTGGCAGGGAAAACCTTTAGACCCCCAATGCAATGTCCAGTTTGGAGAGGGCGGCGCCGGAACCTTTTCAGACGGCAAATTAAATACTCTGGTAAAGGACCCCTCCGGCCGTAACGGGGAGGTGCTGAAAATCCTGACTCAATTCGGTGCGGATCCCTCCATCTGCTATGTGAATAAGCCACATGTCGGAACGGATGTATTAAGCCGTGTGGTCAGGGGGATCCGACAGGAAATTATCCGTCTGGGAGGCCAGGTACGGTTTTACTCCCAGGCCACGGACTTTATTATGGCAGACCAGGAAAAGGGCCGCCAATCTTTAAAGGGCCTTATTATAAACGGGACAGAGCGCCTGGATACTCAGGCAGTGGTGCTGGCTGTCGGCCACAGCGCCCGGGATACCTTTGAAACTTTATATAAAAAGGGGGTTCCCATGGAGGCCAAAGCTTTTGCCGTAGGCCTTCGGATCCAGCATCCGCAGGCAATGATAGATGAATCCCAATATGGCAGAGAAGCCGCCCGGATATTAGGAGCCGCCAGCTACAAGCTGACCCATCAGGCGTCCAATGGCAGAGGAGTTTATTCCTTTTGTATGTGTCCCGGCGGCTACGTGGTCAACGCCTCTTCCGAGGAAGGGCGTCTGGCTGTCAACGGCATGAGCTATCATGCAAGAGACGGAAAAAACGCCAACAGTGCCATTATTGTTTCGGTCACCCCAAATGATTTTGGCGGGGAGAGCGTCGGGCCTTTAGGCGGAGTAGCTTTCCAGCGGAGATTGGAAGAAAAAGCCTATGCGCTGGGAGGCGGAAAGATTCCCATCCAGCTCTATGGAGATTTTTGCAGCAACCGGCAGTCCACAAAACTCGGAGAGGTAACTCCGGAATTCTGTGGCAGTGTTCAGCTTTCCAATCTTAGGGATTTGCTGCCCAGGGAGCTGACGGAAGCTTTTATAGAAGGAATAAACCGGTTTGGACACATTATTTCGGGGTTTAACCGTGAGGATGCCATTCTGGCCGGCATCGAAAGCCGGACCTCCTCGCCGGTAAGAATCCCAAGGGACGAAAAGCTGGAAAGTCAAATACAGGGGCTTTTTCCCTGCGGGGAGGGAGCCGGATATGCAGGAGGTATTACCTCGGCTGCCATGGACGGCATACGCACAGCAGAGGTTCTGGCAGAAAAGTATCAGCCCCTTCTGTCTGAAATCTAAACAAAGGAGACACAAATGGAATGGAACAGCACAGCCGCAGCGCATTAAAAGAAAAGAAAAGAATTGTTATTAAAATCGGCTCCTCCTCTTTAACCCACAGAGAGACCAAAGATTTAAATCTGATGAAAATTGAACGGCTGGTAAGAATTATCAGCGATTTAAAAGGACAGGGGAAGGAAGTGATTTTAGTATCCTCCGGAGCCATTGCAGTGGGAAGGCAGGCCCTGGGGCACAGAGGAAAGCCGGGAAGCCTGGCGGAAAAGCAGGCCTATGCGGCAGTGGGCCAGGCACGGCTTATGATGGTTTACCAGAAATTGTTTGCCGAATACAATCAAACCGCCGCCCAAATCCTTCTGACGAAAAATATTATGGAAAGAGAGTCCTCCCGGTTAAATGCCCAAAATACCTTTGAAGAGCTTTTAAAGCTTCACGCCATCCCCATTGTCAATGAAAACGATACGGTTTCCACCTCAGAAATTCCTTTGGTGGATAATTTCGGGGATAATGACCGGCTGTCTGCCATTGTGGCCGCTTTAGTGGGAGCGGACTTGCTGATCCTCTTATCTGACATTGACGGCCTGTACTCAGACGATCCCCACAAAAATCCGGATGCCAGACTCATTTCCCTAGTGCCGGAGATTACGCCGGAGCTTTTGGCTATGGGGAAATCTTCTTCCGGCAGTGATGTGGGAACCGGCGGAATGGCGGCAAAGCTGGCGGCAGCCCGGATTGCCACAGACAGCGGCAGTGATATGGTAATCGCCAACGGGAATGATGTATCCACCGTTTTGGAGATTACCGGCGGAAAGGAAACCGGCACCCTCTTTTTGGCGCACCGGAACCAGGACTTTGATTTGATGAGTTATATTGCCCATGAATATTAATATATTTACATAAAAATATTATGTAAATTATAAAGGAGCTTTTATGAACCAGGATAAAATAAATCGAATTAATGCCCTTTACCACAAATCCCAGGAGGAAGGGCTGACAGAGGCTGAAAAAGCGGAGCAGGCTGCCCTGAGGAAGGAATATGTGGAAGCAATCCGGCGGAATATGCGGGGGACGCTGAATAATATTTCCATTCAGGAGGCCGACGGCACCATTACGGATTTGGGAAAGAAATATGGAAACAAAGAGTGAGAAAAAGCAGGAGATCCGCAGGAAAATTGCCGCTGTCCGTGCTTCCCTGTCTGATGCGGAAAAGGACGGCTGGGATAAGGCTTTAAAAGAACGCCTCTTTGCCATGGAAGAATTCTCCTCCTTTTTAAAGGTATTCTGCTATATTGATATCCGAAAAGAAGCAGGCACCCGGTACATTTTAAAGGAGCTTTGGGACAGAAAAATTCCGGTGGCAGTGCCCAGGGTCCTGGGGAAAATCATAAAGTTTTCCCTTATTAACGGGCTGGAAGATACAAAAGCCGGGGCTATGGGAATATTAGAGCCCAAAGGATCGGATTATCTTCTGCCTGAAGCCGGAGACATCATTTTAGTCCCTGCTGTGGCCCTGGATTCCCAGGGGCACAGAATCGGCTACGGAGGAGGCTACTATGATCGGTTTTTCGGATCTTTACAGGAAAAAAACTGCCTGAAAGTGGGGATTATCTATGATTTTCAGCTTTTTCGTCAGCTTCCGGAACAGGCCCATGATTGTACCCTGGACCGGATTGTTACGCCAACACAGACCATTGTTTGCAGGAGGAAATAATGACATTAGTAGAAATGGGAAAAAGGGCTAAGGAGGCTGCCAGCCAGCTGAATACCCTGGAAAGCAGAAAAAAAGAAGAAGGGCTTAAGGCTGCCGCCAGATCTTTATTAGACCATAGCAGTCAGATTGAAGAAGCCAATAAAAGGGATATGGAAACGGCCAGGCAAAATGGAATGAGCCAGGGACTTTTAGACAGACTGGCTTTAGATCCTAAGCGGATTGAGGCCATGGCAGAGGGGCTTTTGGAGGTTGCCGCCTTAGAAGACCCGGTGGGAGAAGTTTTGTCCATGAAAACCCGGCCTAACGGACTGATTATCGGACAGAAAAGAGTTCCTTTAGGGGTTGTGGCCATTATTTATGAGGCCCGCCCCAACGTGACGGCAGATGCCTTTGGACTGTGCTTTAAATCGGGAAACTCGGTGATTCTAAAGGGAGGAAGGGACGCTCTCCATTCCAACCTGGCGATTGGAGATGCCATCAGAAAGGGCCTGGCTTCCGCCGGCCTTCCCCAGGATGCCATCCAACTGATTACGGATACCAGCAGAGAAACTGCCAGAGAGCTGATGAGACTTAACGGCTATGTAGATGTGCTGATTCCACGGGGCGGGGCAGGACTGATTAAGACTGTGGTGGAAAACAGTACCGTGCCGGTAATCGAAACCGGAACCGGCAACTGCCACGTTTTTGTAGATGCATCTGCGGATTTTGATATGGCCCTTGATATTATCGAGAATGCCAAAACTCAGAGAATCGGCGTGTGCAATGCCTGTGAATCTTTGGTAATCCACCGGGATATTGCAAAACTGTTTCTCCCCCTTTTAGCGGAGCGGCTGAAAAAGCATCAGGTAGAGATTCGGGGGGATCAGGAATCCTTAGGACTGTTTCCCGGGCTGGTTCCCGCAACAGAGGAAGACTGGGGGAAGGAATACCTGGATTATATAGTGTCCCTGAAAATTGCCGGCTCCATAGAGGAGGCAATTTCCCACATCAACCGCTATAATACCGGCCACTCCGAAACCATTGTAACTTCCGATTACGCCAATTCTCAGAAGTTTTTAAATGAGATTGACGCGGCTGCAGTCTATGTAAATGCCTCTACCCGCTTTACAGACGGAAATCAGTTCGGCTTTGGCGCAGAAATCGGGATCAGCACTCAAAAGCTCCATGCCAGAGGCCCTATGGGCTTAAAGGCGCTGACTACCACCAAATATATTATCTACGGAAACGGACAGATCCGATAGCAGCAGGACAGTCAGATGAAGTTGTAAGAATAAGTTCAGAATTCTTACAACTTCATTTTCATCCTTTGCAATCGGAACTTTTTGTGCTATAATGGCACATAGACTTTTGACAGCACAAGTGAGGATAGTACATGAACAGGGATTGGAACCACGATTTTACAGCCATACTGGAGGAAGCTCCTGAGTCTGAGCCGGACAGGCAGCGTTTCTTTATTGCCAGAGCAAAGCTTTTGGCGGAGGAAAAAAGCGCCGGGCTTGGGCGGCCCTTAACCTGCTGTATCAACACCTTTGGGTGTCAGATGAATTCCAGGGATTCTGAAAAGCTGATGGGTGTTTTAGAGGCCATAGGGTATGTGCCTGTAGAGGATGAGGACGCGGATTTTACCCTTTATAATACCTGTACGGTCCGGGAAAATGCCAACAAAAGGGTTTACGGACGTTTAGGCCATCTGGGCGCTTTAAAGAAAAAACATCCCGGCATGATTATCGCCCTCTGCGGCTGTATGATGCAGGAGCCTCAGGTAGTAGAAAAAATTAAAAAGACCTACCGCCAGGTGGATCTGATTTTCGGAACCCACAACATTTATAAACTGGCAGAGCTTTTGACACAGCGGCTCCTGTCAGAAAAAATGGTAGTGGATGTGTGGGAGGGTACGGACAAGATTGTGGAAGAGCTCCCCACAGACCGGAAGTTTTCCTTTAAATCCGGAGTCAATATCATGTTCGGCTGCAACAATTTCTGCAGCTACTGCATTGTCCCCTACGTAAGGGGCCGGGAACGCAGCCGGAATCCGGAAGATATTTTGGATGAAATCAGGCGGCTGGCAGCAGACGGGGTAGTGGAAGTCATGCTTTTGGGACAAAATGTCAATTCCTATGGAAAGACCCTGGAACACCCTGTTTCTTTTGCAGAGCTGTTAAAACAGGTGACACAGATAGAGGGAATTGAGCGGATCCGTTTTATGACTTCTCATCCCAAAGATTTATCCTGTGAATTGATTGAAGTAATGAAAAGCTCCCGCAAGATTTGTCCCCATCTCCATCTGCCTCTCCAGTCGGGAAGCAGCCGGATTTTACATATTATGAACCGCAGGTACACCAAAGAGCAGTACCTGGAACTGGTAGATCGGATCAGACAGGCTATCCCCAATATTTCTTTGACCACCGATATTATTGTAGGATTTCCGGGAGAAACAGAAGAAGACTTCCTGGAAACCATGGACGTGGTGGAGCGTGTCCGTTTTGACAGCGCCTTTACCTTTATCTATTCCAAGCGGACAGGAACGCCGGCGGCAGAGATGGACGGACAGGTTCCGGAGGATGTGGTAAAGCATCGGTTTGACCGGCTTTTGACTCAGGTTCAGAGGATTTCCTCAGAGGTTTCCGGCCGGGATCTCCACACAGTGCAAAAGGTATTGGCAGAGGAGGTAAATTCTCACGACAGCCGCCTTTTAACCGGCAGACTGAGTAATAATACAATTGTTCATTTCCCAGGCTCTCCCAATCTCATCGGAAAGATTGTGGATGTCCGCCTGGATGAAATAAAAGGGTTTTATTATATGGGAACTTTACAGAAATAAACTTAAGCATGAGAGAAGTTATGGATAGAGTACTCAGGTATAAGAAAAAACTGACAGAAGTTCAAGGAGGTAACAAGAGATGAAAAAGACATTAAAGGCTGGTGCAGTGATGGCGCTGATAGCTGCTCTAGCTGTACCGGCCACTGCATATGCAGATAATGGCTATGAAAATCATGGCCCGGGAATTGCCCTGGAACAGCAAGGTCAGGGATCTCCAGGCACAGTAAATATGGATTCCGGCTCCGAAAACGGCCCCGGAGCTCCAGGCGAGCCCACTGCAGAAGACGGCGGCGACGCCGGCATAACCGGAGTGATTACGCCGGGACAGAAGGAGTTTAACGGCGTCACCCTAAATTATGGGGTGGGAAACGGCGGATTTTACAGCAATATGTCATTGGTGTTTAACAGCGGCTTAGGCGGCTCCATTTCCTATACCAGCAGCATCAACAACGGCGGCTGGCTGGGCTGGAATTATGTGGGAGAGTTAAACGGCGCAGTTGACGGCAACGCAGACACCCGCATGGAAGCGATACGTATCGGCCTGTCTATGCTGGCCGGCTACAACTGGGATATTTATTACCGGGTTACCCTGGATACCATAGGCCAGCTGGGCTGGGCTAAAAACGGTGAGATTGCAGGAACCTTAGGCAGCGGCCATTACATTACGGATATTGATATCCAGCTGGTACCCAAGGGACAGCCGGGACCGGAGTCTGACCGTTACCGGTTCTATTCCCCTTATGAGAGCCAGATGTGGAGAGATGAAGCCGGAGCCATTCACTATGACGATCCCAATGGCAATGATTACTCCGGATGGCTGGACGATGCAGAGAGCCGGTTCTTTGTATCCAATTCCATGGTGCTGACCGGCTGGCAGTATCTGAACGGATATAAATATTACTTCCGTGAGGACGGCCGTCTGGTACAGAATGTGGATCCCATTATCGGAAAGCAGTCCTCCTATATTATCAAGGTGAATAAAACTACCAACTGTCTGACCATCTATGCAAAAGACGGAGAAAACGGATACATCCTTCCGGTTATGTCCATGCTGACCTCTGTGGGGGACGACACTCCTCTGGGAACCTTTAAGAGCCCGGAGCGGTATCGCTGGCGCTACATGATTGGAGATTGCTACACCCAATACGCTACCCGTATTACAGGAAGCTTTCTTCTTCATTCTGTAATCTTTGAGAAGGAAAACAACCGGACTCTCCGGGCACAGACCTACAATGATTTAGGTGTTGCCCGCTCTGCAGGCTGTGTCCGTTTGCGTACTGGAGATGCCAAGTGGATTTATGATAATGTACAGGCAGGTGTGCCTATTACGATTTATGAGGATACCACCAGCGTAGGACCTTTCTACCGGCCGGATGTGGTTCCGGTACCCAATACCCAGGAGTGGGATCCCACCGACCCAGGAGTCCTGCTTCAATAATGTATGTAACAGTTTAGACGGCGGGAGAATCTGATAAGAAATTTGACATCAAGCTTGCTTGCATGTCAAATTTCTTATCAGATTCCCTATCGGATGAACATCCGATGCTCCCTGCCCGGCTTAGCCGGGCAGGGAGATACCCCCGTCTCAACTGTCACATAATCTTACCGACAGAGAAAAGAAAGGATTATAACGCGTGGCTGGATTATCACCAATGATGGTCCACTATATGGAGACCAAAGAGCAATATAAGGACTGCATTTTATTTTACCGGCTGGGTGATTTTTATGAAATGTTCTTTGACGATGCAGTAACTGTGTCCAGAGAACTGGAGCTTACCCTCACCGGAAAAGAATGTGGATTAGAGGAACGTGCGCCTATGTGCGGCGTTCCTCATCATGCTGTAGATGTATATTTAAACCGGCTGGTCCAAAAAGGATATAAAGTTGCAATTGCAGAACAGATGGAGGATCCCAAGTTTGCCAAAGGGCTGGTAAAACGGGAAGTGGTTCGGATTGTGACCCCGGGAACAATTACCAGTGCACAGGCATTAGACGAGACCAAAAACAACTACCTGATGGGGATAGTATACCTGGGGGAAGTGTTTGGTCTGGCTACTGCTGACATCAGTACTGGTGATTTTTTCGTGACAGAGGTTGGATCAGAGCGGGATCTTTTTGACGAAATTAATAAGTTTTCTCCCTCTGAAATAGTGTGCAATGAAGCATTTTACATGTCCGGCGTGGAGATCGATGAGATTAAAAACCGGTATCATACCGTGATCGCTTCTTTAGACAGCCGCTTTTTCAGCGACGACAGCTGCCGCCAGCTTTTAAAAGAGCATTTTAAGGTAAGCCATTTAAGCGGGCTGGGCCTGGGCGATTATGAGACCGCCATTGTGGCGGCCGGAGCCGTAATGCGGTATCTTTATGAGACTCAGAAAAGCACTCTGGATCATTTAACTACCATCACTCCCTACAGCGTAGGGCAGTATATGATTGTGGACACCTCCACCAGACGGAATCTGGAGCTTTTGGAAACCCTTCGGGAAAAGCAGAAAAGGGGTTCTCTTTTGTGGGTCTTAGATAAGACCAGGACTGCCATGGGGGCACGTATGCTCCGTACCTTTTTGGAGCAGCCTCTTATTCATCGGGACCAGATCCTGCTCCGCCAGGAGGTAATCCAAGAATTTAATATGAACTATATTTCCAGAGAAGAGATCCGGGAGTATTTAAATCCCATCTATGATCTGGAGCGGCTTATCGGCCGTATCAGCTATAAGACCGCAGGCCCCAGGGATCTGATTTCCTTTCAGAATTCCCTTGGTATGCTTCCCCATATTAAACAGATCCTGACAGAATTTTCCGCTTCTCTTTTAAAGGAGATAAATGAGGCTCTGGATCCTCTGGAGGATTTATACAATCTGCTTCGCCAGGCCATTGTGGAGGATCCTCCAATCGGCCTCCGGGAAGGTGGAATTATCCGGGAGGGATTTAATGAGGAAGCAGACAAGCTGCGCCATGCAAAGACAGAGGGAAAGACCTGGCTTGCCGACCTGGAACTTCGGGAGCGGGAAAAAACAGGGATTAAAAACTTAAAAATCAAATATAATAAAGTTTTCGGCTATTATTTTGAGGTAACCAATTCCTTTAAAAATCTGGTGCCCGGGTATTTTATCCGCCGGCAGACTCTGGCCAACGCAGAACGTTACACAACAGATGAGCTTAAAAACCTGGAGGAAATTATTTTGGGAGCAGAGGATAAGCTCTTTTCCCTGGAATATGATCTGTTCTGTCAGGTAAGGGAACAGATTGCATCCCAGGTGGTGCGAATTCAAAAAACAGCCAAGGCCATTGCCGGAGTTGATGTCTTTGCCTCCCTCTCTGTGGTAGCTACAAAAAACAACTATGTAAAACCTTCTATAAATGAAAAGGGCATTATCCAGATTCATGGCGGACGCCATCCGGTGGTGGAACAGATGATCCCCGACTCCACTTTTGTATCTAATGATACTTATTTAGACAACAATAAAAATCGTATTTCCATTATCACCGGACCTAACATGGCGGGAAAGTCCACCTATATGCGGCAAGTGGCGTTAATTGTCCTGATGGCCCAGATCGGCTGTTTTGTTCCGGCTGAGGATGCCAATATCGGCATCTGTGACCGGATTTTTACCAGAGTGGGGGCATCGGATGACTTGGCTGCAGGCCAGAGTACCTTTATGGTGGAAATGACCGAGGTAGCTAATATCCTGCGGAATGCAACCAAAAGCAGCCTTCTTATTTTAGACGAGATCGGAAGAGGCACCAGTACCTTTGACGGCCTTTCCATTGCCTGGGCAGTGGTGGAGCACATCAGCAATACCAGACTTTTGGGAGCGAAAACCTTGTTTGCCACCCATTACCATGAGCTTACGGAACTGGAAGGGGCTATGAGCGGTGTCAACAACTACTGTATCGCCGTCAAAGAGCAGGGGGAGGACATCGTTTTCCTGCGAAAGATTATCAAAGGGGGAGCAGACAAAAGCTACGGTATCCAGGTGGCCAAGCTGGCAGGGGTGCCGGATTCGGTTATTTCCAGAGCCAAAGAGCTGGTAGAGGAACTGACCAACGCCGACATTACCGCCAAAGCCAGGGAGATTGCAGAAAGTTCAGCCGGTATAAACGTCCGCAAGGCGGTTCCCAAGCCGGATGAGGTAGATCTTTTGCAGATGTCCTTTTTGGATGCGGTAAAGGATGATGATATTATCCGGGAGCTGGGAGAGCTGGAACTTTCCCAGATGACCCCTATTGACGCACTGAATACCCTTTACCGCCTGCAGAACCGGTTGAAAAACCGTTGGGACGGCCAGGGGAACTAAGCAGGATGGGAATGAGAAATCAGAATGAGTATTGCAGTATTAGACGAAAATACAATCAATAAAATTGCCGCCGGAGAAGTTATTGAACGGCCTTCCTCTATCGTAAAAGAGCTTTTGGAAAATGCCATAGATGCGGATGCCACTGCCATCACTGTAGAAATAAGAGATGGAGGGACCTCCTTAATCCGGATAACAGACAATGGCTGCGGAATAGAGAAAGCTCAGGTTCCCATGGCATTTCTGCGCCATGCCACCAGTAAGATCCGAAGGGCGGAGGATTTGGCCTCCGTCATGTCTTTAGGCTTTCGGGGCGAAGCTCTTTCCAGCATTGCCGCAGTGGCCAGGGTGGAGCTGATTACCAAAACCGGTAATGAGCTGGCTGGCAGCCGCTACCGCATAGAAGGCGGTATGGAACTGGGGATAGAGGAGGTGGGAGTGCCGGAAGGAACTACCTTTTTAGTTCGGGATCTGTTTTACAATACTCCTGCCAGAAAAAAGTTTTTAAAATCCCCGTCCACCGAGGGCAGTTATGTTCAGGATTTTGTGGAAAAAATTGCCCTTTCCAGACCGGATATTTCCATTCGGTATGTAAAAGGAGGGAGCAGCGTCCTTCATACGTCCGGAAACCATAATTTAAAAGATATTATTTATGAGATTTACGGCAGGGAGCTGACCGCCAATCTTTTGAAAATAGAGGAGAGGGAAGGCCCTGTAAAGGTATCCGGTTATATTTGCAAGCCTGTTGTAGGCCGTTCCAGCCGAAACTGCGAAATTTATTTTATTAATGGCAGATATATTAAAAATCCATTGATCAGCAGGGCCATTGAGGAAGCCTACCGGCCCTTTCTCATGAAGCACAAATTTCCTTTTACCGTGCTTCATTTTACCATAGACACCAAGGCGCTGGATGTAAATGTCCATCCCGCAAAAATGGAAGTACGGTTTGAAAATGGAGAGGCTGTCTACGAGACGGTTTATCAAGCTGTGTCGGAAGCCCTTCACGAAAAAGAGCTGATTCCGCAGATATCTCTTACAGAACCAAAGGAAGAAGAGAAGCAAAAAGAAAACAGGTTCCTTTTTCCGGAGAATAAAAAACGAGTTCCTGAGCCTTTTGAGAAAAAAAGGCTGGCAGTTCAGCAGCTAAAGGAGCCGGAAGTTCCTTATGGAAGTAAAGGAACCGCTTTTCAAGTCCCGCCTCCCCCTGCAAAAGTGTCAAAATCCCCGGCCTCTTTTCAACAGCCGGAGCCGGAAAAGCCCCTGGAAAATCCGCCGGAGCCAAAGTCCCGGCAAATGGATTTGTTTGACGGAAAGCTATTGGAGCCAAAGGCCCGTTTTCAGCACAAGCTTCTTGGACAGCTGTTTGACACTTACTGGTTGGTAGAGTACCAGGAACAGCTTTTTATTATCGACCAGCATGCGGCCCATGAAAAGGTGCTTTATGAAAAGACTATGAAATCCCTGAAGGAGAGAGCCTACGATTCCCAGATGGTAAGCCCGCCTATTATTTTGACCTTGACTGTTCAGGAAGAGGTTGCCCTTACTGCCCATCTTCCCTATTTTACGGATCTGGGATTTGAGATTGAACCTTTTGGAGGCCGGGAATATGCGGTAAGAGGGATCCCTTCCAATCTTCTTTCCATTGCCAAAAAAGAGCTTTTTATGGATATGCTGGGAAGCCTTACAGAAGAAAAGACCCATGCAAATCTGGAGATGATTTATGAGAGAGTGGCTTCCATGTCCTGCAAGGCAGCGGTAAAAGGCGGCCACGCCTTAAACGCCAGGGAAGCGGATCAGCTTATTGACGAGCTGTTAGAGCTGGAAAATCCTTATGCATGCCCTCACGGGCGTCCCACCATCATATCCATGAGCAAATATGAGCTGGAAAAGAAATTTAAAAGAATTGTTTAATGAGAGTTTACCCTCAGCGGACAACCCTGTTTGTGCTGAAAATATGCACAGAATGGAGGAAATTGTGAAACTCCCCCTGATTGTTCTTACAGGTCCTACAGCAGTAGGAAAAACTTCCCTGTCCATCCGTTTGGCCAAGGCGGTGGGAGGGGAGATTATCAGCGCGGATTCCATGCAGGTATATCGCCATATGGACATTGGTTCCGCCAAAGTAACCAGAGAGGAGATGGATGGGGTTCCCCACCATTTAATTGATATTCTGGAGCCTGACGAAGAGTTTAACGTAGTGATATTTCAGGACAGAGCCAAAGCCGCCATAGAAGAAATCCGGGCCAGAGGACATGTTCCGGTTATCGCCGGCGGCACAGGCTTTTATATCCAGGCCCTGGTTTACGATATTGACTTTAAGGAAAATGAGGAGGGCGGAAGGGTACGCCGGGAATTAGAGGATCTGGCCGGCAAAAACGGCCCGGCTTATCTCCACCATCTGCTGGCGCAAGCGGATCCGGAATCCGCCCGGAGTATCCACCCAAACAATGTGAAGCGGGTAATCCGCGCCCTGGAATATTACCGGCAGACCGGAGAGAAAATATCCCTTCACAATGAAACAGAACGAGGAAAGGAATCCCCCTATCAGCTTTTCTATTATGTGCTGAATACAGACAGAGAGACTCTGTATAAACGGATCGACAGCCGGGTGGATCAAATGCTGGAAAAAGGGCTTGTAAAAGAGGTGCAGGCTTTAAAAGCCAGGGGCTGTACCAGAGAACTGGTATCCATGCAGGGCCTTGGTTATAAGGAAATTCTGGACTATCTGGATGGAAAAACGACCCTTCAGGAAGCGGTTTATATTTTAAAAAGGGACACCCGGCATTTTGCCAAACGCCAATTAACCTGGTTTCGAAGGGAACGGGATGTAAGATGGCTGAACCTTCCCCAATTTGACAATGATACCGGCAAAGTGTTGTCCCATATTTTACAGGAATGGAGAAAAGAAGCTTTATGAATACCAGCCACATGTATGAAAAATTAGGAATCTCCAAAGAGATTTTAGACTTTGGAGCTGCCATAGAAGAATCTTTAAAAGAACGTTTTTTAGAAATAGACGCCACTGCGGAGTACAACCAGCTAAAGGTGATCCACGGGATGCAAAAATGCCGGGTCAGCGACACCCATTTTGCCGCCACCACAGGATATGGTTATAATGACGCGGGGAGAGACACCCTGGAAGAAGTTTACGCCCAGGTATTTCATGGGGAAAGCGCTCTGGTACGCCCTCAGTTAATCAGCGGTACTCATGCCCTCCACATTGCATTATCCTCTAATCTTCGACCGGGAGATCAGCTTTTATCCCCGGTGGGAAAGCCCTATGACACCCTGGAGGAAGTCATCGGGATCCGGGATTCCGTAGGTTCTTTAAAGGAATATGGAGTTTCTTACTGCCAGGTGGATCTTCTGCAAAACGGAGATTTTGATTTTGACGGCATACGAAAAGCCATAAACGAAAAAACCAGACTGGTGACCATTCAAAGATCCAAGGGATATCAAACCCGCCCAACCCTGTCTGTAGAGCGGATTGGACAGCTTATCTCTTTTATAAAAGAGATAAAGCCGGATGTAATCTGTATGGTAGACAACTGCTACGGAGAATTTGTGGAACCCATAGAGCCTTTGGATGTAGGCGCCGATATGATGGTAGGCTCTCTTATTAAAAATCCCGGAGGCGGCCTGGCTCCCATTGGCGGTTACATCGTAGGCCGGACAGACTGTATTGAACGGGCGGCAGCGCGCCTCAGCGCTCCCGGGCTTGGGAAAGAGGTAGGGGCCAGCCTGGGGTTAAACCAGTCCTTTTTCCAGGGCCTGTTTTTAGCTCCCACCGTAGTGGCAGGCGCATTAAAGGGGGCAATTTTTGCTGCCAATCTCTATGAACGTCTGGGCTTTTCTGTTGTGCCGGACAGCAGGGAATCCCGCCACGACATTATCCAGGCCATTACCTTTGGAAAGCCGGAGGGAGTGATTGCCTTCTGCGAGGGAATCCAGGCGGCGGCTCCTGTAGACAGCTATGTAACCCCTGAGCCATGGGATATGCCGGGATATGACGCTCCGGTGATTATGGCTGCAGGAGCGTTTATACAGGGGGCTTCCATTGAACTTAGCGCCGACGGCCCCATAAAGCCTCCCTATGCCGTATACTTTCAGGGCGGACTTACCTGGTACCACGCCAAACTGGGAATCCTGAAATCTCTGCAGAAGGTCTGGGAAGCCGGTCTTGTAAAGCTTCCTGTCACATAACG
>CAJTOL010000009.1:56916-112823 GCA_910577645.1 uncultured Lachnospiraceae bacterium
GCCTGTTCCTGCCAAAATCGGGCAAAATACCAGCGAATCCTCCCGGGATTCGGGAGGATTTTTAGATATACTGACATCAAGGGTCGAAGAAAACCATGAAAACAGTGTATACACCAGCGGATTCTTATGTTAAAATAGTGGTATTGTCCACAGGGTTTAAGGAGGATTCCCAATATGAGAAGCAAAAATTTCTGGATATTATTGCTGCTTTTACTGACCGGAATTGTTCTGGGAGGCTTTATGGGCAGTATGGCAGAGGGAGTGCCCGGGCTTTCCTGGCTGAACTTCGGCCAGTCCTTTGGCTTTGACAATCCATTGGTAATTAATTTGGGGATACTGGTTTTTACGTTTGGACTCAGCATCCGAATTACTATGGCCGGCATCATCGGCGTTGCCATCGCTTTGCTGGTATACCGTTTTCTATAACCGCTTTTTGTACCCTGAAGGTATCATACATAATATTCCGGATCGTACTTGGAGAGTTGCGTAGAAAGGAATATTATGGAGAAACAGAGTCCTGTCACCACAAAAATTACCATGCGGCAAATCCCGGAAGGAGAAGGCCCTTACGAGCGCTGTATGGAAAAAGGCCCTGGAGTCTTAAGTGATGCGGAGCTTTTAGCTGTCATTATCCGCACCGGCTCCCGGCAAGATACCTCCATAGAGCTGGCGCAGAAAATTCTGAAAATGGGGGAGGAAGAAGGAGTGTCCTGCCTTCTTCACCTGTCCTTTGACGAATTTACCGCAGTAAAAGGGATTGGAAAGGTAAAGGCCGCCCAGCTTATGTGTATTTCAGAGCTGTCCAAGCGGATCTGGAGAAGCGCCGGAACCCGGGAGGCGGCCGTCTACCAGGAACCGGAACAAATTGCCGGCTACTATATGGAAGCCCTTCGCCATTTAGAGCAGGAGCATATTTATGCCATGTTTTTTGACACCAGGCAGCACTTAATCCGGGACGTGCTTTTATCCAAGGGAACCGTTAATTCATCGGTTTTGTCCCCCAGGGATTTGTTTATTGAAGCCCTTCGGGCCCGGGCAGTACGCTTTGCCATTGTCCACAACCATCCCAGCGGCGATCCAAGCCCCAGCCGGGAGGATAAGCTTCTTACCAAACGGGTAAAGGAGTCCGGCGCAGTCCTGGGAATTCCTCTGGTGGATCACGTGATTATCGGAGGCAATTCATATATGAGTTTTAAGGAACGAGGAATGTTATAGATGGAAACCAAACGCAGCAGGTATATTCTGCTAGGGCTCACGCTTTTATGTGTATTCTTAATCGGAGTCTCTTCCCTTCGCGAGGGGATTATGGACCCGCTCCGTACCGGAGTGGGCTATTTGCTTGTCCCAATCCAGTCCGGCGTCAATGCAGTGGGAGCCGGTATTTATAAAGACTTAACCGACTATGGGAAGCTAAAAACTGCCCTTTCGGAGAAAGAAGAGCTGGAGCGGCGGGTAGGAGAGCTGATTGAGGAAAACAACCGGCTGCAGGCAGGCCAGCAGGAGCTGAACCGCTTAAGAGAATTGTACCAATTGGATCAGGAGTATATGCAATATGAAACCATCGGCGCCAGAGTCATTGCCAAGGATTCCGGCGACTGGTTTCAGGTATTCCGGATCAACAAGGGGTCTGAGGATGGCGTTCAGGTAGATTCCAATGTTATTGCAGGCGGAGGCCTGATAGGGATTGTTACAGACGTGGGAGCCAATTATGCCACAGTAAGAAGCATTATTGACGATTTAAGCCGTGTCAGCGCTATGGGGCTTCGAACCGGGGATAAGTGTATTGTTGCCGGAGATCTGACTCTTTACCGGGACGGCCGTCTGAGTATTACCAATATTACAAAAGACGGAGACATTCAGGACGGAGATCAGATTGTAACATCTAATATCAGCTCTAAGTTCCTTCCGGGGATCCTGATAGGGTATGCGGCAGATGTTACCATTGATTCTGAGCGGCTTACCAAATCCGGGTATCTGATCCCTGTGGCAGATTTTGATGATCTCCAGGAGGTTCTTGTTATTATGGAAACCAAGGAGACCGGGGATTCACAATTGGGAGCCCTGGAGCGCTCCGGCAATTAAAGGAGGCTCTATGAAACGGATACTCATTAATCTGGCCCTTATGATACTGGCTTTTACCATACAGACCTGTATTTTTCCTCTGATTCCCTTTTTCAGCGCATCCCCTAACCTTCTGCTGATTATGACCTTTTCTTTAGGGTTTATCTACGGAAAGGATTCTGGCATGCTGTATGGATTTTTTGCGGGGATCCTGTTAGACCTGTTTGGAGGAGGAAGCTTTGGCTTCTATAGCCTTTTGTTTATCTATATCGGTTATCTAAACGGAATTTTTGCCCAATATTATTATGAGGATTATATTACCCTCCCCATGGTTCTTGCTATTGGCAACGAGCTGACCTACAATCTGTATATTTATATATTCCAGTTTTTAATCCGAAAAAGGTTGGACTTTCTGTACTATTTAGAAAATATTATTATTCCGGAAATTATTTTTACAGTTGTCACTACCTTGCTGATCTACCGGCTTTTCTTGTTTGTCAGCCGGAAGCTGGAAGAAATGGAACAAAGGAGAGATACCAACCTTGTTTAAAGATTTGTTGGAAATTTTAAAAGAAATCCTTCAAAAAGTAGCTTCGTCCAGATTAGTCGCCCTGTCGGCGCTGTTTGCCGCCATGTTTATTCTTTTGACAGTGAACCTGTTTAATCTGCAGATTGTTCACGGGGAAGACTATCTGAATGAATATATGCAAAAGACCGAGAAGGTCATCTATACCCCCGGAACCCGCGGGAATATTTTAGATCGAAACGGCAATATACTGGCTTACAACGAACTGGCCTATTCGGTGGCAGTTCAGGATATAGGAGCTTATCGGAAGTCGTCGGATCGCAATGCCATGTTGCTGCGCCTGGTGACGATTCTGCACAAACAAGACGAGACCATTGAGGGGAAGTTTGAAGTCGCAATCGATGAAAATGGCCATATGTTTTATACCTCTGCCAGCGATGGAGCAAAACGGCGGTTTTTGCGGGATTTTTATGGCTTAAGCACCCCGGATGATCTGGATAAAGACGGAAAAAATCCGTCAGATATCCTGGCCAGAGAGGCCTTTGAGAAAAAATTTAAAGAGTACAATATGGATTCCATTGTCGATGAAAAAGGCAATCCTGTGGTTTTGGACGACGAGACTGCTCTCAACATGGTAAATATCTGGTATACCATGCAGCTTACCGCCTTTCGAAAATACGAAAGCACCACCATTGCAAGCAATGTTTCAGATGAAACGGTTGCAGAAATTATGGAAAATACTGCAGATCTTCAGGGAGTAACCATAGAAGAAAGCTCTGTCCGGGTATACAACAACAGCGTTTACTTTGAGCCCATTATCGGCTATATCGGAAAAGTCCAGGAAGAACAGCTTGAAGAGCTTAACAAGGACATTCCTGAGGGAAGCAACCAGGAATACCGGGCCACGGATCTGGTGGGGCGTACCGGCCTGGAAGCGTCTCTGGAAAAGGATCTTCAGGGAAGCAAAGGGTATAAAGTGGTAAATGTAGACAATATGGGCCGGATTTTGGAAGTCACGGAGGAGGTGGCTCCGCAGGCAGGAAATGACGTCTACCTTTCCATTGAGCAGGATCTGCAAATTGGCGTATATGAACTTTTGGAACGTCAGCTTGCCGGAATCCTGTTGGATCATCTGCGTCTGGAAGACATTCGGGAGGATGAGACCTTTAAAGATTCTAAAAAGCCTATCCCGGTAAAAGACGTATATTACCAGCTCATTAACAATAATGTATTGTCTCTGGCCCACATGAGTACAGAAGAAGCTTCCTCTATGGAGCGTCAGCTCTATCAGATCCAGACCTTGTCCCAGGAGCAGATTTTAAATAATATCCAGGCTGAGCTTTTAAGCCCCCATGCTCTGGAACTTGGACAGCTTCCCAAAGATATGATGGCTTATATGGTTTACATCTATGAATTCCTGGCCTCTGATGAGGTGGGGATTATAAAGAAAGCTGATATTGATGAAACAAGCGCGGCATACCTGGGCTGGAAGGCTGATACCATCAGCCTCCGCAATTATATTTATGCGGGAATTGCCGACGGATGGATTGACACCGCAAAGCTTGATATCGACACCAGATATTCCAACGCGGACAGTATTTTTGAAAGCCTGGTAACATACATCATAGAAGAATTAAAGGAGGATTCCCATTTTACCAAACAGATCTACCGGTATCTGATTAATGACGGTACGGTAAAGGGATGGCAGCTGTGCATTGCCCTTTATGATCAGGGTGTTCTGGAATATGATGCGGAAGAAATCAGAAAGCTTTCCTCCGGCGGCGACGGATATGCCTATTCCTTTATCCGAAGCAAGATTAAGAGTATTGAGCTAACCCCGGCCCAGCTTGCTCTGGATCCCTGTACCGGCTCCTGTGTAATTGTAGATGTAAACACCGGGGAAGTCCGGGCTCTGGTTACCTATCCGGGGTACGACAATAACAGGATGTCAGGTACGGTAGATGCGGCTTATTACAACCAGCTTCGGGAAGATTTGTCCCTTCCCCTTCGAAATAACGCCACCATGATGGTAAAGGCGCCGGGTTCTACCTTTAAACCCATTACCGCAGTAGCCGCCCTGGAGGAGGGCGTGATTCAGATGGGAGAGACCATTGAGTGTACCGGTAAGTATGAGGAAATTGATACTCCTATCAAATGCTGGATCTATCCGGGACACCACGGAAAGCTGGACGTTATCGGAGGAATCGGAAATTCCTGTAACTATGTGGTTGCAGAGTTGGCCCACCGAATGTCCATGGATGAAAATGAAGTTTATTCCACCAGCCTGGGGTTGGAAACTCTGGCCAAATATGCCACCATGTTCGGCCTGGATCATACCTCCGGTGTGGAAATTGACGAGGCGTCTCCCAGGATTTCCGATACGGATCCGGAACGCTCCTCTATGGGCCAGGGCAGCCATGCCTTTACCAACACTCAGCTGGCCCGCTATGTCACTGCAATGGCCAACCGGGGAACTGTTTATGAGTTGAGCCTTTTGGATAAGCTTACAGACTCTGAAGGAAACCTGATTAAGGACTATGTCCCTGAAGTTTCTTCTGTTATCGATATCCAGGAATCTACCTGGGATGCAGTACAGGCAGGTATGCGCCAGGTTATTGCAGAAGGATCTGCCAAAAGGATTTTCTCTGATCTGGCTATTGAGGTGGCCGGGAAAACCGGTACAGCCCAGGAGGATACCAGACGTACCAATCATGCGTTTTTTGTTTCTTTTGCCCCCTATGCTGCTCCAGAGGTGGCCGTTACGGTAAACATTCCTTATGGCTACAGTTCCGGTAATGCGGCAACTCTTGCAAAAAATGTTTACAATTATTACTATGGATATACGACTCTGGAGGGAATCCAGGCAGCAGGCGCTTTGGATGCTACTGCTGTAGAGATTCAGGACTAAGCTTAAAAACCAGCCGTCTCAACGGTTACGAATTACAAAGAAAAGGAGACTGTCATGGGTCATAGTACAGTAGTGATTAAAGGTAATAAGGCCGGCATGTCGGTTTATTTGGACCCAATGGTTCCCTTTGAGCAGCTGCTTACAGATGTGGCTGTAAAGTTTAGGGACAGCGCCAAATTCTGGGGAGCGGTTCAAATGACCCTTTCTCTGGAAGGAAGACCTCTTTCGCCGGAACAGGAGTTTTTGGTGGTGAATACCATTACCGAAAACTCCCAGATAGAAATTCTCTGCCTGTTAGATACCAATGCGGAGCGGATCAGCCGCTGCGAAAAAGCTTTAAACGAAAAACTTATGGAGCTTTCCGAAAGAACCGGACAGTTCTTTAAAGGAGATCTGGATCGGGGGGATACGCTGGAATCCGAGGCCAGCATTGTGATTATCGGGGATGTAGGACACGGGGCCAGGGTAACGGCCAAGGGAAATATTATCATTCTGGGGGAACTGAAGGGCTCTGCCTTTGCAGGAGCCGCCGGAAATGACGGGGCCGTAATTGTAGCTCTGGATATGATGCCTTTACAGCTTCGTATCGGGGATCACATCCAGAGAACAGGAGAGAAAGGGAAGCGCCTTGCCAAGGGCCCTGCCATTGCATACGCAGAAGATAATGCTATTTATACCAAAACACTGAAGAAAAGTTTGTTCAGTATGCTAAATTTTATTTAATGCTGGAAATATTTGTGAAATTAGGGTAAAATAGTACTTGGAAAAGTATGCAGGAGGATATTGCCATGAGTCAAGTCATTGTCATTACTTCCGGTAAAGGAGGGGTAGGCAAAACGACAACTTCTGCCAATGTGGGAACCGGCCTGGCCATTTTAGGGAAACGGGTAGTCCTGATCGATACGGATATTGGGCTACGCAATCTGGATGTGGTCATGGGCCTGGAAAACCGCATCGTCTACAATCTGGTAGACGTAGTGGAAGGCAATTGTCGTATGAAGCAAGCCCTCATAAGAGACAAAAGATATCCCAACCTGTACCTGCTTCCATCTGCCCAAACCCGGGACAAGTCTGCAGTGACTCCGGAGCAGATGAGAAAACTGGCCGACGATTTGCGGGAAGAGTTTGATTACATAATCCTGGACTGTCCGGCTGGCATTGAACAAGGTTTTTACAATGCCATTGCCGGGGCAGACAGGGCTTTGGTAGTTACAACTCCAGAGGTTTCTGCAATCCGGGATGCAGACCGGATTATCGGCCTTTTGGAGGCTGCTGAGATGCGGGACATCGATTTGGTGGTAAACCGTATTCGAATGGATATGGTTCGCCGTGGAGATATGATGTCCATTGATGATGTCATCGACATTCTGGCAGTCAATGTCATCGGCGCTGTGCCGGATGATGAATCCATTGTAATCTCTACCAATCAGGGAGAGCCCTCAGTTGGCATGGGATCCTTATCCGGACAGGCCTATATGAATATATGCCGCCGGGTTCTGGGTGAGAACATCCCGTTAATGGAGCTGGATTCGCCCAAAAGCTTCTTTGCCCGCTTGAGCAGCTTTTTAAAGCAAGCTTAGGAGGGGTGAAATGAACGTTTGGCCAGTCTTTCAGAAAAAGGCTTCCGGTGAGATAGCCAGGAAGAGGCTGAAGCTTCTTCTTTTGTCGGATAAAACCGATTACCCTCCGGAGATACTGGAAAAGATGAAAGATGACATGATTCGTGTTATCTCAAAATACATGGAAATTGAGGCGGACGGGATTGAGATTCAGGTTCTGGGGCTTACTCCCGTCCCAAGCCCCAGGAAAGGCCCTGTACTTCGGGCAAGCATTCCCCTTTGCAGTTCACCAAAGCCTTTCTGTGTCCGGCAGAGGATGCACCACCAAACATAAAAGCCCGCTGTCGGACTTTTATCGCAATAGAGGATTTACTAAAATATGCTTTTTGAATACAACTTTAGAAACTACAATTTTCGGCTGCTGATAGAGATTTTCTTTCTCAACATTATTGGTTTTCTGATTTTAAGGAGCGCGTCCAACATGGACGCTGCTCTGTTAAACAAGCAGGTTATGGGGATTGTGGTTGGATTCGTTCTGGCAATCAGCTTATCCTTAGTTGATTACCATAAGCTTGCAAATTTAAGTTCTTTGATTTATATTGGCTGTGTCGTTATTCTCGCGGCAGTCCTTTTAATCGGCAAGCTGGTAGGCGGAGCTACCCGGTGGATTGAATTGCCGGGGATCGGCGCCATTCAGCCTTCTGAGTTTGTAAAAATCGGCCTGATTATTTTTTTTTCCTGGTATTTTAATAAATACCAGGACAGGCTGAACCAACCTGTTATATTGGGGATATCCCTGGTTCTGTTTTCCATTCCGGTAATCTTGATACTGGCAGAACCCAGTCTTTCCACCAGTATTATTATTGTGCTCATATTCCTGTCTATGATCTTTCTGGCAGGTTTAAGTTATAAATGGATTGGCGGCGGCCTTGCTGTCCTAATCCCTATAGGAGCGCTGTTTGTCTATCTTCTCCAGTATGAAATGATTCCATTTCTAAAAGGATATCAGGCAAACCGGATCCTGGCCTTTGTGTTTCCCTCCAATCCCAAATACCAGGATGGAAACATGCAGCAGGATAACTCCCTGATTGCTATTGGTTCCGGTCAATTAACCGGAAAAGGGTTAAACAACACCACCATAGCCTCCGTAAAAAACGGCAATTTTCTTTCCCAGGAACAAACCGATTTTATTTTTGCTGTAATCGGTGAAGAATTGGGATTTCGGGGTGTTATGATAGTTCTAATCCTTTATGTGATTATTATTTTTGAAATCATCCGATTGGCTGCAAAAGCCAAAGACTTAACAGGAAGACTGATTTGTACAGGCATGGCGGCTCTGATTGCATTTCAGAGTTTTATCAACATCATGGTGGCAACCAAGATGATGCCTAACACCGGACAGCCCCTGCCGTTTATCAGTGCAGGTATCAGTTCGCTTCTCAGTATTTATATCGGAATCGGTCTTGTGTTGAATGTAGGGTTACAAAGGAAAACTGTTCATTAATGAAGGAGGGGCCTATATGAATGTAGGGTTAATTGCACATGATGCAAAGAAAAAATTGATGCAGAATTTTTGTATTGCATACAGGGGAGTCTTATGCAAACATTCTCTGTTTGCCACCGGAACCACCGGAAGGCTTATAGAAGAGGTGACAAATCTGGATGTCCACAAGTATCTGGCCGGGCATTTAGGAGGCGGGCAGCAGCTTGCTTCCATGATTGAACACGATGAGATGGATCTGGTGATTTTTCTGCGGGATCCCCATAATCCAAAGGTTCACGAACCGGATGTTAATGATGTGGTAAGGCTGTGCGACACCTATAATATTCCCCTGGCAACCAACCTGGCAACTGCAGAGCTTTTGATTAAGTCTTTGGAGCGGGGTGATTTAGAGTGGCGCGAATAACCCCTTTCAAAGTCCTGATATTGGCTTTGATCAGTATTTCTGTCAGCGGTTGTTCTTCGGGAGAGCTTGAACGCCCCTATGATTTTTCTTCCAGAGTCTGGGAAAGTCAGCAGGAAGAGTCAGAACCGGCCCGGGCGGCTGCTTTTGCCCAGGATCTGTGTGTTGTTACAGACTTTTCCGGTGACAGCGACACTTCGGTAACAGCAGAAGCGGCAGGAGTTTTCAGTATGGATGGCTCTCAGACATTTTACAGTAAAAATGTTTATGAAAAGCTTTATCCAGCCAGCACTACCAAGATTATGACTGCCTTGATTGCCATTAAATACGGCAACCTGTCCGACGAGGTAACCGTTACCAGTGATGCAGTAATTGCAGAGGCCGGAGCCACCTTAAGCGGGATTCATCCCGGCGATAAGTTAACTCTGGAGCAGCTCTTATATGGATTGATGCTTCCTTCAGGAAATGACGCAGGAGCCGCCATTGCAGTCCATATGGGTGGAAGCATTGAAGGATTTGCGGATATGATGAACCAGGAAGCCAGGGCTATTGGGGCTACCGGCACTCATTTTACCAATCCTCATGGCCTTCATGAAGAGGATCACTATACCACAGCCTATGATTTATATCTTATCTTCCATGAAGCCCTGAAATATCCTAAATTCCGGGAAGTAACCGGCTCAACTGCTTATGCGGCCTCCTATCAGTCTGCCTCCGGGGAAACGATTTCCACCACCTGGAAAGGCGGAAACTGGTTTATGACAGGAGAAAGGGAGACCCCGGAAGGGCTCACAGTATTTGGAGGAAAGACCGGAACTACCAGGGCTGCAGGCTATTGTTTGGTAATGGGAACCCGGGATGCCTCTTCTGATGAATACATATCTGTTATCATGAAAGCAGAGAGCCGTCCCGGACTATATGACAATATGGCAAATATTATTTCTAAAATTGTCAATTAGTTGTTGATTTTTTTTGTTAATTATACTATAATTAATTTAATTCGAATCGACTTTTTATACAAATCAATGACCCAAGGAGGAGATTGTTATGGTTCAGATTATTGCAGGAAAAAAAGGAAAAGGTAAGACCAAACATCTTTTGGAGAAGGCTAATGCTGCCATTAAAACCGCACATGGCACTATTGTATACTTGGATAAAAGCTCCAAGCATATGTACGAATTAAACAACCGTATCCGACTGATCAATGTGAATGAATATCCGATTACCAGCAGTGAAAGCTTTGTTGGCTTTGTCTGTGGTATTATTTCTCAGGATCATGATCTGGAGGCCATGTATTTAGATAGTTTCCTCAAATTGTCCTGCCTGGAAGGGGAAGACATTTCCGAAACCATTTCAACTTTGGAAAAAATCGGTGAGAAGTCACATGTAACCTTTATTTTAAGCGTATCTCTGGATGCAGACGAGCTTCCTGAGAATGCCAAAAAAGACGTGATTGTTTCTTTATAAAATAAGACAAGACACGCGCCATTTACGTGTTTCCTGGATACTTTTTGATATACATAAGAGGTACTGCCTGGTTTGCAGTACCTCTTTTAACTTGAATTTTTGGTAAATTTCTCCTATAATACTAAATGGAAAGGAGGACTTCACCAGTGGCAAAGAAAAACCCGAAGAAGAATAATAAAGTCATACGTTATCGAAGGCCTCTGAATATCAACATCGGCATGATTATCTTTGCATTAATTTTTGTATATATGGGTTTTAGCGTTTATACCTATATAAAGCGGGAAAAGATCCAGTTTTATGAAGTAGTGGACGGAGGCATTGTAAATGACAGAGACTATACCGGTATCATCCTTCGGGACGAGGAAGTCCAATATACAAGCAAGGCAGGTACTATCAATTACTATGTAGGAGAAGGCCGGCGGGCGGCTGTTGGAACCACAGTTTATTCTATTGATGAAGAGAACAAAATGACTGACTTTTTAAATCGGACTTCGGATGGCCAGTCTTTAAGTTCAGACAGCCTTTCCGCTGTAAAAAGGCAGCTTTCCGCCTTTAACCTTACCTTTGATGAAGTAGATTTTGGAAGTGTATATGATATCAAATATTCTTTGGAGTCATTGATTTTGGAATATTCTAATTTTGACACAGCAGACAGCCTGGCAGCGATGGAAGAAGCAGGGATCCGTTTTACCCAGGTTCGGTCCGAAAAAGCGGGGATTGTTTCTTATACCATTGATACCCTGGAGGATTTGGAAGCTTCCCAGGTGGAAGAGTCCCTTTTTGACAGAAGCAGTTATCCAAGCTCTGTTACCCGGGCAGGAGAGGTCGCGGAATTAAACGAGCCTGTGTATAAGCTTGTAGTGTCAGACGATTGGTCTATTGTCTTTCCTTTAACAGAGGAGGATATCGAAAAATACGGCGCAGAAAGCAGCCTGAAAGTATCCTTTAGAGGCAGGGATCTGACTACCACCGGCAGTTTCTCCATGATTACAGGAGCAGACGGAAAGCCTTACGGAAAACTGGACTTTAATAAATACATGATCCAGTTTGTATCTGAGCGGTATGTGGATTTTGAGATTGTATCTGATAAGGTGGACGGCCTGAAGATCCCCATTTCCGCAGTTACTACCAAGGATTTCTTTTTGGTTCCCTTGGATTACCTGACCAGAGGCGGGGACAGCAGCGATACGGGATTTCTTAAGGAGGTCTATTCCGGCGGCGAATCTTCTATGGTATTTACCCCGGCTACCCTGTATTATGCCACAGATGAGTATTATTATATTGAGATAGGCGGGGAGCAAGGATTTCAGCCGGGAGATTACCTGATAAAACCAGAGTCCACGGATCGCTATCAGCTTGGCACCACAGCTTCTCTCAAAGGGGTTTATAACATTAATAAAGGTTATGCAGTGTTTAAACAGATTGAGGTGCTGACCTCCAATGACGAATACTGCACAGTAAAGAAAAATATGGATTATGGACTTTCTGTTTACGATCATATTGTTTTGGATGCAGAAACAGTGGAAGAAGGAAAACTGATTTATCAATAGAAACAAAGGGAGAAAATTGTGGTAAGAGAACAGTATTTAGAAGTAGAAGAACGAGTACAGCAAGCCTGCCTTCGGGCAGGGAGAAGGAGAGAAGAGGTAACTCTGATTGCGGTCAGTAAAACCAAGCCTCTTCCCATGCTTTTAGATGCATATGAGGCAGGAGCCAGAGATTTTGGAGAAAATAAGGTTCAGGAGATTTTAGAAAAGTTTCCCAATATGCCAAGGGACGCCAGATTTCATATGATTGGCCACCTTCAGCGCAACAAGGTACGCCAGATAATTGGAAAGACCGTTTTAATTCATTCTGTGGATTCCCTGCGCCTGGCCCGCCAGATAGAGGAAGAAAGCGCCAGAGCAGGATTAATTACCCCGGTACTTTTGGAGATAAATGTGGCCAGAGAGGAAAGTAAATTCGGATTTTTTGTAGAAGAAGTGGAAAAGGCATTGGAAGAAATCGCTGTTTTTCCCCATATGACAGTAAAAGGTTTTATGACAATTCCGCCTTTTGTCGAAAATCCAGAACAAAATCGAAAAGTTTTTCAAGATTTATTTCAATTATCTGTTGACATCACCAGGAAAAACATTGATAATATGTCTATGGACGTGCTTTCAATGGGAATGTCCGGGGATTATGAAGTAGCGATTGAAGAGGGCGCCACCATAGTACGAGTTGGTACAAGCATTTTTGGACATCGCTAGTCAGAAAGATAGGAGAGTAAGTATACATGAGCCTGTTAAATAAGTTAATGGAATTAACACGTCTCACTGATGAGGATGATGACGGTTACTTTTTAGATGAAGAAGAAGAGTACGAAGACGAGAGGCCTGCCAGAAGAGGTGTTTCCAGAGACAGAGATGAGTACGAGGATGAGGATGAACCGCCTAAATCCCGTTTCATAGGTTCTGCCCGCTCCAGTTCCAACAGCAAGGTAGTTCCTATGCGCTCCAGAGGCGCAGGGATGGAAGTGGTTTTGGTAAGACCCACCTCCATGGAGGATTCCCAGGAAATTTGTAACTATCTGTTGTCCGGCAAGGCGGTTCTCCTGAATATGGAGGGCATTCACACAGAGGTTGCCCAGAGGATTATTGATTTTATTTCCGGATCTGCCTACTCTATAGATGGAAATTTAAAAAAGATCTCCAACTACATATTTATTATTTCTCCTGAGTCTGTAGAATTGTCAGGAGATTTCCAGGAATTTTTAAGCGGGAATACGTTAGGGGGAACCGGCGGACTAAACCTCCATTTTTAACCGGATGTTATCTGTTTATGGAAAAAGAAGAATTACTATTTCGAAAGCGAATTCAGGAATTGTCCCGCATATGTTTTCAGCGGGACATTCCTGTACATACGGACTTTTTAAATTTATATGAGCAGACAATATTCTTTTCCTTGCTTTCTTCCCTTTCCTCTGTCAAATATCAGCTGGCCGGAGGATATAAAATGGCAGAAAGGAAGGTTGTTTGTTTTCTTCCTTCTTATGAGGAAAAGCTTTATGAATATCCATTTACCTGCCTTATTGCCAGGCCGGTAAATCCCCGGTTTGCGGAAGAATTAAGTCACAGGGACTATTTAGGAGCCTTGATGAATCTGGGAATTGAGCGAAGCAAAATCGGAGATATTTTAATTGAGGACAAGATCTGCCATATTTTCTGTATGGAGGATATGGCAGATTATCTTTGCAGAGAGTTAAACTTTGTCCGCCATACCAATATGGTTCTTGAACCGGCAGCCATAGGGGAGCTCTCTATTACGCCCAAATTTGAGACTGTTTCCGGAAGTGTGGCTTCTTTAAGGCTGGATTGTATCCTGGCCCTGGCCTGGCAATCCTCCCGAAGCAAAATGACGCCATATATTGAAGGAGAAAAGGTCTTTGTAAACGGCCGCATGATCACCTCTAACAGCTATTTACTAAAGGAAGAAGACATTGTCTCTGTAAGAGGATTTGGCAAATTTGTCTACCGGGGTGTAGAAACGGAGACGAAAAAGGGAAGGCTCTTTATTACCCTGGATCGCTATTCTTAAAAGACAGATTTATAAAGAAAGGAGACAGCATGTCTGATTGCCTGATTGTACATGATATAGAAAAAAAGCCTCTTTACCCCATTGTGATGGAGGAGGACTTTGGCCAGTTAAAATTTCAGCTTCTGGCCCTGGGGACCGGCTCTAAAAAGCTTTGTATTGTTACAGATTCCAATGTGGCCGTACTTTACGGAGAAGAAGTAAAAGAGATTCTGAAAGGCTGCAGCGCCAGGACGGAGATGTTTGTATTCCCGGCTGGGGAAGAAAATAAAAATCTGGACATTGTCCGGGATTTGTATGAGTTTTTAATTAAAAATCAATTTGACAGAACCGATATGCTGGTAGCTTTAGGGGGTGGAGTTACCGGAGATCTGTGCGGCTTTGCGGCTGCCACCTACCTAAGGGGAATTTCCTTTGTTCAAATTCCCACCACCCTGCTTTCCCAGGTGGACAGCAGTATTGGCGGAAAAACCGGCGTGGATTTTGACGCTTATAAAAACATGGTAGGCGCCTTTCATATGCCTCTTTTGGTTTACACCAATCTGGCCACCTTAAAGACTTTGGAGCCCCGGCAGTTTTCCTCTGGCATGGGAGAAATTATCAAACACGGTCTCATCAGAAATCAGGATTATTACCGTTGGTTGTGCCGCAACGCCTCCGCCATTGAAGCCAGAGATTTAAAAATCTGTCGGGAAATGATTTGGGAGAGCAATCGGATTAAAAGGGATGTAGTGGAAAAGGATCCCAAAGAGTCAGGAGAACGGGCACTCTTAAATTTTGGACATACTTTGGGACATGCCATAGAAAAATTAACGGACTTCTCTATGCTTCACGGCCATTGTGTGGCCGTTGGTTCTCTTGCCGCCTGCCGCATCAGCGCCTTAAGAGGGATGATAACCCTTCAGGAGATAGAAGAGCTTTCCCGTGTCCTTCAGATTTTCCATCTCCCCACCAAGGTAGAAGGCCTTAATGTGAATGAGATTATCAAGGCCACCAAACACGATAAAAAGATGGAGCAGGGTCTTATTAAGTTTATTCTCCTTCGTGAGATTGGAAACGCATATGTAGACAAGACGGTTACAGAAGAAGAGATGAAACAGGGATTGGAGGCGGTAAGCCTATGAAGGGGAAAAGAAAGCAGATCTGCCTTTTTTCTGTCAGCGCCCTTGTCCTGATTTTTTTGGATCAGTGGACCAAACACCTGGCTGTAACCCATTTAAAGGGGAATCCGGCTTTTGTGATAATCGATGGGGTATTTGAACTTTATTACTCGGAAAACAGAGGAGCCGCTTTCAGCATCCTTCAGGGCAAACAGAGTTTCCTCTTTCTGATTACCCTGGCAGTATTGGCCTTTACCGTATATGCCCTGATAAAGATGCCGGTAAATCGCCGCTTTCTCCCTTTAACTATCTGTCTGAATATGCTTGCCTCTGGCGCTGTAGGCAATATGGTAGACCGGGTAAGTAACGGTTATGTAGTAGATTTTCTCTACTTTTCCCTGATTGATTTCCCTATCTTTAATGTGGCTGATATCTATGTCACCACAGCTGCCGCCGCTTTTCTGGTATTAATGTTGTGGTTTTATAAAGAAGAAGAACTGGAAATCTTTTCTCCCAGTAGAAAAAAAGCCGATGAGACATAAGGAGGTTCCCCCTTGGAGCAGCAATTTTTAGTGGAGGAAGAGGATCAGGATATCCGTATAGATAAATATCTGGCAGGCCTTTTAGAAGGCCTGTCCCGTTCTTATATCCAAAAACTGTTAAAAACAGAGGCTGTTTCTGTAAATGGTTCTCCGGTAAAGGGCAGCTATAAGGTTTGCTGTGATGATTTGATTGTTTTTCAGGTGCCAGAGGCGGCAGAGCCGGAAATTCTGGCAGAGCCCATGGATTTGGATATCCTATATGAAGATGAGGACATTTTGATTGTCAATAAGCCAAAAGATATGGTAGTCCATCCTGCCGCCGGACATTACACAGGAACCCTGGTCAATGGTTTGATGGCACATTGTCATGGCAGCCTGTCTGGCATTAATGGGATCCTTCGGCCTGGCATTGTTCACCGGATCGATAAAGATACCACAGGGATTTTGGTTGTATGCAAAAATGATATGGCTCACAAATCCATAGCGGCACAGCTTAAGGAACATTCCATTACCCGAAAATATTTTGCCATTGTCCATGGAAATTTAAAGAATCCTCAAGGGACCGTAGAAGGCCCCATCGGACGTCATCCCTCGGATCGGAAAAAAATGAGCATTAACTATAAAAACGGCAAACCGGCCGTAACTCATTACCAGGTTTTAAAACAGCTAAAAGGCTATACCTATATTCAGTGCAGGCTGGAAACCGGAAGAACCCATCAAATCCGTGTCCATATGGCAAGCCTAGGACACCCATTATTGGGGGATTCGGTTTACGGCCCCGGAAAATGCCCATTATCCGGCTTAAGAGGCCAGACTCTCCACGCCGGGATACTGGGGATCTGCCATCCCAGGACAGGAGAATATATGGAGTTTTCTGCTCCATTGCCGGAATATTTTGGACAGCTTTTGGATAAATTAGAATAATTGGATAAATTAGATATTTTTTTCCTGTTTTTCTGTACTTTTTAAGGATTTTGCTGTATAATTATCCTATGAACTGACATCATGCGAGTTTTCGGCAGCGTATAGCGTGAAAGGAGAGAGGACTATGAATGGAAATTTAGTAATTACAATCGGACGGCAGTGCGGCAGCGCAGGGCGCCAAATCGGACAGGAAGTTGCCAAACAGCTGGGCATTAAATGCTACGATAAAGAATTGCTGTCCTTGGCTGCCAAGAACAGCGGACTGTGTGAAGAACTTTTTGAGACCCATGATGAGAAGCCAACCAGCAGTTTTCTATATTCCCTGGTAATGGATACCTATTCTATGGGGTATACTACGTCAGCTTATATGGATATGCCCATTAACCATAAAGTATTTTTAGCACAGTTTGACACTATTAAAAAATTGGCACTGGAGGAATCCTGCGTAATTGTAGGCCGATGTGCCGATTATGCCCTGGCAGACTACCCCAATGTAACCAGCGTATTTATCTCCGGGGATGAATCGGATAAAATCGATCATCTGATGAAGATGTACCAGGTGGATAACGCCAAAGCCCGGGATATTATGATTAAGACCGATAAAAAGCGCTCCAGTTATTACAATTATTACTCCAGCAAGAAATGGTCTGATGCCAAGAGTTATGATTTGTGCATCAATAGAAGCGCCATCGGTTTTGACAATTCGGTACAGTTGATTATTAATTTTGCTAAGAGCAAGCAGGACTGGAAAAACCGGTAGGAAACTAACGGACTTGGTGAGGACTTTCAGTCGGCCTCAAAAAAGACTTGCCGCGGAATAAAGGTCCGAAATCTTCGGAACTCCGATATTTCGGACCTTTATTCTGCGGCAGGTCTTTTTTACTGAAAAAATCTTAAAGAATATTTAAAGAATAGGTTCTGTTATTCAGTTTTAGACTATGCTATACTATTATGGTGTTTTCCTAATATTTTGAAATTAATTAAGGTGGTTTAAAGATTCCATGATTATTTGGAACAGAGAAAATAAAAAACAGGCAGTTGCAGCGCCCATCCTTTTGGCGGCCGGAATTATAAACGGCATACTGGCAGAGTCCTATATCCCGGCAGGGACAGCCTCACCGATACAAGCCATGCCTTTAAGAGAAGAAATTTTTGCTTTTAAGGATGTCAAAAGGATTGAGATAAATGAGTCCGAATCCAACATAGAAGAAACGGTTTCCGATGAATATGAGCCTTCTATTACCCAGTTAAATCTGGCTTATTATTTTCCGGAAGGAGCGGATCAGTCAGATGTAATGAACAGCTACGCCGGAACTGTATATAAAAAGCTTACCATAAAAGATTCGGACTGGCTTGCGGCCATATATGATTTGGCTGACATTAAGCCGGCCAAAATGGCATCCCGCTTGGGAAAACCATTATCGGCTGTTTATGGAAAATATAATCCCATGGATGAGACCCACGATCCGGATAATCCGGATACATGGCTTATTAATAATTGGAAAAAGGTTAACCTTTCTTTTGTAAATGGAAGCGGAAAGGCAATCAGCGGTTACTCCAATGTAAAAGAAATTCTATCTATGGCAAGTGTCTATACCTTTCAAACAGATGTAATGGACGTGGAACACTTTGAAGAATATGCCAATCGGCTGTGGACTGCATCCCATAGCTATTCTTACAGCATGGGCAAGGTTTATTACTGTGGCGGCTGTCTGGACTTATCCATGGAGGAACTGATACAGGAGGAGGAAGAAGCGGAACTGGCGGCAGAATTGGCATCCTCCCAGGAGCCCTGGTCAACAGACTACATAGAAGATTCTGAACCGGATCAGACGGAAAAAGTGGATTCCCTAAAAGCGGTTTCCAAAGAAAAAGATGCCGAAACCTCCCAGGAGTATGAAAAATCCAATGATGGGATAATCCCTTCTTCCGTCTCCCAGGAAACAGAGGAGGCGGGGCCTGCTGTTCCCATAGCCGAATCCGGCTCAAATGGGGGTACGATTCGAAAAAATACAGTGGATCCGCATCAATGGGATAATATCGGTCCCGGCCAGGAGCTTATGGCAACCCCGGGAAATGCTGCCGTTGTTCTGGAAGATCCCTATTCGCCAGAAGACAGCAGCGCTTCTTGCTCAACCGATGAGACAGAAGAGTCTTTCCCACAGAGCCAGGAATCCCTTGAAGCAGATGCCTCCAAAAGCAAAAACCAGGCTAAGGAAAAGTCGTCCTCCAGTAAGCCTTCCGACGCTAAGTCAACAACGCAAAAGAAAACCAGTTCCTCCGACGGGAAAGGGGATTGCCCCGGCCATGTAGATTTAAATATTTCCATTAAAATTTTGGGAATTGATGATTCCAAAGGCCTTTTGCATGCAGATACCATTGGAAACAATCCGGAGAATATGACAGAAGACGGCTGGGATGGCTGGGATTCCTACAGTATCCAAATGGCAAAAGCTATCCGTTCCCAGGACTGGTATAAGAATTACGGTTTAAGTATTTCCACCATCAGTATGAGAAATCCCCTGTCTGCCGGTGAAATCGAATCTTATATAGATAAGCTTCCCGGGGGGACTTCCAGAAAAAGAAGGGAACTTATTCAGTTTGCCCTGTCTTCTGTGGGGAAAGTTCCTTATTATTGGGGAGGCAAGCCTTCTCATTCCGGATATGAGGGAAACTTTTTTGGAACTCCCATAAATCCCGATACCAAGGGAAGAATCCTGAAGGGTCTGGACTGCTCTGGATGGATAAACTGGGTTTACTGGTCTGTTACCGGGGAAAGGCTTGCCGGGGAGAGTACCAGCAGCCTGGCTCTCTGCGGACGCCCCATAAAAAGGTCAGAGCTGAAACCGGGAGATATTATTTTAAAAACCGGAACCGGCGCTCATGTCGTTATGTTTCTCGGCTGGGCTCCTAATGGCCAGATGAAGGTTATTCATGAGTCCAGCGGCTCTGTCAACAATGTAACAGTCAAAACTATGGAAGCGGACTGGCCTTATTACCGGAACCTGATTGATTAAATGGAACTTGACAAAGGAGAGTACTGTAATGAAATACCGTAATGATTATTCTTATAACGATTCTGACGATTTTCAGGACATTGATCTGGATTCGGATGCAGACGATTATTTTGATGATATAGAGTTTGACGACGAGGAGGAGGAAGCTTTGCCAGCTTTCCAGGGAAAAAGAGTCTTCCCCAGAGAAGAAATGCCGGAACCCTATGAGGATGAAATTGATCGTATGCGTAGGCGAAGAAGCCGTTCTGGCAGCCGCCAAAAAAAATCCGCCCCAAGGCCGGAGGGCCGCACTTACAACAGACCGGCAGAAAATAGCAGAGTCAGCCCGGCGCCCTCGAGCCATGGCCGCAGAAGAAAAAAAAGAGCCGGCAAAGCCGGAAAAATTTTTCTTGTAATCCTTCTTGCCATTATTGTGATTGGAGGAGTATTATTTGTACAAAGATGGTGGAAACTTCGGGATGGATATTGGAACATAGCGGTTTTTGGCGTAGACTCCAGAGGCGGAGGCCTGGAAAAGGGAGCTCTTTCTGATGTGGAGATTATCTGCAGCATTAACAAAAAAACCAATGAAATCCGTTTAATTTCTGTATACCGCGATACCTATCTGCAAATTGATAAGGACGGAAGCTTTGATAAGATCAATGAAGCCTATTTCCTGGGCGGCCATGAACAGGCGGTAAAGGCTCTGGAACGTAATCTGGATATTCAGATTGATGATTATGCCACCTTTAACTGGAAAGCTGTTGCAGATGCCATTAATTTGTTAGGCGGTATTGACCTGGAAATTACAGACAAGGAGTTCTATTATATCAACTCCTTTATTACAGAAACTGTAGAATCCACAGGAGTGGGCTCTTACCATCTGGAACATGCGGGAATGAATCATCTGGACGGAGTCCAGGCTGTCGCTTATTGCCGTCTTCGTCTGATGGACACAGATTTTAACCGTACAGAACGTCAGCGCAAGGTGATTATGCTGGCTTTGGAAAAGGCAAAGCAGGCGGATATTTCTGTCCTTACCAATATTGTGATGGGTGTTCTTCCCCAGCTTTCTACCAGCATAGGCCCTGAAGATTTAATGCCTATTGCCAAAAGCATTACCAAATATGAAATCGGCCAGTCCGCAGGCTTCCCATTTGCCAAAACCACTGCCAGAATCGGCAAACTGGACTGCGTTATCCCTATGACTTTGGAAAGCAATGTAGCCGCCCTGCACCAGTTCCTGTACGGTCAGGATGCTGCATATATTGTTTCTCCTGCAGTAAGGGAAATCAGCAATAAAATCGCTGAGACCACCGGTATCTATGAAGAAGGAGAGATCCCGGGCTTCATCTATAATCCGCCAGCGAAAGATTCAGCCCAGGGAAGCGGAAACAGCCAGAACGACCAGGCCCAGCCTTCTAAACCAGCTGTGGAAGAGACAGCGCCTCCAACATCAGCTCCCATTATAGAAGAAACCACTGCTCCAGAGACTTTAGAAGAGGAATCCGAATCTGAGACAGAAGAGTCTGAAGCAGAAACGAAAGGGGAAGAAGAATCCGATGAAGAACCGCTTTCTGAGCCATCCGATGAAAATATCAATGAGGAAGAAACCATTTCACCGCCACCCATAGGCCCATCCGATAACATTACCAATCCCGGAAGCAGCCAGAGCCCCGGAACCGGTCCTTCCCCCAATGGCCCCACTTCTCCGGAAACCCAGGAACCGGAAGGTCCTGGCGTTGGCCTTCCCTCCCCGGATGAATCCGGAAATAATGGCGGCATTATCCATTCCGGCTCTGAGGCCTCCTAAACAATTTACGGCTTTCTTAAATAATAATTCATGATCCTGGCGGGCAGAAAAAGAGTATGACAGAATCCGGCAAAATGCGCTTCTTACGCGTTTTGCCGGATTCTCTATAATAAAAATATTTACATTAATGAGAGATTTTACTATAATGGTAGAAGAATGTAATTGTATTTTAAGGAAATACAGGAGGAGATATGGCTAGAGGGCAAATAAAGAAAACATCTGCTGCAAAAAAGGTTCTGACTTCATCGAGAGGTTCTATGAAAGCTCAGACTAATGACGTGGTGCTGGCTATGGATATTGGAACCAGAAGCATCATAGGAATGGTGGGGATTGTAGAAGACGGCAAGCTCAACGTTATTGCAGTGGAAAAAGAAGAACATACAGAACGGGCCATGATAGACGGGCAGATTGAGAATATTGAGAAAGTAACTGCTGTGGCGAAAAAGGTAAAGAAACGTCTGGAAGCAAAAACCCACATTAAGCTGGAGAAGGTTTGTGTGGCGGCGGCGGGGCGTGCCCTGAGAACAAAGCGGGCAGATTATGAATTGGAATTGCCGGGAACACAGCTGATAGATGATGAGATTATAAGCCGTTTGGAAGCCGGGGCCATTAGTAAGGCGGAAGAAGTTTTTGATGCGGAGAATGAGGCGGCAGACGACTCCCGCCGATATTATCTGGTTGGTTATACGGTATGCCAGTATTTCCTGGATCAATATATAATTTCCAATTTAAAGGATCACAGAGGGCATCGGATTAAAGTAGATCTTATTGCAACATTTCTTCCCAGTGAAGTGGTGGAAAGTCTTTATACTACCATGAACAAAACCGGTCTTGAGGTGGCCAGCATGACTTTGGAGCCCATCGCCGCCATTAATGCAGCAATTCCGGAAAACATCCGGCTTTTGAATCTGGTTCTTGTTGATATCGGAGCCGGAACTTCAGATATCGCCGCATGTGTAGGCGGAAGTATAACCGGCTATACTATGGCTACCATGGCAGGAGATGAGATTACAGAGACTATCATGAAAAATTATCTGGTAGATTTCTCCACAGCCGAATCTATGAAAGCCCAGTTGGAGCATCAGGAGGAAATAACTTTTCCCAATATTTTAGGAATAGAGCAGAAGCTTTCCAAAGCAGATTTATGTAAATCCATTCAAGGTGCCCAGGAAGCTCTCTCCAAGGAAATTGCCGATAAGGTTATTGAGATAAACGGAACAGCCCCGTCGGCTCTGTTCCTGGCAGGCGGAGGCAGTAAGCTGTCAGGGCTGAAAAACTGTATTACAGAAGCCCTGGGAATGGACGACAGCCGGGTGGCTATTGCAGGAAATTATTTTCAGGCCAATGCATTTTCCAAAGAATATAATTTAAATAATCCGGAATACGCCACCCCTCTTGGCATCGCTATTTCATCTGGATTAAACATGATCAATGACAGTTTCCGGGTAACCCTTAATAACAGCCCGGCCAAGCTATTCCGCAGCGGAACCTTTACGGCCCTGAATCTTTTGATGATGAACGGTTATAATTTCCGGGATATTATGGGACGCACAGGAGCCAATTTAACCGTAACCATCAACGGAAAGCGAAAAGTGTTCTACGGCACAACTTCAGAACCTGCAGCTCTGTTTATCAATCAGAAAGAAGGAAAACTTTCTGATGTGATCCACGCAGGGGACAATATTGAGTTTATTCCGGCTGTTCACGGAACTCCGGCCCGGGTTTATCTGGAAGATATTGAGGGCGCCGCTTCCAGTGAGGAAGTAACCGTTAACGGAATGAAGGTGTCTCTGAAAACTCTTTTAAAAAGCGGAGATGTTATCTCCATAAAGCTGCCTCCAGAAGAGATTTCAAAAGAGTCTTCCCAGGAAGAAGAGCTTCAGGAGGAGGAAGGCTTTATGCCAGAAGAATCAGATCCGGAGGCAGGAGAAGCTGAAAAATCCGGGAAAGCCACAGAAGGAAATACATACAAAGAGCTTGAAGAAGAGGGAATGGGCGATTCTCCCCTGTCTGACTCTAAACAGCCAGATGAAGGCACGAGTCCTGTAGGATCTGTAGGAAATGAATCCTGGGAAGTATCACCAGTTGAAGAGAAAAAGACAATGGCCACAGAAAAGAGCCGGCCGGAAGCCGGAGCAATCACACCGCCAGACTCTTTGAAAACGCCGGAGCCGGAGGTAGAGACCGTTCTCTTCCGTTTTAATGGCTCCCCCCTGTATCTTCCTAAAAAGGCAGACGGACGCCCTTACTACCTTATGGATCTCATTGAATATTCAGGTATTGATCTAGATCATCCTAAGGGTACAGTATCTTTAATTGTTAATGGCGAATCTGGAAGATTCCAGCAGGTTCTCAGAGAAGGGGATGTAATAAGCATTACAGAAGAAGAAAGATAACACGCTCTATCAGTCTTGGTACAAGGGAGGCCTTTATGAATCTCAGAAAAAATTTTAAATTTCTCTTTCTAATGACTTTTTTAACACTGACTTTTTCCCTTACAGCATGCAGCAATTCTTTTACTCCAGCAGTTATGACAACCACAAAAGGGGAAAACCAGAAAGAGAGTGCACAGGAGCCAATTGCGGAAACACATACTGAGAATAATCCAGGCCTCCCCTCCGATGATCCCCAACCAGAACAGAATCTTGCCGAGCAGGATTCTCCGCCTACAGCAAAAGATACTGCTTGGACAAGCTATACCGGCATTAAGGCCCATATCAAAGAAACTTATGGAGAGCGTTTCCTCATAAGCTCTGACACCGATGATTTTCCAGGAACTTTCTGGGTTCTGGGTATAAACGATCTGGCAGAACCAGAAGAATTGAAAGATGGTACTTCCATATTTATTTTGATGGAAGATTTGGAAGAAAAGGAAAAGGATGGAATCAATATCTACAGAGCCAGGCAATTCTTTGTTTTACCAGAAGAAGAAAACGAAACTGTGGAAAACCTTCTTTTAACAGATGTCCCAACTTTTACACTGACTGATGTCTTATCCAATAAATATCAATCTCTGGAAATCCAATCAGGAAATTACACATGGAGTTTAGAAGAGAATGGGAAGAACTCGGAGGTTATTGCGTGCGGCTCCAGCCCTTTGGAAGAGGCTGCTATGGAGCACTGCGCCCGTTTAAAACTGCCTGAATATAATGGGATGAACGATGCATGCTATCTATTCTCCACCAAAATTCAGCCAGATAAACTGGTCATCCGCCAATGGCCCAAAGATGTAGCCAGCATAGAGACAGCACAAGAAAGAGTCACCACTTATTATTATGTCGTTTCTTTCCTCAACATAGAACCAGATAAAATCTATGAGTTTGATGCCCAGTGGAAAAAAGAAAATCAGAGCCAGCGCAAATTTTCAGGAAATGCCAATTATGTCCTGGTGACAGAATAAAAGTGGAAGCAAGCCTATTTTCGGTTCTTCTATTTTCAGTTCATCCAGCTCCTCCATTTTCGGAACTGGACGAACCAAGAGAGAATAGAGGAACCGATTTTAAAGAGGGAGAAACATTTCATGAAAAAAATATCTTTGATTTTAGGAATTATTTTTCTTATTTTGACATTCACAGGCGGCTGTTATGTGCTCATGAATCATGGACAGGTAAATGCTGGATATGCAGTTGTTCCAGGAGTTTGGACCATGATATGTTTTTCATATTACCGGAGTGGGAAACGTCATTAATTCCGGCAAAACAAAGGTATCGATATCCACTGGATGCAAGTTCCAATGCTAGAAAATATGGAAGCTTGTTCCCTCCACACTATAGATAATTGGTATACGAATAAATCAAAAGATTAGATATAATTATTTAATATATCAATATTATGAAAACCTTTTCAAATTCGTTAAGAATAAATACTTGATACTACTTTTTAACAAATCACATATAAATTTTCCAGAGAACAAAAAGCAATGTATCTTGCTTGACCTATAGTTTTTCCTGTGTTATTATTAAAATATTATAATGAAGGAGGATTTTCTATGAGCGATAACGAGTTATTGTTAGCAATTTCTAATATTGTAAGTTCACAAATTGAACCACTTAAACAAGATATAAAATCCATAAAACAAGATATGCAGTCTACAAAACAAGATATACAATCTACAAAACAAGATATACAATTCACAAAACAAGATATACAATTCACAAAAATCCTAATTGAAAATGATATATTACCACGACTACAAAATATTGAAGCCTGCTATACTTCTACATATAACCGATATGCAAATGGAATTGAAAAACTAGATGCAGTTATTCAAGATATAGATATTCTAAAAAAGGTAGTAACTGAACACAGTGAAAAACTACAAAAAATCGGTTAGTTATCCCTGCAGGAATGTGCCGACCAGTGTGCTATCTACGTGGCGGTGCCGTCTGTCGGAAAACATCTATAATATCTATCCTTGATGTGAGGGCATATTTTCGGATGTATAAAGAAAAGCCTCTTTTCTTGTTACTTTTTTCCAGGCATACAAGAACCTCCTTGAATCATTTTTTCTATTTTCTAAGTATCTTCTTTTGTTCCCTTAACTGGTCAATAAATAACTCCCTAACATCCAGCAGCTGGACATAACACCCCTTTCCAACAGATCTTTAAGGAGATGGCAATAGGAGAAGCAGTAAAACTGTAAATATCGGTAGAGAGAATACCGGTACTATCATCAATATGTATCTTGCTTGACCTATAGTTTTTCCTGTGTTATCATTAAAACATTATAATGAAGGAGGCTTCTACATGAGTGATAATGAATTATTATTAGCCTTAAGAAATGAAATACAACCAATTAAGGACACATTACAAGAAACAAGAAACGAACTACATGATTTCCGCTTATATGTAGAAAATGAAATAGAACCTAAAATTCAATTATTGGCAGAAAATTATGTCCCAGCGGCTAAACGTTATGAAAAAGCAATGCCGGAAATCGATGAAGTCAAAAGAGACCTTGATATTCTAAAAAAAGTAGTGGCTGAACACAGTGAAAAACTACAAAAAATCGGTTAGAATATTCTGAAAACTCTTAGATTCCTTTCTAGAATCCGTAATAAACAAACGATTAATACAGCCTTCTAACATAGCGCACTCATTATAAGCCAACTGTAAATCACGTATTACTTCTTTTTCCATCTTCTTAATACCTCCCTTTGTTCTTTTAACTGGTCAAGAAACGACTCCCTCTTTCTTTGATATTCTGGTAATGGCTCCCCTTCAAAATCCGGGAGTTTCGGTAGATCAAAACTCTTGAAGTATTTTACATACTTCGGGATGTAGGTAAGCCAGATGGAGCCAGAAGGAGAGAGTCTATGTTGTAATTATCCACTATCTTACTTTCTCCCTGGGCGGAACGGTCTGCGTGGACTACCGTTAAGTGCTTGGTTACACGCCTGGCAATGGACAGAAAATTACAAAAGTTTTGCACAATATACAGATGGTCTGTCATATCCCGTATCTTTTTATCCACATCAAAGGACTGACTGAATAGATACACAACATGGCGGTATTGCCGCTGATACTTAAAGTAGACCTTTACGTATTCCGGAAAGGACTTGAAATTCCGGTTATCCCAGACAAGGCCAACCTCATCTACAAGGATAAGAGCGTTGGGAGGGAAGGACACCTTTCCAAAGTCTTCCGTCTTAAATTGATAACAGCCGGGGAGTTCCCAGTCAAAATATACCTGCCAGCTAAGGTGGTTTTTCCGGCTCCCTTTTTTCCAAAGACCATGTAGAGCTTATAGGGGTTCCGGTATTTTATAATCAAGACCCCTTATTTAATATCTGGAATATTACCGCTAACGAGATAGGAACTAGGATGAAAGCAGTCAGCCAGCCGGGAAGATAACCGACACAGATGAAGAGCCAGGATACCGCGCGGATAATGGACTGAATCGTTGTCATCAGCAATTGGAACATGTTAATGACAAAATTTACAATGGTCTCTACAAAAGCGGCTACAGAATCAAAGAACGCGAACATTTAACCACCTCCCCGGAAGCGATACCAGCCGATACATAGCAGAGCGATTGTGAGAGTGAGAGAGAAGCCTATGGGGATGTTAAAGGAGCCTAGAGTCATGTAAATGCCGTTTAGGAAATAGGCCACATCCTCCAAAGGGGCCACGAAAGTATCAAAAGGATTTTGGAATTCAAAGTCCTCAATCTTATCTTTGGTATCCGCAAGGAGTTTATCTTCCTCTTCCTGATATTTATTAAGGGTATCCGAAAGATTTTGATTGGACTGGTTTAATCCGGAATTATCATAGCCGTTTACAATGTTAACATGGCCATTAAACCCGAAATTAAAATCAGAAGCGCGACATATAAAGGACATAGAAGTTACAAAACCTAAATCCAATGTCGCTTCCCAATAAGCCTGTGAATAATTAATGAGAAACTTTGAAATTGCCGTATTTTCCCAAACATTCGCTGAATTATTTCGCCTGCGATTAAATCCGATTGATGGAGTAAGCAGATTTTAAATTCCCGGACATAGTATAATACTGAACGATAACCTGGACATTTTTTAATGTAACTGTATTGCTAAAGCCTGGAATGTTATTCACAGTCGCATAGGTATCTATAAAATCCATATCCGGCTCCACATAATCCGCATTGCCAGGAGTACCGGGAGCCGGCAAGGCGTAAGCAACCTGAGTAAACAGGATGGTAAATATCAATGAAAAAACAAATAATTTCCGCATAACCCCGCCTTTCCTCAAATTTGACAAATCCGGAAAACCTATGCTAAAATAGCAGAAGCTTTTGATTGGAAAACTCAACTTTAACTATTCGCGAAAGAATAGTTTAACGAATAGTTAAATAGATTGGAAAGGACTTCTTTTCATGAAGTTTCAGCGTTTACTAAGTTTAACTCGACAGGCCATTGATGCCTACCATATGATTGATGAAAATGATCGCATTGCAGTGGGAATTTCTGGAGGAAAAGACAGTCTTGCTCTTCTATATGCTCTAAATGGGCTTATGAAATTTTATCCTAAAAAATTTTCTATAGTGGGAATTACTGTGGATCTGGGGCTTGGCCATTTGTCTTTAGAATCCGTACAATTACTTTGCGATAAATTGTCTATTCCGTATTTCGTTGTAACTACTGATATAGGAAATATATTGTTTGACATTCGCAAGGAATCAAATCCCTGCTCTTTATGTGCAAAAATGCGAAAAGGGGCTTTAAATTTAAAAGCAAAAGAACTTGGATGCAATAAAATTGCCTATGCCCATCACAAAGACGATGTAATTGAAACCATGCTGCTCTCCCTTTTATATGAAGGCCGTTTTCATGTGTTTTCTCCTAATACCTATCTGGATCGGATGGATTTATCTGTTATTCGACCCATGATTTATGTTTCAGAATCAGAAGTGATTGGTTTTCAAAACAAATACAATCTTCCAGTATGTAAAAATCCTTGTCCTGTTGACGGTCATACTAAACGGGAATATGCTAAAAATCTGGTCAAACAACTGGAACAGGAAAATCCGGGAGCTAAAACTTGTATGTTTCATGCTATATTAGAGGGGAATATTGATGGTTGGGAAAAAAGAGGTGATCTTTTATGAAGAATCTTTCTTATCATGAACAAAAAGATATCGAAAATGTAAAGCGATTAAGAGAACTTATTGGAGCGCTTCCCCTCTTCTGCCCAGAGTTTTTCCGTGGTATTGAACCAAGAACCTCATCAAGAACCAGAATCGCCTACGCCTATGATTTAAACGTATTCTTTCACTTTTTGCAAGAAGAAAATCCTTATTTTCGTGTCAAAGATATAAAGGAAATTTCTCTGGAAGATTTAGACCAGATTACCGTTACAGATCTGGAAGAATATATGGAATATCTAAAATATCGAGACAATGCTCAAGGCCAGGAAATAGTAAACCGGGAACGGGGAATCATGAGAAAAATTTCCTCGTTGAAAAGCTTCTATAACTATTTCTTTCGGACAGAAAAGTTAAAAAACAATCCGGCGGCTTTGGTTCAACTTCCAAAGCTTCATGAAAAAGAAATTATTCGGTTAGATATTGACGAGGTGGTTCTCCTTTTGGATGAGGTAGAAAAAGGAGACAATCTTACTCCCAAGCAAAAAACCTTCCATGATAAAACAAAGGTACGCGATTTGGCTCTTCTTACTCTTATGTTAGGTACTGGTATTCGTGTTTCTGAATGTGTGGGATTGAATCTCAATGATGTAGACTTAAAAAACGGCGGAATTCAAATTCACAGAAAAGGAGGAAAAGAGGTCACTGTTTATTTTGGCCGTGAAGTGGAGGACGCTCTCCTGGACTACTTAGATGAGCGGGGAAAAATTTTTCCGGAAAAAGGTCATGAGGATGCGTTATTTCTCTCGCTGCAAAAAAAGCGTTTAGCAGTAAGAAGCGTTGAAAATCTGGTTAAAAAATATTCCCGTACAGTAACACCTAACAAAAAAATCACCCCCCACAAGCTTCGCAGTACCTATGGAACCAATCTGTACCGGGAAACCGGAGACATCTATCTGGTAGCAGATGTTCTGGGACACAGCGATGTAAATACTACTAAAAAGCATTACGCTGCACTGGAGGACGAGCGCCGCAGAAGCGCTAGAAATGCAGTAAAGCTTCGTAAAGAATTATAAAACTAAATTATACGGAGGATTTTATACTATGGCAGAGACTATGAGCAGAGATACCCAGGTACATTGGAGAGACAGAAAACATGTTCTTTGGTTTCCCTGGACATTTACAAAATATTATATTACCAATGAACGCTTAATGATTGAACAGGGATTTTTTAAAACTGTAGTAGACGAAACCTTGCTGTACCGTATTGTAGATATCACCATGGAGCAAACTCTGGCTGGAAAAATATTTGGCACAGGAACTCTTATTATCACTGCAAAAGTTGATAAGACGCCGGAAATCCATTTGGAAAACATTGCAAAGCCCAGAAAGATCAGAGCAATGCTTTCCGACCTGGTGGAGGCCTCCCGCCATCAGCGGAATGTAGTTGGAAAAGAGTTCTACAGTAACTCCAGTTCCTCTGCTGCTCAGGAAGATTGGGATGAGGAGGATGAATTCCCGACGGATAACGATTCTGAATAAAAGATAGATTTAAGGAGGGGTTGCAAAATGAATCCAGGTGGCTATTTCATTTTGCAACATCTCTTATTCTTTGCGGTACAAATCCTTTTACCCCTGTTTTTATCCAAAGCAAACTGAGGAAGAACCTTATTAAAAAATAGTAAAACAACTAAAAAGATGGCTCAAAATAAACAATAGTTAAATAGCGGCCGGCATGAATTGTATCCTCTGTAAGACCGTTGATCCGTTTTAGCTCATAAACATACTCTTCTGTCGTCAAAAATTCATATGGACAATATCTTTCTGCCAATTTCCACAAACTATCCCCTTCTTGAATTATAATACTCTTATAATACTTCGTATAAGTCAACGAATCTGGCTCCCTTGCCAAAATGTTCAATTTAATAAATCCCAATAGATTTAAGCCAACTATAAATGCTGCTGCCCATAGCAATACCTTTCTCCTGCCTTTTTCCATACTGCTCCCCCTCTTTTGTATTCAAAATAAAGATTATATGTCTGTTTGAACATACGTTCTCTTTGTATTCATACTATACTATAGGAACATATGTTTGTCAATAACTTTTTCAAAAGTACAAACGAATGTTTGCATTTTTGAAATAAATGTGATAGTATTATACCAGAACAAATATTCTGTCATAATTACAATTAAGGAGGACTATATGCCAAGTGGGAAAATTACTGCAAAGCAGCAGGAAATTTTAGAATATATTAAAGAAACGATTTTAAAAAAGGGATATCCGCCAGCAGTCCGTGAAATCTGCGAAGCCGTTCATTTAAAGTCTACATCTTCTGTCCACTCGCATCTGGAAACTTTAGAGCAAAATGGATATATCCGCAGAGACCCGACAAAACCTCGTGCCATCGAGATTTTGGACGATTGCTTTAATCTTACCAGACGGGAAGTTGTCAATGTTCCAATTCTTGGCTCCATTGCTGCCGGACAGCCTCTTCTCGCCCAGGAGAATATTGAGAACTACTTTCCCATACCAGTAGATGTCCTTCCTAATGCAGAGATTTTTATGCTGAAGGTAAAAGGAGAAAGTATGATCAATGCCGGAATCTATAATGGAGATCATATTCTTGTGGCTCAGCAATCCCATGCGGATAATGGAGAGATTGTGGTTGCATTGTTAGAGGATTCTGCTACGGTAAAGCGTTTCTATAAAGAGGATAACCATTACCGTCTTCAGCCGGAAAATGATTTTATGGAACCCATTATCTGCAATGAAGTTCAAATATTAGGGAAAGTTGTAGGCCTGATGCGGATTATGAATTAGGTATGCTGTTCACCTTTGGCCAGTTTTGTTAGAAAATTTGTTAAAAAATAGGTGTGGCTGGGGCGTACACCCAAAAGGGGCCGGTCTCTTAAGAGACCGGCCCCTTTCCTGATGCTTTCTTTATGCTACTGCAACGTGCTTTTCCATAGTTCCTAAAAACTCTTCAAAAGCCTCGTCCTCACCATTGTACTCTACGGTTAATACCCTGGTTAAATCCAGGCTTAAAACGCCTAACAGGGATTTTGCATCAATTATAATGCGGTTGTAAAATACATTGATGTCAAAGTCACACTTTTCTGCTTCCTGAACGAACTTCTTTGCAGCCGCAATAGACGGCAACATAATCTTTTTCTGTTTCATAATCTTAATCTCCTTTGAACTATAAAAATTAAAAGTGTTTTGTGTTAAAATATATATATCATGGCTTCTGCCAATTGTCAAATATTGAATTTTTTTCCTGTAAGGACTTACATTTTATATGTTTTACCGGTTATTTCCAGTGAATCCCTTTTTGTTTTTTGCATAATTCACACACATTTTCCGACATAAAAAACGGTTCCCCTTTATATTTTATTGATTTCGCATGAAAGGGGAACCAGATTTTTTACAAATCGCTCAATATATGGTTAAGTACCCTCAGTGAACAATGGCACCTTACCGCTTTAAAACTAAATGCTGAGGAAGTCCGTTTACCATAAAGGGTTGGTAATCCCCCTGGATCAGCGGCTCTATGTAGTTAATAAACTCTTCTGTCACATAATTGCCCTCTTTGTTAATCCAGCTTCTGGGAACCAGCTTCTCATTATTGGCGATGCGGTGGACATCATAAATACCCGCCGCACTCATATAGGGATCATCCGCAATTCGGTCAATTACTACCATTTTTCCCGTATCTCCCTCATCTGCTGCTTTCACTGCAGCACCGCCTACCATAAAGGCCTCGTTAACATCTACTCTGGAAGCCATATGGGAGGCGCTTCTCTGAAGAGTGGAAAATTCTACGCTTCTGGTTTTACAGCCAATCTCAGCTCCCATAAAGCTGGCCAGATACGCAGCCGTACCCTGAAGCTGCTTGTGGCCGAATGCATCCACGTACTCCCCGCCGCCAGACAATTCACATACATAGCGGCCGTCTGCCAGCTTAATTCCCTCGGAAACGGCAATAACAATGGAACTTTTCTTCTTTAACAGATCCTGAACCTTCTTTAAGCACTTATCCAAATCAAAAGGAACCTCGGGAAGATAAATCAGATCCGGCCCCTCACATTCCTCTGTCCTGGCCAGCGCAGTAGCACCGGTAAGCCAGCCTGCATTACGGCCCATTATTTCGATAATGGTAATCATATTCTTATTATAAGTAAGCCCCAGGGCATCCCGGATAATCTCCTTGGTGGATGCGCCGATATACTTGGCAGCGCTGCCAAAGCCGGGAGTGTGGTCTGTCAAAGCCAGATCGTTGTCAATAGTCTTGGGAACGCCTAAGAACTTTTGATTATATCCCTTTACAATGGCGTAATCAGACAGCTTTTTAATCGTATCCATAGAATCGTTGCCGCCGATATAGATAAATACTTCAATATTCAGCTTATCTAAAATCATAAAAATCTTCTCATAAACCTCTGGATTGGTATGAATTTCCGGAAGCTTATAACGGCAGGAACCTAAAAATGCAGAAGGAGTCCTCTTTAACAGCTCAATATCCATATCTGAATGGATTTGGCTAGATAAATCTACATACTGCTCATCTAACAGCCCCTGAATTCCGTGAAGCATACCATAAACCTTGTGGAAGCCTCTCTCCTTGGCAGTTTTATATACTCCTGCCAGACTGGAGTTAATGACAGAGGTAGGGCCTCCGGATTGTCCTACAATAATATTTCTCTTTTTTGATGCCATAGCAAAATCTCCCCTTATCGTTAAAACTTCCTTACTATTATAGCAAAGAGGTCCATTCTTTTCAACCAGTATTTCGTCATTCTGTATGGTTTTGTTTTTCTTTATATGTTTTCTTTGTATACTTTTCACTTTTGTCAAAACTATTGCATTTTTTCTGTACAATTCCTCTTCTTTCTTTTAAATTTGTCAAATTATCCAAAAAACTTGGAAAATAATCATTGACACTTTCCTTATAATGTGGTATTATAATCAAGCACGAGGCAAGAATTGTTGCAGAGTGTTAAAGGGGAATAGTTCAATGGTAGAGCAGCGGTCTCCAAAACCGTAGATGGGGGTTCGAGCCCCTCTTCCCCTGTTTCCTTTGGGAAGAAATTATAAAGTGTGGAAAAGTGTGAGGGGAAATCCTGAAGTTCAAAAGAGCTTCAGGATTTTTTCTACTTTCATTCAGAAAGGCGATTGCCTCTGCTGTTACAACAGAGCAATCGCCTCTTTTACATTGCTGACTCCAATCAGCCGGATTTTGTCCCGGGGCTTCAGCTTTTCCAGTGAAATTTTGGGCAGTATACAGGTGGTAAAGCCCAGTTTTATGGCTTCATTTACCCTTTGCTCTACCATGGATACAGCACGAACCTCTCCGGAAAGCCCTACCTCCCCAAAAAGGATCCATCCCGGATCCACAGGACGATCCTTGTAGCTGGAGATTAATGCCATCACAATAGCCAGATCCAGAGCAGGTTCATTCATCCGGATGCCTCCGGCAATGTTTACATAAGCATCAAATCTGGCCAGATCATACCGGCACCGTTTTTCCAAAACTGCCATTAAAAGATTTACCCGGTTGTAGTCCGTGCCGGCAGCCGTCCTCCTGGGCATACCGAAATTAGTCTCAGTTACCAGAGCCTGAACCTCTAAAAGAATCGGCCTGGTTCCCTCTATAGAGCAGGCCACAACAGCCCCTGAGGCATCTTCCGGACGCCCTGACAACATATATTCGGAAGGGTTTTCTACCTCCGCAAGCCCTTCCTCCCTCATCTCAAATACCCCTATTTCATTGGTGGAGCCAAACCTGTTTTTCACTCCCCTCAGGATCCGATAGGAGGCGTGACGGTCTCCCTCAAAGTAAAGCACTGTATCTACCATGTGCTCTAACACCCTGGGACCTGCCACCACCCCTTCTTTTGTCACATGGCCCACAATAAAAATTGTAATGCCAAATCCCTTTGCAATCTGCATCAGAAGGTTGGTAGACTCCCTTACCTGGCTTACGCTTCCAGGCGCAGAAGTCACCTCTTCCCGAAACATGGTCTGAATAGAGTCAATAACCACGATTTCCGGCTTTTCTTCCCCTAAGATTCCTTCAATAAGTTCCAGGTTTGTTTCACACAGAAACTTTAGTTCCCCGGTTACCTCCCCAATCCGGTTGGCCCGAAGCTTAATTTGTTTTAAAGACTCCTCCCCGGATATGTATAAAACCTTTTTCCCACTGCCAGCCAGGTTGCGGCAGACCTGAAGGAGAAGGGTGGATTTGCCGATGCCCGGATCCCCTCCCACCAGCACCAGAGAACCGCTTACAATGCCGTCACCCAGCACTCTGTCCAGTTCCAAAAGTCCGGTAGAAACTCTGTCCTTTTCCTCCACCGATATTTCCGATAAAAGAGCCGGCCGGCCGTGAGATTCCTTCCCCACGCCGAATCTTCCTTCTAATCCACCAAAATTGCGGGAAGCCGCAAGGCCCAGGCCCCGCGGCTCCTTTTTCTCAATCGGTTCTTCTACAAAAGTATTCCACTCTCTGCATCCCGGACACTGCCCCATCCATTTGGAGGACTCATATCCACATTCCCTGCAGAAAAATGCAGTTGTCTTTCCTTTTGCCATATACTATCTCTTTTCCACACGGATGGTGGCGGCAGAACCTTCCCCAAGCTCCACACTGACTACCAGCTTGCCGCTCATATTGGTCTTCATATCCCCTGCGGACATGCCGTCTACAAAAACTTCATAGTCGGTATCATCCTCCAACTGGATAGTAAGCTGGGCATCCTTATCTCCTTTTACCACACAGGTACAGCCTTTGTCTGTTACCTTCAGATTCTCTACCGTGGTTCCAGGTACAGATTCATAGACAAACATACCGTTTCTCTCTAACTTGGTTATCTCAGAATAAGTCTTTACTTTATATAAATCTCCCTGATGTTCAAAATTATCTAATTTTCCTTTTACCGATAATTTGTAATCTCCAAAGGTAATGCTTCCGTCAGCTTCGCTGCGGATTAATTCATTTGCAGGCATTTCTTCATCCTCCTTGTGTATGTTAGAGACATTATAACATTTTCTCTTATAAATTTCTAGCAGTTTGTCACAAACCCTGACAGAAAATTAACCGTTCAGATGGGGAATTTGATATGCAGGTCAGTTTTTACATATTTCAACTGCCACAGAAAATCCCAGGCCTTCCCCGTCCGGGATTACCTCCACCTCATCCCCCACCTTGACAGTGCCGTCTAAAACGGCCTCTGCCAGCTTGTCTTCCAGCAAATTCTGAATGGTGCGGCGCAGGGGACGGGCCCCGTATTTCTCGTCATAGCCTTTTTCCACTAAAAGCTCTTTCGCCTGGCCGGTCACATTCAGGCTGATATCCATCTGTTCCCTGGCCCGCTTGGTAATGGACTTTAACATAATGGTGACGATTTCCTTCATATGGTCTTTGTTAAGCTGGTGGAATACAATAATGTCATCAATCCGGTTTAAAAACTCCGGCTTAAACAGCCGCTTTACCTCGTCCATGACCCTTCCCTTCATAAAAGCGTAATTTTCCTTTTCGTCATTGGCAGAAGCAAAACCCAGCCGTTTGGGAGAGATAATATTTTCCGCTCCCGCATTGGAGGTCATAATTAAAATGGTGTTCTTAAAATCAATCTTTCTTCCCTGGGCATCGGTAATATGACCGTCGTCCAGCACCTGAAGAAGGATGTTAAATACATCCGGATGAGCCTTTTCCACCTCGTCAAAAAGAATAACCGAGTAGGGATTTCTCCGGACCTTTTCACTTAACTGCCCGCCTTCCTCATATCCTACATATCCTGGCGGGGAACCAATCATCTTGGACACGCTGTGCTTTTCCATATACTCGGACATATCTACCCGGATCAGGGCGTTTTCCGTGCCGAACATGGCCTCTGCCAAAGCCTTGCACAATTCCGTTTTTCCCACGCCCGTAGGGCCTAAGAACAAGAAGGAACCAATGGGCCTCTTGGGATCTTTTAAACCTACCCTGCCTCTTCGAATGGCCTTGGAGACTGCCACCACGGCTTCCTCCTGTCCTACTACTCGTTCATGGAGAATAGATTCTAATTTCTTTAAACGCTCCGACTCCTCTTCCTCCAGCTTACGCACCGGAATTTTAGTCCATCCGGCTACCACATCTGCAATTTCGTTTTCATCTACAATTCTTGGACGGCTGTTTCTCTCCTTCTCCCACTTTCCACGGATCTTTTCTATCTTTTCCCGTTTCTTTTCTTGCTTCTTCTTAATATCTCCGGCCTTTTCGTAGGCTTCCGTCCGGATGGCATTCTCCTTTTGCTTTTCCAGAGCATTGATCTCTTCTTCCAGATCCTTAATCTCCGGCGGCTCCGCAAAGCCCGCCAAACGTACCTTGGAAGAGGCCTCGTCGATTAGATCGATAGCCTTGTCCGGCAGGAAGCGGTCATTGATATACCGGGCCGAAAGCTTAACCGAAGCCTCCAAAGCCTCGTCCGTAATCGTTACCTTGTGATGGCTCTCATACCGGCCCTTTAACCCCCGCAAAATCTCCACGGCTTCCGCCTCTGTAGGTTCCTCCACCGTAACCGGCTGGAAGCGGCGCTCTAAAGCTGAATCCTTTTCAATATATTTGCGGTATTCCTCCACAGTGGTGGCGCCGATGAGCTGTAACTCCCCTCTTGCCAGGGATGGCTTTAAGATGTTGGAGGCATCCAGAGCCCCTTCTGCTCCGCCTGCCCCGATAATGGTGTGTATCTCGTCAATAAACAGGAGAACTCCCCCATCATTTGTCACCTCGGAGATCACCCGTTTAATCCGCTCTTCAAATTCCCCCCGGTATTTTGAGCCCGCAACCATGCCGGAAAGATCCAGGGTCATAACCCTTTTATCCGCAATGGTTTCCGGCACTTCCCCGGAAGCAATCAGCTGGGCCAGTCCTTCCACCACCGCTGTCTTTCCCACGCCGGGCTCGCCTATGAGACAAGGATTGTTTTTGGTACGGCGGCTTAAGATCTGAACCACTCTCTGCATTTCACCTTGACGGCCGATTACCGGATCCAGTTTCCCGTCCCTTGCCAGGGCGGTTAAATCTCTGCTGTAAGCATCCAGGGTAGGAGTCTCCTTCTTTCCTCTGGATGACCTCCCATTCATAGCTTCCTCCCTGGCCGCCTGAGGAGCATCCTCCCCCATGGCCACCAGAAGATCTACATTCAGCTTCTGAGCGCTAATCCCCATGGTATTTAAAAGCCGGGAAGCCACACAGTCCCCCTCCCGGATTAAGGCTAAAAGCAAATGCTCCGTACCGATAAGGGGAGCCTTAAACCGGATGGCCTCCCGGTAGCTGTTTTCCAAAACCCGGGTGGCGCTGGGAGTATAGGTGCCCCGCTCCGCCAGCCCAATGGCGTTGTCCGGAGTAATCAGCTGGCTTATGAGGCTTAACACCTTTTTCTCATCCACCCCATTTTCTATTAACACTCTGGCGGCTACTCCGCTTCCCTCTCTAAGAAGCCCCAAAAGCAGGTGCTCGGTGCCCACATAGCTGCGCCCCAGCTCCCTGGCGGCATCCACAGCCAGGCCAATGGCTTCCCTGGCCTTAGCAGTAAAACGTTCTATCATAATAATTTTTGTCCTCCTGAAATGTTGTGACTTTTAAGTGAAAATCGGGTCTATTCCTGCTCCGCAAGCTTTGGAAGCTCAGTACGAAGATAAGCGGCTCTGGCTACATCTAACTCTTCCTGGCTTAAAGGCTTATGGGACAGCTTCTGTAAATTGGCATTCTGAATCCCTAACATCAGCCGGTAAACAGAACACGGCTCTTCCCCGTGGATCAGGCCGTCTGTTATTCCGGCCATAAGCTGGGACAGAAAAATCATAGCATCCTTTTTGGCCAGCCGTCTGGCATACTTGAGAACGCCGTAGGACTTGTAAGCCTCGTCCTCTCGTTCCAGCCGGTGGTTTTCCAAAGCCAGCTTCCGTACCTTTTTCTCCTGGCCATCCAATTGCCTGGCAATCTTGGTAACCAGCTCAATAATCTCCTTCTCATTCTGGCCCAGGGTTTTCTGGTTGGCAATCTCATAAAGGGCGCCGTAGTTGTCGCTTCCCTCCCCATATACTCCCCGAATGCTGACGCCAAAACGGCTCATCTCTGCCAGAAGGTTCTGAAACTTTTTTCCCATGGAAAGGGTAGGCAGGTGAAGCACCACCGAAGCCCGAAGCCCGGTGCCCACATTAGTGGGGTAAGAGGTAAGATATCCGTATTTCTCATCAAAGGCATAGGAGAAGCGGGTATTTACATAATCGTCCAGCTTATCCGCCCTCTGCCACAGCTCATCCAGATGAAATCCCGGAGCCAGAACCTGAATCCGGATATGATCATCCCCGTTTAAAATAAAGCTGGTGCTTTCGTCCTCTGATATAATAATGCCAGTAGGACTTTTCTTGGCTACAGTGCCGGAATTTAAAATTCTTCTTTCTCTGAGAGCCAGTCGGTCCAGCTCTTTTAAATCTTCTAAATAAGCGTATTCATAAGGCAGCCCGTCATCTTCCTGCAAATCCTTAAGCCCCGTTTCCAGACGGCTTATCAGCTCTCTGCTGTCCGGATCGGAAAGTTTTTGAGGAAACTGGTACGCTTCCCAGTTTCTGGCCAGCCGCACCCGGCTGTATACCACATTGCCTGCAGAAGTCTCTGCCTTCTCAAACCACCTAAGCATCGGCATTTTCCTCCTTCAAAAGCTCTTTAATCTGATCCCGGTACTGTGCCGCCAGCTCATATTCTTCATCCGATATGGCAGCCGCCAAACGGGCTTTTAATAAATCAATCTGATCCTTTGAGCTTCTTTCCTGAGAGTCTTCCTGGCTTTTCATCATCTGGGAAGCCGGATGCATCTTCTGGTATTTGGGATGCTTCCCCACATGGGTGTCCCCTCCCTGAAGCTTCTTAATGCTGTCGCTCATCAGCAAGTCAAATACGCTGTAGCAGTCCAGACAGCCAAAGCGGCTGTTCTTTACAAACTCCTCATAACTGGTGCCGCAGGTGGGGCATACCACCTGGGACATTTTATCTTCCTCCTGATCCTCTTCTCCTCCAATTCCCAAAAGGCCTGAGAGAAGCTTTCCCAGCGGAAATTCTCCATCAAAAATGGCGGAATATCCGGTAAAATCCATCTCCTTGGCACATTGGCTGCAAAGGTTGTGCTCATTTTTTACCCCGTTAATAATCTCTGTATATTTAATATTCGCCTCGCGAATCCTGCATCTCTCACACAGCATAGCTATCCTCCATAAATAATCCCCGGTAAGTTCGGAGATGGTTAATCCTTTCTGTCACCGTTTGGTATATGCGTCAAACACCTGGTCTAAAAGCCTGTGGGCCTCCTCCCTGGTTACATCCCGGCAGATCCCCCTGGCCAGCACCACTTCCAAATCCTGACGCATTTCCTCTAAAGCCTGCATCTTGTCCATGTCCAGACAGATAAACGCACCCTTTCTCCTGTCCAGCTTCACAAACCCTTCCTGTTTTAATACTGTGTATGCCTTGTTTACCGTATGCATATTAATGCCGATATTGTCTGCAAGCTGCCTCACAGACGGCAGAGAATCTCCGTCCCGAAGCACCTCCGCCGCAATATCCATAATAATCTGATTGCAGAGCTGCAGATACAGCGCTTCATCGCTGCTGAAATCAATCTTCCAAAGCACCTTATCACCATCTTTCGTTATAACTGTTATAGTAATCTTATAACATTTAGCTAAAATGGTCAAGATACAATTCTGAACATTTCATCCATCATCAGCCAATTAGCCTTAAAAAAATTCATAAGCTGCCAATAGCCTGCCCCTAAAAGGCCATACTCCTGAATCAAATCAAATTTCGCCTTTATACTTCTTACATCCTCAAACCATACCTCATGCTGGATTCCATACTGCCAGTATCGAAAATAAGGACTCTGGGCCGTCTCATCAAACCGGATATTGACCCCGTAATCAATGGCAATCTGGACAGCTTCCAGGTTGTTGATGGTCCTGGCCCGTGTAACTCCCCGTTCATAAGGAAGAGGCCAGTCATAGCCGTAATTGGGGATTCCCAAACTGATTTTTTCTCTGGGGATCTCTGTCACTGCGTATTCCACCACCCGGCGGACCATGTGAATAGGCGCCACCGCCATGGGAGGCCCCTGGCTGTAACCCCACTCATAGGTCATCAGCATTACAGAATTGGCCGCTTCCCCCAAAAGGCGGTAATCAATCCCTTCATACAGCAGGCCTCTCTGTGCCGCCGAAGTCTTGGGGGCTAAGGCGGCGGTAACCGGATAACCAAAAAGGTTCATCACCTGCCTGACCTTTCTCACAAAATCGGCAAATCGTTCCCGATCCTCTGCAAGAACATATTCAAAATCAATATCCAGCCCCTCAAATCCCCTCTCCTGCATGGTTCGGCCCAGCTCCCAGATAAGCCGCTGCTGGACAGCCTGGTCTCTTACCAGGGCAGCTACCAGGTTATTGTTAAATTTTCCGTCCGCTCCCAAAGGCGTTAAAGTAAGCACAGGCCGTACCCCGGCTTCCTTCGCCTCGCTCACCATCCATCCGTCATCGCTTGCAGGATATATCAGATTTCCTTCCTCTGTAAACCCATAAGAAAAGACATATAAAGCGCTTAAATACGGTAATGTATCCTTTAAAACCCTGGAGCTGATAAATGGATAAGCATATCCAAAGGAAAACAGTGATGTTTGATAGGGATTGGGGTATTGATTTCCAATATAAAGAGCCTGGCCCACAGCCAGGCGATAAGGATATTCAATCTGATTATCTCTAAGAAGCGTTTCCACGGGAATACCGGCGGCCGCTCCTATGGCGTCTACTGTATCCCCTTCTTTTACCACATAGATTGCCATAGACTCTCCTTTCGGAGTGCTTTTCCATAATATATATGCGTAAAAGCCTGCCTCTATTCAGGAGATAAAAAATTCTGCAGGCATCAAAAGCTCCTGCCGTTACAACACCCCAAAGAATACCAACAGCAGATATCCAATGGTTAAAAACAGACCAATGCTAAAAAGCATAAGGCCGAAGGAGAAGCTTTCCTCCACCAGGCCGCACAGATGGATAATCCGGGTCTTTATCCGAAAGAGCCGAAAAGTAACCCCTTCTTTTCCTCCCGGCTCTGTTCCCAATATCTTCCCGAATTTCTCCTTTTTAGGTGAGCCGGATGGAATTTGGCTGTGAGTAGTGTTCCGAGCCAGCAAAATCACTCCGTCCGCCATGTGATCCATACTCCGGCAAACCAGGGCGGATACTTGTAAAAACAAGGTTACCGGTATGGAAACCACATACCGATCCAGGTATTTACACACCGTACCGCATACCCCTAAAAGAGCTTTTTCTACCACCGGACGGTATATCAGATCCTCCAAATCCAACCACTTGGGAAGGCCATCTATATACCGGCCGTCCGCCATCAAAAAGCGACGGATAAGGCCGTACAAGCTTCCGCCTATTGCAATCGAAATAAACGCTCCCTTCAGGTTTTCCGGGGAAAAATAGGTGATAGGATGAGCTTTGATTCCCGGTACAAAAAAGTCCTGTCCAAGATCTGCCAAACCATCCATCGTAAAGCCCGGAAATAATCCAAAAAGGGGAATCAAAAGGGCAGCTCCCACCAAAACGCTTTGGCCAAGAGGCCGGATACAGGACCCCTTCATCCGGTCAAATTCCTCCTGTTTCCCGGGATTTCTTTCAAGAAACAAAGCAACAAACAGCTTGGTCATATATGCGGCTGTCATACCGCCGCTAAGTAAAAATACCCACTCGGCAAGCCGACACCAAGGGCTTCCCGTATAAACCCCATATTCTACAATGCTTTCATGAAGCAGGGTTTTGCTTACATATCCGCTGAATCCGGGAATTCCTGCCAAACCTGCCGCGCCTGCAAAAAAGCAAAAGCCCAAAGCCGGTTTATTTCTTCCAAATCCCCGGATGTGATTTAAATCCAGCTGATGGAGATTCATAAATACCGTCCCGGCACACAGGAACAATACCAGCTTAAAAAGAGAATGATTGATCATATGGAGCAGAGTTCCCCGAACTGCCAGAACCGGTTCTTCTCCCGCCGCCAAAAGAAGGGAGCCTATGCCGAGCCCTGTTAAAATAAATCCGATCTGGGAGATGGAAGAACAGGCCAGAGTCCTCTTTAAGTTAATAGAAAACACTGCCAGAAAAGCGCCCCAAAACATGGTAATAAGCCCCAGTACAACTATCAAAAGCCCCCAGTTAAATTCTCCGAAAAAGATTCCAAAGGACATCACAATCAAACCAAATATACCGGTTTTGGTGAGAATTCCGGACAACAGGGCGCTGGCAGGAGCCGGAGCTGCCGGATGTGCTTTTGGAAGCCAGATATGAAGAGGAAAACATCCTGCTTTTGCTCCAAAACCTGTCAGCATAAGAATCCCTGCCATATATAATTCTTTTGCCTGGGCTCCGCCGGTTTCCAAAATTTCCCGGGACTTTTGGCCCAGGGCCTGAAATTCCAGAGTGCCGCAGAGATGATTCAGCAGGAACAGGCCCATAAGCATGGTAAGGCCGCCTATTACCGCCACTGCCAGATAGGTTTGGGCAGCCCTCAGGCTTTCCGCTTTCTCATCAAAAGCCACCCACACATAGGAGGTAAAGGACATAATCTCAAAAAACAAAAACGTAGTATAAAAATCTCCTGACAGAAACACCCCCATGGTGGCAAAAAAAGTAGCCCAGAAAAACACGTAATATCGCCTTTTCTTCTCATAATGAGCCATATATTCCAGGGAAAAAATCCCGGAAATGCTCCACATAATAATCCCTGCCGCCAGATAGATAAGGCGAAAGCCGTCCAGGCAGAAGGTAAGTCCGGAACCGCACAGACCCGGTAAATAGATATGAAAAAAAGGGATTTTCAAAGCCTCTGTCATCCTATGGTGCCTCCAATCTGTCTCAGCCTATCCATCTGCAGAAAAACCTCTGGTTTTATTCCCATAAGCAAAATTACCGCTGCAAAAACCATCAGGGGAAGGAGCATCCTCCACCCTGGATCTGAAATATTTTCCTCTGTTTCAGTCCTGTCTGGACCGCCGGAAGTGTCCTTGGGAAAATAGGCTCTTACCAACACTGTCAGCATATATATCCCGGTCATAAGAGCCGAATAAAGAATAACGCCGGCTCCCATAAAGGGCAGAATCCTTCCCATTCCTTTTGTCCATCCTGTCCCCAGAGAAAAAGCCCCATGGATAAGATTCCATTTGCTGATAAACCCGGCAAACAGCGGGATTCCCATGAGAGAAAGGCTGGCCACAGTCAGGCATGCAAAGGTTACCGGCATCCTTTTTCCCAATCCGTCCAGCTCATAAACAAAGGTTTTTCCTGTCTGATGTATCACTGCCCCGGCACAGAAAAATGAACAGATTTTCATAAAAGCATGGGCCATAAGATGGCAGAGAGACGCCATGATTCCCAACGGTGACATCAGGGCTGCCCCAAATAAAATATAGGATAAATTGCTTATGGTAGAATAGGCCAGACGCCGCTTCCAGTGTATTTCCCGCACCGCCATGGTAGAGCCGAAAGCAATGGTGATAATCGTTGCCGACAGCACTGCCCACTGAGCCCAGGTCCCTTTTAAAAACTCTGTTCCATAGCTGAAATAGGTCAGACGTAAGATTGCAAAAGCACCGGATTTTACTACCGCCACTGCATGCAAAAGTGCAGTAACCGGAGTTGGGGCCACCGTGGCTTTGGGAAGCCATCCATGAACCGGAAACAGGGCCGCTTTTACGCCAAAACCGAAAAATGCTAGTATATATGCCAGCAATAACAGATTCTTCTGCCCTCTGGCCGCCTCCATATTTAAATTTCCTCCTGCTATAAATTCCGTAGTTCCGGTTGCAGAATAGCTTAAGAGGAATACCAGCCCTATAAAGGCAAAAGCCGCCCCGCTGATGGAATAATAAAGGTATTTCCGGCTGGCTCTCTGCGCCTCCTTGGTCATGGGATGGAGTACCAGGGGGAAGGTTACCAGAGTCAGCATTTCATAAAACAGATACAGAGTCACCAGGTTTCCCGCCAGCGCAATCCCGGCTGTAATCCCATATGTCATCAGATAATAAGCAAAAAACGCAGGCTTTCTCTCCTCATACTTCATATACTCAAAAGCATACAGGGTTGCCAGAGGCCATAAAAAGCCAATAAGACCCAAAAAAACGCTTCCCATAGGATCCATTTGAAACTTCACGGTCAGGCTTCCATAGAGCCGGAACAATACCAGGCTGTCCTTCGGACTCCGGTTTAACAGCCAGAAAATCACCAGGCTGACTCCCAGGGTAAATACTCCTGAAATTATTCTTACTGCAGGGCCGTCTTTTTCCCTTTGCCTTCCGGACAGGGCCAAAAGCGCCGCTCCACCGGCAAGAGGCAGAAACACAGGTGCCGCCAACATCATTTCTTTCATATCCGTCTCCCTTAAAATACCCTTTCCGCAATCCCGGTAAGCATAGCAAAAAAGCTTTGGGGGAATATGCCAGACAGTAATGTACCGGCAGTAAGGATCCCTATGGGAACCAGCATACTAAGAGAAGGCTCTTTTTTGCCTTGTTCTTTTGGCATACAATCCCCGCAGGGCAAATCCTCCCCCGGAAAGAAACCGTTTAAGCTTACAGGAAGCAAATATCCTGCTGTCAAAAGGGCGCTGATTAGCAGCACTGCAGGCCCCAAAAAGCTCCATACCCCAGTGTCAGAAGCCAGGGCCCCGGCAGCCAGATACCACTTGCTTACAAAGCCGCATAAAGGCGGAATCCCGATTAATCCAAGGGAAACAATGGTGTAGCATAAAAGGGCTTTGGGCATAATCTTTCCCAGGCCTTTCATCTCATTAACCTGCTTTCTGCCAGTGGTGACAATCACTGCCCCGGCACATAAAAACAAAGCGTTTTTAATCAGGGAATGGAACATAACATGGGACAGAGCCCCGGCAAATGCAACCGGATTCAACACGCTTAACCCAAACAGGATGTAGGATACCTGGCTGACTGTAGAGTAAGCCAGACGCTTCTTTAGCATCGGCTCCTTATATGCCAGCATGGATCCCATAAATACCGTTAAAAGGCTTAATAAAATCCATACATTCTGCACCCAGGTCCCCCGAAGATTATCTGGTCCCACAATATAAAATACCACACGGATTACCGCCAGCACTCCGGATTTGGTGATGATTCCCGACAATACTGCGCTGGCAGGGGCCGGAGCTTCCGGATGAGCCGTAGGAAGCCAGCCGTGGAGAGGAAACATTCCTGCCTTGGCCCCAAAGCCAATGATCATACAAACCACTGCCCCCAGAAAAAGTCCCTCTTTCCCTGCAATGATTTCCCGGGTCACTGTGCCTCCCGGCACAAAGGTCAGGCTTTCTGCAATCCCCGCCAGGAAAAAAATGCCGAATAAAGCCAGAAATGCGCCGGCCACTGAGTAAAAGAGATATTTTAATCCTGCCATTACTGCCTGATGGGTTCTTTCATGGAGAACCAAAGGCAGGGAGGTTAAGGTCATCAGCTCATAAAATACATACATGGTAAGAAGATTTCCCGAAAAATCCAGCCCTATCAGCACCCCTAAAACCACTAAATACCATCCGAAAAACTGGTTTTCCCGGTGCTCAAAAGACATATAGGAGATCCCGTAAATCCCTACCAAAAGCCAAATCCCGGAAGTTAAGGCAGCGAAAAGAACAGAAATTTCATCTATCTGAAAAGCCAGCTCCATGGTTCCCGTAAGATGCCAGAAAACCATCCCGCCTCCTTTCATAAGCGCCTGCGCCACCAACAAAAGCTCCAGCCCCAAGGCCAGCAAAAGAACCACTCTCCCGGCTCTCTTATTTTCTTTTAATGGTTTTCCCGCAAGCATTGCCCCTCCGGCTGCTACAGGCAGGATCACCGGAAGAATTAAATGCAGATGCTGTTCCATATTAAACATGATTCTGGTACTCCTTTGTTTCGATTTAGAAGCATAGTTGACATAAAAATCTTATGTCAATCTTCATCCCATCATTCTGTAATTTATGCGAACATGGCCAATCCATTCCCTATAGCCTTTACAATCGGCTGAGAGAACAAACCAAGAGTCAAATTCAGCAGAATAAAGCAGGTGATTGCAAGCCTCAGGTTCCAGCTTCCAGGCAGGCTTTCCCCTTCCTTCATGCTCTTTTCCTTCTCCCTGGGGATGGAGTAAATGGTAATCACCATCCGCAGGAAATACACTGCATTTAGCACAGTACTGACAGCCAGGACAATCAGCGTAGGAAGCATTTTGGAAGGGCTCTGCAGGGCAGATGTGGCAAATAAAAGCTTGGAAATAAACCCTGACAGCATAGGGAATCCTACCATAGATAAAGCGCCGATTCCAAAGCCGATTCCTGCCAGGGGATTGCGGTATCCGGAGCCCCTGAGACTCTTATAATCCTTCCGGTCTCCCGACACCTCATAAAGCCCCACTGCACTGATAAACAAAAGGGCTTTGGTGGCGGAATGGGTAAAAATATGAAAGATGGCGGCAATCATTCCCGCCTGGGTTCCCAGCCCGATTCCCATATAAATGTAGCCAATCTGGGCCACTGAGGAAAAGGCGATCATCCTCCGCATGTCCCGCTCCAATATAGCATGAAGGGACCCCATTACCATCCCTGCCAGGCCGAACACAAAAAGAACATTGACAATCTGGCTGGCAATCACATTTTCCTGCCCCAGCACCCGGTAAAAAATCTTAATCAGCAGGAAAATATACCCCTTTGATACCAGACCTGACAGGATGGCGCTGGCTGCAGGGGTGGCATATCCATAGGTATCCGGAATCCAGTAGTGAAAGGGATATAAACCGCTTTTAATGGCCAGTCCCACACTGATAACCGCCACAATTACCAGCATGGGGATCCCATAGGTTCCGGCAGCTTCTATAACCGCCACCGCCTCCTTGGCAGGGCTCATTAAAAGATGGCCGGTTACGTCATACAAAAGGCTTAACCCGATAAGAAACAGGCCGGATCCCAGCTGGCTGAGAATCATATACCGGATTGCCGAGGACAGGCTGCGCCCCTTTTGACGGATCAGAATCATGCCGCATCCGGCAATGGTATTGATCTCCACAAATACATAAGCCGTAAATAAATCATTGGTGTAAATCAGGGCCAGCAGGGAGCTGAGCATCAGATCCACCATAATATAAAACAGATTGTGTTTGGAGCTTTCAATATCCTGCTCCGTGTGCTTCATACCGCCCAGGACCGAAAGAAGCATAACCAAACAAAAGAAAACCGCGGTCAGCCCCTCTAAGACTCCCGCCCGGATCTCGTTTCCCCATGGAGCCGGAAAATGCCCCATCATATAGGTATAGCTCCCCTGTCCGCTGCAAAAATGCAGTACTCCTGCCGACAAAATCAGAATGATCAGGATAGCTCCAAAGGTTACATTTCTGGCCTTTTTTCCAGACAAAACAGAAGAAATAATGCCGGAAAACATGGCAATAATAATGGAAAAGAAGGGGAAATTTTGTACAAAGCTCATCCTCTCTCCTCCTCTTTTGCCCGCATTAAAATCTGATCCAAATCCAGGGATCCATATCGCTCATAAAGGCGGATTGTCAGGGCCAGCATCAGAGCTGTAGTGCTGACAGACACTACAATTCCCGTAAGAACCAGGCCGCTGGGAACCGGATTAATATAGGCGGAAACATCCTGTATTCCCTCTGTCACAATGGGAACCATCCGCCCCTTTATATAGCCTTTTGCCGCCAGAAACAGATAAACTGCCGTATCCATAATGTTCATACCCATAATCTTTTTAATCAGGTTCCTGTGGAGTAAAAGCATGGTAAACCCAATGCCAAAGAGGATGATGGAAACCGTTTCTTCCAGGTTGATAAAAAGCGCTTCCACCTTACATTCCCCCTTTCCGAAACAGGGTATAAAAGGCGTACATGGTACAGGCCACCACCAGGCCCACACAGATATTCAGAGGCAGAATCAGCCCGCTGCTTAGGATTGCCCCCGGCGTTCCCAGAGGGATCCCGCTTTCCAAATGGTTGGCCCCTGTAAAAAAAGAATAGCTCTTTGCAAGACAGTAAAATGTAAGGGCGCAAAGGGTAACTCTCCGATATACTTTTTCCGTAAAAAACCTTTGGGTTTTCTCAAATCCAAAAGCATTTAAATATAGTATCAGCCCAGATCCCAGCACCGCTCCTCCGGAAAATCCTCCCCCCGGAGACAGATGGCCGTTTAATACAATATAGATGCCGAATACCAGAATAAGAGGCACCAGGACACAGGCGCATTTTTGAAGAATCACATCATTTTTGGGCTCATAAATCCGGTCATTAGACTCGGCCAGCCGCTTTCTTGCATTTTTATCTCCGTCTGCGGCATCAATCCGGAGAAGAACCAGTACACAGCAGGAGGCGATAAAGAGCACACAGGATTCGCCAAAGGTATCAAAAGCCCTGTAATCCAGAATCATACCGGTAACAATATTAACGGCTCCTGTCTCCTGAAGTCCCTGTTCAATATAACGGGCAGACACTTCATTGTTGTCAGGATTTCCTGCATTTCCAAAGGAGGGAAGGTAGGCTACGGTCCATAAAAGTACCAAAATAATACCGCAACACAAAAGCACCGACACAGCCTGGTAGAACCTGCGGAAGTATAAAAGTCCCCTGCCTTCTGAAAAGACCGGAGGGTTTTTCCCATCCTTTTCGCCAAAAGAATCCTTGGAAGCTTCCTCCCTTTCTCCGGCAGCAGGCTCTTTTGCCGGAACAATCTCCATAGTATTTAGCAGCAGGTCCGTTTCTCCGTCCACCCACCGTTTAAACCTCATAAACCGGCTGTTTTCATAATTATTTTTCATCCTGCTCATGGCCGTCCTCCTTTCGGATAGCGCGGATTTTTTTCAGCATTACAAAGAATAAAATACTGGTAACCCCGGCTCCCACTGCCGCCTCCGTAATAGCCAAATCCGGCGACTGTAGGAGCACCCAAATCACACACATAATCAAACTGTAGGACATAAAAATTACAATGGAGGTCAACAGATCTTTGGTAAATGCCACTGATACGGCACAGATAATCAGGCACAAAAGCAAAATTTCTTCAAATACTCTCATCCTGCGCTCCTTTATCCAGGGTATCCTCCCGGCCGCTGTCTCTCTTCTCTTTGCTGTGGTGAATCACCGCAAGCTGTCCCAGATCCTCATCAGTCATAGCCTCCAGCCTGCTAATCATATGGCCCGACACCGGAGATGCAATCCAGAAAAATATAATCACTAAAACCAGCTTTAAAGAATCCATGGAAATTCCTCTAAGCGCCACAAGTCCCAGAATCACAAATAAAATTCCCAGAGTATCCCCCATAGCTGCCGCATGCATCCGGTTTAAGGCCCTGTGAAACTTATTAACCCCAAATACTGCCAGAATCATAAATACCAGGCCGGATACCAGCAAAAGAGCGGCGGCCCCGAATTGTATCCACTTCGCTGTCATATTCCATCCTCTTCTTCCTTCCGGGCAAATTCCAAATCCAGGCCCTGGCGGTTTAAATTGTCTTCCACTGCTTCCAGATTCGCTTTCATATGCTTTTCTCTTAAATAAGCGCCGGTATAAACCTTGCACAGCACCACCACTCCCAGAAAGCTTATCATGGCATAGATTAGGCAGATATCTGCCAGATAATTTTCATCCAGGTATACAGACAGCACTGCGATCACCATAATAATCATGGTGCCGGTCATATTCACCGCAATAATCCGGTCGGAGATTTTGGGCCCCAGGACAGATCGGATAATACTGAAAATAATCAGCACTGCCAGAACAAGCGCAGCGCCTAATAACAGCCATTGGCATGCCAGGTCTAACATCCCCATCTCTTTTTCTTTTCCTCCATCTCTTCCAAAAGTTTTACAAATACCGAGTTTTCCAGCCCTTCTGCCAGCTCCAGATCCAGGCAATGGACGCAGAACTGTTCTCCCTCCACTGACACAGTAATGGTTCCCGGAGTCAGGGTAATGGAATTGGCCAATATCATTTTAGCCGTGCCGCTTTTTAATCCGGTATCAAAATAAATAAGAGCCGGCTCCGGCTCCAGCCCTGGCGTTAAAATCAACCGCAGGACACAGACATTGGCTTTTACAATCTCTTCCACCAACACCCAGATATACCGGAGAAAAAAGGGAGCCAGCCCCCAGACCAGCAGCTCTTTTTTTAAATTGTAATCCATAAACTTACACATAAAAACAAGCAGTGCCGCTGATATTATGCCGCCAAAAAGACAGATCTCTGCTGTCGCCTTTCCGTTTAATATCAGCCACACTGCAAAAATCAGGAAACTCATGGGCAATTCCTCCCATTCAACCATTTCCTGCTATTATAGCTCTGATTGCTTTTAAATACAAGCCTTAGATAGAAGCCTTAACACCCTGTTATCATCCGTCTTCCCGCAATTCTCCCCAGTTTACTCCCTCCTGCTTATAAATCTGTTCCAACTTTTCCGCCAATTTTTTCTCTTTTTCCTGGACGTTTCCTTCTTCTTTTGCCATGGAATACAGAAACAGCTCCCTTTTTACCCATTCGCAGTATTTCCGGTAACGAACCCAGGATTCTCTGGCCTTTACACTGCCGGAAATTCCTGATACGACTGCAACTGCCAGAGAGCAGAGGGAAACAGCGGCGCGCAGCGCCGGATTCTGGCCGCGCTCAAAGCTGTTAAAGAAAACCACCAACGCTGGCAGCACTACTGTCAGCCAGGTAAACAGATAATACCTCTTTTTATATTTCTGAGCCCCGTATACATAGGTATACAGCATATGGGCAGATCGCTTTTTCAGCAAATCATTTTCAATAGCATCCAGCAAAGCAGGGACATAGACTGAATCTTCTTTCCAGCGAAATTCTGCTTCCCAGGCTTTCCAGGAAGGTTTAGGATTCTTATGTTCACACAGGTATCCCCCTGCCTGAAGCAGGCAGGCAGCGAAAGCGGCATTCAGCAGTTCCTTTCCTGCCCCATATTTCAGATATAAAATCCCCATGAATCCTGTAAATAGCGCTGCCGCCACAAGCTCCTCCCTGTCTGGATATTTCTTTTGGGACAGGCAATGAAAAGCTGTCCGGCCAAGGCACAGCCACATTAGCGTAAAACAAGTCAAAAGAACGATTTCATGGAGATATCTCCCGACTTCTATTCCCTGTACAGAGAATGTAAGGAGCGGTTCTGCCCCGATTCCCAAGTTTATAAAGACAATGGCAATTAGCAGATACCCAATCTCCAGCCCCACTGCCCACTTCCTCAAAATCGCATCCATAGTTCCCCTCCGATTTTCGATATTAAATATGTGTATAATAATTATTTTATCATATTTACTCTATATCTTCAATCGGATTGAGGAATATTATGTCAAAAATAGCGATACTGTTTCCGTTTTAGGAAGAGGAACATTATGGAGATCAAAAAAGCGCACACCTCCGCCACAGTAATGGCCAGCCAAATACCATCAATTCCTAAAAAAATTGGAAGGATCAGCACAGACAGCATCTGAAACACCAGAGTCCTTAAGAAAGCCACTGCTGCCGACACACCACCGTTATTAAGGGCCGTAAAAAAGGAAGATACAAAAATATTAATACCTGCCAAAATAAAGGCAAAGGAAAATATCTGAAATGCGTGCCTGGTTATTTCAAACAGCTCCCAGTCATATCCTACGAAAATTTTCGCCAGAGGCCCGGCCAGGGTCTGAGCCATCACCATCATCACAGCCCCTGCAATCCCCATAAGCAAAAGGCTTTTTTGAAGCATGTTCTTTAACTCGCTGTGATTTCCGGCCCCATAGTGATAACCGATAATCGGCGCGGTTCCAATGGCATAGCCAATAAACATGGCAATAAAAATAAACTGGACGTACATAAGGACGCCATAAGCCGCCACACCGTTTTCGCCTGCAATCCGTATCAGCTGAAAGTTGTACAGCATACTGACAATGGAGGAGGAGATATTGGTCATCAATTCAGAAGAACCGTTGGCGCATGCACGCAAAAGAACCTTTCTTTCCATTCTGGTTTTAGTAAGGCGCAGTAAGCTGTTGTTAGGCCGCATAAAATATATCAAAGGCAGGATCCCTCCTACACACTGGCTGATTCCGGTTGCCAGAGCCGCCCCGGCAACTCCCCAGCGAAAGCCTGCGATAAAAAGGGCATCTAAAATCATATTGGTAAATCCTGCTGCCACAGTTGCCGCCAGGCCCAGCTTCGGCTTTCCGGCAGTAATTAAAAAGCTTTGGAATACGTTTTGAAGCATAAAAGCAGTATTAAATATCATCACTGCCCTGGTATAAATAACGCACTCCTCCAACATCCCTTCAGTTGCTCCCAATGCCAGGGCAATAGGGCGGATTCCCACGACTCCAAACAGAGAAAGAAGGACGCCTAAAATCAATGTAAAGTAAATCATCATAGTAAAATACTGATGGGCTTTCTCCTTTTTCCCTTCCCCTAAGGTTTTCGCCACCAGGGCGCTGCCGCCGGTTCCGATCATAAATCCCACGCCGCCTAACACCATAATAAAAGGCATTACCAGGTTAATGGCGGCAAAAGGGATTTTCCCTACAAAGTTGGAGACGAAAAGCCCGTCTACCACACCGTAAATAGAGGTAAATACCATCATAATAATAGAGGGGATACAGAATCGGAATAGTTTGCTGTAAGTAAAATGTTGAGATATTTGAATTTCCTGTTTCATGGTTCTGATTCCATTCCTTTCTTCACTATTTACCCTCAATGAACAAGCGGGAGACATACGGCCCTCGTTCATGGAGAGGACGGAGAGGTAATGGAAGATATTTTTTCTTTCAGAATCTCCGTATAGGTTTGAAACAGGCGCAAAAACGCCTGTCTGTCCGCTTCAGACATTTCTCTTAAAGCACTGCATTCCAGGGCCAGAACTTTATCCGCCGTTTTTTCTGCCAGCTCCTCCCCTTTTTGGGTAAGAACCAGCAATTTTCGGCGGCGATCCGGATGGGTGGCCATGGTAATGTACCCTTCTGCCTCCATCTTTTTCAGAGCAGAGTTAACGGTCTGTTTTGGTTCGTACAGCATATTACATATTTCGCTTTGAGTGGCCCCCCCGCTTTGTTCTCTCAGAGAATATAAAATCCAGAATACGCTGTCTGATACCCCCAGCGCTTTTGTCACGCCCCGGTACAGATCGTTGTTTTCCTTGTAAATGCGGTTATATTTGTATAATAACTTCTCTATTTCACTGTCTCCCATAAAATACCTTCCTCCTTAAGGAATCGGCACGCGACGCAGAGCGTCACCTGCCATATCGTCGGAAGGTATTTATAAGAAATGCTTTGCATTTACCTTCCTCCTTTTGTCCGAAATCGGATGATTTTTATTGTAATCCGATTTCGGACTATTGTCAAGATGAAAATTAAAAAGATGCCAGGCTTTTGCAGTATCCCTTGTCTGACATCTTCTCCCTGATTTTCCCTTATTCTTCTATCGGTATTAACTTCACACTATCTTTTCCGTCCTCCTGATTGCGAAGTTCCGGATAAGCGGATGCTTTTGCCAGATAATCCAGGGCGCTGGCAAAAGCGTCAATATGTTCCTTTGGAATCCCTGACAGAATTTCGGTTATGGGATCCGTCAGGTTTTTCTCTGCCTCCTTGGCGTATTCGGCATAGATTTCCTTTCCCAGGGGGCTGACCAGGACAATCACGGCCTTTCGGTTGTTGGACATGTGATACTTTTCCAAAAGCCCCATTTTTACCAGCTTAGCAGCCAGATTGGTAAAGCTGCTGGCGGAAATTCCCAGTCTCTGGGAGATCTCCAGCATATTCTCCTGCCGCTCTTCGTTTTCCAGCAAATATTCTATAACCTGCATTTCCGCCGGAGACAGTTTAAAACCATGGCTCCGGGGACAGGATATTTTATAAGTGCGGGCATAAGAATTGCCGTACAAAATCATTTTTTCAATTAATTCCCGGTATTCTCCAAACCATTTTAATTCCAACTTCTGCTCCTCCTGTTTTCTTATGGTGCTATTATAGACCATATTTTTCCGGTATGCAATCTTTATCATTTACCACCTATGTACAAGAGTATGCAAACCTCTTAGTAGAGAGGTAAAGTAATATTGCACAGAATTCAGTTCTTATTTTTAGCTAATTTGTGCATTGTTTTTCTCTATCATTTCATATATGCTTTATATAATTTAGTATATAAATTATTTTATTTATAATCAAAACTATTTATATACCGTTCTGTTCACTGGCGCCTTCTATCTATATAGAAAGTGCTGCCCTAAAAAGGAGGTTACAAGAGTATGAAAAAAACAAAGTCATTGTGGCTGGTTCCCCTGGTTGTGTCGATACTGATCCTGATTCTCAGCTATTTTGCCGGCCAGGTTCACAGAAGTTTCAAAGATGTGACAATTCGGGACATTCAGTATGTAAATGTGGAAGGAGCTCTTCAAAGGGGGCTTCTCTACATTCCCAAAACAGCCACTAAGGAAAACCCGGCTCCCGCCATTGTAAGCTGTCACGGCAATAACAATACTGCGGAAATGCAGGACATTCATGCAGTGGAGCTTTCCAGAAGAGGTTATGTGGTTCTGGCTGTGGACGGTTACCGCCAGGGGCTTTCCACCCAGGCATTGGATGAGGCCTCCGCCATCGGCGACGGCGCCTTCGCCGCCCTCCAGTACAGTAACCGCCAAATAATGATGCGGTCAGATATAAAATTACCCCAGCCCTTTGCGAGTTGGAGTAATTTACTATAATTCACATGCGATTTTTGATAGATTGGAGTTTTTTACTCCAGGGTGCAAGCTCTGCGAGCTGATCATCGGTCATCTCTTTTGTTGGACGATGATCCAGCAGAAATTTCAGATATCCGTAAATGTTCAGATCGTGCGCCTTTGCCATTTCAACCATTGTGTAGACC
>CAJTOL010000010.1 GCA_910577645.1 uncultured Lachnospiraceae bacterium
CTGATTGCGGAAATGGGTTCCTTTGACCTTTTTTCCTCCCCAAAGAAGCTTTATGCCTACTTCGGTCTGGATCCTGCCGTAAAGCAGTCCGGCAAGTTCAACGGGGACAATGTTCACATGTCCAAGAGAGGGTCCAGCCTTGCCAGACGTATCCTGCATATGGTAGCTCTCAATAACCTTAAGGTGGATAAAGGGACAAAAACACCAGTAAATCCGGTGATCCACAGCTACTATGCCGACAAATGCAAAAGCAAGAAGAAGAACGTGGCTGTCGGGGCTGTCATGCATAAAATCTGCAACATCATTTTTGCCATGCTCCGAGATAATAAGCCGTTTACGCTCATCACTCCTCAGGAACACTGTGAGCAGTATTTTGCAGCGCATCCTGACAAAGCACCAAACGCTGCTTAGCAGGTTTTAATGAATTTCAAAATTTTCCACATGGGTGGGCTTATTAAAGTTACCCTTTTTACATCAACTACTTGTAAAAAACTTTTTAAACATTTTTCATTTTACCTATTGACATTTCTTAGCTGGACTTTTTTTATATTATCTCGTAGCCGCCGTTTAGCCTGCGGCTTCCATCAAGTTTCCAACTTGCATCTAACTGATTTATTGTTATCATTTCCAAAGGCCCTAACTTTGTAAAGCTATTTACCTCTGTCATCACATTACTTCTCTCATTGGTTTTTACCTGGGGCTCAATCCTGGTATGAAAAAGAATAGAAACTGATTTTTCAGGATGTCCATATAAGGGAATTGTAATCCCGGTTTTTATTATATAGAAAATCTCTTTCTCAATCCTGGTTCCTGCTCTTAGTCCCATTGGATAAAAATCTTCTAATTCCCCGGTTCCATATCCTGTAAGCTTCAAGGCGCCATCCAGTTTCCACGTGTTGTCCAACAGAAGCCTTTCTAAATTCTTTCTCGGGTAGAATCTCGTATTCAAGCCTATTTTCTCTTTATATGAGATCTCTGTCTCTACTGCTTCCCGGTATACTCCCTGGTAAGAAAGCGCCAAATTAGCCGGTATTATCTGCCTTACCATATTTTTTACATAATGAAGAACCCGAAGGGGCTGCTCAAACATCATGATATCCAGGATGTATTCCCGGAACCTGGAAGCATCCAGTTCATACCCATTCTCCCCCACCCAGCTGGTAAGCTGTTCTGTAAGCCTTTTCAAGGTGTATGGCAGCTGCTGGTTCCAGGCAATTTGCACCTGAACCCGGCGTTCTTCCAGGCTTGCCCCTGCTTCCGGCTTAATTCCCAAAAGCCTTTCGTACCGTTTCATTCCGTTTATTCCGGCAGTTAAGATAAAGTTGTCGGAAAGCGCCTGGGCCGCCTCCTCATACAGAAGGTTGAGCTCCGGTTCTTCCGCCTGGGCAATCTGGCCCAATTCCAGGGTATTTCCTACCACTGGCGGCAGATAGCTTAACAAATCAACTTTCCTGGGCATAAAACTCCCCCCTTACTGCAATGGCATTTGAAGGAAGAGGATAATTTCCGCTTCCTCCGCACAGTCTGGTGTCCGATACATCCAAAATCCCTTCTGTATCCAGGATCCGGCTTTCGATTTGAGACACCCGGACTATGGTAGTTTCACTGTCCTCCCAATGCCCGTTAAGCTCCTGCAAATATCCGTCTATTGCGGAAAGGATATCAGAAAGGCATCTTTCCAGGCTCCAGCCATTTTGAAAAAGCAGTCTGGTTTCCACATCTACTTTTACCTCCTCTGCCCCTTCCACCGTGACCTGATGGCCTACAGGGGCCAGGCCGTAGCCTTCCCCGGTGTGTTCCTCCGGATCAATGTATTCTTTCACCTGCTTCAGCAGCTCCTCCGTAGGAGAACGGTGCTGAGGGGTTATAATCACCAGCTTCACGGTTCCTCCCCCGTTCCAGACAGGAAATACCTTTACGCCGCCCACCCCGCGGATACCGTTGACCTTCTCCTTGTAGTCCGCTATGTTTCCTCCAAAGGCCTGGGAAGTCAGGCTGTTAAAATACCGCTGCCTTAAATGTTCGGTCTCTTCTTCCTCTTCCCCCGGAATCAGAAGCTCTGTCAGCTCTGCCTTTGTAAGCCCCCGGATATAGTCAATAGGCAGGAGGGTTCCAAAGGACTGATTCCCTGCTTCTCCTTCTGTCTCGCATTCCATCTGATAAATCCCTTCTCCCAGCCGTTTTACCGCAGTATAGTTTAGTAAATCCAGGGAGAAACGGCTTCCCAAAGGAATATCCTGGTTAAATTCCCCTTTTAAAACTGCTCTGGAGGCCTTCTTGGGGACAATGCCCCGTTCCCGGCACCGGCAGATTAAATATTCTCTGTCCTGGGTATCGGCAAAAGACTGATCAAGCATCCAGTCCAGTTCAATATAAAGGTTCTGAAGCTCTACCGCCGCCGGAGCCAGAGCATCATAAATAATAGAGCCCTCCCGGGTGTCGATCTGGCCGCACTGGGCCTTTACCCGGGAAAGCATCCGGTTTAAAATAGTTTCATAGGTCCGATTTTCAAACATTTACGTCATCACCTCCTTTTTTATTTCTAAAATCCCCTGGCGGGAATGTACCTGAAAAGTAACAGACAGCCGTTTTCCCTGCTCTTCAAAAACAAATCCATCCACCTTGTCAATCCGGTCATCCTGCAAAAGCGCCTCCCTGATAACCCGCTTCAGCTCGGATTTGACATAAGAAACAGGCCTTCCAAAAAGGCCCTCCAGCTCCACGCCGTAATTCCAGCTATAGATCGGATACCGGTAACGTTCTGTATTTAAAATGCAGTAAATGGTTTGGCGCAGCGCGTCAAGTCCGTCTGTCTTACCCTGTATCCGCCCTGTCTTCTCCCCGCCGCTAATAAGCCGGTAGGTTTTAGACGGGACGGATTCTATGGTAAATCCGTCCCGCAGATCCATTCTCACATTTGGTGTCATCCTGTCTCCCTCCTTCTTGTCTTTCTCTTTTCGAAAATCTCACATTTAAGAGTATCGATCTAACACCACATACTGCTGGGCCCCCCGGCGCTGAAACAGCAATACCTTCTCCCCTGCATTCAGATGATTGTATACCGTTACCTTCTGCCGCTTTCCCTCCACCAGCATTTCTGTCTGGTAATCCGTCAAGTGTCCCGCCACCCGAAGCTGGGAGGCGCTTAAGCTTCCCTTCAGCTCTTCCACCGTTATCTGTAAAGGGGAAGCACTGGTTACGGTTCCGTAAAAAATGTCTGCCATTCCCCTTTCTTCCAGGGCGTTTATAGCCAGAGCCACCATCCCGTCCATCCAGTCACGCAAGAAAACCGCCTCCCCTCAGAGTCAAATCCATGGTGTGAAATCCGTTTTCAAACCGGTGGCTGGCTTTTTCTATCAGCATGTAATGATTGATCTGCTCTTCCCCCAAATCAAGCTGCACCGGCAGAAGGCATCCGGGCCGGACCCGGATATCCCCCAGAGCATTTTTCACTGACAGCTTTCTGGTTTTCTGATTATAAAGGGCCAGCAGGGCGTCGGCTTTTGCCTGTCCGTTTTCCCCTTCCTCTACCTGCTCATAATATTGAAGAACGCCCCATTGGTTGGTATTTCCCGTGTCCTTTGCCAGGTAAATACGGCGTTTTCCCGCTTCCTTATCCTCCTGGTAAAGCTTTATCTGGTTGCAGGTATCCCCGTCAATGCTGACAGAATAGTCGTAATCCTCAGCGGTTCTATGGCAAATCAAAAGATCCAGCTTCATATTTTGGATATTTTTCAGAGTCAGAAAACCGTACTGATCATAGAGCACATACATTTCCCCTGCCTTTTGCAGGGTAATATACAGGGCATTTATGATTACATCAAACAAAGTCTTGTTGGGCTCCCTTCTCTCCTTAATTTTTAGCTTGGTATCTTCTAATTCTCCTGTCTTTAGCTGAAAATCCCCGGCTACCATCTGGATAACCTCAGTGGCTGTTTTATTTTTGTACTCGTAGGTATCTTTATTTTTCAGATACCGAAGTTGATCATAGGCAGTGGCAGACACTATCCTGTCCTTTCCATGCCGGCGTTCAAACAGATATCCGAAAAACACATCCTTCCCATCCACTTTGAGCCCTACAGGGCTTCCTTCCCGGACAGGGAGTCCGGCATCTGCCAGATAGGAAAACGTCAGCTTTCCCGGCACCCCCTGCCGTTCCCAGTCCAGCTGAACGCTGCCGGTGGTGACCGGGGTATAAAGATTCTTATCGTCGCTTATAAATAGTTCGTACATCCTTCTCCCCCTATGGTAAAACCAGTACCTGGCCGGGATAAATCAGATTTGGATTTTTGATTTTATCCTGATTTAATCCATAGATCTCTCTCCAACGGCTTCCGTTTCCCAGTATTCTTTTCGCAATGGCCCACAGACAGTCTCCACGGACTACCGTGTATACCTTGGGGGACGGGGCCGTCTCAGCAGATCGTTCCTCCGTGGGAGCCGCCGTAATCTCCTCTCCCGGTTCCTGCGGAAGAGGAATAACCGCAATCCCATAATCCTGGTAAACCTTTAAAGACAGGGACACCGTAATATCCCCTCCCTCCTCTGCATCTTCCGTAATGTCATAATCTTCCAGGGATACCTTTTGATTGGTATCAAAAAAGGAAGAGCGTCCAGGCCCTTCCCGTATGACAATAAACTGTATGGGAGTTTTTTCATTTTTCATCTGCTCAAAAGCGTCTAAGAAGTATTCCGGCGGTTCAAAACCGTCTTCATAACTGGCAAAGGGATACCTGCGGATAGGAAGCAGCGCATCCAGGGTTATCTCCGTAAGTCCGGCCGGATTCAGGATATTGATTTCTTCCCCGTTTATCAGATTCATGGTCTTATTCTGGCCTTTTACCTTCATCTGGATTTTGGATGGAGGAATGGGGAGGCGTAAGCCCCCTAAATAAATTTCGTATGGCATATTAATACACTCCTTCCGCTGCTGTTTCCAGCCGTTCAAAAATAATTCCCTCTAAGTAATTGCCGATTCCGTCTAAATCCATGTTGGAGTTGACCTGGTTGGTAATTCCTCCCATGTTGACGGTCAGCTCAGCCGTGGTAAACCGGTTGATGACCTCCTGTTCCGCCAGATCCCGCAGGTATTCTAAGTCTTCGTCAAGCATGGTCATAGAGTCGGCCATGGCGGCAGTGTTGCCGGCGGTGGCCCCGGTGTTATCTCCTATAGTAGAAAGATTCGGTGGAAGTTCCTCATAAGGGACTGACTCCGGCGAATAACCGTTTGGATATGTATCATCCTCAGCTTTTTTCTCCTCTTCTCTCTCTGCTTTTGCTGCTTCGATTGCTGCCTCTCTCTGTGCTCTTGCCTCTTCTACAGCCCTTTTCTTCATTTCATATTCCGTTTGGCGCGCCAGCCTGGCAGCGGCATTTTGTTCTTTCAAAGCCGCCAAGTCTGCTTCCCGCTGCGCCTGTTTAGCTTGTTCTTCTATAGCTGCGCCTGATGCAAATTCCACATGGGCAATCATTTCAATTGACGTTCCGGTAATACTATTAACAGTTGAAATAAAACTGTTAATTCTGTCAATTGCTCCATTCACGAACTCCTGCAAAATGCTTAAACCTTGTACTTTTAAATTTCCAAGAAAGTTTAAAACTCCTACTGTAAATGAAGCAAATGTGTACTGCATCATATCAATTGCATTTTGAATATGCATACCTACAGACATAAAAGCGAGTTGAAGACTTTCTGCTTTTGTCATCACTGCATCAACGCAAACCAGCCAGGCTATCTTTAAGCCTCCTATATGATTAATCCAGGCTATGATAGCAACTATGACAGCTATAATAAGAAGTACAATCCATGTTAACGGACACGTTAATAATGCCAGATTGAAGCCGTGTTGAGCCGCTGTTGCGCTGAATGTTGCCGTTGCTTGTCCTTGTGTTGCCATGGCATGAGCAGCGGACTGAATCGCTGCAATTCCATCTAAAGTATTTCCTATGGTTCGAACAATATTATATGCTGCAAGTGCACCTTGGTATGCTACTACAGCTGCTACCACTCCACCAATAGCAGGAAGCAGCCACCAAAAATTTTCTTGTACAAACATAATAGCCTGTCCCATAGCCATTAACGCCTGTGTTGCCATGGAAGCCATGTTTTGCATTAATAATCCCCCGCTGTTAATCAAATTACCAAAACTTTCTGTCTGGAGCATAGCGCTTAACTGCTGTAAAGCCGGTTGAAATGCCATAAATAATTGATTTTTCGCATTATTTGCTGCCTGGCCAAAGGTTATTGGCGTTTGACTAAATTTCTGTTCTGTTTCATCAGCCGCTTGAAACATGGCATTTTTAATTACCTCTGCCGTTATAGCTCCTTCTGAGGCCAAATTTTTTATCTGTTCTATAGGAACTCCCATATAATCTGCAATATTTTTTACTATTGGCTGAGCATTTTCCAATACTGTATTCAACTGCTCCCCTTGTAATCCCCCAGCTGCCATAGCTTCTGTAATTTGAAGCATAACTGTATCAATTCCTTGAGCGCTGGTTCCCGCAATTGCAAAAGATTTATTCAACTGTTCTGTAAAAGCGATTATTTCGTTGGTATTACTAAATACTCCTTGTGTCTGAGTTCCCAGGCTAGTCACAGTATCTACAGTTGCTTGATATGCCCCTCTGGATCGCTGTGCGGATTCATAAATCCTTTGCAGGAGATTCCCAGATTCGCCAAATTGCTGATTCATTAAATCCACTCTCGCTGTTGTCTGCATTATCGTATCGGCAAGCCCTAGGGTCTTTTCTGCATTTGCTATATTAAGAATATTGTCGGCGTAACGTTTTATAAAACTCCCTAGGCGGCTGGCATTGTTTTTTCCTGCTTGTATTGTTTCATTAAATTGGCTTTGTGCCATAAAATTATCCCGGATGCTTTGCTCCGTCGTCTGTGCAATTGAATTTAGCTGGCGGTAAGCTCTATTGGCTTCGCTGATATCCATGCGCTCCAAAGCATTGTTTAACTCTTTTTGAATTTCCACCGCCTGAACCAATTGACTTCTCATCTCTTCCAGATCATTATTCATCTTATCAGTCCGCAAATTAACAGGTATTTTATCTATCTGTTGAATTCTCATTGCCAATGCCTGAAGTCTATTATCTGTAGCCGCCATTTCATTTAACATTCCTGGCGGTACTACTCTCATCTGTCTTGCCTGTGCAGAAATTATCTGTTGCTTTTGATATAATCTCTGGGCCATCTCATTTGCTGCTTGATATTCCTGGGCAAATCGTGTTTCTCCGCTACTCATAAATACGGGTTGGGTAACCAAATCCCATGATGCTGATCCGGTATTAGAGGCACTTAAAGCAGCATCTATAGAATTTTGCACGTTAGCAAAATTATGGTACATTGTTTCTATAGCAGATGCTATAGACTGTAATGCCGGGGTTATCTGAGCCTGCATCTCAATTGATACGCTGATTTCTGACATACGTTTCCTCCTTTCTCGCCCTGATTTTTTGGCATATAAAAGGATGTCGCTTTCTTTTACGACATCCCCTTTGATTTATTCTTCCTTTTAAAAAAGGCATCCGGAATATTCCAGATGCCGAAATACTTATAACTCATGGCTCACAGTTTTTTTATTCTCTAATAGTTTCTCTTGTATTTTCATCATTTTTATACTATCAGTGGAAGTCCCTCAAAAGTCCATATGCTTTTTTGGGGGCATGATCTAATATAAAATCTGGGGTTCCTCCTTCGTAATACATTGCTCTGGCTTCAATTTCCTTAGTTTCCTTCCCAAAGATTCCCATGGTTACTTCCTCTTTTAAATTCTGGATACTTTGCAGTTAATCAATTTATAAATCGACCTCATAATTCTGCACAGGAATCAATGCTTTTACTTTTTTCAATCTTTGCTTAGCATCACTCTCCGCTAACGCAATTAAATTTCCGCCTCCATTTTTATATGTTCCCATATCGAAGCATATAGACTCCATTGCTCCCGATTTATTTATATAATTGATAATAAAATACATGGTAACTTCCAGGTTCTTCTTTGATGTTCTGCTGCCAATGATAGCGCCCGCCGGACCGAACAAAAATCCTCCCACTGCGCCTCCTACTAAACTGTTTTTTAACTCCACCCGGATCTCAGAATCCTGTTTTACCATCACATCCCGCAATCTGTTAATGTCAATGTTAAACTTTGCGCCGCCGCCTTCAATTGTAATCTGATCTTTAAAAAAGGTGATTGTAGCCGTTGTCTCGCCAATAGGAAGGCCTGCAATGTGAGTACCTGTAAATATCTCTATTGCATTAATGGTCTTTAAGTATTCTTCCCTCTTCTTTTTAGGTGACTTTGTAGGCATAAAAAAGAATGTGACAGCGGCAAATGCCCAGCAGACAATGCCCCCAGGAACAACACTCACACTATAAAACATAACTCCTAAAATAATAAAAATCACTACAAAAATCCCTTTTATAATTTTCATAATAACCTGCCTTCCCTTTGTCTGTTTTTTACATTGTACCATGAACACTAAACTTGTGAAATACCTCGTCAAGTGTTCATATTATATCATATCCCCCCTCTACTTTCTACTTCTTTTTGGATCTTCTAAGCCATTTTGCTTCTTTCCGGTCTTTTTCCAATTTCATCTCTACCGCTGCCACTACATATGCCCTTTCCTGAATATCCAATTCTAAAAACTCATGGGGCCATTTATGAAGCTTATGGAGGCAATAGTAGGCTATATTTGCCTCCATATCGCCTCCCTCAATTAGTTTTTTGCTTCTTCCGCCTTTTCCTGAAAGGTCTGGTCAAATCCATTATGGGCCTGTATCCGGTTCATAAATTCGTTATATTCACCCGGATCATCAAGCATTTCCTGAATCAATTTATCAGAACCCATAACTCCATAAGAGTCCTGAAGCTCTTTGTCATTCAGATTGGGATAAACCACACAGGCGGCTGCTACTTTTGCCAGATACCGGTTGGAATAAAACTTTGGCCTGAACGCTCCTGGCTTTCCTGTTACCGGAATGTCCACTGTACATTCATCGCGCAAAGTGTTGTCTTCCTTTGTTGTTAGTGAACGGATCTCCCAAATCAAAGGTGCCCCTTTCTCATCTACCAAAGAACGACTAGCCGCAATTTTAAGATTGGGTTTCACCACCTTATTCTTCTTTAAAAATCTGCTTAAATCTCCCATCTCTTCCTCCTCTCCTTCCTACTGCATCCCTTCCAGCATGGCAAATTCCTCAGGCATCTCCCAATCCTCAAAGGTAAAGTCAAATTCCTCGTCCAGATACTCTGCGTCTGCATCCATCTTGGCGATAATGCCTCCGTCCAGATTGCAGTCCTTTAAGATAACCGTCTGCCTGCCCACATGGGAGGTGGGATCCTCGTTGGTAATCTGGATGTCAAAGTAAATATCCTCTCCGGTTTCCTTATACTGGTACAGCAGCTTGCGGAATACGCTGGTATTGTAATGGATAGTAGCGGATCCGGTTCCCTTCCATCCGGTGGCTTTATTCCCTTTTCCGGTTCTTCCCATAATGGGAACCTCGGTCTTGGTTTTTTCTACAGATGCTTCCAGGTTAATGACCTGCATCAGATAAATCCTGTCATTTCCGATAGTTACATAACACTCTGCTTCTGCCGCACTGATAGAGTCGCGGGCGTTCATAGTCTGTCTTCTGCTCATGGCATTTCCTCCTCTTCTTCTACTGTACAATCACCGTCATATACAACTGGGCCATAGCGTTTACCGGGGTAACGGGGCAGTTTACCACAACGCTCTTTTTGCCCTCCCCCTTGGTTACGATTACGTCCTTTGCCTCAAAACCTTCAATGGCTCTCAGGCGGCTTAAGTCGTTAAAATATGTTACCAGATCATTCCAGAAGCTGATTCTTCCGGCCTCGTCATTGGGGATCTTGCCCAGATATTTATTATTAAAGAGCACTGCCACATCGTTTCCAATCTGATCCAGAACCCGGACAGTCTGGTTGCTTGCAAAGTCCCGGTTTTTCTCTTCCGTATAGGTTATCAGGGTATTAATATCCTCTAAAACCCGAACCTCATCTCCCACCTTGTGGAACATAAATTTGCCGGAAAGAAGGGCTTCCTTTAACTGACGCTGGGTGTAGACAATATTCACATTAAATTCCCCGTCATAGGTCTTGTTGGTATTGGATGCGTTTACGCCGCATCCGGCAATAGCTCCGGTAACCCAGTATACCATGGACCAGGCTTCCGCCGCCGGTTCTTCCTGCTCTCCCGCAGCTCTTCCTAAGGCATTCGCCTCTGCCGGAGCATTTTCCACTGATACGATTCCCTCATAATCAGCCTGGGATGCCTGATATAAAACGGTCTGGAACTTAGCTCCCATCTCATCCCTCATCCTTCTGGTGTGCTGAATAAACAGATCTTTGATCTCCTCCTCATCAGACAGGCAGCCCAAAGCGTTAAAGGACAGGCTCTCGGATGCATCCAGAAAATCCTGATACTCCTTTATCCCCGGCGCGTCGCCGTTGGTTCCTCCTGTAAGGGGAAGCCCCACTGTCTCCTTTAATTCTCCGTCCTTTTTAAAGATAACGTAATCATTATCCAGAAGGTCTCCTGCCCCTGCCACGGTCTGGCTGTCGGTTTCCTTTCCTGCCAAATAGGTGGTAACTACAAACAATTCCCCGTCTTTTGCCACTGTCAGGGTAATGTCATTGCCCCGGACTCCGCTGTACCGGGCTGTGGCCATAAGGTTTTCCGCCGCTTCTCCCTGGTTTAAGCGGTAGACGTAAAGAGTTTTTACATTCCGGAAAATATCCCGAATCCCCTTCATCCTTTCATCTTTATACTCATATCCGAAAATCTTTTTACAGTCCTCTTCCAGATATTCCCCGCCAACGGCAAATACTTCCCGGGAAATCCCCCAGTCCATTACCATGGGAAGGGCTGCATACCCTCTCTCTGACAGCATAGAAGCCGCCTTTGCCAAAGATACAAAATTAATATAGGAACCGGGCAGCACCTTATCCTGCTTTGTAAATGTTCCTCCTCCTAACATGTTTTCACCAATCCTTTCGTTATTTCTAAATTTTCCATAGGTTCTTCCTGTTCTTTTTCTTTATAGACGGACAAGCTGTAGATTACTGAGAAATCCAGAATTCCGTCTGTAAGCTGATGCTTCCGGTCGGTTCCCCGTACCAAAAGGCCGTCCGGCATCCGGATCCACTCCATACCATCCATCAGCATCTCCGCTGTCTGGTTCTGTTCCTTATGGAGCTGTTGGCTCTCCCCTGCTATGTATCGGATAGAAAATTTAATCTTCCGAATAGCCCGTTTGCCTGTCATAGTTTTTTCGGATGCCTCTTTAAGCTCCAGGAAAAAGCAGGGCCTTTCCGGTTCCTGAGGCAAGTTCCCCATATAGACAGGATAGCCGGGGAACAATTCCCCCAGGCGGCTTACCGCTGCGTCCATAAGCTGGTTATACATATTGAACCTCCTTCTGCTTGATTTTGTAAGCTTCCGTTCTTTTCTGCCTTTGGCGCCAAAAGGCAGGATGCCCGGCGGGATGTTCTGTCCTTCATCCCTTTGCTTCGATTTTTATTGTAAAGCGAAACGGCCGAAATGAACGAAAAACTTTTATTTCATTCCAACTTTTTTCAAATAGGCGTCCCGGATACAGATCCTGGGATAATCCTCCCGGTGATCTCCGGTAGCTTTCACCTTGTCGGAAATCTTCAGCCAGGACATTCCGTTAATGTAAAACATAGAAAATACACACCGGGTCTGCCCGTCCTCAATCTCCTGGATCCATTTCTCCACAGCTTCTGCCTGGGCCTTCTTCTCTTCCAGGGCTTTCATCCTACATTCATAGAGAGGCCAGTCAAACCCTACTACATTCTGAGGGCGTCCTTCCCCGGTACGGTAATCCAGTATGGTGCTAAAGCCAAATCCGGCGTCCCCCTCCTCCATCTGATCCAGCTCCATCTCCAAAACCGGAATCTCCTTCTTTAATTTCTTGTAGTTGTCTAATAGCTTTCTTGTTATTTTAATATTTCCCATAATGTTTCTCCTCCCTCTTCTCCTGCTTTTTCTCAGTTGAATATAAATCACTATTTATCTCATATATTGCACTATTGTGATTTTAATTCACTTTATCATGAAAGTGAATTTCTGTCAACTTCTCTTTCCGATATTGTTGATTTATTTTCACATTTATGGTATGATCTTTTGTGAACCTACAGGCAAATAAATTTTCCGGAGCAGAAGGCAGGCTTCTGTCAGGAAAGCTGCCCTTAGTGGGCGGGGACATATGCCTCTCTATCCACCGGGGCTAAGGAAAGGTGATGCTGATATGTTGGAATTGTACAAGAATATTAAACGTTTACGGGAGGAAAAGGGCATGTCCCAGGACTCTCTGGCAAAGCTTACCGGTTATACGGACCGCTCTTCTATTGCAAAGATAGAGAAGGGGCAGGTGGATTTACAGCAATCCAAAATTGAACTGTTTGCCCGGGCATTGGGCGCTACCTCCCAGGAGTTAATGGGTTGGGCGGATCCGGACGGGGAAACAGACAGGGAATACCTGTTATTTCAGAACCTTTTTAAGCGTCAGGGATTCCAGCTGGGCTATTACGGCAATCCCGGCCCTGCAGGTCCCGAAGGAGAGCCCCTGTTTTATACCCTTCTGACCGCAGATAAGACGGATTATCAAATCTCTTCCCAGGAATACCATTCCCTCACCAGGGAAATTGACTCTTTTGTGCGTTTTCGGCTAAACGACCTGGCAGATGAAGAGCATAAGAGAAAGCCAGTGAAAAAGGAATCCTCCAAACTCACAGCCTTTCCGGCTCCTGACCGGTCTTATCTGGCTGTGGACGCTGCTCACGTCCGCACGGACATTCCTGGCAGTGCTTTTACAGAAGAGCTTTTACAGCAGGATGAGGATATTATGGATTCTCCTGATTTTTAAGATGAGGTGATATTGTTTGAATTACGAAGAATTGCTAATTGCAGCAGATGAAGCCGGCTTGATTGTAAAAGAAAAACCTCTGGCTTTGCATGACGGACGTATTAAGGGAACCCGCATTGCCATCCGCCAGGACATTCCTACTCTGGCGAGGAAAGCCGATGTATTAGCCGAAGAATTGGGACATTATTTTACCTCTGTGGGGGAAATTCTGGATCAAAGTACCTCCGCAGCCCGCAGGCAGGAACGTCAGGCCCGGCTGTGGGCCTACAACAACCGGGTTGGACTTTCCGGTATTGTCCGCGGCCACCAGCACCACTGCCAAAACTTAAATGACCTGGCCGAATTTTTGGATGTTTCCGAGGAATTCCTTCTGGAAGCCCTGGACTGCTACCGGGAAAAGTACGGCTCTTCTGTCAACTGGAAAAATTTTACCATTTTCTTTGAGCCGTCATTGGCGGTGATGGAAAAATTGGAAAAAGCAGAGGAATAATCCCCCTATAAACCAGGATATAAGAATGGGAAAAATACAAAAAAGTAATCGTCCTCAGTCTGAAAAAACCAAGCGATTACTTTTTTGTAATACAATAAGTTTCCAAGCGCCTTACAGCTCTAAAGTTTTGATGCACTTTCTTAAGCAATCTTTTAACGGCTGCAGTTCATCCTTCAAATACCAATTATTCAAGGCAATATTAAACTCCTCTGCCCAAATCTTTCCAATCGTTAAAATTCCATTTCCTGATTCAATCAAAATCTTACTTGCAACGATTGTGGATGTCCTTTTATTCCCATCCCAAAAAAGCTGCTGTTTGCAAGCGTATGCAAAATATGACAGGGCTCGTTCTGTTGGATCTTCTATGGCTGTAATTTGAGCAAGTTCTTTTATTACCTCTTCCTTTACTGGCACTGACGGTATAAAATCACCTACTCCAACTTTCCCGGTTCGTAATACCCCCCACTGGAGACTTTCATTTCTGGAAACAAACTCATTTATTTTACAGATATATTCCAGATTCAACACATGATCAACTGTATCTATGCAATATTTCCATGCATCACGTAAATTAAGAACTGTCTGAATATCGTCTACCGTTACACCATTTACCACCGCGCCGTCTATAATCGTTTGAGTCTGAGGAAATGTAACGTTACAGCCCTCAATATACGCTGTATTATATACTAATTCTACAAAAGTTTTCTTTGCTAAAAATATGTTCTGCTCTCTTGTAAGCATAAACTCCTCTGCTTTCTGCCTTGCCCTCTTCCCTCTTTGTCACAGGGCCGGAATCACCGCCTGAGCTGGAAGTGCCGGACAGCGGCCTGCAGCTTCTCTGCATGCTGATGGAGCTCCTGGGCGGAAGAAGCCGATTCCTCCGCAGTGGCAGCGTTGGTCTGTACCACGGCGGAAATGTTATCCATTCCCTCTGTCAGCTGACGCAGGCTTTCCGCTTGCTGTTGAGCGGATTCTGCAATCTGATCCACCAGCTCTGCCGACTGCCTGGCGCTGGAAACCACCTTTAAAAGAGACTCTGAGGTTTCCTGGGACAGGGAAGTCCCGTATTCAACAAATTTCCCTGAGTCCTTAATCAGATCCGTAATGTTCTTGGCAGACTCGGCACTCTTGGCTGCAAGCTGCTGAACCTCGTTTGCCACCACGGCAAACCCCTTCCCGGCATTTCCGGCCCGGGCCGCTTCAACGGAGGCGTTCAGCGCCAGAATGTTGGTCTGGAAAGAAATATCCTCAATAGTTTTGATAATTCCGTTAATCTGACGGGAGGATTCTGCAATGTCGGAAATAGCCGTTGTCAGGGCCTCCATCTTCTCGCTGCATACCTGCAGCTGAGTCTCGGCATCCAGAGCAAATTTCCGCGCCATATCCGCATCTCCGGAGGTGCGGTCTACCTGTCCGGAAATATCCTGAATCCCGGCAGAAAGCTCTTCTACAGCGGATGCCTGCTGGACAGCGCCATCGGAAAGAATCTGTGCGCCGGAGGCCATACGCTGGGACTCGTCAGAAACCTTCTGTGCGGTTTGATCGATGCGGTGAAGAGCATTATTCAAGGCGTCCAATATCTGACGCAATGCATTCTGGATAGGCAAAAATTCTCCCCGATAACCGTCGCTGATGGCCAGATTCATATTTCCCTGGGCCATTTGCGCCAGCTTCTGGTCGATGTCATGGATGTACTTTTTCAGCTCGTTCTTGGTCTCATGGATAGAAGCTACCAGTGTGCCGATTTCTGAAGTGTCAGCCTCCCACCTAAATTCCGCCGACAGGTTACCCTGGGAGATTTCTCCCATCTGATCCCGGACGGCAATAACAGGGCGCAGGATACGCCTGCGGATCACCCGCATGCTGATAACCTGAAACGTTCCTACCATAATCAGAGCCAGTACCATCAGGATCTGGATGACGGTGCTGGTTCGGTTAAGCATCTCCACCTCCCGGAGGGTTCTGGTATTCAGAGTCTCCAGAAATTGCTCTTTCAATGCGTTGATTTTGGTGATAGAGCTGTTATAGTCCGCGCCATAAACGTATTCAATGGCCTCGTCCTGCCGTCCTGCCTGAACCTGCTCCATAGCCTGTTCCTCCAGGGGAACCAACTCATTAGAGAGACTGTACATACCGTCTATCATGGCCTGTTCTTCGGAGGTGATGCCGATTTCCTGCATGGCAGCCACACCGGCGTCACGATTTTTCAGGTTGTTGACTTCATTCCAATAATTGTCATAATGCTCTTGACTTCCGGTAGCGGCATAAGCCCGGACCTCATTGGTCAGATAAGAAGATCCGTTCATAAAGCGGTTGGCATTGTAGGTCAGATCAAAACGGCTCTCGTTGGCATTATCCAGACGGCGGCTTACCCCGCTGTAGCCAAACAAAAGCAGCAGCATAAACAGCAGCGTGCCTATGGATCCGATATTCAAAATCGTTGTCAAAGTTGATTGGTTCATACCTTTTTTCATTATGGTAACCTTGCCTTTCCGCTGTGGCAAAGACATTGCGGAGAAAACCGCAGATGCTTTGCTGTCATCGCACAAAATTATGCTATGTATGTCCCGGCAATTTCCGAACCTGCTCTTCTGGGCGTCTTGGATTGCTGTATAGGACTGCTCACATAAAAAAATAACACTTAAATTATAACATAAATAAAAGGCTGTGACAAGCATCTGATTCCTTTGGCTTTCCCTGGTTTTACTTGGCTGTTTCCCCTTTATTTTTCTCCCTTAAAGGCGTTTTCAACAGTATTCTTCTTTGTTTGCGGCAAGCTAAATGATACCGGAAAGCATACCCCAAAAATTAAATATGGCAGGCATAATTTCCAAATCCCCCCGTAAATCGCCCTTTTCCATGCCGGATAATAAAAAGGAAATTAATCGTTTGTTCTTCTGGTCTAACGGCTGGTTCATTCATCTTCTTTGCTCCCTGTCCTGTTGTATTCAGAAAGAAACAGCCCCACAACAGCTAATATTGTTCCTGTTATAGAAAGAAACGTAACCTTTTCTTTCAAAACCAGCATAGACGTTATAACGGTTATGGCAGGAACCATGTAAATGTAAATGCTTGTTTTAACTGCCCCTAATATTTTTACAGCATAATTCCATGTTACAAAGCAGAGGGCAGATGCTCCGATTCCCAAATACAAAATATTGAGCAGATTTTTCATATCCGTAAAACGAGGCATATCTAACTGAAAGTCAAACAGGAATAGTGTCGGTATCATAAATAAAATGCCATAAAAAAATGTCCTGCGTGTTGTAAGGATAACAGGAAGCCCAAAACTGCCTATCCTTTTTGTCAAGATAGAATAGCAAGCCCACACAAAAGCGGCGGCAAAGGCTAAAATATCTCCAACAGGATTTAATTTTAGCTGTGAGCCGTTAAAGCTAATCAATATGATTCCTGTCATTGCAACAATAAAGCCAATTAAAAAATTTATCTGCAATCTTTCTTCTGACTTCATAAACAGGTGCGCCAATATTGCGGTAATAAACGGGGCTACGGATATAATCACACCTACATTAGAAGCCATTGTATAAGTCAATGAAACATTTTCCAGCAAATAGTACAGACATACTCCACAAAAGCCTGCAGCAGCAAAGGTTATTTCCTGTTTCCCACCTAATCGCTTTATATGATGCGGATATGCTGTCAGCAAAACCAAATATCCCATAATAAAGCGGAAAAATAAGATCTCCACAGGCTGAAAGTCTGTAAGCAAGATTTTTGTGGAAATAAAAGTAGTTCCCCATATAAGAATTGTAAGCAGAGCCGCCAAGTGCCCTGTTCGTTTTTCTGACACCATATTATTCACCGTCCTTATTTTTTTCAAAAAAGATTTCACGGTACACTCCCGGTGCAAGCCCGATAAAACTGGTAAAATAATTTGTAAAATGGCTTTGATCGGAAAAGCCTGTCCTTATTGCTGCGTCAAGCGGAGATACGCCCTTTGACAACAATTTCTTTGCTTCATTGATGCGGATTGTTTCTAAATAACGGTATGGGGTAATCCCCTTTGATTTTGTAAACGCCCTAAGAAGCGTTGACTTGCTTAGTCCTGTCTGGCGGCAAATCTGGTCTAAATAAATATGCTCGGTAAAGTGCTGATCCATAAACATACAGGCTTTTTCAATTTCCTGGCTGCACTCTGGAATACAGCTTTCAAAAGGCTGGCTGTAATTTTGAATTAAACTGGACAACAGAAACAACAAGTTTTCTTCTTTCCCAAAGTCTCTGTTTCCGTCCATCACCATTTCATGCAGTGGGCGCAGATAGCAGATTACTTCATCATCACAAATCACATTCTCTGAAAATCCCGGAAGTTCCCGTTTCCCTGTCACTTCTTCTGCCAAATCAAGCATAGTTTCTTTGCTGATATTAAAGCCACGGTAGTTCAATGTACCATTATCAGACTGTTTGCAGGCATGGTTGTCGCCCGGATTAAACAAAACAACACTTCCCTGTCCAATCGTGTAGTCTGTGTTTCTGCAAGACAGACATCGTTCACCGTTCTCCACAAAACCAACTACATAATGCTCATGGAAATGGTTGGGAAACGGTTGAACGATTCCCTCAAAGCGATAGGCTTCGATCCGCAATGATTCATCATAAACAACGGTTCTGATTTCTTTTTTCATTCAAATGCCCTCCTTGCCAAAAAACATTGTAAATCAAAGATTTTCAAAAGTCTTGTAAAATATCTTCATTTTTTAGTAATATGGGCTGATACTTGTAAAGCGGCTTGCGTTTTACATATTTTGTAAATGATAGAATGAGGAATGGAAAGGATTCCGCAGCCTGTTTTTTTAAGAAAATGAACCGCATACAAAGTCATGGCGAATATAGGGTGAACAGACAGAGGAGGTGAAACAGTGGATGCAAGAGAAATAGAAAAATGTATTGATGATTTCGGTACAGATATATATAGATTTTGCCTGAAACTCTGTGCAGACAAGGCGGATGCCGAGGATTTATATCAGCAAACCTTCCTAAAAGCCTTGGAAACAGAATGGACTCTTGACTGGGAGAAAAACCCGAAAGCCTTGTTTTTCTCTTTGGCTCATAATCTTTGGAAAAGCGACAGAAGAAAGCAAGCACGCCGAAACACAATTGCTCCTTGCGGCAAATTTGATGATGAAGCAGAAGCAGTACTACATTCTGAAGAAAATATTGAAGAAGGTTATCTTCAAAAAGAACTGATTGCAGAAGTCCGTCAAATCATTCAAACTCTCCCGGAAAAGTTCCAGGTGCCACTGATATTATTTTACCTTTCCGATTGTCCCATAGAGCAGATAGCGGCTATTATAAAGAAACCGCCTGGCACCGTGAAAAGTCGATTGTTCAAAGGAAGAATCTTAATTAAAAAAAGATTGGAGGATGCTGGTTATGAGAGATAATCGTTCTAACATGGAAATAGAAGAAATTATCCTTGCTTCTATGAAAATGCCAGACGTTCCGGCCCCGGAACTGAATAATAAGCTTAAAACGGCTCTGTATCAGCAAGAAGCCGTCCTGCGGAAACAGCCTGCTATGCATAACATATCACTCTGGTATTTGCCGATGGTTTTGAATTTGATAACGTTTTCTTTGTTGGCTCTTTTAGCTTTAATAATGATTGAAAATATTTATTTATCTTACCTTGCCGCTGGTATTTGCTTTTATGTCGGTGCGGCTGGTATATTGCTTACCATATTGGGAGTAAAAAGAGCAAACATAAAAGAGGAAATCACAATCCACATTAAGAAAAGAGGTGTGTTGTATTGCTAATTTTTTTACGGTTTGGTCTATATTTTCTGAAAAGTGATGGTTTCATCGGTCTTTCCAGGCTGCTTCCCGTTCTGCTTCTTTGCTTTATCATTTTTGCGCTATGCACCTCTGCTTTTTTTGCGGCATGGGTATATCAGGACTGTAAAAGGCGAGACGACGACCCGGTGCTATGGGCGATTATAGTTTTTGCAGCCACACCCTTTATCGGATTGCTGGTTTACTTTCTGCGCCGTTCAGGAATCCAGGCAACATGCCCGGCTTGCGGACAACGAATTTCAATAAAGGCAAAATATTGTGAAGAATGTGGAACACATATCGAAAAGGAGGATAATCGTGTTATGGTAAAGCAAGGAACGCACCACTTAAAACTAATTGCTGCCGGAATTGTAAGTATGGTACTTATGCTGGTATGCCTGACAAGCTTTATCGTCAGTGCCGCCACCGGAAACGGTATCAACACAAACGTTGCCTCTAACCAGCGAGTATGGAATTTAGGTACAATTAGTATGAATTATAACTCTTATCTGGATGATATTTGGAAGCTGGATTTTAGAAGTGCCAGTGAAGGATTTGTGAAAGAACAGGATATGACGATTGTGGACGCAGACGCTCAGTTGCTCTACGCTGATATTTCCTGCGGCACAATACCAGACGGGGCAACGCTTGTCTTGTGGCTGGTACAGGGAGATATAGCAAAATCTATTGATGTTACAAATCTTTCCGAGCCCTTGGAATATCCTTTGAATGAATTTGAGAACGGAAAAGTTTACGTCAGATTGCAAATCAATGGTGTGGAAAATACTGTTTCAAAAATTTATATTCAATACCCTTAGCGAAAAAGGCAGACAGAAATCAGATGCAGCCGCCGAAAGCTGGTTTACAAGGCCAGCTTTCTCCAATTAAAAGACGGTGGTTGAGGCGTGTGTGCCCTTGTCCACTGAGGGTATTTACAAACGAAATAAAAGTATTTACAAGTAATGGAGAATATATATTTTCTGTCTCTTCAATTGTCGGCAAGCTACTCTTAAACTCATCCCTAAGCACTTTGGTAAGTTCATATCGTGCTATGCCAATCGGCTGGGATATATCATCCAACTCATATTCTACAACAACATCATCTTTATCTTTACAAATTAAAAAAGCAAATCCATACAAAAATAACCTTTGGCCTTCCCTGGGTTTTACTTGGCTGTTTCCCCTTTATTTTTCACCCTCAAAGGCGTTTTGATTATTCTAATGCTTGGGAGCCACCTGAATCCAGTGTATTTTAAAGCTTGAGAGTCGCCACTATATATTGTTGCTATCAACGTCTTATATTCTATATATAGTATTTTTTCTTCAGTTCTATTGCTTCCTCATCCGTCCTTGCCAAAAGTGGAATATTAAGAGAATTAATCACTCTATTTCCCTCTGATGAAAAAATTCTAAAAATTCATTCGGCTGATATATCTCAATCTGTGACTTTTCGTAGTCTTTTACATTCCTGGTAATAATACAATCCATTCCGCAACGAAGCGCAGTTTCAACCATAACCGCATCCTCAAAATCAGCAATTTCTGCAGAAATTGCTTTCCGGCAATCAATCCCTGCTGTGTCTAACAGCTCAAACAGCATATACAGCCCACTCAATACCTTCCGTGTTTCCTTATCGCTGTGGAGATATTTATGAGTTAAATAATAAATATCCGTAGAGGCCTTTGCCGTGATAAATCCCTCAAACTGTCTGTTAGCAGCAAGAAGAAAGATTTCCTGTGCGTTGTCCTTAAACGGAAGCCGGGACTGCAATGCGTCTATAATAATACAGGTATCAATCAAAGCCCTCATATTTTCCCCAGCCTTTCCTCACGGGCTTCCTCTAATGTCATTTCATCAGGAATAATCCCAAATAAGGATTTCGCCACATCCACACGGTCCTGGTAAGGATTAGAAAGTTTCGCCACTATTTTCCCATTCCGTGTAATATAAATATCTTCTTTTTCTGCCATAAGAAGATATTTTCCCAAATTCATCTTTAATTCTGTTGCTGTAATAGACACAAAATCACCTCCAATTTTTTCTGTCTATTATAATTATACACATATCGGACGGTAATATCAACAAAATCGTGCGGTTTTTCACCAATACCAAAAAACCGCCCCCGAATTTCAATATCCAGGAGAGGCTTTTCATTCAAATCTCCTTACTCAAAAGATGAAACAGATTCGCAAAATTTCTGACCCGGTTCTGCCTGAAAGCATACTCCAGTTCAAACTCCCGGATATAAGAATCCGCCCTGCAAAACATCACAAACATATCCCAAACTTTGAAATATGTCCGAAACAGGCTAAAGCCTACAATATAAAAGACGGTACAGCCCTTATAACCAGGGCTATACCGCCTTATTGTTTACAAATCTTTTCTCTCTTATCGCCAGGAATCCTTTCGCGATTTAACGGAGACGGTGGGATTCGAACCCACGTGCCGGGATGAACCGGCAAGCGCATTTCGAGTGCGCCGCGTTACGGCCTCTTCGCTACGTCTCCACAGCGGCATATTAGATGCCAACGGTTGTATTATACACGAAAAAGGCCTGTTTGGGTAGTAGAATTTTTATTTTTTTCGTCTCACATGATCTGCTACTAAATTCTGAAGTTCCTGTGTGGTAATGTTGCTGCTTCGTATCAGCTCCACCACCTCTCCCATTTCCAAATCATTCAGCTCTTTCTCATGCTGGCTTCGTTCATTTTTCAGACGTTTCAGAGTAGCGGAAGCCTTATCGATCTCCCCGTCAATTTTAACCAGCTTATCTCTCAAAATCTCCTTCTGAGTTCTTCTGATCCGTTCTGCCATGTTCCTGTTCCACCTCTTCCTGTTATCTTAGACAGCATTCTGCCATCCTTAACACCATTCTATGCCGGATTTTTGCGGAATATGACATGAGAAAGCAACTTTTTTACCCCCGGCTCCAAAAGCAGATCAAATATCAGAGCCGCCGCCAGCGACAGGATGCTGGTGACGAAAAAGCCCCCCAAAAGGCGCGCTTTCATGCCGCGGGAAAGCAGTCCCGGAATCACTCCCGGCACCACAATCCGGTACAGCACCAGCCAGTGGATCAGAAGTACGCTAAAGCTGTGCCTTCCCAGGAAGGACAGGATTCCTGCCGCCCGGGCAACTGTTTTTTCCATTGACAGCGCCAGGACAAAAAATGCCCAGGCAATTCCAACACTTAAAATAGAACCGTTAAAAATAATCCCCGGATAATCGCTTCTGGTCATCATTATCCACAGAGATACCGCGCCGCACAGGATTCCAAAGAGCCCCAGCCAGCGGTCATAACGGCGCATCCACGGCCGGTTTACCAGATAGCCGGACACAAAAATCCCCAACCACAAAATCCAGTTAAACCAAATGCTTCCTCCTGTTCCCTGGCTTTTGATAACTGCAGCGGCTGTCAGAAGAAGCGCTGTCATACAAAACAGCCCCTTCTCTTCTTTTTCTCCAAGTCTTCCTGCATACTTTCGCAAAGCAGGCACAAAAAAGTAAATAACTATCAAAGCATATGCAAGCCAGAAATGGGGGGCAATCCTGGAGGAGCCCCTTAAGATTGCTGATAAGGCCTGTTTTATCCATTCGGCCATTGTCAGATCCCCTGTCCAGAAAACCAACATATAAAGCAGGTAAAATGCTGCCAGAGGAACCGCTATCTTGCTCAATCTCTTTTTAAAAAAATAAAGGGCTGTCTCTTTTTTGTCCTTTATCAGAAGCGCCCCGCTGATCATTAAAAACAGCGGATTGCAAGTCAGCAGCACAATGGCGGCAGGTGAAAGAATTTTCCAGGAAAGGCTGTAAGCCGGAAGGTCTAACAAGGCCAGGCTCAGCACGTGATAAGCCACGGCAAAGTAAGCCGCTATGGTACGGATCAGGTCGAAATAAACCTGGCGGGCAGGCTGCATAATGGAACCTGCCGCTCCTTTTGTCTTAAAAGGAGCGGCAGGCCAGGCCAGGCAGCAGGCAAAAAACAAGATCCAGAAAAGCAAAAGCCGAACCGGATTCCCCCTGACCAAGCAGCCGGAAAGGTCAATCTCTCCCCATGGAACGGCCGGAAAGGCCTCTGCCTTCTCCAGCACAAAGTCTCCGTCCAAATCCAGCCTGAGTTGTCCGTATTCCCTGCAGAGCAGATCAAATTCCGCCTGGCTGCTTCCTGCCTTAATAAGCAGAGTCTGGGAGCAGACTGCCCCTGCCTCCACACTGTAAATCTGGGCCTGTATTTCCTCCCGGACAGGTTCCGCAAATTTTATAAGCAGTCTCCCATAGGGAACATGAAAATCCTGAAAATAGATTTGAGGATCTCCGCTAATCTTTTGAAAACAGCCGGCTCCTGATGCCGGAGCATCTCCTTTGTCTTCCCCCGCCTCCATCTCTATCTCATATCCTACAGCATGGGAAAAACCGGATGGCCACAGCTCTATTGGTTCCCCGCCTTTTCCATGTCGAACCCCTCTCACGCCCAGAAAGCCTTCTAACAGCAAAGCTGCCAGAAGGCTTATAATAAGTGCTTTCCAATGGGTTTTCAGGTAGTTTTTCTCTTTTTCTTTCACCGTTGGCTCCCTAATCTCAATCCGGTATTCCGGTTTCGTCCTGCCTTATTTACGGCTGTCCGAAATACTGGTTTATTCCGGCCAAAAGTCCTCCAGCCAGAGTATCTAAAGCAGCATCCGAGTGATCGGAAGCTTTATCTCCCAGCTCAATATCAATAGACGGGATTGTGGAAAAAGAAGTCTGTGTTAAATCCATTTCCATGGATCCGCCGGAGAAAATTTTAACTCCGGCCTGACGCAGGCCTGATACCAGGCTTTCCCCCAGCGCATTATGCTGCTGCCAGTGAGACTTTACAGGCTCCATATTTCGATAAGAGGAATTGCCGGGAACACTCATATAAAATGCGCCTTTGTCATTGGCAGTAGAATCCCAGTGAAGGGCAATATGGCAGTCCGCCATATTATTGGCAATAACCGTGCGGGCAATATTGTCCAACTGGACGTCATCACTCTCTCGTATCATCAGCACATCATAACCGGAAGCCAGCAGTTTTTCTTTTAATTTCAGGGCCATGGCCAGAGTTACGGTGCTTTCCGCAGTGCCGTCTGAAAACTGCATTCCTCCGGAAACTGCCACTGCAGTGGTTGCCCCCGCCTGGGTGGTGCCGCCGGTTACTTTGGGAGTTCCGTCAGGATGGCACATGGTCTTTACGCTGCTTCCGCCCTTGGTGCCGTGTCCGGCGTTAACGCACACTACAATATTCTTACGGTTGTTTTCTGCTTTATAAAGCACAGCCTTGCCGGAATTAATCTTGGAAAAGTCTGCGTATTTCCACTCTGGATTCAAGCCCACTTCCCCGGCCTGGTTATCTTTGGCTCCCTGGGCATCTCCCTTGTCAGAAGATTTCTGGTCAGTGTCTTTTGCCCCCTGAGTCTCTGAGGCGCCTGTCCCCTGAGCCGGCTGGGAAGCAGAAAGAAATTGGCTGGATATGTAACAAATCTGGCCTTGGTATTCAACCCGGCTCCACTCACTGCCTGCCTCCACCCGTTTCACAGCGGTTCCTTTATTAACACGTCCGATTATCGGAGCGTCCGATGCCCCTTCCCTGCGAAGATTCACCTTATCTCCGGTTACGTATACCGTCTCGCCTGCTGTCTGGCCGGCCGCCGCTGTCTCCCTGGTAACCAGTACTTCCTTGGGGCTGGCAGAAACAGTGGGCTCTGCCTCCTGGCTGGCTGCCGGGATTTCTATAGGTTTGTATACCGTGCCGCAGCCGTTTAATGCCAGGCCGGTCCAAAGGACTGCCGCTGCAATGGCGGCTGCTTTCATGTTTTTTTGCTTCATAAAATAATTCCTCCTCCTGCAATCCAATCCTCTAAGTAAAACACCACCGCCTGTCCCGGCGTTACCGCCCGCACCGGCTCATCAAAGATACATTCTACCTGATCTTTTCCTGCCTCCCGGATGGTGCACATTGCTCCTTTGTGAGCATAACGTATCTTGGCAGAAAGCCGAAGCTCTCCACCGTGAAGGCCGTCTATTGCCATCCAGTTAAGCTTACTACACAGGAGGGAATTTGTAAATACATCTTCGTTGTTTCCAATGACAACCTGATTGGACTCCGGGCGGATCCCGGTGACAAAAACCGGATGGCCCATGGCCAGGTTCAGCCCCTTTCTCTGCCCCACAGTATAATGGATAATACCCTTGTGCTGCCCTAAAATCCGTCCTTCTTTATCTACAAAGCTGCCGGGAACCGAAGTTTTTCCCGTATAACGTCTGATAAACCCGGCATAATCCTGATCCGGGATAAAGCAAATCTCCTGGCTGTCCGGCTTTTTCGCCACCGGTATGCCTGACTCCCAGGCAATGCGGCGGATTTCTTCCTTGGGATAGCTGCCTACAGGCATTAATGTTCTGGACAGCTGATCCTGGGTCAGATTATAGAGAGCATAGGTCTGATCCTTGGCTGCAGTAACAGAAGTCCTGACGGCGCAGCGGCCATTATCAAGCTTTTCTATACGGGCATAATGCCCTGTGGCCACCAAATCCGCTCCAAACTCTCTGCTCCGGTTTAACAGCGCCTCCCACTTTACATATCGGTTGCAGACTACACAGGGGTTGGGAGTTCTTCCCTGAAGGTATTCTTCTGCAAAATAATCTACTACGTGCCGCCGGAACTCTTCCCTGAAATCCATAACGTAAAAAGGGATGGACAGATACTCTGCCACCCGTCTGGCATCCTCTATAATGCCGTCTCCGTGAGCAAGTCCCTGAGGACTTTCGTCCTCGTTCTCCCGGATATCCCAGGTTTTCATAGTCACGCCTATGACCTCATAGCCCTGCTCTTTTAACAGCAAGGCTGCCACAGAGGAGTCAACTCCTCCGGACAGTCCCACCACTACTTTTGTTCTTTCCATAGCTTTAATATTCTTCTTCCTCTTCATGTTCGCTGATATCGTTTTTCGGTCTTTTTAAACCCTGGATAACAGCGCCTGTTTTTTCCGCATAATCCCAAAGGGCCGCGCGGATGGCTTCCTCTGCCAGCAAAGAACAGTGTACCTTAACTGGCGGCAATCCGTCAAGGGCTTCGCACACCGCTTTGTTGGTTACCTCCATGGCCTCCTGGACGGATTTCCCCTTTACCAGCTCTGTAGCCATGCTGCTGGTGGCAACGGCCGCTCCGCAGCCAAAGGTCTTAAACTTTACATCCCGGATAATTTGGTTATCATCTATGTCCAGATAAATCCGCATAATATCGCCGCATTTGGCATTTCCTACGGTTCCCATACCGCTGGGGTTTTCCAGTTCTCCTACATTCCTGGGATGTTCAAAATGATCCATTACTTTCTCTGTATACATAACCTTCCTCCTAATGCTTTTTTATATAATCCTCGTACAATGGGGACATATCCCGCAGCCGTTTTACAATATCTTTTATTTTTTCAACCACATAGTCCATTTCTTCCATGGTGTTTTCCTCTGACAAGGTCAGCCGCAGAGATCCGTGGGCAATCTCGTGAGGCAGTCCTATGGCAAGAAGCACATGGGACGGATCCAGGGAGCCGGAAGTACAGGCAGACCCGCTGGAACCGCAAATTCCTGCCATATCCAGCATAATCAGCAGGGATTCCCCTTCTATAAACTGAAAAGCCAGATTCACATTATTAGGCAGACGGTTAATTCGGTCTCCGTTAAGCCTTACATAAGGCACTTCCTCCATAATGCGATCTATCAGGTAGTCCCGCAGGCCTGTTTCTTTTTCCTGTCTCTCCTTCAGGGTTTCTTCCGCCATCTCCGCCGCCTTTCCGATTCCCACAATGCCCGGCAGGTTTTCGGTTCCGGCCCGGCGTTTCCTCTCCTGGGCTCCGCCATGGATAAAGGATTTGGTCTTTATCCCTTTTCGGATATATAAAAATCCAATTCCCTTGGGGCCGTTAAACTTGTGGCCGCTGGCGCTTAACATATCAACAGGAAGCTCATCCACACGGATAGGAATATGGCAGAAGGCCTGAACTGCATCCGTATGAAAAAGCACGCCCCTCTCCCTGGCAATTTTTCCTATTTCCTTTACCGGCTGGATAGTTCCAATCTCATTATTGGCAAACATAATCGTAATCAGGATGGTGTCCGGCCGGATCGATTCCCTTAGCTGGGCCAAATCCACAGTTCCGCTCTCGTCTACATCCAGATATGTGACCTCAAATCCTCTTTTTTCCAGATACTGACAGGTATGAAGGACCGCATGGTGCTCGATTTTGGAGGTAATAATATGCTTTCCCTTATCCTGGTACGCCTCCGCTGTGGCAATGATTGCCCAGTTATCAGCCTCGCTGCCTCCCGCCGTAAAATAGATTTCCTCCGGATTTGCCCCCAGCACATGGGCGATCTGACCTCTGGCTTTGGTAATGGCTTCCTTTCCATAGTTAGAAAAAGAATACACGGAGGATGGATTTCCATAATATTGACTAAAATACGGCAGCATAGCCTCTACCACCGGCTGGCTGGTTTTGGTGGTTGCCGCATTGTCCAGATAAATAATCTCGTTCATGTAATAATTACCGCCTTTCCCAGGGAGTCTTCTGCCCCAGGCATCTCCCTACAATGCTATTATACACTAATTTCCTATAATTTCAATAGGATTACTATGAAATATTTGCAAATATTCCTATTATCATTTTCTTTCCCTCTCTTACATATCTTATAATGATTTTCTTTTGCGGAGTTTTTCATGCCAAGATTGTCTGCACTTTCCCCTCAAAAACGCGCATTTTTAGCCGGTACTCTGCTCCTTACCGGAACCGGTTTCGCCTGTCGGATCCTGGGCTTTTTCTATCGGATTTTTCTGTCCAGAACCATTGGGGCCCAGGGGCTGGGGCTTTATAATATGGTACATCCGGTGTTTGGTATCTGCTTTTCCGTATGCGCCGGCTCTATTCAAACTGCTTTATCTCAATACATAGCCGCCCACACCGGCCAGGGCAAAACCGTATTCCGCTTCGGCCTGGCCATCTCCATGATCCTGTCTGTTCTCATGGCTCTGGGAATCTGCAATTATTCTCAGTGGATTGCCGCCCGAATCCTTCTGGAGCCAAGGTGCGCCCCCCTTCTTCCGCTGATTGCCCTGTCAGTTCCATTTGCCGCTTTTCACGCCTGCATCAACGGATACTATTATGGTATGCAAAGATCCCGGGTTCCGGCCTTTTCCCAGGTAGCAGAACAGGTAATCCGTATGGGGCTGGTATTTTTGATTGCGGATATCTGGACGGAACAGGGGCGGGAAATCACTGTAGAGCTGGCTGTGCTGGGGCATTTAATCGGGGAAATCGCATCTGCCGCCTTTACCCTCTGTTCCCTGTGCCTGTTTCCTCCCCAAAAAGAAAAGCAAGCTCAGGCTGTGTCCTCCTTTTCCCTGTTTATCCCTTTAATGGCCCTTGCCCTGCCTCTTATGGGAAACCGCCTGGTTCTGAATCTTTTGGGAAGTGCAGAAGCGATCTGGATTCCCAGCAGGCTTCAGGCATTTGGCCTGAGCAGTGAGGAAGCCTTTTCCATCTACGGCGTGCTTACAGGAATGGCCATGCCTTTTATTATGTTTCCATCAGCCATTACCAATTCCATGGCGGTCCTTCTGCTGCCTACAGTGGCGCAGGCCCAGTCAGAAGGCAACCAGGGGCGCATTTCCAACACCATCTCCATGGCCATGCGCTACAGCCTGTATATGGGGATCTTGTGTGTGGGAATTTTCACCTTATACGGCCGCTCCCTGGGAGTCAGTGTATTTCACGATTCCAATGCCGGAACTTATATTGCCATTCTGGCCTGGCTCTGCCCCTTTATGTACCTGGCTACCACCATGGGAAGCATCCTCAACGGCCTGGGACGGACTTCCACTACCTTTGCCCAGAATATTACCGCCATGGTGCTCCGGCTGGCTTTTGTAGTTTTTGGAATTCCCCGATTCGGCATCCTGGCTTATCTGTGGGGCCTTTTGGCAAGCGAAATCCTGCTGGCATTTTTAAATCTCTGTTCCCTCTCCCACATTGCGGAATTTGTATGGGCCCCCTGGGATATGATAGGAAAGCCCGGCCTGGTTCTGGCTTTTGCCATCGGGTTTGGCCGGGCTGTGCTGACTGCCTTTCCCGCCGGTTTTCTGGGACGTTTGCCTTTATTTCTTTGTACAGCTATGGAGATCTTTCTAATTGGAACCGGATATTTCGGCGCGCTTTTGGCGCTTCATGTATGGAGAAAGAAAAAAGATGATTGATGTGTTGAAGGTATTTAAACTTTTTCCCTATCCCGATATGCTTTCCATTGATTCTCAAAAAAGTAATCAATTTCTGGAATAGGGCGGACGGAACGCCATTCTGAGCTGCACTGCAGGCCGTTTAATAAAATCTCCTGGATAATGCCCCCATGCATTCCCTGATCCAGTCTGCAGCGGTAAAGCTCCGGCAGTTTTAAATCCGGCCTTCTTCCATTTTTGTCTGTATAAAGGGCGGAGCCTCTGCTTCCTGCGCTGCTTTTTGCATAGTCCAGCATTGCAAATAAATAGACTTTCTGGGAAATTAACATATCCCTCAGCCGGTAAAACATGGGAAGTTGATCCTCTGACGGGCATTTCACAAGCTTCAGATAGCCTTCCAGCTCTGCCTCTGTTTCTTCTAATGCAGATTCCAGGTTTTCCCGGTTTCGGATCATCCCTCCGCAGGCGCTCATTCGCTTAGCGGCTTTTTTCCATAATCCCCCAAGGGCAATGGTTCCGGACGCCTTTTTCGGGAGCTCCACAAATTCCCGGACCTCCTCTCTCAAAAGCAGCTCAGTCACATTGGAAATGACTGATTTCTTTTCATGCAGCTTTCTCAGGCGAATCTTCTCAGCAGCCCGCACAGCGCCCACCTGTCCGGCATTTAAAGCTGTTCCTCCGGGCCTGGTTACCCCGTGGCTTCCGCATGCTTCCCCTACTGCAAACAAGCCCTGTATCCTTGTTTCCCAATAAGCATCTGTTGAAATCCCCCCATTGTTGTGTTGGGCACAGATGGCAATCTCCAGCTTTTCTTGATATAAGTCCACCTTATGATCCTGATAAAAGCTGATTGCCGGTTCGTTCATCTGTCTTAACCGTTCAATGGGCGTTCCAAATAAAGCGCCTGCCTGTTTTAAGTAATCATAAGCTTCCTGTGACAGCTTTTCAAACGGAATGTTACCTCCGCCCGGATTCTTTGTGAAATCCAGATAGACCTTTCTTCCTTTCAAAATCGTTTCCTGATAGACTAAAAGATCTATCACAGAAGAGCCGCCGAAAATCTTATTCACGTCAAAGGGCCATTGATATCCTTTTAAAAATACCATGGATAACATTTCTTCTTCCGTTTCAAAGTAATCCATAAGGAACTCCCGCTGATCTCCTCCATCTCCATCAGTGGAAACGAACCTGGGCAGCACCTGCATGTAGGTTCCGCTTACATTCCATCTGGGATGTAAGGAAGCCAGGCCAAACTGCCATTCTGTCAGGTTTTTTCCGGCAGCCCCCGCTTCAAAAGCAAGCCCGCTCCCGCCAAGCTGGGAAACCGGATAAACGCTGTCGTGATACATCCCTGCCGGACCTCCGGTTGCCAGGATCACATTCCTGCACCAGATTAACAGATAACCAGCTTCTTCTTTTTCCGATTTATCCAGGCACAAGACCCCATAAATTTCACGATTCTTTACAAGGAGACGGATTACCTGCATCTGATCCATTATCCGGATATTCTTCTCCTTTACACTCCTCTCCAGACATTCGGTCATAAGTTTTGAAGTATACGGACCTGCGCTTGTAGCGCGCCTTCCCCGGTCATGATCCGTTTTATATCCCATAAATTCCCCATATTCTGTACAGGGAAAAGGCACGCCAAGCTCTGTCAGACGGAAAAAGCTCCGGGATGACAGAGCGGCCTCGCAGAGCGCCTGATCACCGTCTACACACTGGCCTGCAAACAGATCTTCCGCCATGGTCCGCACAGAATCCAGATCGCCGCTGGCAAGGGACAGCTTATAGTATGTCTGCTTGTCAGAGCCTGTATTTCTGGAAGTCCCTGCATTTACGTCTTCCGCTAATATAGCCAGATCCCTCTCCCCATTCTGATAGAGCCGCAATGCTGCCTGAAAGCCTGCTGCTCCTGTTCCAATCACAATATTCTCAATTTTAAGTTCCCGTATCTTCATAATCTCTCCTTACAGCCGCTTAATGTGAAAACCTCCGTCAACATCTACATAGTTGCCGGTTGTATATAATACCCGTTCTGAGCAAAACAGGCTTACAACCCCGGCGACATCCTCCGGTTTTCCCCAGCGCGCAATAGGAAAAACGCCGTCTGCAATCATCTTGTCATACTTTTCCGTCACAACACTGGTCATATCCGTAGCGATTACACCGGGACGCACTTCATTGACTGCGATCCCCTCCGGAGCCAGGCGGTCTGCAAAAAGGGTAGTCAGCATGGATACTGCCGCTTTGGAAATACAGTACTCCCCTCTGGAAATGGAGGACACTTTAGCGGAGCAGGAACCAATGTTCACAATGTGCCCTTTATTTGCAAATACCTGCTCCTGGCTGATCATCTGCTTTGCCACTGCCTGGGTCAGGAACATGGTTCCTTTTGTATTGATGCCCACCACACGGTCAAAACTTTCCTGGGTCATTTCCAGAAGATCTTTTCTCTCTCTTGGCGCTACCCCCGCATTATTTACCAGAATATCAATTCTTCCAAAATGCTCTACCGTTTCTTTTACAAGGCGTTCCCTCCCCTCCTGGGAATCGATGGAGCCCTGAATGTAGTACCAATCAATCCCAAGCTCTGTCAGTTTGTCAAACGCCTCCTGACAATCTGCCGGATTCTCCAGGGAAAAGATTGCCACCTGGCACCCGTCCAATCCCAGCTGCTTTGCCACTGCATATCCAATCCCACGGCTTCCGCCTGTAATAATCGCAGTTTTCTTCATCATCATATTATCCTCCAATCAACTCTTTCTTTTATCCTCTGAAATTTGCCGGAAGCGAACTCTTTGTCTCTGTAAATTCTTTATAAAAAGGCATAAATGTTTTGGAATCACGAATAACACATCCGGTAGGCTTATGGGCCCGGATCAAATCTCCGCACTTTCCGCAGGTCATACACACTCTTTTGGGATTAATTCTCCCTTCCTTCACAATCTCATTGGCGAAATCCGGATCTGCGAAAGCCATTCTTCCAAACAGCATCCCATCACACAGCCCCTCTTCCACAGCACCGGCTGTAAACAGATCGGCATATTGTCTTAAATAAGTAGGCGCAGACCCATAAATTGTCATTCCAGGCACAGCCTTCTTTACTGCTCCGATTCCGTTAATCATCCGGTCAAGGCCTGTGAAAGGATGTTCATCCGGCACATACTTACCGGCGTCATAGGGTCGGGTTACATGGGTGGTTGCATAAGGATTTCCCATAGTCAGATCAATCATGTCCATGCCATATTCCTCATGCAGTTCTTTCACCAGGCGGATTGGTTCTGCCAAATCCGGCGTCATACCTTTCCCCTCACTGACGCCGAATCCGTATGGATAGGGATATCCGTCATAAATACCTAACCGGGATGTTACCATAAACCGATCATCCTCATAAACCTTAGCTGCCAGAATTCCATTTTTAAGCAGCCTGGTACGGTTTTCATAGCTTCCTCCATATATTCCGGGGCGGGTATAAGCAGAAGAAAGCTCTGCAAGCAGGTATCCATGGCAGGATTTAATGTCAATAGCATCGAATCCGGCTTCCCTGGCCAGCTTTGCCGCTTCGCCAAATTTCTCCTCCAGCCCCTTTAAATAGTCATCCGTGACAATACAGGAATCATCAGCCTTGCGATACTTCTCCAGCTCCGGATGGCGGAATGCAATCATAGGCGCCGGTTTATTGTCCGGATTGGAATAACGGCCGCTGTGATTTGCCTGCATAATCAGATACGGAGCAAATCCGTTAGCTTTTATTCCTGCTTCCTTAATTTCTTTTGTAAGCTGCTTATAATTCTCCAGATTAGCCTTTGTAAGAAGCAGCTGTGTTTTTGAAGAACGGCCTTCCTCTGCAATAGAAATTGCTTCAAACCAGATTACTGCGCTTCCCCCCACCGCTTCCTTCACATAGCGGCGGGTGGTATAGCCAGACGGCGATCCATCTGGCAGGGAATCCGCGCCTTCCATAGGCGCGATTCCCAGGCGGTTTGGCAGACATAAATTTCTCACTTTCAGCGGCTCTGCCAGAACCTTTGTATCTTTTGCAAACGGCAGGTGCAGGTTCAGTGCTTCTGCTGCTGCCGTCACTTCTTCCAAACTTCTATAATGAAACTTTTCATGTGCCATATATTCTCTGACTCCTTAAGCTAAAACATCTTTCTTTTTCTGTGAGGCATCTTTTCTAAACTTACTTGGGGACATATTGGTATGCTTTTTAAATTGCTTGGAAAAATATGTAAAATCTGTATACCCACACTCCATTGCAATATCTGTAATACTTCGATCCGTTTCTGCAAGAAGCAGTTTTGCCCGGTTAATACGCAGAGAAATCACGTATGCCATCACACTGTATCCCGTTTCATCTTTAAACACATGCGATATGTAATCCCGGTTGAGAAACAGCGCCGCCGCAATGCTGTTGACACTAATGTCCTCTGCAAAATGATGATTTAAATAATTCATTATATTGTATGCCACCGTCACTCCGTTCCCAATCTTCATCATGGACAGGACGTCCGCACATTCCCGAAAGATTGTGATAAACATCCTCCGAAGGTCAGCCCCCACATACATTTCCCAGTATTTCTTTCTGTTTAAATACTCCTTTTCCATTTCCCGGATTACATCATGCAGATAATTCCAGACAGGCTCCGTCACTGTAAGCAAATGAGAAAAATCTGCAGGACGTTTGATAAATACTGCAATAACTTCCGGATACTTTACCTCATGCTGAAAAAAATCCGGCCGAATCTGGATAACATAGCGCTCATAAGGATATTCCAAAACCTTTAATGTGTGTTCTTCCAGCGTATTCAGCACAATCATCCCGCCTTTGGAGACCTGGTACTCCTTTTCCCCTACCTGGTACAATATTTTCCCGGCAAGCAAAAACACAATCTGATATGTATTCTCATAATGATGTGGCAGCTTATAATTACTGGCTGTATAGCGATGCTCAATCCAGAAATCATTCATAAAAGTCTTCCCCTCTCTGTGGTTCCAGATTATCAGCTTATTATGATTCTAACACAACCGCTGCCATATCAACATTGCCTTAAAGCATAAAATTAAAGAATATTGTTGCAAGGAGCACATTGGCAAGAATAGCAAAGGGCTGTGCTGCTCCATAGCCTGCTGTAGGTTCTTCCGAACCAGTAGAACTGATTGCTGCTCCCAGTCCCGGGGCTGATGTGCATCCTCCGGCAATTGCACCGCTTAAAATCAGCCAGTTTAATTTAAAAATTTTATGACCGATAATGAAGCTTATTAAAACTGCAATCCCCTCTACAAAAATTGCTGCCACTGCAAGAGCCAGTCCGGAGCCCATCAGAGAGGTAACCACATCATATCCGTACCGAAGGCCAACTACTGCCATAAAAAATATCAGTCCCATCTGATACATAATTCCAAGCGCTTTTGAATCCATCCGGAAATTAACCGGGCCAATCTGCCCAATGTAACTGAGTATCAGCGCAGCCAATAAAACGCCGCCTGCAGCTCCCAGAGAAAAATTGCCAAAGCTTCCCAGGGGGATCGTAATGTTTCCTATGATAATGCCAATTACTGTGACAAAGGCGATTACCATAAAATTAATTGGCTGTTCCTTAATCTTCTTTCCCGAATCTGCAATTGCATTAAGCTCAAGCTGGTACTTTTCTTTCTCTTTTTCCATATCAATTCCAAATACTTTTGGAAGAACAGAAATCATCACCACAATAACCAATACTCCTATGGGAAACGCAACCGTATATCCCAGGCTGATGGCAGAAGAAGCTGCTTCCTTATATGCTGCAATCTGCTCCTGGCTAAGCTTTGCTGTATTATCCGCTGTCAGCACGCCGGTCTGATCGATCTTTAAAAGCATTTCGTTTTTCTTTTCTGCCGGTGCATTCTCGTAGATTTTTTCATAATCCACATGGCCGGATGCGTCTAATGCCGTCCCGTATCCCGGCGTAGAGGTCATTGCCCCTGCAAACATGCCGATTGTCTCATTAGGCGTAATGGATTTATTAGAAGACAGTACAGTTGTATACATAACGCATGCAACAATCATGGATATCACAGGAATTGATGCGCCGATAATTACAAATTTCATTCCATACCGCTTAAAAATCGATCCAATACTGCTTCCCACTTTCAAGCCGATGGAAACCAGGAACAGAAGCAGAAAGAAAGTAAAAAATGCCTGTGCCACTACGCCGGTAGAAAGAATCCGCTTTGCATCAGAAAACCCAAGCCCTCCCTCTGCCACGCCGTGGGCCCAGTTGGTAGCAATATAGCCGATCACAATCCCGGTAAAGATACCGCCGGAAACTCCCAGAGAAAAGCTTTTTATTTTAATCTTTCCCACTAAAAGCCCGGTTGCAATCGCAAGGAACATTAAGAAAAACTGATTTGTTAATGTAGAAACCACTAATTTCATCATATTGAATATCCTCCCCAGTAAAAGCTGCTAAACGTGGAAAATCCGCTGAGCATTGCCATAAAGAATTGCTGCCTGATCCTCTTCTGAAAGCTGTAATTGATCAATACATTTTATTGTGCGGTCAATATAGCCCGGCCCCTTTTCCGGGTCAAAAGGCATATCCGATGCAAATAAAATATGGTCTTTCCCAAAAAAGTCAATACCTGCCCGAATGGCAGAAGCAGAGCCGAAGGATGCGGTGTCTGCATAAAATTTCTTAAAGGTGTCCAGCGGATCTCCTTTCATTTTTGTCTTTGTCAGTGTTTCTTTCAATTCCGGAGCTGTCCTTCCGCCGTACATCTTAAGGCCGTTTCCAATCCGTCCCTCCAGCATGGGAATCATAGCGCCTACATGGTGGGTCACAATTTTCAAATTCGGGAAATCCTCATAAATTCCTGCAAATGCCAGCCTGCACATGGCAACCGTTGTCTGGTATGGCCAGCCGATTAAGAACCACAGCTCATATTTAGAGCGCTCTTCTGTTGGATATTCCGGGATCATCTGACCGCCTACCGGATGGATCAGGATTGGTAATTCCAGTTTCTCACAAATCTCGTAAATGGGCCAGAATTTCTCCTGATCGATTGCTTCCCCATTCATATGGGTATAAATCTGAACCCCTTTGGCCCCCATTTCCTTACAGCGCCTGATCTCGTCTACGGATGCGGAAACATTGTTAAACGGAATTCCGGCAATAAATCCCTCATAATATTCCGGATACTTTTCTGTAATCTCCTTAATTTCATCATTGCCAACGGCGGCAATCTTCGGCGACTTATCCGGCCCTGCCAAGGCCTCTACCGGCGGAGATACGATATTGGGAATCTGCTTGTAACCCGGAAACTTCTTAATCACCTCTCCACGGTAGTCCATATCGGACATGGCCTGTGTTTTTAATGCCCTCACAAACATATGGGATCTGTTAGGCGACTCGTTCATTGCCAATTCTGCGTATTTCTTTGGCATAAGATGACAAAAAACATCAATTGACTTCATACTTTTTTCTCTCCTTTTTTGTTTTCAGCCGGCTTTATTAACTTATGCACAGATTTTATCACAAAAAAGAGAATGATTTCTTGAACTATTCTGGTGCAAACTTACCATATTCCGTTATTTTGTGTAGCAGTTCAGACAACGGAAGATTTGAAATGTATGGGACAACTCTGTATCAGATTTCAAAATAGAAAATAGAGCTAATGTGCCGTGTGATATTTCCACCTGCTCATTAGCTCTATCAATTATAAATAAATTCTGGAAAAATAGTTTTTTCCAATTATTATTTTAACTTTCTATTTCATTTTGCCACATCCCAATATCCGTTCATTACCACGGAAGAACCTGCCTCCTCTCTCTGAAAGGCGATACAAAAATCGCTTCCTTAGGGCAGTTTAATTCGCAGATAAAGCAGGACTGACAGTCATGCAGATATTTAATATACGGTCTTTTGGTCTCTTCGTCCATACGCAGGACATCTTCCGGACAGATTTTGACACAGTTGCCGCACTTTACACATTTCTCATAATTGATGCGCCGAATTCCCATATGTTACCTCCTGTTCTTTTCCATGTTTATAATTGCCGGATGCCGGTACCGTTCTTCCTTAGGCTTCATGGGGTACTTGTCAATGGGGACATCCTCCAGGCGGAACTTTAATTCTCCGTTTTCCTGAGAAATCAGAATCCACTTTAACCATTCCTTATTGTCGGTCTCCGGATAGTCCATTCTCATGTGAGAGCCTCTGGTTTCCTTTCTCATAAGGGCGGCGCGTAAGAACAGTTCTGCACAGAGCACCATATTCTTTGCCTCGATGGCCATTCTCAGGTAGTGAGAATCATAGGCCTTGATATAAGGCATCTCGTATTTTTTTATGTACAGGATCTGATCCAGAGCCTTCTGTAAATTTTCTTCTGTTCTCAGCAGATAAACATCCTTAGGAATAATGGCTTCCTGTACTGCCGTGACAATGTGATCCGGTTCCACTCCTTCTTTTACACTGAGAGGTTTGCGGATCTCTTCGATAAGAGCGTCTATCTCTGCCTGGTCAACCCTTACTTCTCCTACAGTCCTGGCGTATTCTGCCGCCCCGATTCCTGCCCTGGCCCCATTGGTGGTGGCGTGAGGAATCCCGTAAGCAGTAAACCCTTCCACCCCGGAAGCGGGACCGTTGGAGGCATCCCCTGCCGCATAAAGACCTTTCAGGTTGGTGCCGCCGTCAAGCCTGATACGGATTCCTCCGCCAAAGCCTAATGTGCCGGAAAAAGCAGAAGTCCATTCCAGCCTCTTTTGAACAAATTCATTATCCTTGATAATGCCTGCGCGCTCAAATGCTTTATAGAGAATGGGAAGACCGTCGTGGAACAGGTTCATCTCTCTTTCCTTATAATAGGACACGTCCAGATAAATCGGAGCCCGTCCCTGGTCTGCTTCCAGACCGAAAGCGGTGGAAAGGCGGTTGAGGCAGCCCCTGTCCTTGTACTCCGGATCATACCATTCCGTAAACGCGTCGCCGTCCTTGTTGACAAAACCGCCGCGGCATCCCTGGATAATATTCATTCCGGTAGTGTCAAAGCCTGCATAGGACAGGTGATGGCAGGCAAATTCCATGTTGGAAAGCTCTGCCCCGGCCTCCAGGGCCATTACGTGGGTGTCTCCGGTAACCATTTTATGGAAGCCATAGTTGGATTTATAACACTGAGCGCCTGCAGATGCCACCACAGAGCGGCCTGTATAAGCGGTAAATTCTCCGGTTTCCAGATGAAATCCCAATGCACCGCTGATAGCCTTGGGGTCATCTTTGCTGTGAAGCAGCTTACATACCATGGTCTTATCCTGAATCACAACCCCGGCCTTTAACACAGCTTTGCGCGCCTTGTCCATCAACTCCGGCCCGTAAAACATCAGCGTGGGAATAGGCCGTTTGTCAGAAGAACCCTGTCCTTCAATTCTTCTGTAAGAGCCGTCTTCCTCTTTCATAAAGCGTACTCCCCAGTTTTCCAGATCCTTTACGCGCTCAAACACTTCTGCCAGGTGGGCCTGCAGCCACTCCTGATCATTCATGTAGCAGCCCTCTTCCACCGCCTTGCTGTACCAGAGATCATAATCGTCTGCATCCGGAATATATCCCTTAAAAGATCCTGCGCCAAAGGTAGCACAGCCGCTTTTTCCTACATAGCCTTTATCAATAAGAAGCACGTCTTTTGCCCCTGTTTCTTTTGCTTTCACAGCAGCAAAGCACCCTGCAATGCCGCCTCCGATAATAATTACATCCCAAATTTTATCTGCCATAAACCTTCCTCCTAATATAATATTGAACCGGCACGCGACGCTGCACGTCACCTGCCCTATCGGCGGAAGGGATCCTGAAAATGCTTCGCATTTCCCTTCCTCCTCACTCCTTGATGGGTTCTAAATGAGCCTGGAAATGACGCAGTACCGGCGGTTCCCAGGTGATCCGATAGCCCCTCCTAATCTCTTTCGCCCTCTCTTTTACGGCAATCAGGGCATCTGCGATAACATCCAGATGGGCCTGGGTATAAACTCTCCGCGGAATTGCCAGACGGGTAAACTCAAAATCAGCCTTTAGCTGTTTCTTAGTATCCGGATCATTCCCTAACAGGAAGGAACCAATCTCACATGCCCGGATTCCTGCTTCCCGGTACAGTTCTACTGCCAGAACCTGTGCCGGGAATTCATAATAGGGAATATCAGGGAATAATGCAGCCGCATCCACAAATACGCCGTGGCCCCCTACCGGGGACTGATAGGCAATTCCGGCATCGTCCAGACGTCCGGCAAGATATTCCATCTGGCCAATCCGGTATGCCAGATAATCTTCCTCCAGGCCTTCTTTTAAGCCTATAGCCAGGGCTTCCAAATCCCGGCCTGCCAGGCCGCCGTATGTAACAAAGCCTTCAAAGCTGATGCACTGTCCCTTAATTCCCATTACCAGATCCCCGTTTTTCTTTGCATCCTTTACTCCCAAAAGGCCGCCAATGTTTACAATGGTATCTTTCTTTGCTGACATGGTAAAGGTATCTGCATAGGAAAACATTTCCCTGGTAATTTCCATAATGGATTTATCCTGATAGCCTTCTTCATCCCTCTTCACAAAATATGCATTCTCTGCATAGCGGGCAGCGTCAATATTTAAAAGAATTCCGTATTTCTTACAGATCCCGGCAACTTCTTTCATATTTTGTACTGATACAGGCTGGCCGCCTGCAGAGTTGTTGGTAATGGTCATTACTACCATGCCTACATTTTCTGCTCCATACTCTGTAATAAGGGACTCCAGCTTCTTTACATCCATGTTGCCTTTAAATTTGCTGCGGAGGGAGGGCACCTTTGCCTCTTCTACCACACAATCTATGGCTCTGGCCCCCGCCAGTTCCACATGGGCTCTGGTGGTATCAAAAAACATGTTGGAAATTGCCACTTTACCCTTTCCAAGAAGCAGCGTAAACATTACCTTCTCGGAAGCGCGGCCCTGATGAACCGGCTGAATATATTCAAACCCGAAAATTTCCTGTGCCGTCTCTGCCAGACGATAGTAGCTTTTTGCTCCTGCATACGCCTCGTCGCCCTGCATAATGCCTGCCCACTGTCCGGAGCTCATGGCGTTGGTTCCGGAATCCGTAAGCAAATCAATGTATACGTCCTCCCCTTTCAGATTAAACATATTGTAATTTGCCTGCTTTAAGCTTTCTTCCCTTCCCTCTCTTGTTGTCATCTTAATCGTCTCCACCATTTTGATGCGAAACGGCTCCGGAATATACTTTACTCCCATTATTCTCACCTATTGTCCTTTCTTATATACTTTCTTTTTCTCGTCCGGATTCATATTTCTGCCGAATCCTGTGACAATCATTACCAACAGCATAGCAAGCATAGCCAAAGCGTAAAAATTGTGGGTTACCACGTCTATCAAGGTAAGCTGCAGCCCCTCTACGTTAGCTGTGGCCAGCTGCATGGGAATAATGGCGTGTACAGACCAGGGGACAATGGAGCCAAGCGCCAGGCCTCCGCAGTCCATCAGGTTCGCCCGTCTGTATTTGTTGATTCCGGCGGCCTCTCCCATCTCCGCCACAATCTCGCCAAGGGATACGATAGCAACCGTTACCACCCCTGTCAGCCAGGACAGCGCCGCGATAGATCCCACAATAGTAACCTCTGTCATCTGTACATTTTTCGCAAACCGGCTCATTTTTTCTCCTGCCAGCCGGATAACCCCTGCCTCTTCCATGATCCCGATTACACAGAAAATACCAAAAAGCATAAAAATTGTGCTGACTGTGCCGTTGATAGAGGTAACAAAAATCCCTTCTACTTTAAATCCCCCGGGAAAAGTAAAGATATCCGACAGCTTATAGATCCCGGATGCCATTCCTACAATAATGGAAACCAGCGCCCCGACTGACAGGGATACCACCAGATGTATCTGGCGGAAACATAAAATAATAATACTCACCGGTACAAGCAGCATTACCAGGGAACGGTTATCTGGAACCACATCCGCCATTACCTCACTTCCCGCCCCTTTGCTTCCGGCAAACAGAAGCAGAAGCAAAATGGCAATTCCGGCTACCGGCAGGGAATACCACATTCTGGTTCGGACCACATTTCCCATCTCCGCATTTTGGGTGCCTGCAGAGGCAATGGTGGTGTCTGAAATCGGCGCCAGGTTATCCCCGAATATGGCTCCGGAAACCAACGCTCCTGCCATAAAAGCCGGATGCACCCCTGCCAGCACTCCTACCGGAAATAATATGGGAAAGGTAATCATATTGGTGCCCACAGAGGTTCCTGTGGAAAACGACAAGATACAGCAGATAACAAAGGCGCACACCGCAAACATCATGCTGCAGTTAATTGCGGAAAAGCATTATCAAAAAGAAAACTCCTATCTCCATTACACCGGCAGTTCCCCGGGAAAACGAAATCTTCGCTCTTCCATCCTCTACTTAAAAAACCGGGACCAAGAGCTTATCGGGATCCTGTGCATCAATTTTGACGACAGCCGTTACATGGAAATCAGTACCCGGATCCTGCGCCTCTGCCACCCGGACTATTTTTTTGCCTCTAATTTTTCCTTTACCACCAACAGCAATCCTTCTCCTGCCCCTTCTCTTCTGCCCTCAGATATTCCCGCCCAGCAGGAAGAAAGCAGACAGGCATCTTCCATTGAGGAGTTCATGCAGCAGATTACCCAAAACTACACGGTCACCTTAGATAAGCTCAGCGTAAATGAAAAATTGAAGCTTCTCAGCTCTTTGAAGGAAAAAGGCTTTTTTAATATTCGGGGATCCGTCAGCACTGTGGCAAAGTATTTTGATTGTTCCCAGTCCAGTATTTACCGGTATTTAAGTAAGCTGTCCTCTTAAAAAAACGGGGGGATGTTGCAACATCCCCTTCATTCTACATTCTTCTGCTTTTACGTAATCTTTACCTCATCTTTTTTCTTTTCCCTGGGAGCGAATTCTTTCAGCCCGGACAACAGCTCCGCCGCCTCACTCTGGGAATTCTCATAAATTATCAATTTCAAGTCTGCGGCCTGGCTGATGGCCAGAGCTCCCATAAGAGACTTGGCATCTACCGCCCTGTTTCCGCTGACCAGATCTGCGTTGCAGGTAAACCGGTTCATTTTCTGTACAAAATCGACAATATCTTTGGCCTGTTTAAAGCCAATGGAAACTTCTATCATAATTAAGTTCTCCCTTCCGCGTTCCATGTATATTGAGGATTATTTCCAGTAAAATCCAGAATAAACATTTTTTTCTTTCGTTTTTCGTTAGATTTTCCTTCGAAATGTTTATTTGAATTTTAGAAAATATCCATATTCTGCACACAATTATCCAGTATAGTATTAAACATAAAGCAGTTGATTGATGGCCAACAGCGCGATGCATCCAATCACTGCCGACGGGCGGCCGGGTAAGGCCTTCCGCAGTAAACCAGAGACCGGCGGCACCCAGCGCGCAACCGTTGCCGGGCTCGACAAAAAATAAGAGCCATATGGATTTTTCAATCACATACGGCCATTACATATACATTATGATACCTATTCACTTAACTCATTACCCCTCCAAAAGGAGCTGCAACAGCAGCTCCTTATTATTTTCATATTTTTAAAACAAAGTTTTTTCCTCACTCCCACTCTTTCCCCAACGGCAGAGGAATCTCTTTTCCGTCCAACACTGCTTCTTTAAGCAGATCTCCCTCATACCGCAGCTTCAGAGAGAAAAAGGGCTTTTCCTCTTTTAAAAGCTTCATAAAGATTTTATCTCCCTCCCATAGGTTCAGGCTGCCTATCTTTTCCTTCTCCACCCATTCCAGCTTCCCCTCACTGCAATCTGTCATCTCCCCCTCCCAGCCGTCTGCAGTATAAAGGCACATGTATTCAGAAGTTTTCTCATCTGGGATAAAGGTTACCAGCCCCCGAAACCGGTAGGATGTCAAGGTAAGCCCGGTCTCCTCCCTGGCCTCCCGCAAAAGACATTCCTCCGGACTTTCAATTCCCTCAAAATGGCCGCCAATCCCGATCCATTTATCCCGATTAATATCGTTTTTCTTGCAGATGCGGTGAAGCATCAGGTATTCGCCGCCCCGTTCCAGGTAGCAGAGAGTTGTCAAATTCATATTTTCCTCCATTCTGTACACATTCACAACATTGTATGTCCTGCTTTATCCGGTACAAACAGGGTTCTCCGTTCCGGTTTTTTGTATTTATTCCGGGTTCCAAACCAGCAGATTCCTCCAGGATACACAGGATATCATATTTTCCGGAACCACATAGACATGGCTCTGGTTATCATCTGACTTCCGCCGGTACTCCATCTTGTCTTCCAGATACTCCCAATTTTCATCAAGAACCAGGATTCCCTTATCCGCCTCCATGGTCCATATGGATTCCCGGCCGTTTCCATTGGTGCTTTTGTAAATAAAGGAGCCATTTAGAAGATCATTTTGAAAAATACCTTTTTTCTCAACCTTGGCCACTGCTTCCCCTTTTTCTCCCCCATAATAGTGATAGCCAATAACTCCCTGTCCATTGAGCCGGCCATTCTTCCAAAAGCCTACGGCATAATCATAACGGGGACGGCTATTTCCGGAAAACCGGAGAGAAATCCCCTGCCCCTCCGGTCCCTGCCCTGTTATGTCTCCATAAAAAATCAGTCCAGGACCCTTTAATACCAGACCGGTTCCGGAAAGATCCCATTCCAGCCGGGCCGGCCCCTGCTTTGTCCGAGGCACAAACCGGCAGGCTCTTCCCCCGGATGTGCCGTAAAAAATCCCCTCCAGCTCTTGCTGGTATTGGTTCATCCTCCTGCCTGCTGCCTCCAAATCTCCCTGATCCAGTTCCTCCAAAAGGCCCTCCAGCAAAGTCCTCTGGCTGTCTGTGAGAAAAATGCCGCTGCTTTCCCTGGCTTCATTCTCACCAGCGCCTTTTACAGCCCGGGCAATATTCTCCGTCCCGCCTGCCGCTTCTTTCACCGCTCCTTTTGAAGCGCTTTCCTCACAGGTCATCCAATAAGACTTTGACGGATCTCTGTTTCCCCTGTCCCGCTCTCCGGCCAGACTACACAGGGATAAGAAAAGCAAAGCTGCCCAGATCCCGATCATTTGATTTTTTGTCAGCACATTTACACATCCTTCCACGCCTGGTTAAGCAGGCTGATTCCCTCTTCTATTTCCTCCTTTGTCAGTGTTGCATACCCTAAAACCAGGGTAGATTGATATTGATTCTGCTTACTGCGGATAAAGTAGGAAGAAAGGCCATAGACCTTTACCCCTTCTTTGGCAGCAAGAGCCGCAAGCTTTCCTTCCTCCAGGCCTTTCTTATTGGTAAGCAGGATATGAAGCCCCGCATATTCTCCTTCTATAAAAAATCTGTCCTCCAGACTCTTTAAGGCCCCTAAAAGAGCGTCATGCTTCCCTTTATAAATCGCCCTCATCCGGTTAAGATGACGTTCATAATGGCCCTTTTCCAAAAACTGATACAAGACCTTCTGGTCGATTCGGGACACGGTGGATGCATAAAAGGATGCCTTTTCCTCATATGCCTTCAAAAGCGGCTCCGGAAGCACCAGAAATCCAATCCGGATAGCCGGGGCAATGGATTTGGAAAAAGTCCCCATATAAATCACCCTTCCCTCCTTATCCATCCCCTGAAGGGCAGGAATAGGCATTCCCCTGTACCGGAATTCACTGTCATAGTCATCCTCAATCAGATATCGCCCTTCCTCTTTTAAAGCCCAGTCCAGCAGCTCCTGCCTCCGCTTTACCGGCATAACAATCCCAGTAGGATATTGATGGGAAGGCATTACATAAGCAATATCCGCATTGGTCTCCTCCAGCAAATCCGGCCGCATCCCAAATCTATCCATATCTACCGGACATACCGGATACCCCTGACCCTTTAAGACCCGATAAGCCTGTTTGTAGGTGGGATTTTCCATGGCAATTCTGTGGCTGTCTCCCAAAATCCTGGATAAAAGCATCAGCAGATACTGGCTTCCTGCCCCTATAATAATCTGACGGGCCTGGCAGTTCACTCCTCTGGCCGAATGGAGATAGGATCGAATGGCTTCCCGCAAATCCATTTCCCCTTTTGGGTCTCCGGGGCCGAATAGTTCCCGGTTGTCATCTACCAGCGTATCCCGGTTCAGTCTGCGCCAGATGCCAAAGGGAAACCGCTCCAAGTCAATCCCTCTCGGAGAAAAATCTATTTTTCCGCTGAAAACAGGTTCCCCGGCCTCTTTCTCTCCGGGAGATGTCATTCTCTTCCCCATATCATTTTTACTGTCCGCCTCTCCAAAACCGGCCAGCCCCTGGGTATCCGCCACAAAACATCCCTTACAGGGTACGGTTTCCAAATACCCTTCTGCCATCATCTGATCATAGGCCATCTGAACCGTACTGCGGCTGACCTTCAGATTTTCAGAGAGAAGCCGGCTGGAGGGAAGACGTTCCCCTGCCCTCAGGTTCCCTTTTCGGATCTCATCCCGGATAAAACGGTATATTTGCTCATACAAGGGCATCCCGGACTGAGGATCCAAGGGTACTAAAAGCTCCATAAACGCGCTCCTTACCAAAGGTAAAAGGCCGCACGGGAAGTGGGAACAATTCCTGCTTCTTTCGTAACGGCCTTTTTCTGCTATTTGTTAATCTTAAAAGAACTCTTTAATGAAACGATCCGGTTAAATACCGGATTCTCCGGCGTACTGTCCTTGCAGTCCACACAGAAGTATCCGTTTCTCATAAACTGGAAGCTGTCGTAAGCCCTGGCAGCCTTTAAAGCCGGCTCTACGTAGCAGTCCTTTACAACGGTTAAGGAATTGGGATTCAGGTTTAAAGTACCGTCGGCATTCAGCTTCCCCTTTTCCTCATCTACAATATTTTCATATAAGCGGCACTCTACCTTCTCGGCGCTATGGGCTGCCACCCAATGGATGGTGCCTTTTACCTTCCGTCCGTTAAAGCCGGAACCGCTTTTTGTCTCCGGATCGTAGGTACAGTGAACCACCGTAACGTTGCCGTTTTCATCTTTCTCGCATCCGGTACAGGTAACAAAATAAGCGCCCATTAAGCGGACCTCATTGCCGGGAAAAAGACGGAAATATTTCCTGGGCGGTTCTTCCATAAAGTCCTCCCGCTCAATATAAAGCTCTCTGCCAAAGGGAACCAGCCGTTCTCCAAGGGCTTCATTTTCCAGATTGTTGGGAATGGAAAGCTCTTCCGTCTGTCCCTCCGGATAGTTGTCAATAATCAGCTTTACCGGATCCAGCACTGCCATCATCCTGGCTTTCTTAAGCTTTAAGTCCTCGCGGATGCAGTATTCCAACATGGCGTAATCAACAGAGCTGTTGGCCTTGGCAACGCCTACCAGATCCACAAACATCTTCAGGGATTCCGGGGTATAGCCTCTTCTTCTGAGAGCGGCAATGGTAACCAGCCGGGGATCGTCCCAGCCGTCTACAATCCCGTCCTCAACCAGCTTTTTAATATAGCGCTTTCCGGTCACCACATTGGTCAGATAAAGCTTTGCAAACTCTATCTGCCTGGGGGGATTCTCAAATTCACATTCCTTTACCACCCAGTCATATAAGGGCCTGTGATCCTCAAACTCCAGGGTACAGATAGAGTGGGTAATATGCTCAATAGCATCTTCTATCGGATGAGCAAAATCGTACATCGGATAAATACACCACTTATTTCCGGTGTTGTGATGCTCCATACGGGCCACCCGGTAGATAACCGGATCCCTCATATTAATATTGGGGGAAGCCATGTCGATTTTAGCCCGAAGCACTTTCTCTCCGTCCTGGTATTTTCCGGCCCGCATCTCCTCAAAAAGAGTTAAATTCTCCTCAACAGAACGGTTCCGATAGGGGCTTTCCTTGCCGGGATTGGTAAAATCCCCCCGATATTCCCGGATTTCTTCTGCACTTAAGTCACAGACATAAGCCTTGCCTTTTTTTATCAGCTTTACCGCACACTCATACATCTCTTCAAAATAATTGGACGCAAAAAACAGGCGTTCCTCAAAATCTGCTCCCAGCCACTTTACATCTGCGGTAATGGACTCTACAAACTCAGTCTTTTCCTTAGTGGGATTGGTATCGTCAAAGCGAAGGTTAAATTTGCCGCCATACTGCCTGGCCAAACCATAGTTTAATAAAATAGACTTGGCATGTCCAATATGCAGGTAGCCGTTGGGCTCCGGCGGAAAACGGGTTTGTACATGATTGTAAACGCCTTCTGCTAAATCCTTATCAATTTCCTGCTCAATGAAATGTTTGGAAACCACTTCTTTTTCTTCTGCTTCTGGCGCAAGATTTTTTTCTTCCATTATTGGTTCCTCCATGGTCTCAACGATTATATCTAAATTGCTTTCAAGTATAGCACACAGCCGCAAAAACGGCAAGAACCTTTTCTGCAAACAAAAGTCAGAACCGAAATGTCAGAAGAAACCTGGCTGTACCATGATTTATTCAGGAATTTCCCGCTTCTTTCCGGATTTCTCCATGTGCAGCAAATACCCCACGCAAAGCACAATCTGGAGTACGGTAGATACCGGCACAGCCAGTCCGATACCAAACAGAGAAATCCCCGGGATCCGGCTCATCAGATAGGAAACCGGAATCCTGGCGGCAAAGGAACCGGCCAGCCCCTGGATCATAACAAATACCGTCCTGCCACAGCCGTTAAAGTATCCGGCAAAGCAGAAGGAAAACGCAGTAAAAATACAGTCTATGGCGTAAGCTCTCAGGTAGTCTGCCGCTGCCGCAATCACTGCCTGGTCTCTGGAAAACAGGCCCGCCAGAATATTCCCGTGGAAAAAAGATATGTAAGCCATAACAAGGCCTGCCGCCACAGAGGAAACTATGCCGTAAAACAATGCTTTTTTTGCCCGTTCCGGCTTTTTCGCCCCCACATTCTGGGCTACAAAGGCAGACATGGCCTGCATGTAAGCGGACGGCACAAGCATAATAAACGCGCACAGCTTTTCCGCTACGCCAATCCCTGCAGACGCCACCACTCCCAGAGAATTTACTATAGCAATAATGACAAGGAAGGAAATGCTTACCAGCAAATCTTGAAGGGCAATGGGGAGTCCCAACACTACAATCCGCCGGATTACCATTCTGTCAAACCGCAGGGAGCGTCTGGTAAATTCAAAAGGAAGGCGGCGTCTGCAGATAATCAAAACAGACAGAATTACGCTGAAAGCCTGGGCAAACACCGTAGCATATGCCGCCCCGGCCACGCCCATATGGAAACCGCCTACCAGCAGAAGATCCCCTCCAATATTAAGCACACAGGCAATGGCAACGGTGATAAGAGGCATTTTGGAATCCCCGATTCCCCGGAAAACGCTTCCCAATACGTTGTAAGCTACAATAAAAACCGTTCCGGCAGAACAGATCTGTACATAAGAAACCGTCTGGAAGAAGGCTTCCTGAGGCGCGTGCATTACCCAGGCCATAGGACTTGCAAAAAGCATCATAACCGCTGTCATAACGGCGGCTATCACTGCAAAGAGGCATATTCCGCTGCCGATAACCCTTCCCGCTTCCTCCGGCCTCTCTTCCCCAATCCGCTGGCCTGCCAAAATGGTGATTCCCATGGATAAGCCTACAATGACCACGGTTACGGTATGCATAATCTGGCTTCCCGTAGAAACTGCCGACACGTCGGTGGATGCCCCGAACTGCCCTACTATCAGCAAGTCCACCGCACCGTACATTGCCTGGAGAAACAGCGCCAGCAATACGGGCAGCGCAAAGCGGATAAGAGGCGTCAAAATTTTTCCTTCTGTAAAGCTCTGATGTTGATCCATTTTTCATTCATCCTTTCCCACCCTCAACAATAATATAGACATTCGATTCTGTCCTTATCGCTAAGGGTATGTATTCCCCGACACCGGGGATCTTTATGCCAGTAGGAAGGCAAATGCGAAGCATTTTCAGAATACCTTCCGATGATATGGCAGGTGGCTCCAGGGCGTCGCATTCCGATTCATTATTATGCCGGGAGGTTCCTTATATCACAAAAGCCGGATAAAATACCGGGAAATGCTCTTCCCGACATCTTATCCGGCCTAAATATCCAGCCCTCCGATGAGTGATTTTTAGTCTAGCATGTATACCTGGTATTTGTCAAGGACAAAAAATCAATTTATCCTGTAAATCTTTGCAAAAACAAATATCAACAGGGCAAAAGCAGTGCCTCATTTAGCGCTTGCTTTAACACGAAATCTGCCTGTGGCCCCCATTCTACTCCCTAACAAAACGGCTGTCCGCCTCCGGTATCCCGCCCTCATCAGACACATACCGCTCCACCCTCATATGCAGGTCATACTTCACCCGAAGCTCCGCAATCTTCTCCATCATCGGAGAAGCATGGTGCCGGTCAATTGCCTCCTGGTCTTCCCAGCAGTCAATCAGCAGCACCGTCTCCGGGTCTGCCATGGGAATGAAATACTCATACCGCAGATTCCCCTTTTCCTTACGGATTTCTGCTACAGTCCCGCTGCTCTCCATTTCTTCCGCAAATTTCCGCGCATTCTCGCCTGTCCCGCTATAATAAATATTTACAACTATGCTCATGCCTTTCGTCCTCCTGCTTTTCCTATTTCAGTTCCAATGATACCACAATTCCCCGGCCGACAGAAAACCCCCGGCCGCTTTTCTAAGCAGAAAGTTCCTCGCCCGGTATTTCCTCCGAACAGGAAACCTCCTGCACTTGTTCAAGTATGAAAGCTTCCCGCTGTTGTGTGGTGTTCTTGCTTTCCCTTTTGGTACTCCCGTCCACCTTCACTTGTTCCGTTTGTTTTATCTTATGGCTATATTTTACACTTGATTTTAGTGTTTTTTGCAGTATAATAAAAACGAGAGGATGTGATATAATGCCAATACATTACAAAATAGATATTTTACAATCATTAAAAGCAGTAGGGTATAATACTTCGGTTTTGAGGAAAGAAAAACTTATGGGAGAGGCCACAATACAAAAGCTGCGAAAAGGCGATTTAGTTTCCTGGGCTAATATAAATACAATATGCTCTTTGCTTAATTGTCAGCCTGGAGACTTAATGGAATATGTACCAGATGAAAACTAAATTTACAGCTTTCCTCTGACGCCACCAAGAAAGGAGTTGTTACCATGGCAATACCTCAAAAACTCACTTACACAGAAGCTGATTATTATGCTCTTCCGGAAGATGTACGGGCTGAACTGATAGACGGTCAGATTTATTACCAGGCCGCACCAAGTCGAATCCACCAAAGGCTGCTAGGAAAGATACATCAGCGAATCGCAAACTATATTGATTCAAAAAGCGGCTCCTGTGAGGTTTATCCGGCTCCCTTTGCCGTCAAATTGTGGGAAGATAGGAAAACTATTGTCGAGCCCGATATAAGCGTTATTTGTGACCCTAGTAAACTGACGGACCAGGGCTGCACCGGAGCGCCGGACTGGATTATTGAAATCGTTTCTCCAGGAAATTCCAGCCATGACTACATCCGGAAGCTAAACCTATATGCAGATGCCGGCGCTCAGGAATACTGGATTGTAAACCCTATTAATCATACTGTGCTTGTATACCACTTAGAAGAAAGCAAATTCGAGGTATCTTCCTATACCTTCCAGGAAAAAATAAAAGTCAACATCTATGATGATTTGTGGATCAACTTTCAAGAGGTCACTCTATAACCATTTTTAACCGTATGGCAGAGGTTTTCACTTGTTGAGCCTCTGCCTTTTTGCTTTTCTATCGCTCCTAACGGTATGCGTTGCTGTCAATCGCAAATAGAGCGTACACCTTTAACAGCTCTATTGTCTGGTCTTTCGTGTAACCTTTCTCCATTGCCACAGCCATCAACTTTTCATGGCGTTCCTCTGCTCCATCTGTATTTCTGGAGGGATAAAACTTTGCAACGGGTCAAATATTACCAGCGCCGGCTTAAACTGTACAATAATTTCTTCGAGCCTCGGGGAATCAAACTTGATTTCTGAAAAGCGCTCATCCTCAAAGCCTAAGTACAATATATTTTCACTTCTTGCCCCTGCTCGCCTAAGCTTTCCCTTTAACGTGTACTCTGTAGAATCTTCTGAGGAAAAGAACAGCACCCGCTCCGGTTCAATTTTTCTTGCGAAAGGGTTGTCTTGATTCAAAAAGCACGAGCTTCCGCTGCTGACTGCCGCAGCAATCGCGCACCAGATTGTAGTTTTTCCAGCTCCGCCATCTCCTGCCAATATCGTCAGCTGGCCTTTTCGGACGGCTTAACTTTATGTGTAAAAATAAGAAAACCCTTGTAAAGCAAGGGTTTTCTTATCGAGCTGCTGACGGGAATCGGACCCGTGACCTCCGCACTACCAATGCGACGCTCTACCGACTGAGCCACAGCAGCATTTTCTATTTTTCAGCTTGTTTTGTGCTCAGCACTCTCAAGCCTCAGTTATAATATCATGTATTTTTTCATTTGTCAACAAAATTTAAAAAATTTTTTAGACAGCTTTTAGGGAACTTTCCCCGGCTTCTTTCATATTTTAGATAAAAAGCATTATTGAGGTCTTTATGGCAGATTATCCCTCTTTTCTATCTTTCGGTATTGCATCTTTCCAACTAAAAAGGAGACCGGACCAGCTTACCGCTTCAGTCTGCGCCCTGGAGGCCGATCCGGCAGCAGATTCGCCGGAAGTCCTGGCGGAAGCTTCTACAGTATCTTCCACAGACCATTTGGCAGCCGCCCACAGGCCCGATCCGAAAGCTCCCCTAATGGCAGATTCTCAGGAAGCTCCGATTGAGAACTCGCCAGAAACCCTGGCGGAAAACTTTTCGGAAGCCCTGACAGCAGACTCCCTGCAAGCCCCGGCGGCGGACTTCTCCCAACCCCTGACAACGGACTCCCCGCAGACCCCAGCAGCAGATTTCTCCCAAGCCCTGACTCCAGACTCCCCGCAGGCCCTGGCAGCAGACTTCTCCCAACCTCTGGTAGCGGACTCCCTACAAGCCCCGGCAGCAGATTTCTCCCACCCCCTGGCAACAGACTCCCCGCAGGCTCCGGCGGCAGATTCCGATTCAAACAGACCTGCGGATTGGGAGGCAGCTCAGCTTTCTACCTTTATTTCCGATGATACTCTCCGCGCATACGAGGCAGCTCCTCAGGCCCAGGCTTTCCCAGGCATTAACCGACCTGTACCGCCTATTTTCCGCATGGCTCAGGTCCGCTTTTTAAATGCCTCCACCAATCCTTTCCCTGTAGATGTCCTGGTGGACGGCAGCGTATACTTACGCAACAGTTCCTTTGGATCTGTATCTCAATATAGTCCCATATCTGACGGCTTCCATACCGTTACCGTCCGAAGAAGCTCCAGCATCCGGACCATGGTATTTCAGGGCGTATTTCCCTTTGTATCAGGCCAGAAAACCACCTTGTCCATTGCCGACTCTCCTTCAGGAGCCATTACCATTTTCCAGCTTTCCGATACCGGCTGTTTTTCCTGCCCCAGCCGTTGTGGCTGCTACCGTGTCGCCAATATGACTTTCCCGGGATCCTCCTTTGATATCCAAACCCCTTCCGGAGACAGGGTATTCCGGAATATTTCCTTCGGCCAGGCATCCCCTTATAAGCAAACCTCTGCCGGATTTTATCGGTTCTTTGTCACAGAGCCGTCGGGCTTCCAGCCGGTAAGGGAGCTTCCTATTCTGCTCCAGACTTTCTTAACCGGCTCCTTCACGCCCCCCAGCTCTCTGGCTTCCATATCGGTTTCTATTGAAGCCGGAAAAACCTATACTACTTACTTAATCGGAAATACCTGGTCCGCCTTCCGCCTCCAGGCCCTGACGGTTGAGGATTAACCAAAGAGCCCCGGAGATTTATCAAAGTTCTACAGAACCCCCTGAAAGCTCTCTCTGAGAGTATCACAGGATTTCGCCAGCTTTTCTGTCTCCTCATCCGTCAGAGACAGAGTCAATACCTTTTGGACGCCGTTCTGATTAATAATGCAGGGAACCCCGATAAACACATCCCTCTGGCCATACTCTCCCCGAAGCATGGCTGAAACCGTAAGCACGCTGTGTTCATCTCCAAAAATCGCTTTGGTAATCCGGGTCATAGCCATGCCAATGCCATAATAGGTAGCCTTTTTGGCCTCGATAATCCGGTAAGCAGCTCCCCGTACCTCCTTTTCCATCTCTTCCAGACGGTTACAGCACAGCTCCGGTTGTCCCTGGCCGCTTTCTTTGCAAAGGGTCAGCACAGGTTTTGTGGCAATCATGGCCTGGCTCCAGGGAACAAACTCGCTGTCCCCGTGCTCGCCGATTACGTAAGCATGAACATTTCTGGGATCCACCTCCAGATATTCCCCCAAAAGATAGCGCAGCCTGGCCGTATCTAAGGCGGTTCCCGTTCCCAAAACCCTTCTGGGATTAAAGCCGGACAGCTCACAGGTAATCTGAGTCATAATGTCCACCGGATTGGTGGCCACCAGAAAAATCCCGTTAAACCCGGACTCTGCTACCGGATCCACAATGGATTTAAAAACCTGGGCATTGCGCTTTAATAAATCCAGCCGGGTCTCCCCCGGCTTTTGGGCAACACCGGCGCAGATCACCACAATATCCGCATCCTTGCAGTCCCCGTAATCTCCTGCATATATTTTCATGTTGGAAGCAGAAAAGGCCAGGCCATGGTTTAAATCCATCGCCTCGCCTTCTGCTTTTCTTTTATCTACGTCAATCAGAACCAGCTCGTCACAGGCAGTCTGGTTTAACAGGCAATATGCATAACTCATGCCTACCATTCCGGTTCCCACCAACACAACCTTTCTCTTATCCGCTCTCATAGGCGCACTCCTTTCACAGTGAAATATTGATTCCGGCCAAGCAGCATTGCTGCTCTTTTCAGTATACCGGAAATCCCACTGCGCTATTCATGCCCCTTTCCTATAAAAATCCACAACTGCAAGCGGTAAAAGTTTACTGAAAAATCCGCTGACGCACAATCTCATAGGCCAATACTCCTGCGGCCACTGACGCATTAAGGGAGTCAATATCCCCTTTCATAGGAATAGACGCAGTCATATCGCAGGTCTCCTTTACCAGCTTTCCAACGCCTTCTCCCTCATTTCCAATTACCAGGCCAATGGGGCCCTTTAAGTTTAGCCGGTACATGGTCTCTCCCCCCATGTCTGCACAGACAAACCACAAGCCCTTTTTCTTCAATTCCTCCATGGTGGCGGCCAGATTGGTAACCTTGGCTACAGGCGTATAATTCAGCGCTCCGGCAGAAGTTCTGGCTACCGTTGCCGTAAGCCCTGCAGCCCGCCTCTTAGGGATAATCACTCCATGCGCCCCCGCCAGATTTGCAGTACGAATAATTGCCCCCAGGTTGTGGGGATCCTCAATTCCGTCCAGAAGGAATAAAAAAGGTGGTTCTCCCTTCTCTTCCGCCAGTTTCAGCATATCCTCCACCTGGGCATACTCATAGGCCGCCGCATAGGCGATTACTCCCTGATGTTTGCCGGTCTCCGACATCTGATCCAGACGCTCTTTGGCAACATAAGTAATAATGGTATCATGCTTTCTTGCCTCCCTGGTAATCGATCTTACCGGGCCGTCCTGGCACCCGTCTAAAACAAACAGCCGATCAATCGTCTTGCCGGAGCGAAAGGCCTCCATTACCGCATTGCGTCCTTCAATGGTTAATTCTTCGTATCTCATGTAAGCTCTCCAATCTCTCTCAATCCCAGGGCAGTAAGCTCTGTCAGACGCTGAAACCGCTCCGCCAGAAACAGCCAGCCAATCAGCGCCTCAAATCCGGTTGCCATTCGGTAATCTGTCATGGTGGCGTGCTTTGCCACAGTCATAGACTTGGCGTTTCGCCCCCGCTTGTAAACCGCCAACTCCTCCTCTGTCAGGTGGGGGAGCAGCAGCTTTATCAGGTTGGCCTGAGTCTCTGCTTTAACAAGGCCTGCACTCTTTTTATGCAGCTTATTAACCTGCATATTTCCGTCGTTGACAATCTTGGTGCGGATCATCAGCTCGTAAACCGCATCGCCTATATATGCAAGCACCAGGGGCGAATACGTTGCCGCATCCGCCCTCTTAAGCCCAAATGTCTCTTTATAAAATGTAAGAAAATTTATGCTCTCTTCCATTTTACTCCCTCTCTGGTATCTTCCAATATAATTCCCATCTCAAGAAGCTTTCCGCGGATCTCATCAGCCAGAGCAAAATTTTTATCCTTTCTTGCCTGCTGGCGGGCAGCGATCATCTCCTCAATCTGGCTGTCCAGGGCCTCCTCTTTTTTCTCGGTAATGATACCTAATACCTGGCAGAGGCTATCCAGCTCTTCTCTCACGGCAGTAACAAATGTTTTGGAACTTTCTTCCCCAGCGCTGGTATTGGCAAGCTTTACCATCTCAAAAAGTGCAGAAATCGCATCTGCAGTGTTAAAGTCATCCTCCATGGCAGCTTCGTATTTGGCGGTCAGGCCTTTCATAGCTTCCATTGCTTCCTTCTCCGCCTGTGTCTGGCCCTTCTCATCGGCCTTTGCTTCCAGACCTCTCAGTTTCTCCATACAGGTAAGAATCCTTTCCAAACCATTTTTGGAGGCTTCCATTAAGTCGGCGCTGAAGTTTAAAGGACTTCTGTAGTGAGCGCTTAACATAAAGAAACGCAGCACCTGAAGATCGTATTTCTCGCTGATTTCCCGGACAGTAAAGAAATTACCCAGAGATTTGGACATCTTTCTATTATCAATATTTAAAAATGCATTATGCATCCAGTAGGCCGCAAATTGCTTTCCATTGGCTGCCTCACTTTGTGCAATCTCGTTTTCATGGTGAGGGAAAATCAAATCCTCGCCCCCTGCATGGATATCAATCTGCTCCCCTAAATATTTTTTAGACATAACAGAGCACTCAATGTGCCAGCCAGGGCGGCCGTTACACCAGGGAGACTCCCAGAAAGGCTCTCCTTCCTTTTTGGGTTTCCAAAGTACAAAATCTGCCGGATCTTCCTTTCCTTCTTCGCCGGTAACTTTGATCTCCCTAAAGCCTGATTGAAGATCTTCCAGATTCTTGTGAGACAGCTTGCCGTAATCTTTAAAAGACTTTGTGCGGAAGTATACCGTGCCGTCTTTTGCCGCATAAGCATGGCCTTTGTCTATAAGGGTCTGAATCATCTCCAGCATCCCGCCGATCTCCCGGGTCGCCAGGGGATGGGTGGTAGCAGGCTTTACATTCATTGCCGCCATGTCCTTTTTGCACTCTTCAATATAGCGTTCCGAAATAACCCGGGAATCTACCCCTTCTTCAATGGCTTTCTTGATAATCTTGTCGTCTACGTCTGTAAAATTAGAAACAAAATTCACATCATATCCCTTATACTCAAAGTAACGGCGCACCGTGTCAAAAACAATCATGGGACGCGCATTGCCAATGTGGATAAAATTGTAAACCGTAGGCCCGCAGACATACATCTTAACTTTGCCTGCTTCCAGCGGAATAAAATCTTCTTTTCGCCTGCTAAGTGTATTAAAAATTTTCATACCGATTCCTATCCTCCCATTTTATGATGAATCTGCTGTGCTCTGTCATGCCTGACAGCCCGGACAGCCGCCGCAGCCATTTCCCTGAGGCGCCATTGTATCATCATAACAGTAATTTGCCACTTCCGTCAATAAGGTAATGGCCTGAGAAGAAATCCCTTCCCCGCTGCCGGTAAATCCCAGCCCTTCTTCCGTAGTGGCTTTGACACTTACCTGCGTTATCTGCAGCCCTAAAGCTCCGGCAATGTTGGCCGCCATCTGCTGACGGTAAGGCGCCAGTTTGGGGCGCTGACAGATAATGGTAGCGTCAATATTCTCAATTACATAATGATGTTGATCCAAAAGGCTTCCTACGTGTTTTAACAGCTCAATGCTGGAAATCCCTTTATACTGAGGATCTGTATCCGGAAAATGCTGGCCGATATCTCCCAGAGCCGCCGCTCCCAGTAAAGCGTCCATAATGGCGTGAACCAGTACATCTGCATCAGAATGACCCAAAAGTCCCTTTTCATAAGGAACCTTTACGCCGCCTAAAATTAAATCGCAGCCCTCTGTCAGCTTGTGTACGTCATATCCCTGTCCGATTCTCATGTGGTTCTCCTTTTTCTATTATAGATAGAGCAGGTTAAACAATAACCCGCAGCTTTTTTTCAATACATTGAATTTGCAGGTCATCCTGGCAAAAACAGCTTTCTCCATCTGCATGAACTGCCATGGGGCGTTCCAGGTGAATCCTGACTTCCTTACATTCGTATGTTTTAAGACTCTTTCCCCATTTCCTCTGGCCAAAATAGGCGGACACAAGGATTGGCAGAAGCTTCTTCTTATCTGCATAGCTGGCTACACTGATTGCCAGGCGGCCGTCAGACGGATCTGCCTTGGGTGCAAATTTAAAACCGCCGCCTTCATAAGGGTGGATGTGGGCGGCTATAAAGTAAATGTGGTTAAATTCCACTTTTTTTATGCCATCTAATAAAATATATCCTTTGGCAGATTTCGCTAAAAGCAGCTGCTTCGCTCCAACCAAAGCATATGCCAGCCTTCCGGCATGAAGCTTGTTTAAAACTGTCTTTGACCTGGAATAAAGCAGGTTATGGCAGACAGCCGCATCCATGCCTATCCCGGAGCTTACACAGAATCTCCTGTGTTTTATTACGCCTTCTCCGTAGGAAATAACCCCGTAGTCCAGCTGTTTATGATATTTGGGATATAAAATCTTTTTCAGGCATTTTTTCGGGCTTTTGGGAAGCCTCAGGCTTCTGGCCAAATCATTTCCGGATCCTGCCGGAATGTATCCAAACGTTATCGGTCCGCAGAAAGACAGGCCATCCAGGATCTCATTGACGGTTCCGTCACCGCCTACCGCCGTAATAATCTTCGGTTCCTTTATCCCTTCTGTAAGCTGCCTGGCAAACATCTTGGCATCACCGGGTTTCTCTGTCCGAAAACATTGGTAATCGATCTGCCAGTTATTCAGCATTTTTTCCACTTTTTCCCATATTTTTTCTCCCTTTCCGCTTTTGGAATGGGGGTTTACAATAAAATAATACATGGAAAACCTCCTGTCGTTTGTGGATTCTGTGGGGCAGAGTATTTGCCGCTGGCTCTGGGGTTGCTTAGGGGGTGCGGAGATGTCTGCCGCTGACCTTGTTTTGCTTAAACAGTGCGGAGATGTCTGCCGCTGCACGGCAGACATCTCACGGGCTTTCGCCCTATGAAAAAGAACAAATAAGAATCTGCTTATGTGCAAGCACAGCGCAGATTCTTATTTGTTCTTTTTCGCACTGCTCATTGCTTCCGTGGATATTATACCATAAAAACCTTCTGATGTGATAATAAAAGATTCATAAATTCTAAAGAGATTCTTAAAAAATCGAATTATGGTTAAAAAAATTGTAGAAAAAGTATTGACAACCCAGACAATATGGATTATACTAACCAAGCAGTCGCAAGAAAACGACTTTGTATGGGGTCTTAGCTCAGCTGGGAGAGCATCTGCCTTACAAGCAGAGGGTCACAGGTTCGAGCCCTGTAGGCCCCATCAATATGGCGGAATAGCTCAGTTGGCCAGAGCACACGGTTCATACCCGTGGTGTCGAGAGTTCAAATCTCCCTTCCGCTACTTGAAACCCCTTGATTTTCAAGGGGTTTTTGATTTTTGCTTTGAGTACCTTTGAGTACCTCAAATCGCTATTTTGCAATCGGCTATTCCGTTTTCATGAATCAGCGCATTCTCAAATAAGGCATTTGTCTCTACTTTTCCCACTCTATTGTAGCAATAATTTGAAAACGTGGTATGCTCATCTGTATGACCTACTGCTTTCCTGATTTCATTAATATTGATTCCACTATCAATTAGTGCAGAAATATAGGTCTTTCTAACTTTGTGAAAACTTTTTTCCATGATATCACATTGTTTGCAGTATTTGGAAATACGATACTTAATAGTACGTGTTGTCATGCGTTCCCCTTTATTGAGGAAAAGGAACCCATTATCATACCACCCGTTTAATTTGTTAGAAGTCTTCACCGCTTCTATAATTTTCAATGCCTGGGGAACCAGCGGAACCTGCCGGATTCCTGCATCTGTCTTTGTATTGTCAACTACTGCTCTTTCCACAAGTCGAATATGGTCTAAATCCGAATAGTCATAGACTTCCTCTTCCATTCGCTGAATGTAAAGCACATTACCAACAATATCTTTTTCCTTGATTGCCGCCATCTCTCCAAGCCTAAGGCCTGTAAGGAATCCCAAAACTACTGTGAGTGGTGCTGTATTCAATGGGTTTTCATTAAAGTCCGACAGTGCCGCTTCTATAATCTTTGGTGTTTCATCTAACAAAAACACTTGGGATTCATCATCTTTTTTAATTGGCTTACGCAACATTTTCTTTTGCAGTTTAACCTGCCGGAATGGATTCTCCGTTATAATTCCAAGAGGCTCCACCGCATAGTCTAACATTTGCCGAATTAAAATTGTCATGGTATAGTAACAGGTCTTTGTCATATCATATTGTTTTATCAAGCTATGCACCCAGATGTCCAGTTCATGAACTGTCAGTTCCACAATAGGCTTATCTATGATTTTAGAATAAGGAAGGTAGAATTTCTTCCAGTCACAATTAAACCGCCGTATGGAGGTTGTAGCATGTGTATGCGCCCCTTTCCATTCAATCCATACCGGATACAGAAAGCGTAAAGTCAACTCCTTTCCATTGTCTTTTTTCTCCTGCTCCTTATAAAAATCAATAACCACCTGTTTCAATGCACTTTCATTCGTGCGTTTTATTTTTCTCCTTCCATGATTTTGGGTCTTATCCGGTAAATAGGTATACCATTTTCCGTCTTTTCCCTTATACATTTCATATTTGTGCAAAGATAAATAATATTCTTCTTTCTTCATATTGAGTACCTGTTGCACGTCCTCAACATTAATTATACCATTAGCAATAGCTTCTTTCAAGATTGCCAGGTCTTTATTTGTTACTTTTTTCATGCTCCACCTTTTATAATTAGTGGTGTATGATTCTATATCTATTGGGATTTTTATTGATTAATTGATATGATTTTTGATTTATATTTTAATTGAGATTATTCTGTTTATTTGGTGATTTTTATACTTTTATTATTCGTTATTTTTATTTTGTTCTGAATCATTTCACCGGAAATCAGGGTTAATATGCTTCTTAAATGTCATACAAATATAAGTACTTGTAAATTCCCTATTTGTATCACTAATTTTTATTGCAGATTCGTAAACCTTTTTATAACCTGTATCTTCCATTTCCTTCTGGGCATCCTCATAACTCAATTTAATAATTTGAGGTTTCTTTATGCCACGGCTACAACGATATAGGTTAATACCAACCGGTAACAGCTTTAACCGTGCCCCCTTAATCACGTGCTTACTTTTCCCTTCTTCCGTAATTATTTCCTCTATATCACCCTTCAATAATTCAGGCGTCAATTGAGTACTGCCTTCTATATCTAAGTCAGACAGATAAGCGGTTAAGTATGCACCTATATTATCAATATTTCCATTTAATGCCCTTATATTCACAAAACCGTATCCCCAAGTTTGAGCCAGTTTTGTACTATCTATAAATGGCGGTGCTTTTGAAAATATCGTTATCATATGAATGTGAAAAGCCCCTCTTCCTTGCGCCTCTATACAGACAATATATTCATAAGTAATGTTATACGTTTTTTCAACATAGCGCTTAAAACGTTTATTAAAATTCTTAAAATCTGTATATAGCTTTTCCTTATCCCTCATATTTTCTTTGTATGTCAGAGTAATAAACCGTATTCTTTTAGTATTATATGGGGTAACATTAGTATTGATTAAATCCCTTAAATTTTTCATGGTCTTTTCCAGATTCCTTAAATTTTGAGTTCTGTCCCGTGCATGATGAGTTACTTGTTTAATTTCTCCTGTAGATTTCACCATGTATTCTTCCTTTGAAATTGGTAAAATCGTTGCCCCTTTATTAAGCTTATCAGAAATATTTATCTGCTTAATATTTCCCATAATTTTTACTGATACAGGGCGTTTACTATCAATATAATCAGGAACTTCTATTTTTCTTTTTTCTATCATGGAATAATGTCACCTGTTAATCAAGTTAATATGGGGAATACCCTGTAGCCAGGGCACTCCCAGAAGTCCGCAAGGCTATTGCTCCGCACCGCCTTGCAAACTTCTGTTTACTGCTTCTCTTATTACTGTGTGAAGTTTCTCTTTATTTTTAGGCATAACAGAACGGATTTTTTTGATTCCATTATCCGTTATAAGATAACCAACGCCTGTTTTACATGGTTCAATATAATCTTTGAATTCACTGGCAATCATAGAAACCGATTCTTTATTATTAGCCATATTCCCCATGAGGAAACGTATATTATAATTATCCCTTGCGCCATTAGCAAATAATTCAGCCGAGGGACGTTGCAAGGCCGTAATTACGGTTATATTTAATGCTCTGGACAGATTTAACAATCTTGCCATCTTGTTTTTAAGTTCATCCGCTTCCTTTTTTGGCAATGACAGAATCAGGCTACTAATTTCATCTGTAAATAATACGGCATGTGGTGTGCATGGTATTTTATTATAAAGTCTATCTTCAAAAAGACTAAAAAAATTTTCTATCCCCTCCATAGCCTTATCCACAGGATAATAATTTATACAGCCATTACAGAATCGAAAGTCAATTCCTTTATAATCTACCAAATAAACTAATACATTAGGAAGATAGATACTCAACTTTCCTAAAATGGAAGTGGCTAAAACTGTCTTGCCACTTCCACTTGGGCCACAAATCAGGAGCCGCTGACCTTCCTTGTATAGAAAATCAAAGTTTATCCAATGGACAAGACCTAAATTATAATAGGACTCGTCCACTACTATTTTAATTGACTTATTCATAATCCATATCTTCAATGTCTAAAATTACAGATTGATTTTGAAATGCCTTGTTTTGAGATTGGCTATCAATATAGTTTGCAGTTGTCTGAGTATCACAAATAATGAGTACTAAATGCCAAGCACCTGATACATATCGAATTTCATCTAAATATACCCTTGGATACAGTCTCCCCTGATACTCAACCACAATTTTTCCTAAACTTAATCTTTGACTAGTTAAAGCTGATTCAATTTTTGAAATCAGCAGTTCCCTAAAAAGTTCCGCTTCTATCTCTGTCCCGTCCCCTATAATTTTAAAGCGGTAGATGTTACACCCCTTTACCGAATCAAAGCATGACGGCAAATCATCTTTTAAATCAATGAACTTATTGGGGGCAATCACATGGAACTGAAATGCAAATTCTTTAAAAATGTCGTATAATCCTCTGGTTAAAATCCTATCAAAAAACATGATATTGTTCACCCCTGAATCTGGAGCCGGTTTTACCGGCTCTTTCTTGGGGTTAGTTGTGATGAATCCAATCAGCGCGAGGATAGCAACTCCAATGATAGCAAAAATTTCTATATGTACTCCGATGAAATAAATTAGTCCTGCTAAAAGTGTTATCATAATAATAATAATGGGCAACAAAGCAATAAAAAGTCTAATAAGCCCCTTATAATTTTCTTCCACAAGATAGTCTGTCATTTTTTCCCAAAGCCTTCTCATGAAAGAATCACCTCCTCCGCCACTGCTGAAATACCATTGCCATCTTTTGTCGTATAAATCTTTCCGACAAAGCCCTTTGCCGTAACAACCACATCTTCCTCCTTCTGCTCCAGTTCTTCCGGAGTCATCTTCGGCACTTTATCTGCTGTTTTAATTGTAACCTTATCGAATCCCTTCCTACTTACTACAATGTAATTGTAGCCTTCAATCTCTGCTCCCCTTGTACCATTGATATATGGATATCTAGGACGAATCTCTGCTAAATAAGCACCCGCTGGAAATACTTGTTCCCATGTTAATTCAATTTTTAAATTTATCATAATAACCTCCTATTTTGTTTGCTTTTTAGCATATATAAAAGGACGCAAAAAAAGCCCTTGTTAGATATGCCTACATAGCAAGCATCCGCTTACTAAACGTTTTTCATCATTACGGAACATTCCATAATGCTGGCATAAATAACAACAGCTGAACCTAAATGCTGCGTTAAATCAAATTCCTTTAGAATTGGAATTCATCATTTTTTCATTTTATCGCTTATCTGAAAACTATCACCTCTTTCATATATTTCTTTTATAATATCATATATTTTTCATATTTTCAAGGTATTTTTATGTCGAAATATTTGCGTTTTTATTAATAAATTCTTGCATCATCTAATTTCTTGTTCTAACACATCAAAAAGATTATGAGCAAAAAACTCACCTAAAGTAATTTCAAATCCATCACATATTTTCTTGACTGTAGAAAGTGAAATATCTTTTCTCTTTGGGTCAAAAATACTATATATTGTCGAAGGAGTCAAACCGCAAATATTTGCCAGAGCATTATAAGCAATCCCTCTTTCCTTGCATAAAAGCTCAATTCTCTTTGCTGTTGCCTCTTTTACATTCATATCCATAATCCCTTTCTTGGTGGTTTACACTAAGAATAGGATACGATTATTTACGCATTAACGTGTACGCTATTGCGTATATTGTAAAATTGTGATACACTGATTATAGGCAATTATTTATATATTTTTCAAAGTTAGGAGGAGTGAAAATGGAGACTTATGATTATCGTATGGACAACGATATACTCAACCAAGGTAGTTATCAAATCGAGAAGCTATCAAAAAAAGAATTTTTAAAACTTATAGAAACGGCAAAAGAGATTAAACAATCTGACGAGAAAAAGCAGCTTGAAAATGCCACTTTATACTTTAATAATGCTATACTGCCAACTATGAAAGAGTTTGCAGAAATGTCAAGCGCCCTTCTAACCATTGAGAAAAATGACAACATGCAAACAATTATAGCATCCTTTCAATGCCCTTATGGCTTTGACATTACAGAAAGTTGCCGCCTTATGAAAAGCTGGCTTATTACAGCTAACCATATAGGTATTACATTAGAAAACGGAGAACCCACATTATCACTAATTTTCGATTGCAAGGAATTATGTTAACCACTCTAAATATTTCATTATCTATCAAAACAGTAAAATCTTTATAATCAAGAGGTTGATAGAGAAAGACCGTTCTATCAACCTCCTTTGCTATTATTGGGGATATTTTCAACCACAACAAAAACCTGTCAAGAACAAGCGTTGTCTGCTTTGCAGATTCTTGACAGGTTTTCTCTTTCTGGACTACTTTTTCGCCAAATAGGGTTTGAGTACCTCTTTGAGTACCTTACAGGCAGAGGGCGTGCAAATCCTTTCATTTTAGGGTATTTAAGGGCGGTCAAGAGAGTTCAAATCTCCCTTCCGCTACTAAAAAAGGAACATCTGCTGGTTGGCGGATGTTTTTTTGTGTGCTGTTTCGATTTTAAAGGGTTTTTATTGGATTGGGTAGAATTGTTACGATTGAGGGGGAAATGGGTTCCAAGGGAATTTCAGGGATTTTTAAGATATGATTGTTTTTTACTTCAATGAAAAAAATCCGGAAATACCCAAGGAGTTGGGAATCACGTTAAGAAATGCTGAAAAAGCCGTTTAATTTTTCTTGACTTTAATTTTTTACCATGCTATGATGAATTTGTAAAAAGGGTGGCGGTGTTGCTGCCACCCTTGGACGATTAACGATTGCTTATGCAATCGTCTCTCGACCCATCAGGTGCCGGCAAGCTTACTGATGGGTCTTTTTCTGTCCGTCCCTTTTTGTGCTGTATGTAAGCTTTACACTTTTCGGCTAATGTACCAATGCCTACTAAGATACTCACGATACGGCTAAGGATTTCAAGGAAAATCATGACCTCATCCTCCTTTCTCTGGTGTTTACACACCTGTGGCACAAGCCTAAGTTTATTAAGCCTGTCCCAGAGGTGTGCATCTTCCAAATAAGGAGTGCTCACTCGTCTGCCCCTGACTCCCATATTATATCGAATTTTGTTGGAATTGGAAAGGGAAAGTTTATCAGAATTCGACTTATGTAAAAAATTCCGGCGTAACCCCTTCCAGTAGCGTCAAAAGTTCAAATCTCCCTTCCGCTACTGGAAGGGGATGTCGCAAAATGAAATAAAGAGTCTTTCTATTAGCAGATGTCCGCCAACTCTCGTTAACACATGTACGTCTATGACGGATAGCATCAGCCATCTGATCTTGGCATACCATTCTACAGCTGATATATAAAACAAGGACGAAAAGCTTATTCTCAAGCCTTTCGCCCCATCATTATCATAGAAGTTCTGTATCTACAGTCTTTTCTTCATAGTCTCGAATATCCCAGCTTTATTTTTCATCTTACATACTCTGTCATAAACTGGTCAGCTGTAAATTCTCTATTGTTATTTAACACAACACTTCTTAGACTTTTTTTCTAAGAAATTAACATAAATGTCATTTACATTTGCTACCCATGCTCCACTTTCATTTACCTTGTAACCATCAGGCGTTGTTGTGTTTAAATAGATGTACCCATTGTTATCAAATAAGTAATTATTTCCATCTACCCAATACCACCCTCCTTTTAAATAACTACCATCAGTGTTCTCATACCACCATCCCTTATCATCCTGTTTCCACTCACCTGCATAGGAGAGAAGCGGAAGTGATAGACTCAAACCTATAGTACACAAAAGTGCCCTTATCGCTTTTTTCATTAATTTCACCCCTCTATTTTGATAAATATATCATAGCTTTTTTATATGGATAAAGCAATCTGTACATGTTCAGAACTTGCACCCGTCAGAACGCGTCCATGGCGCATAAACATAGAGGGGCAGGCGTATGAAAACTTTGCCGCCCAACAACGTTTTTTATTTTCCGTTAGGCAGTTTTGTCATTTTAGTGCATTAGCTCATTTTGTAAAAATTTTTTGATGTACGGTATACTTTCTTCGTTTACAGATGGCATGAAAGCCATGTATCTACATCTTTGATAGCGTTTCTTATCCATGATGAAATCATATCCCATAACGCATTTAGGATTACAGTCATCAGGATTTACGAGGCGTTTGCAGACAGATGCTTTTACAATTTCTTTTTTCATTTTTACCGGAAGTGTGTCTAAAAACTCCACATACTCATTAAGGCGCTGGGGGAAAATCCTAATTTTTATTCCCGTTTTTCTGCAAACAAAAGTAGCTAATGTCTTTTTTGTATCCTGCAAAAGATAGGAAACAGCAAAACCGCTTTTAGCTGTTTTGATTTCACGTTTACAACCGCTGTCCAGAAGAAAGTCATTTATATCTTCTACAAAGCTTCTACTTGCACCAGTGATTTCTAAAAATTCATCATAATTTTTATCTGCCATATTGTAACCTCATACTTTTCTGATTGGCAGCCAAACTTCATATTGCGTATTATTAGGGTCTGGATTTAGATAGACCTCTATATCGGGAGCATTATCAAACTCAAATCCGGATGTTGGAAGCCATTCTGTTATAATGCGTTGTTCTAATTCTTGAATTGATATACCTGTACCAGTTCCGCTAAAAATAGCCCATGTGCAGGCAGGAACAATATATTCATCTAAAGAATTGCCGGTATCAGCGGATGAAGATACAGCTATGAAATATCTCCACTCCTCTCTGTCATTGCAAATGCTTACGCCTAAGACGCCCATAGGCTGATTATTCATAAGTGGTATAAGCTTTTCTAATGTGCCGTTTATAGCTGCAGTTTGCCACATTTGCGGTACAGCCACAAAATTGTTTTCTATTTCCTTATCCAGCGGATGAGATACTCCCACGATGCGAAAGGCTGCTTTTTCTTCAATTCGATAATTCAATTCTTCCACTCCTTTTACAGTTATTTTAAAGCTGATAGGGGGATAAGATTTCATAGGGGTTCCTCTTTTTTTTGCCATTGATGGCGCTATTCCATGCACACTTTGAAACGCTCTGTTAAATGCAGTCGGAGAAGAATACCCATATTTCATACCAATATCAATAATTTTTTCAGTTCCGCTTTGCAGATCAATAGCAGCTAAAGACATTCGCCTACGACGGATATATTCTGAAAGCGGAATACCGGCCACATATGCAAACATTCTTTGAAAATGGTATGTGGAGCAACATGCTATATGTGCAAGCTCGTCATAGCTTATTTCTTCCGCAAGATGTTCCTCAATATAAGAAATTGTTCTATTTAGTTTTTCTATCCATTCCATTTTCATTACTCCTTTCTGGTGATAATTTTACTACCTCAGGTAGCTTACTGCCTCTCTTTTCATGCACAAAAAAGAGAGTGCTTGATTACATAAATCACAAACCCTTGTCCACTGAGGGTAATGTATATAGTTTGCCATTTTGATTTGACTTTCATAGGTGGAGACTGGCTGTCAACAGGCCGGAGAAGAATGGGGCTGAACACAGGCTTCGGGCCAACTTGGCCGAAAAACTATAAAATAATGTTCAGATGGCGCACATAGGAATTTTCAGAACAGGCAAAAGGGGGATGTCGCAAATATCTTGAAACCAGCAATTCTTAATATAACCACCTTGGTTATCTTTTTGATAAATATATTGTAATACTTTCACATAGACAAAACAATCTTTACATGTCAAATCACCCATATCAAATTGACGCTGCCGCCCTGGACGGTTAACGATTGTCTAAACTATCGTCTTTCGCCCCGTCAGTCTCCGGCAAGCTTGCTGACGGGTCTTTTTCTGTCCGTCCTTTTTGATGCTGTATGTAAGATTTACTCTTTTCGGCTAAAGTAGCAATGCCTACTTCCTGTATTATAAAATTATTACTGAAGCAAGGTATACAATGCTGTCAAACATGCACAGAATGGAGGAAACTATGAATGAAGAATTGCTGTCAAATTTTAAGCAGAAACTGTCAGATGGAAAACCTGTATTTTGCCCTTTCATGAAAACTTGTGATCCTGCGTTTGTGGAAGCTGCCGGATATGCAAACATGGATTTTGCAATTCTTGACATGGAGCACGGTCCGGGCAATATAGAAAATATGCAGAACAATATCAAAGCCGCACAGCTCTCCGGTATTCTTCCCATCGTTAGAGTTTCTTCCCTGACAGAAGAGGCAGTCGGAAGAGCCCTTGATATTGGAGCTGCCGGTGTTGAGATACCGCAGATTACAAACGCCCAGCAAGCAGAAAAAGCAGTCAATATGGCCAAATTTTATCCCAAAGGAGAACGGGGCGCCTGCCGGTTCGTAAGAGCGGCAAAATATTCTCATACTGAGCGGGAAAGATATTTTGAAAATGCTAATAATACCCTTGTAATCATTCAGCTTGAGGGCGCAGAAGCCATCAAAAATCTTGATGAAATCTTTAAAGTAAAAGGCATTGATATTATCTTTATCGGGCCATATGACTTATCCCAAAGCCTGGGCGTTCCCGGACAGACCACTCACCCTCTGGTTATTAATGCCATGAAAAGCATAATAGAAAAGGCAAAGAAAAACGGAATAACGATAGGAACATTTACAGACAGCGACGAGACCGTTAAAATGTGGTTAGAATCAGGTGTTCAGTACATATCTTATTCTGTTGACGTTGGAATTTTTTATGAATCCTGCCGGCATTTAGTTCATAAGTTTCATACCATTTATAAATAAAAAGAAGGGGGGTGTCGCAAAATGAAACCAGACCCTTTATTTCATTTTGCGACATCCCCTTCTTTTCTTGATTAATATAGCTTTCTTCCCGGCGGCAGCGACATTCGTTCCCGCTTATACTCTTTAATTGTCTCCTCAATAATCGTATAGTCTCGCTCAAACAGCTCCTGGCTAATCTGCTCATCAAGGAGCTCTTCTGAAACCTTCAGAAGAATCTTATCTGCCACAAAAGCTTTGCTCTTCTCTCTGTACTTTGGCATCTGGTTTATTTCCTGAATATGTACCAGCTCCGGCCGCCATAAAAGCCCTAATTTTGCCCGAAGAACCCGTTTGGGATTCTTTGCTGCTTCCCGCAGCACATAAAAATCCACTTCATTTTCCATCTTCTCCGCCGTAATAATTCCCCACCACTCCGGTACATGCTCTTCAATATGCCTGCCATGGCTGGAGCCTACCACCACATAGTTATAGTCAAAGTAACGGTCATAGTCTTTCACCTGCCTTGCCAGCCGCCCATAGCTGTCTGCATCGCTTTTAATCTCGATTCCCGTAAGATTCCCCGGCCGCACCATAATCACGTCGGCCCGCGATCTTCCCATCTGTTTTTCTTCTATAATCCGTACTTTCCCATAGCGTTCCTCCAAAAAGTCAAATAACGGCTCCCGGATATCCTTGTCATACAGCATTTATCCTGTTTCCTCTCCAGTATAGAATGAAACCCTTTCTTCTCTGGCCTCACCCGAAATCATATCATGCCGTTATTATATCTAATTGGTACACACTTATCAACAAAATGGTTCTATTTATGAAAAAAAGCGAATACAAACAGGGGAAGGAAAATACAGTCGCTGATTCTCTGTCAACCTTCCATCCTGTCCAATAGAAAATATCACAATGGTATCGCTGTCCTGGTTTCCCGCCAGCACATACCGTCCTGACGGATCCACACAGAAATTCCTGGGAGTTTTCCCGCCGCTGCTAACTCTTTCTATCAGCTCCAAATCCCCGTTTTTCTTTACGCGAAAACAGCAGATACTGTCATGGCCGCGGTTGGAAGCATACAAATATCTCTCATCCGGCGTCAGGTGCAGATCAGAGCAAATATTATTTTCTGCCGGGAACCCTTCCGGCAAGGTGGAAACCTTCTGTCGGAAAACAAGTCCTCCCTCCTCACAGCGGTAATGGGCCACACTGCTCGCCAGCTCATGAATCAGGTAAAAGTCCCTGCCATTTTCGGAAAATGTTCCAAAACGGGGCCCGCTTCCTGGTTCTGTTACGATATCTTCCTCCGGAACAGGCAATGCACAGCTGGGTTCTACTGCATAAACCTTTATTTTGTCTATTCCCAGATCCGGAACCAGCATACGTTTTTTTCCGTTCTGAAAAACAGTTCCGTGGGCATGAGGCCCTTTCTGCCTTACCGGGTGTACGCTGCTTCCCTCATGCCGAAAAAGCCGGCGCTCTCCTGTCATATTCCCATCCTGATCCAGAGGAAAGACGGATACGGAACCGCTTGCAAAATTGGCCACTGACAAAAAGCTTCGGTCAGGAGCCATCTCAATATGGCAGGGATCGGTTCCTCCCGTGTTAACGCTGAACTCTTTCCGCAAAATTCCGTCCTGAAAGCTTACCTGTGTCACGCCGCCCCCAAATTCTCCCTGATACTCCTTGGTCTCGTTTACGGCATATATTTTTTTATATCCTGAGTCTACACAGAAATAAGAGGGATTGGTCAGCTCCAGGCACTGAAGAACTTCCATTTTCCCATCCTCAAACGAACAGAAATAGATTCCTCTGCCCTTTCCCTGAAAAATCTGGCCGGTTCCAAATAAAATAGGCTCTGTGTAGGTTCCAACGCAAAAATACTGTTTCATTTTCCCTCTCCTTTGCTGTCTGAGCGATTACTGTTGGCCGTATGTATCGCTCAGCTTGCTGGTAATCTTACACGCTTCAATAATAAACTGATCCCTCTTTTTCATATCATCCCCGATTTCTCGTTCCGTCCAGTCATAAAAACCCTTTCCGGTTTTGGCTCCCAGATGGCCGTCTGCAACCATCTGGCGGATATAGTCACCGGCATGCCGCCTGGCGCAGATGTCCGGCAGCACCGTCTCCTGCACGGCAAGTCCCAAATCCGTCCCAATGGCATCCAAATGCTTCAGCGGCCCCCAAACCGGAAAGCGCATTGCCATCCCTGCCGCAATGGCAGTGTCCACATCCTCCGCCGTTGCAAGGCCGCTGGCTACAATATCAATGGCTTCGCGGATAATCGCCTGAAACACACGGTTTGCAAGCTGCCCCGGAAGATCCCGGCGCACCAGTACCGGAGATTTCTTCCATTTCTTTAATTCATCCCGGACCATCACTGCCGCCCCTTCCTCTGTTTTCTCTCCCATCACCACCTCCACCAAAGGAACCAGATGGGCCGGAAGCCAAAAATGGGTGGTCATCGTCCGCTCCGGGCAGCATGTACACAGCCTGCTAATCTCCGTGATCCGAAGGCCGCTGGTGTTGGAACAGATAGGCACTTCCCTGGGAAGAACCTGATCCAGCCTTTGAAACAGTTTTTGCTTTGCCTCCAGCTTTTCCACAATAGCTTCAATCACCAGGAAAGCCTGATCCGCCTCAGCCTCTATATCCGTACCCACCTTAAAAAGCCCTGCCGCTTTCCGGGCCTCTTCATGGGTTGCCAGTTCCTGTTCCTCTCTCAGGCGAATACACTCGAGGGCTTTCTCTATCCCTTTGGCGGCCTGCTCTTCAGACAAATCCACCAGGGTCACCGGGTGGCCTGCCAGGGCTGCCATAGCGCCGATTCCGCTCCCCATCATTCCCGCTCCTACTACCATTACTCGATTTCTCACTTCCCTAACCCTCCTTCTTCCTTGTTTTACGGATGGATGACCACCTTAATAGAGCCATCCTTTTTATGCTCAAATACATCAATTGCCTGTTCATACTCTTCCAGCGGGAAGGTATGGGTTACCAGCTTTTCTCCCTGAATTGCTCCGGCAGCAAAGAAATGCAGCACTTTATCGGACACATTGGGATTTGCCTTTGCGCCTACTATGCGGATCTCATTAAAATTAATGATATTCATGGGAAGGGGAACTTCCGGATGTTTGTAGGTGGCGATGATTGCCACAGCCCCCGCTTTCCGTACCATGCGGCATGCTTTATCAGGAGAATCCGGCGCGCCGGAGCACTCCATCACTTCATCTGCGCCGATTCCTCCTGTCAGCTCCAGCACCCGCTGTACCGGATCCTCCTCTTCAAAATTAATGCAGGCATCAGCTCCCAGTTCCCTGGCTTTCTCCAGCTTGGCCCCACGTCCCACTACAATAACCCGGCCGGAGCCCATGGCTTTACATTCCATCATGGCGCACAGGCCTATGGGGCCGGGGCCAATGATAACGCTGGTTCCCCCTGGTGTGACGCCTGCCAGTTCCACCCCATGCATAGCCACCCCTGCACAGTCGCACATAGAAGCCACATCATAGCTGACTCCATCCGGGATCCGGTGGAGGGCGCTGGTCTTATAAACATTATATTCCCCATTGGCGCCCTGCCAGTAAAAGCCATAATGGCGGTGCCCCATATCCAGGCGTCCGTCATGGCCGTCCCTTCCGTAATTCAGACAGACCGTATAATGGCCCCTCTTGCAGTTGTCGCATTTCCCGCATCCCACATGGGCTTCCCCCGCTACCCGGTCGCCTACCTGAAATCCGTCTACTCCTTCTCCCAGCTCCACAATCTGTCCGGCCCACTCATGCCCCATAATAAACGGATAATAAGGAGGCCAGTTGGCAAATTTATATCCTCCATGGATCATTTTAGGGTCAGAGCCGCAGATTGCCACTGACTTAATACGGCACAGGACTTCTCCCGGCCCCGGCTTTGGCACCGGAACCCTGGCAAGCTCCAGATGATCATATGCAGTCAAAGTCATTGCCTTCATTGTCTTGGGAATTATAAAATCTTCCATAATCATTTTCTCCTTACCAGTTATTTTAACTTATATATTATCAAAATGTCTAAAATTATTAGTTTTTACTTAACAAAAACATTGATTTTTCCCCTTGTATCTATTATAATGATGAAAACTTATCCAGGTTTTTTCCAATCCAGGAGGTATTTCATGACAATACGCAGTTTAAAAATCTTTGTGGAGGTTGCAGAAAGCGGCAAGATCAGCGACACTGCCCGTAAGCTTTATATTACTCAGGCATCGGTCAGCCAGTGCATCTCCGAAATTGAAAAAGAATATAATATTCGCCTGTTTGAGCGATTGTCCAAAAAGCTGTACCTGACCCCCAGCGGCAAACAGCTTCTGGAATACGGCAGGCAGCTTCTGGCTTATAATAAGATGGTGGACGATTTTCTGCTCCAGTCCACCAGGGGGAAGATCCTTCGGGTAGGCGCCTCCCTTTCCACCGGCGCTTCTATTTTAAGCGACCTTATTACCCTGATGGAGCAAAAGCACCCTGATGTCAAAAACCAGATTGTGGTAGCCCGGAATTCCATCATTGAAGAAAAGCTTCTGGACAATGATCTGGATATCTGCCTCAATGATGTACAGCCCAGCAGCAACGACCTGATCTGCTCCCCCATTATGCGGGACACCCTGGTGCTGATCTGCAGCCGCAGCCATCCCTTGTGCGGCCGCAAAAACATCATGCTGAAAGATCTGGCCGGAGAGAACCTTATCGTCCGGGACAATACCAACAACGCCTCCACCCGGCTGGAACAGCTTCTCAGCGAGAGGGGAATCCCATATAATGTCTCCTGGGTATGTGCGGATACTCTTGCCAGCAAAAAAGCAGTATGCAGCGGCCACGGCATCTCCACCATCTCTCAAAGGCTCATTCGCGACGAGGTGGAGCAGGGGCTTTTGTGGCCTCTGGAAGTTCTGGATGCCAATATGGATCGAACCTTCAACCTGCTATATCATAAAGACAAATATCTGACTGATTACATGAATGATTTCATCCAGTTGGCAAAGAATTATGAAAATCTCTCTGCCAACTGACAGCCTGTTATCATTCCTCAAAAGTAAAGGCTGTCCTTGCCAGATTCTGGAAGCTGCGAAGCGCTCCAATGGCTTCATTGACCTCTTCCAGCTTCCATGTCCTGCACACATAAGGGTCAATAATCCCCTTCTCAACCAGCTCAATTGCCTCTTTTAGGGCCTGGGGAGAAGCCCCTCTAAGTCCGATAATTTCCTTTTCTTTTATGACGACTTCCTGGAAGTTTACAGTAAAGGTATCTGCTGCATAGGCGGCGGCAATTACCTTTCCTCCCGGGCGCAGGCAGCGCAGCTCCTCATCAATGCTGCTGTCTGTTCCGATGAGATCCACAACTACATCGCACAGTTCCCCGTCTGTCAATCGTGCAATCTCTTCCTGCAGATTCTTTTCCCGAACATTGATGGTTCCATCCGCGCCAAATTTCAGCGCCAGTTCCAGTTTGGCCTCTGTCCGTCCGGATGCATATACCTTAGCCCCCAGATATTTTGCAATCTGTATTCCCTGAACTCCCAGCGCTCCCATACCTGCCAGCAGCACCTTGTCCCCGGCTTTTACCTTACCCTGTACTTTTATGGCATTGTACATACAGGCAACGGCATCCGGTATCACCGCCGCGCTTGTCCACGGAATATGTTCCGAAACAGGCATTACGTTTTCCGCCGGAATCACCGCATACTCCGCATGGGATCCGTTGCGCTCAAATCCAATGCGGATCCGGTTTAAGCACAGATTCTCCCGGCCCATTCTGCACATGGTACATTGATGGCATACCACGTCGATCCATCCACACATATGCTGACCAACAGAAATGTTTTCCACACCTTCCCCCAGCTTCACCACAATCCCTGCCAGCTCATGCCCCGGAGTATAGGGCGGCTTCACGGTTTTTAAAACCCCGTCCTGAATGTGGACATCTGTCAGGCACAGCCCGCTTGCCATGACTTTTACCAGGACTTCTCCCGGGCCAGGTTCCGGAATGGGCAGTTCTTCCACCGCAAAGGGCTGATGAAACTCTTTCAGAACCACCGCTTTCATGGTCTTTTTTTCTATTTTTTGTCTGTTTTCTTCCACCACTATTTTCCTTCCATTCTTCTTATTTTTTCTTGATGTTTTTCTGGATATCAATTGCAACTGCAAAGAGCATAATAAGGCCGCGGGCCAGATTAGTATAGTAAATATTTACTCCCAGATAAACCAGTCCATAGTTGATAACCTGCAAAAGCATAACGCCTACCAGGACGCCCCGAATTGTGCCGATACCGCCCCGGAGAGAGACCCCTCCGATAACGCAGCCTGCAATTGCATCCAACTCATAACCATTTCCCATCTCATTTGTAATGGAAGCGATCCGGCCTGCCTCCAAAAATCCTGCAAATGCATAGGTACAGCCTGCCATGAGATAAACCATCAGAGACGTTTTTACCACGCTGACACCGGAAACCGTAGCCGCTTCCGGGTTGCCGCCGCAGGCAAACATATTGCGTCCCAATTTGGTCCGGTTCCAGACAAACCAGTAAAACAGCGCCACCAAAACCGCATAGATAACAATATAAGGAACACGGACTCCTCCCAGATAAAACTCTCCCTGGCAGAATTTGGTGTAGGACTTGTCAAGGCCGGAAATGGGAGTTCCGCCTGTCAGATCGTCGTAATAAACGGACATGGCTCCATAGATTGCCATCTGCATACCAAGAGAAGCAATCATAGGAATCATCCGCAGCTTTGATACCAGCAGGGAGTTGATCATGGAACACACTGCACAGAATACCATGGAAATCAGCAGCGGCAACAAAAGGGGCAGGCAGGGAATATTGGGATACAGCTTAATGCTGTAGTCTGATGCCTGAAGCAGTACCGAGCAGATAATGGCAGACAAGCCAATCTGCCTTCCTGTAGACATATCCCGGCCGCCGATAATACAGATGCTTGCGCTTGCCAGCGCCAATACAATACGGGGAGCCGCCTGCTGTAAGATAAAAGTAAAGTTTCTTATAGATAAAAATTTAGGTTCGATGGCAATGATAACCAATAACAAAACCACCAGAACAATATAAATTGTAGAATTCAAAAGCTTTTGCTTGACAGCCCTGACATTTAACTCTTTGTTCACAATAAGCACCTCTCTTATTTATCACAGATATCTGGCAGACATCTTGAAGATTTTTTCCTGATCCATCTGGGATGCCGGTTCGATTCCCGCAACCCGGCCGTTACTCATAACCAGGATCCGGTTTGCCACTCCCAGCAGCTCCGGCATTTCAGAAGAAATAAAAATTACTGCTTTCCCTTCCCTGGCAATGTTGATCATCAACTGGTAAATCTCATATTTCGCCCCCACATCGATCCCCCTGGTAGGCTCGTCCATCAAAAGGATCTCCGGCTCAGTAAGAAGGCACCTTCCAATAATCACCTTCTGCTGATTACCTCCTGACAGGTTGCTGATTGGCGTCTGAGAGGAAGGCGTTTTCACTGCCATGGAATCCATTACCCACTGTGCATTTTCACGCATTTTAGCAGGGGAGATAAATCCGAAACGGTTTGTGCAGCGGCTTAAACTGGATATATTGGCATTGTCCTCCACACTCAGCATGGGAATAATTCCCGTGGCCCGGCGCTCCTCCGAGACCAGCGCCAATCCATGCTTCATGGCATTAACCGAGTTTTTCGGCACAAACCGCTGGTTTCGAAAGGTAATGGTCCCGGTATCAATACGGCGGAGTCCAAACAGCGCTTCCATCAGCTCCGTGCGGCGGGCCCCTACCAGGCCGCCGATTCCCAGAATCTCTCCTGCATGAACCTCAAATGATACATCCTGAACCTTAGGCTCGTAATAGGTAGTCAGATGCTCTACCTTCAGGATTACATCCCCTATTTTGGCGTCATTTTTAGGAAAACGGTCTGCCAGATCCCGGTTCACCATATAGTGGACCAGCTTATCTGCGTCTAAATTCTCCACCGGCTCTGTGCAGACATACTGCCCGTCCCGCATGACCGTTACCGAATCTGAGATAGACAATACTTCATCAATTTTATGGGAAATAAAGATAATACCGCACCCTGTCTTTTTCAGGCGCGCAATAATTTCAAAAAGCTTTTCCGTTTCCTTCTCTGTCAGGGAAGAAGTAGGCTCGTCCATCACAATGATTTTGGCATTCCAGGATGCCGCCTTTACAATCTCCACCATCTGCCGCATGGAAACGGAAAGGTCGCTGATCTTTGTCCTGGGATCAATGTCAATCCCAAACTCTTTCATCAGCGCTTCCGTGTCCCGCAGCATTCTCCCGTCATCAATCTGTCCCAGACGGGTAGGGTATCTGCCCAGCCAGATATTATCCGCCACATTACGCATCTGCACCTGCTCCAGCTCCTGGTGAATCATGGAAACTCCGTGATTCAACGCGTCATAAGGGCTTTTAAAATTTATCTCCTTCCCATTCAGCGTAATTTCCCCGGCATCCTTGTGATAGATGCCAAAGAGGCATTTCATCAGTGTGGATTTTCCTGCGCCGTTTTCTCCCATCAGTGCATGAACCTGTCCGGGACGGACATTCAGATGCACATGGTCAAGCGCCTTAACGCCGGGGAAGGATTTGCATATATCTTTCATTTCCAGCAAATATTCTGTGCCCATAGCAGCCTCCTGTTTCTATATTTGCAAAGAGAGAATCAAAAGAGGCGGGATGCGATAAACACACCTCGCCACGTTCTTCTGATTTCCAGTTATCAGTCTTCACGGGTTGCCCTATCGTAAGCATCCTTTGCAAGCTCTACATTATTCTGTGTGATACCTGTCAGCACGATATAAACAATCTTTGGATTTTTCTCACTAAACTTCACGTCCTCATCAAAACCGTACAATAAGTCTCCGTAAGTCTGATCATTGCCCATTGCTGCAGACAACGCCATCTTAATACAGGTAGTCCCCTGCCACCAGGGATCCGTCAAAACAGAAGCATACTGAACGCCGTCCCGGATATAAACCTGGGCATCCGGAAGGCAGTTGGAAGCCAGGACGTACACGCCCCCTTCTTCGCTCAGCAGGCCTGCGGACATGTAAGACGCAATAGCGCCTGCCGCCTGGGCATCGGTGTGGGCCAGTGTCAGTTCAATGTCGTCGTCATACTTGCCAACCCACGCATCCGCAATCTCTTTGCAGTTAGCGGTAGAATTGTTGCTGTTCTGCTGCTCCAGCAAAAGCAGGGTATCTTTATATTTAGATTCTGCAATACGCGCTTTCACCGTCTCATAACAAATTGACATATCCTCATTCGGCGGGCCCTGAATGTAGAACATGTTGATCTTTCCGTCTCCATTCTTGTCCACATCGTCAAAGTTTTCATCCAGCAGTTCAAAAATCATATCCATCTGCATATGGGCTTTGCTTTCATTGTCCGCACCGATGAACCATGTCCGTTGAAAATCGCTGAGGGACGGGCCGTCTACTTTGGTGTTCAGGAAAATAACCGGAACCCCGGCCGCCTCGCATTTCTGTGCAATCGCGCTTGCGCCGGAGGACTGAACCACATAGCAAATTAATACATCCACGCCCCGGGCCAGCATGGTATCCACAGCGTCATTCTGCTTTGCCTGATCGTTCTGGGCATCTGACATATAATACTGGATATGTTCATTCCCGCATTGATCAAACCAGTTTAACATAGCATTTCTCTGCCAGCTGCACCAGTTGTTCGAGTAGTTAAAAAGGCTGATACCCACTGTAATGTCATGATCAATCTCTGCAATCATCTGATCAATGGTTTTTGCCGCCTCTGATTCTGTACTGACTTCTACTTCTGCTGCCGTTTCTCCTTCTGCTTTTGTTTCCTCCGCCGCTTTCTCAGCTGTCACAGGCGCTGCCGTCGTCTCCGGAGCCTGAGCAGGGCCAGAGCAGCCAGCCAGCATTGCAGCTGTCAATGCAGTGATTGTCAAAAGCGATAACATTTTTCTCATATGTATTGCCTCCTTATTATATAATCTAACTAAAAATTAACATCGATTCAGACGGGCATTTCTTGTCCGGCTGGACTGTTACCAAAATTATAATCTACTTCTACAGGCAGTGCAATGACGCCAGCCCTTCCAAATATTGGCAGCTCATCTTCAATTCCTGATAATCTCTGCCGCAGTAAGATCCATCATGATCGGTTGTAAGCCACTCCGGTTCACATGCCATAATCTGGTTCATCATAGACGGGAAATTGACGATTCCATACCCTGTGGGCCGGAATTCAAACTGGTAATACTCTGCGCCGCCGCGGTTGCCACCCAGCTCATGGGCTGTCCGCAGCCGGACCGGGCCTTCTGCATAATAGTCCTTCATATGGATGACCTTACAGCGGTCTGCATATTTTTCCAGCATATACACCGGATCACCGCCTCCCAGCATACACCATCCAATATCCGGGACATGCTGCAAAAGCTCTGCCGGAATCGAATCCAGAATATGTTCAATGGGGTACTTACCTTCTATCCGCATCATAAAATCAAACCCGTGATTGTGGTACTGCAGGGTCATGCCTGCTTTTTTTACTTCTTCTGCCACATGGTAGATAAACCGAATTCCTTCTGAAAAGTTTACTCCCCCCGGATACTTGTCCTCCGGAATTTTACAGATTGAAATATACTTACTTCCAAGCGCTTTCCTTGTGGCAATCACCTCCTTAAGCTTTGTCTCAAACTCCGTATAAGGAACATGATCCATCAGGATCTCAAGACAGGCTTCCTCTGCCGCCTGTCGTACCGCCTCAGGATCATTGCCATATAGTCCGCCCATCTCAAAAGCATCAAAGCCAAGGTTTCCCAACTCTCGTATTACTCCAAACAAGTCTTTTTCCGCCTGATGGCGAACCAGAAAAATTGGTGTGGCAAAACGAGGTTTTTTCATAAAAATTCCTCCCTTAATCAATCCCAGGTTTTTAAATTTGTCTGTTTTCAGTTCGTATCGTTATCCCTATTATACTCAGAGCATCCGGCCTTTGTAAAATACGAATTTGCCTATATTTTATTAGTTTTTTACCTATGTATTTCTTATTTACTTTATTTTTTTATTACAATCTTTCCCTTCTTCAATTTTGTCAGATATTGTTATCTATTTCTTATAATTTTAGGTTTTATATATTCCTATTTTTGATAATTTTTTCTTTTTTTCTCTGCTTTTTCAATATCTATTTTTACTATTACAACAATTCTCCTCCAATTTTTCCTTATTTCCTTTTCTACTATTCGCTCCTAAATACTTTAGTAAATACCTTCGTTTTTATTATTTTTAATAACTTTTTATTGACATTCATTTCTATCCATGCTATCATGCGGTTAGAGCAGTAAAAAACAAACAAAATATGAAAAGAAAAGGAGTGTCCATTATGTTTTGCACCAAAGAAAAATACCTCATTCGTTCCTGTGCTGATGGCGATGCGCCCACCTATACCTGTCCCAATGTTCACGAGGTACACCGCCCCGGTGAATGTGGCTCTTACGAATTGGCAACCATTCTTGGAAATGAACCGGCCCAGCCCTTTGACGGAGATCCCAACGATTCCCGTAATTTTCACTATGTCCACATTACCTATCTCCCGGAAGGCGCATGTGTCGGCGAGCATTACCACCGCGACAATGAGCAGTTCTACCTGGTAATCGGAGGCAAAGCAGAGATCACCCTGTGCGGCGATAAATTTGAAGCAGAGCCCTACACCATCGCCGTAATTCGTCCCGGCGGCTCTCACGGTATTAAAAACATCGGCAAAGGCACCTTGACCTATGTCTGCTGTGAAATCGAGCCTGCACGCAAGTATGACTATGAACTTGACGGAGAAAACTAATCCTCATTAATATCCGTGATTGCTCCGGCAGCCAGACATCCCATAATCAGGAGATGCTGCAAAATAAAGGGACTTTCTATTGGCGACAGTTGACAGACAGCGCGAATAGAAAGTCCCTGGTTTTATTTTTCAGCATCTCTTTATTTTGCCTTATCCTCATAGTTATGCAATCCTTCTCCCTGGAAAATTGCACAATTTCTCTGGTAGTTATTACAAAAAAATGAAATATTGCCAATTTTTATTAACATTTCATTAACTACCTTGTTACAAGCATATAATTATGCTATAATCAGCATCAATTCGTCCATGACTATAGCTATTCAGGTTGAAAGAGGAAGGTTTTATGAAAGAGTTTTTCCATAAATATAAGCATGTTTGGATTTTATCTTATGGTTTGGTATATCTGACCTGGTTTTTCCATCTGGAACGTACAGTTACCAAGGGTTACCATGTCATCCACGTCCGGTTAGACGACTATATTCCTTTTGAGGAGATTTTTATTGTTCCCTATCTGCTGTGGTTCGCCTATGTAACAGCGGCGGTTCTGTATTTGTTTTTCACCAACAAGGAAGAATATTACCGGCTGTGTATTTATCTGTTCAGCGGTATGACTATCAGTTTAATTATCTGTACCTTTTATCACAATGGAACGGATTTCCGACCCGTTCTGGACGCAGATAAGAATATTTTTACCCAATTGGTACGACGTCTGTATATTGCAGATACGCCTACCAATGTATTTCCCAGCATCCATGTATATAATTCTATCTGTACTCATGTGGCAATATCCCGAAGTGAGCATTTGAGGAGATATCCGGCTATCCAATGGTCCTCATTTACGCTGATGGTTTTAATCTGCATGGCCACTGTATTTTTAAAGCAGCACTCCGTTATAGACGTGTTAGGCGGATGTATTATGGCTTATATTCTGTATTATGTGGTATATGGTTATGGCTATGGATTGGAGCGAAAAAAGGCTTCTCCAAAAATTTTAGGATAAAAAAGAAAGGGACGCAGGTTCTTGTGCAGATAAACAGCGCAAAAACCCGCGTCCTTTTATATGATTAGTTAAACCCGTAAAACTTCTGGGTTATTTTGTATCCGGCCACGGATACCTTTCTTCCGCTCTTTCCCGGCAGATTTACACCCTGACCTAAAAAGCCCCAGCGCAGCCTTAAGTAAAGGGCCAGATTGTTTTGTTTTAAAAACTGCCACAATTCCTTTTTCTTCTGAAGGTTCTCTTCAGATTCGGAGCGGATAGCCAAAATAGAAGATATGGTCATCATAATCTCCAGATAATTGACCATATAATGGCGCAGCTTGCGGCAGGAAATTTTCGTAACGTCATAATATCCAATCATCAGTTTGGTCACCAAAATCTGCTGATCAATCCGGCCAATCATCACCTGCTCATTAACAGACTGATCCTCCCGGCCAATAAAGTACCGGTAAAAGTTTACATCCAGATAATACAGGGTCTTTACATGAGGAAGGGGCTGATAAACAAAAATGTTGTCTACATAAAAGGTATGCTTGGGAAGCTCCAGCCCGCACTGGCGCAGAAGTTCCGTCCGATAAATTACCGAGTGCATCAGAATATACTGGCCAATCATAAACCCCTTTACTTCATCCCAGGTAATCAGCTTATCCACGGGAAGGGCAGTCCGGTAATTCATTACCTTTTTATGTTTAGCCCCTTGCTTTTCATATACAAAATTGCTGATAAGCATATCCAGAGTCTCTTCCCCATAAACAAATTGGCGCAGAGTCTTTAGAACTTTCTGGTAAGCTTCCTCATTTACCCAATCGTCACTGTCCACTACTTTATAGTAAATACCGGTGGCATTTCGAAGTCCGGCATTTACCGCTTCTCCATGGCCGCCGTTTTCCTGATGAATGGCGCGGCAGATTGCAGGGTATTTCTCTGCATATTCATCTGCAATCTGGGCAGTATTATCTTTGACAGAACCGTCATCTACAATCAGTATTTCCACCTCTTCCCCGCCAGTAAGCAGGGTATCAATGCAGTGCCTCATATATGCTGCTGAATTATAGCAAGGAATTGCTATTGATAATAGTTTCACTCTCGTTCCTCCTAGTATAATAATGAATCAGTAAAAGTCTGTTCTTTGTAATCTGCGGATCTCTGCGGCAGCAATCCCCAGGGCGAGGACTGCCATAAAGACAGAAAGGGCCGGAATCTCGGCGCTGACCGGCATTAAAATACCGTTCAGCACATAGACAGAGCCTATATTCATAGCGGCGTGGGTCAGCCAGACGGCAGTAAGACTCTGATACTTCTCCATCACAAAAGCCAAAATCAATCCTAATCCGGCGGCATAAATCCCCTGAACCAGGTTGCCATGAAACAAACCGAAAAATCCAGAGGAAAAAACAGCGGCAGGAACCACTCCCATCTCGTCACGAAGGCTTAGATATCCAATCCCCCTGAATATCAGCTCCTCCGCCACCGGGATAATCAGGCACACTCCTGTAAGCTGCAGCCAAAAACCGGAATCTGCAATCTCTCTCACCGCTTCTTCCACTGCCGGAAACCACCTGGCAAGAGGCGTAAAGCTTAACAGGAGATTTCCTGTAATACTGGATGAAATTCCCAGGATTATCAGATGTTCCCAATGATGCGGGGCCTTTAGCCGGAGCTCTTTTACCAGGCCCTGCCGCAGAATCCAATCCTTTTTATAAGGAAACCATAAAATCCCGGCTGTCAGCACTGCTCCCGGAAGTATAACCGCTACTGTATCTTCCGGAAAAAAACCGGCTGTCCGGTATATTTCAGTAAAAGCAAAAACCGACATATAGTAAATCATCAGCGGATATACGGTTTTTAAGGCAGCTCTCAGAGCACTTCTTATCCTCTCCATTGGCGGCGTTCTCTTCCTTCCCGTTTCTGACCATTATCATACCATGGCATTTTAGATTTTTCCACTCATTTCTCACAAAAACAGATGCCAATTATTCCAGCAACTTGCGGAACTGACATTATTTTTGTCATGTAATTCCACTGTATTTTACAGATACTAAAAAGGATCTCAAAAATATTGTCTAAAAGGAGTGGTTTTTATGAATTTTTGTAAATGTAGTGAACTAAAACAGCCTTTGGCAAAGCCCGGCGGCTACCTGTTCCCCGGCATGGCCACCATCCCGCTTCAGGATTGGGAAGAACCCCTCTCACCAGAAGAGGCATTAAAGAAGGGAACCGTCTTTCCATGCCTTGTGATGCCTTTTTTTGCAGGAGGTGAGATTCATGGATAAGCGGGAACAGATGCTTCAGAAAATCAATGAAATCAGCTTTACTGTCAACGACCTGACTCTCTACCTGGATACCCACCCCACTGACGCAAATGCTCTGACTGCCTTTTCCCAGGCAGCAAATGAACGGAAAAACCTTCTGGAAGCTTACGCCAAAGAGTTTGAGCCCCTCACCATAAATTGTGTCTGTCCTGACACCAACAATCAAACCGGCAGCCATACTTCCTATCCGGGCAAAAAACATTTTACCTGGGTAGACGGCCCCATTCCCTGGGATAATCAAGGAGGTGTACTGTAAATGTGGACTTATGAAAAGCGGCTTCAATTTCCTGTTAACATCAAAACTCCCTGTCCCAAAACGGCTCAGTTAATTATCAGCCAGTTTGGCGGGCCTGACGGCGAGCTGGCAGCCTCTATGCGCTATCTTTCTCAAAGATATTCCATGCCCTGCAAGGAGATCGGCGGGCTTTTAACCGACATCGGCACCGAGGAGCTGGCTCATCTGGAAATAATCTGTGCCATGATTTTCCAGCTTACCAAAAATCTTACCCCTGAGCAGGCCAAAACCGCAGGCTTTGACGCTTATTATATCGACCATACCACAGCGCTCTGGCCTCAGGCGGCGGGAGGTATTCCCTTTAACGCCTGTGAATTCCAGTCTAAGGGCGACGCCATCACGGATCTCCATGAGGATTTGGCTGCAGAACAGAAAGCCCGGACCACCTATGAAAACCTGCTGCGGGTCATAGATAATCCGGAAGTGAAAGAACCTCTGCGCTTTCTTCGTGAACGGGAAGTTGTCCATTATCAGCGGTTCGGCGAGGCCCTGGAGCATGTAAAGGCCCGACTGGATTCCAAAAACTTCTACTACTTTAACCCGGAATTTGATAAGCAGTTTCTGAAATAACAGGAAAAGGCCCTAACTGGATATCTAACAGCAGGGCCTTTTCATAATACGCTATTTACATTTTTAACTTTCTTCCATGTCTCCGTCACCTCCCCATAAATGCACGCTCTTACGGCATAAGCTTTTTCATTTACTTTTTTCATACTTCTGTCGCCTTTTTTAACGATTTCATTTATAATATAATCAGAATGAAAGAGAGGCGATTATTTTGGCAGTATCAGAACAAATTAGAAGGTTCTTTTATTCTGCCGGATGGCGGTAGGGTTACAACCACTGCTAAGCAGGAACCCTGCATCCAAACCACCGTACCCAGAAAGGAAGTGTTATTATGTCTGAAGCATTAGCCCCCGCAAACATTTACACAGAAGAGGATTATTACAATCTACCAGAGAATGTCAGAGCGGAACTGATAGACGGCCAAATTTATTACATGTCGGCTCCCAGCAGGATACACCAGGAAATACTCATGTTTTTATCGAAAACAATTGCCAACTATATTGACTCCAAAGACGGCCCCTGTAAAATCTATCCGGCCCCATTTTCCGTTAAGCTGTTTGAAGATGATAATAAAACCGTAGTAGAGCCGGATATTAGCGTGATATGCGACCCGAACAAATTGACAGATCAGGGCTGCACCGGAGCGCCGGACTGGATAACAGAAATTATTTCTCCTGGTACCTCCAGCCATGACTATGTACGCAAGCTTAACCTCTACACGAATGCCGGAGTGAAAGAGTACTGGATTGTGGATCCTCTCAGCAAAAAAATCTTTGTGTATCATCTGAAGGAAACAGACTTTAAGGCCGACTCTTACACTTTTCAGGACAAAATCAAAGTTAATATCTACGACGATTTATGGATTGACTTTGCAGAGCTGAGACTGTGAGCCGCTCCTACAGGGCCGCTGGGATTGTTCCCAGGGCCCTTTTCCGGGTCGCCCTCCCAAGCCTATCCCAGAAAGAGCTAGGATTTGATAAGCAGTTTCTGAAATAACAGGGAACTTCTGCAAATATAGTCAAACTCCTTGACATACAGTCGAATCTATGATAAAACGAGAACATTGAACTGGTAGAGGCGCGGTTTTCAAGAGTATCACACCATTCCGGCAGGGCTCCGGGTGTGAAAAAGGGAACGCCGCCGAAGGACTTTTTCCTGCCCTAAGGGATCTGTCCTGGGCCGTCACAGAATATGTGTCGGACTGTCACGAATGAAGTGGAGCGCTACCATGTCGGAACCTCTTGCAGAATACTTTTACTGGATAAAATTCCGCCATGAACCGCATCCTTTATTTGGAACCGGCTCATGGCTGTTTTATTTCCGCAAGCAATAAGGAATATATCTATCCCCTCTGCTTGCGGGGAAGTTATTGACTCTTGGAAATTCGGCTTTAGTGTCCATAGCAGGCCTCTGTCCTGCCTGGTTGTCGGAGTTTCCTCCAAGTGAAGGGAGATTTCTGTATGAAAAACAAACAACGCATCTTGTACGTCAGCGCAGCCGTTCTGCTGTTTCTGACCCTGTTCCCCATGTCGGTTCTGGCCGCTGAGGAAGGCCAGGGGCCGGAACCCTCTATGTACGCCACTTTCTGGGCCCTGGTTCCTCCGCTGGTGGCCATTGCTCTGGCCCTGCTTACCAAAGAGGTATACAGTTCCCTGTTTGTAGGGATTTTAGTAGGGGGCCTGTTTTATTCTGGCTTTTCCTTTGAGGGAACCATTACCCACGTATTTGACGATGGATTTTTAAGCGTACTGTCTGACTCCTATAATGTGGGAATTTTAATTTTCCTGGTTATCCTGGGCATTATCGTTTCTCTTATGAATAAGGCCGGCGGATCTGCTGCCTTCGGACGCTGGGCTGGAGAAAAAATCAAGGGCCGGGCCGGCGCTCAGCTTGCCACCATTGCTCTGGGTGTGCTGATTTTTATTGACGATTATTTTAACTGTCTTACAGTAGGAAGTGTTATGCGCCCAGTTACAGACAAGCATAAAATTTCCCGTGCAAAGCTTTCCTACTTAATTGACGCTACCGCCGCCCCTGTCTGTATTATTGCCCCTATCTCCTCCTGGGCTGCCGCAGTTACCGGATTTGTGGAGGGAGAGGACGGACTGGCTCTGTTTATCCGGGCAATCCCCTACAATTTTTATGCATTGCTGACCATCTTGATGATGATTATTCTGGCTGTTACAGGTATTGACTACGGCCCTATGGCTGTTCACGAAAAAAATGCCAGAGACAAAGGTGATTTGTTTACTACCCCGGGGCGGCCCTACGCCAATGCCGCCGGAGTTGACAACATTGGCAGAGGTACCGTGATAGACTTGGTTCTTCCTATTATATGCCTCATTTTCTGCTGTGTTATCGGCATGATTTACACCGGCGGCTTCTTTGAAGGCGCAGATTTTGTCACCGCCTTTTCCGGCAGCGATGCTTCCAGAGGCCTGGCTATGGGCAGCTTTTTCGGGCTTCTGCTTACCATTCTGTTTTATATGATCCGCCGGGTTATGCGGTTTGAAGAGTGTATGTCCTGTGTTCCGGAAGGCTTTAAAGCCATGGTTCCTGCAATCTTGATCCTGACCTGCGCCTGGACCTTAAAATCTATGACTGACAGCCTGGGGGCTGCCGAGTATGTGGCAGCTGTGATGACCTCCTGTGCCGATAGCCTGATGAATCTGCTTCCGGCATTCATCTTTCTGGTTGGCTGCGGTCTGGCATTTGCAACCGGCACCTCCTGGGGTACCTTTGGCATCCTGATCCCCATTGTGGTTGCCGTATTTGCCAACACTAACCCAACCCTGATGACCATCTCCATCTCTGCGTGTATGGCCGGAGCGGTTTGCGGCGATCACTGCTCTCCTATCTCTGACACTACCATTATGGCGTCAGCCGGAGCCCAGTGTGACCATGTAAATCACGTATCCACTCAGCTGCCTTATGCTCTGACAGTGGCAGTAGTTTCCTTCTTTACCTACATTGTAGCAGGTTTTACCCAGAATGCCTGGATTTCTCTTTTCTTTGGCGCGGTGGTCACAGTAGGCGCGCTGCTGCTGTTAAAGAGGCCAAAACCTGCTGAGGTATAATAGGTTTACTGTTATGCAGGGCAATGCTTGTAACAATTGCTGAACAAGTTGCTGCAATATCTATAAATTCCCGTATATGACGGAAAATACAGGAAAAATATGTAAGAAAGAGCCACTTGTAAAACAAGTGGCTCTGGTGTATAATCTACTTAGAAAGGTTTTTCGGACACGAGTTCCGATTGTGCCCTCTGTATAATAAGATTAAAGAAGAAATAGCATCTTACTTTCTCAGGGTAGGGATGCTATTTCTTTTTATGATTGTCTATGTAAGACAGAGCCGCAAAAACAACAAGCAATAATGTTAAAACTTCCATCACGCTCATGGGCACCACCCTCTTTCGTAAAACTAGAGGGCATCTATCAGAAAATCGCATCCTGCTTTCCGTTCAATTACACAATCCTATTATAGCAGAAATACACGTATTTCTCAATTAAAAGTGGCTTGACAGACATCGCAAAATCTGTCGGCAGAAAACCGGAAACGTTCTCTGAAATACGGGACGGCAGTACCCTCAGTATACAATAATGAAAAAGACACAGAGCCTTGTGCAAATCACAGCACAAAGGCCTGCGTCTTTTTTATCGGTTTTTCTTTTTGACTCTGTGTGTAAGGCTTACAGCGCCGCAATGGTATCCTGGCAAACCGGGCGGATACCGCTCTTACTTAATACTTCAATGGCCTTCTCATTGTCTTCCACCCGAAGCACCATATAGGCGGTAGCTGCTTTCTGGCCTAAGAAGGCGTATGTATAGTCCAGATTTACGCCGCCGTCACCCAGCACCTTTAAAATTTTATAAAGGCTGCCTGGCTCATCGCTCATCTCCACAGCCAGAACCGGGGTAATGGAAACCACATAACCGGATTCCTTTAATACCTGGGAAGCCTTGTAAGCATCGTCTACAATCATGCGAACAATACCAAAATCCTGGGTCTCTGCAATGGACAAGGCCCTCATGTCAATGTCATGCTGGTGCAGGTAATCCGTAAGCTCTGCCAGCTTTCCAGGCTTATTTTCCACAAATACGGAAATCTGTTTTACTGTCATAATCCCCCTCCTTGATTAACCTTTATATAAGTTTCTCTTGTCAATGACGCGGACTGCTTTCCCCTCGCTTCTTGTAATGCTCTTGGGGTTCACCAGGCGTACCTTGACGTAGATTCCAAGCATAGATTTTAATGCGTCAACCAGCTCTTTCTCTCTTACTGCCACAATACCGACATTATCGGAGAACATTTCCGGAGTCATCTCAACCTGTACCTCCAGGGTATCGCTGTGATCTACGCGATCCACAAGAATCTGGTAATTAGCCGGATAGCCCTGATTTAGCAGGACAGTCTCAATCTGAGACGGGAATACGTTAACGCCCTTTACAATCAGCATGTCATCGCTGCGTCCCAACGGCTTGGTCATCTTCACATGGGTACGGCCGCAGGGGCATTTTTCATGGCTTAAGATGCAGATGTCTCTGGTGCGATAGCGAATCAAGGGGAATGCTTCTTTGGTAATACTGGTAAATACCAGCTCGCCCTTTTCACCGTCAGGAAGCACTTCGCCGGTTTTGGGATTAATTACTTCGGCAATGAAATGATCCTCGTTAACATGCATACCGGTCTGGGCGCTACATTCAAAGGAAACGCCGGGGCCGGAAATCTCAGTAAGGCCGTAAATGTCGTAAGCTTTGATTCCCAGCTTGTCTTCAATGTCCCGGCGCATTTCCTCTGTCCATGCTTCCGCACCGAAGATTCCGGCTTTCAGTTTAATTTTATCCCGAAGGCCTTTCTCACAGATGGTCTCTGCCAGGTATGCGGCATAGGAGGGAGTACAGCACAGGATAGTGGAGCCTAAGTCTGTCATAAACTGAATCTGGCGATCTGTGTTGCCGGAGGACATAGGCAGGGTAAGGGAACCAAGTTTATGAGAACCGCCGTTTAAGCCCGGGCCTCCGGTAAACAGGCCATAGCCATAGGATACGTGAACTACGTCTTCCTTGGTGCCGCCTGCTGCAGCGATGGCTCTTGCACAGCAGTCTTCCCACAGATCGATATCGTGCTGGGTGTAAAATGCCACTACCCGGCGTCCGGTGGTGCCGCTGGTGGACTGGATACGCACACAGTCGGTTAATGGTTTTGCCAGAAGGCCATAGGGATATGCGTCTCTCAGATCGTCTTTGGTAATAAAGGGCAGTTTGTAAAGGTCGTCTACAGACTTAATGTCTTCTGGCTTGATCCCTTGCTCGTCCATTCTCTTTCGGTAGTATTCTACGTTTTCGTAAACGTGTTTCACTGTTTTGGCCAGGCGCTCGCTCTGCCATTCCCGAATCTGTTCCCGGGATGCACATTCGATTTCTGGCTGGTAGTAATGTTCCATAGTTGTGTTGTCCTTTCTTGGCTATGGCCTTTTTTGTGTGGGGGGGGACGCGCAGTGCGCTTGATTCCGCTTTGCTCCATCTCGCTCACGGGCTTTCTCTACGCTCCGTGCTCATTGCTCTCATGAACAGTATACCACAATTTCCCAGTATCGTAAATGGAACTTCGGGGATTTTATGTATTTTTAGTGATAAATCTGCATAATTAGTCTATCAGCCTTCCATAATGTGAAGGTTGCGGATCTGGCTGTTTTGGATGTGTTGTGTGATTTCCAGGGCATGAGGTTCTAAGTAGTCCCAGTTTCCGGCTGATAGTTTCTGACGCTTTAATTCTTCTATTAGTCCCTGGCAGATGGTTTCAATAAGGGCGGATCTGCTAGTTTCTCCTTCTTGGGCCAGGGGGCTGGATGCCAGTTTGTTTAAAGGTTCCGCCAGATAACTTAGACGGGGTAAATTTTCTATTCCCCGAAGCATCCACTTGTAGTAAAGGGGATAGCGGCGGTTTAAAAGGTAAATCATTGATGCTGCATTTTTCACAAACTCCCCGGCAGCCAGGCCGGCGGCTCCATATTCTCCCCGGTTCACGCACCGGTTATAATTATACTGTCCTGCCTGAGCTGAAAGAGCAGCCCGGGCAGCCAGCTTTTTCAGGCGCACATCCTCCGGATATCCCTTTTTCAGCTCTTCCCGGATTCTGGTAAATTCCCCCAGGTCGTCCCGAAACACCTGACCGTTTACCGCCTCTGCCAGGGAGGACTCAGGAATCGTCAGCCACTGCTGCCAGCTTTTTGGCTCCCCGGGGCTTCCGGTAAAGCGGCTGTAAAATTCTCCGATTTCCAGCACTCCTCTCCGGTTACCGCCAAAGAAGCTTTGAGCCTGCTTTTTTATTCCCATAAATTCAGAGGGAAGCTTTTTATAAGCCCGGGACAGAGGAAAACCCACGGCTTCCTCATCTTCACTGGTAACCCACAGGCAGAACCCGGCTTCAAAATCATGATCCCTGGAAATTTCATCATCAAACCCAAAGCACTCAGAGCCAGGCCCCACAAGACCTACGGCAATGCGTTCCTCATATTGTGGAAACTGTTCCGCTATCATAGGCCGGCCGTAAGTCTCGTAATATTGCTTTGCCAGCTCAAGCCCTGTACTCATCTGCCATAGATCTCCTTTGCCCGGGTTTCCAGGTCTTTCTTTCTGCGGAACTGGCCAAAATAGCCAAAGGTCCCGGCGCATTTAGAACAGGTAAAGGCATAATATCCGTCCCTCACTGCTTCCGGATCATCCAGGTATTCCATAGCAGTGTCCAGACATCTCCAGATCTGGCTGTCCCAGTCCTTTGGCGCCGCCTCGTCCCCCTCCAGGTCGGATCGGTGTCCCCAGGCATCATACATACAGGCAAGGTTTACATATGTAACCGCCATCTCCATAGAGCCCCTGGGCAGTTTTTTCATAATATCCATAGCAGCCTGATAATATTTTCCGGCACGGATGTAATCCCCCATATCCACATAAGCTAAAGCCATGTTGTTGGACAGGCCGGCAAACCGGTAGTCCCCAGGATCCAGATTCCCCCTGTAGGCCCGCCATGCTTTTTCATAAAACGGCATGGCCTCCCCGGCCCGGCCAAAAGCCTTTAATGTAGTGGCGGCATTGATCCAGGTGGTTCCGGCAGTGACGCTTTCCTTCAAATCCATGGACTCTAAAAGCTCAAGCCCCTCCTTTACCGAGTTCAAGCCCTCCTCTTCCTTACCGATGCTGCGGAAAAATCCCATCATCTCATTGAGAACCGTCAGCTCCCCGGCTTTGTCCTTCCCTTCCCTGGCTTTTTTCAGCCATTCTGTTAAATGGGCCTCCGCTCCTTCTACATCGTTGGTCTCCAAAAATTGATCCAGCTCCTCAACCACCTGCCTGGCCGGGATCTGTACGCAGTCCTCATCTATATGCAGAACAGGCTGAGGCTTTCTTAAGCTGCAGCACTGTTCTTCCCAGTCTTCTCTCTCTAACATGTTTATGCTCCTATCTACTGATTTTTCTGATTCTCTGCCAGTTCTTCCAGGTTGCCCTTTAAAGCCGAATCCAGGATTTTCATAACCCGCAGACTACTTTCCAAAGCTTTTTCTGCCGCTTCCCCGTCCTGCTCCTTTAAAATGCGGGCAAACTCATGGAACTCATTTTCCAGAGGATTCTCTTTTTGCTTTTGAGCTTCCCATATAATCTCCCCCTTTTCCACTCCCTGGCGGCGCAGGAAAACCCGGGTGGTTCTGGGGAAACTTTCAAGCTGTATACATCCCTTTTCTCCCTGGATCACAGCCTCTTTTCCTCCGTCTGAGTCCTTCCCGCAGGTACAGACAGCAATAGACTCAGGGTACCGGACAGTCAGGACTCCGGAGGTATCTACCCCGTTAAAGCCCTGGTTCGCCATATAAAAGACCTTTTCCGGTTCCTGTGTTCCCATTACTTCATTTATAAAGTGGATCCCATATACCCCCAGATCCATCAGCGCGCCTCCTCCAAGTCCCGGCGCAAAGGCAGGCAGCACGTTTCCCTTAAGATATTGCTCATAACGGCCGGAAACCTTGGAATAGCAGGCCTGAACCACCTTAATCTTCCCGATTTCTCCTAAGCTGCGTCTTACTGCTTCCATCCAGGGGTGGTAGCGCAGGTGAATCGCTTCCAGCAGGTATTTTCCGGTATGGCGGGAAATCCGAGCCAGCTCCTCTGCCTGTTGAAAAGTAATGGTAAAGGGCTTTTCCAAAATCACATGCTTTCCCGCCAGCAGCGCCTGCCTGGCATAAGGGTAATGTTCACTGTTAACAATCCCAATATAAACCGCTTCTATTGTGTTATCCTGTAAGAACTCCTGATAATTCGTACATATATGAGGAATGCAAAATTTCTCAGCGTATGCGGCCGCCTTATCCCGGCTCCCCGGACGGCACACAATAGCGGCGCAGTTAAAGTCCGGCTGGCTTATAATAGCTGCCCCTGCATTTTCAATGATCATGCCGTTTCCTACAATTCCAATGTTCATAGAAATTTTCCTCCCTTTTTGCCTGCTGAGGGTATTATAGTCCATTCCCCGGCTTCCGGCAAGCAGATTTACCACGCAAAACAGGCGCTGACCCCATTCTCACTCTCTGGGGTCAGCGCCTGTTTATACATTTATCGGTTAGACAGTCTTTACAGGCTCCTGAAGCATACGCTGAACCTCCCGTCTCAACTGCCGCTCCAAATTCCACTCTGCTAAACGATAGCTGCCTATGGTATACAAAAATTTACGACATCCTTTCCTAATCTGATTCATCATATGCTTTCACCTCTAATCAATTAGTCTTGTTTTTGTTTACACACATAGTGTAACACATTTTTTCCTTTTATATATTAAAAAAATCTGACGGTTCCCTTGCAATTTTCCTCTAATTCTTAACAAAAACAATAGAAAAAAGAAAAATTGACCGGAAAATATCCTTATGGTAAGATGGGAATATAATAAAATGAAATACTGCAGATAGAAAGGGATTTTATGGATCGAATAGAATTGGTACAAGAATATGTAGATGCTGCGCTGGAGCGGGCTCCTCACCCTGTGCTCAGGCAGCATGGATATTGTCATTTATATGCAGTCTCCCAAAACTGCGCTCTTCTTGCCTTAAAACGCGGAGAAGATCCGGAGCTTTCTGCCATTGCAGGACTGCTCCACGATATTTCCACCTGCACCACAGGGGATTCCAAACACCATGCAGAAAAAGGCGCTCTTATGGCAAAAGGCGTTTTAAAAACCCTTACGGTTTTTACAGAGGAAGAAATGGATCTGATCTCTTCTGCCATTGCCCATCACAGTGACAAAGGCAGGATTGACGCTCCTCTGGATGAGATTTTAAAGGATGCCGATGTGCTGCATCACTGCCTTTACAGCCCTTTGGAGCCGCCTGCTCCCCATGAGTCCGCCCGGTTTGCCTTGCTGAAAAAGGAATTGGGCCTGGAGCGTGTTTAAAAATTCCTTTATGAAAATACCCGTTTTCGCCCTTTTCCGGTCATCGCCGGCAGAGCCAAAAGAATCGCCTTACACACATTGTCTCCAATCATACAGTACCATACTGCCCGCAGATCCAGTCCCCAAATCTTAACACACAAAAAGGTAAAAAAGATTCGGATTCCCCACATGCTGAAAGTTTCCACTGCAAAGGCATACCGGGTCCGTCCCAGGCCGTAGAATATTCCTTCCATTACGATCATCAGGCCAAAAAACGGCTCGGAAAAAGCCACCAGTTTCAACATTTCCGCTCCCAGACCGGCCACCTGTCCACTGCTGGTAAACAGACACATAAGAGGATAGGAAATCAGGTACAGAACCACCCCGCTGACGCACATCATCCCCATGGTCAGGGCTACGCTTAAAAGTCCTACCTCCTCTATTTTCTTCTGGTTTCTCTCCCCCAGGGCTGCTCCCACCATAGCAGAGATAGCCGTCCGAAGACCGTATCCCGGTATATAAAAGATGGTCTCTGCCGTCACGGCAATGGAATGAGCAGCAAAAATAGTGGTTCCCATATCCGAAACCAGCCCGGCAAATACCACATATCCCAGGCAGGAAGTAAGGCTGGTGCCCAAAACCGGTATGCCGATCTTGGCAAAATCCCTGATCAGGGGCACTTTTACCTGAAAGCTGGACCAGGGCCAGTAAAGGAGCCGATTTCTTCGATAAGCCCAAAGCATCATCAGGCCGGAAAAGGTGTACGCCAGCGCCGAGGCCATGGCCGCTCCTGTAACCCCCAGATTCAGCCCATAAATAAGCACATAATTCAGCACGCCATTTATACCGTTGGCTGTCATGTTAATCAGCATGGGAGTCCGGGTGTCCTGAGTGGCCCGGATCGACGCCCCCAGGATACTGGTAAAGGCCCGAAACACCATAGGCAGGCTGACAATAGTAAAATAAAGGGAAGCCTGATCCCGAATGGCTTCCTCTGCTCCCATCCATACCGGAATATACGGGCTTAGCAGAATTGAAATGCTTCCGGTTATAAGGCCGCAGACTACAGCCAGCCAGATAACCTGTCTGGAGTAATCCTGGATTTTTTCTTTCTCTCCCCCTCCTACTGATTTGGAGATCAGGGCCAGGGCGGCAATTCCCACGGCTCCCACAATGCTGTTTACCAGCCAGGTAATGGTGGTGGTAATGCTTACCGATGCCGTAGCCCTCTCTCCCAACTGCCCCACCATGGCAGTGTCCACGTATTGAAGCAGCGTTGCCAGAATCTCTTCAATAATAGTGGGAATGGCCAGGGTCAGCATGGTGGAAAGGAGGGCCTTTTTTCTGTCTTTATTCATAATCAGTTCCAGTCCTCTCCTCTGATGGTCTTAAGAAAGGCTTTGGTGCGTTCTTCCTTTGGATGATTAAAAAACTCCCGGGATTCGGCTTCCTCTGCCACAATTCCATGCTCCATAAAAATTACTTTGGAGGACACATTTTCTGCAAAATTCATCTCATGAGTCACCACCAGCATGGTCATTCCTTCTCTGGCAAGCTGGCGCATAACTGCCAGCACTTCGCCAGTAAGCTCCGGATCCAGGGCCGAAGTTGGCTCGTCAAAGTAAATAATCTCCGGTTCTGCCGCCAATGCTCTGGCAATGGCCACCCGCTGCTGTTGACCGCCGGAAAGCTGGCTGGGATAATAATCGTACCGGTCCCCCATTCCTACCTTGTCCAAAGCCCTTCTGCCAATCTCTTCCGCCTGGATTTTCGGTATTTTCCTTGCCACAATCAGCCCTTCCGTTACATTCTGCAGGGCTGTTTTGTTGCGAAACAGATTGTAGCTCTGAAATACGAAGGCTGTCTTTCTGCGGATCTTCCCTATATCCTTTTTGGAAATCTGTCCAAGATCATAGGTTTCCCCGTCAAAAGTCATGGTTCCGTCATCAGCAGATTCCAAAAAATTCATACACCGCAGCAAAGTGGTTTTCCCCGATCCGCTGGGGCCTAAAATTGCCACCACATCCCCTTTATTTACCGTTAAATCCACTCCCTTTAAAACTTCCTGGGAGCCAAATTTCTTTTTAATGTTCTTTATCTCCAGCATAATCGTCCCCCCGCCTAAAATTTATAGGAGTTAAGCTTTTTCTCTCCCAGACTCTGCAGCCTGGTCAGAACTGTGCAGAAAAACAGGTAAATTAAGCCTACCTCGCAGTACAGTGCCAGCGGCTCATAGGTTCGGGCCACAATCCGCTGAGTTGCCATAAACATTTCCGTAACCGTAATGTTGGCTGCCAGGGAGGTTTCCTTTACCAGCCCGATAAGGGAATTGGAAAGAGGAGGAAAAGCAGTCCGCATAGCCTGAGGAAGGACGATTCTTCTCATAATCTGCAGATAATTCATTCCTACACAGTATCCGGCCTCTATCTGCCCTGCCGGAACTGCCTCCAGAGCCGCCCGGATAGTCTCGGCCGCATAGGCGCCCTCGTTGATGGAAAATACAATCACCGCAGAAGGAAAAGGATCCAGAACAATCCCTAATCCCGGCAAGCCAAAAAATATAATATACAGCTGCACCAGAACAGGAGTTCCCCGAATTACCCAGACATAAAATCTGGCTATGTGTTTTAATATCTTCACATTGCCGAATTGAACCAGCGCCGTGACCACTGCAATAATCAGGGCCAGGCTAAAGGAAATAATGGTTAGCGGGATAGTCATAGTAAGACCCGGCACCAGAATTTTCCAGAAGGAATCAGCTAAAATCCCGGTTAGTCGTTGAGAAAACATGTTTTAAAGCGCCTCCTTTCAAACTCTTAATATACCATTGGAAGAAGGGCTTGGCAAACACTTTTCACGTTCCTCCCTCCGGCGCCCCGCCGCTCTTAAGATAAATTGCCATAAAAATCCCTGTCAGAATAAAGCATAACCCTTCTGCCGCCGGGCCTGCATACCAAATTTCATCAGCTCCAAGCCAGACCGGAAGGAGCACCACTGACAGCGCCGGAAATATGAGCCCTCTGCCAAGAGAAACCGGAAACGCCCAGGCGGCTTTGGCTATAGAAGTAAAAAAGGCGGCAGAAACCACGTTAAAGCCCATAAATAAAAAGCCCCAGGAATATTTCCCAAGCGCTTTTACACTAGGTGCAAAAAGACTGCTTTCCGGATGGATAAACAAGCTGACAATCATTTTTCCTGTTAATGTACCGGAAAGCCAGCCTCCAACGCCCAATATCAGCGCCATACCCAATCCCATTTTCAGCAAAAATTCATAGCTGCCCCGCTCATTTCTCCCATAATAAAAGCTGCAGACAGGCTGTATCCCCTGAGCAGTTCCGGACATCATCATCAGGACAAAGGTATTCACATAGCCTACTACCGTATAACTGACTACCCCGTCCTCCCCCAAAAGCCGCAGAATGGTCTGATTAAATAAAAACAGGACAATTCCATTGGAAAACTCCGTAATACCGTCTGCCAGCCCCAGAGGCAGGCTGTACCGGTAAATCCCCAAATCCCACTTGAATTTTCGAAAACGCAAGCATTTGGAATACCGGAAAAAGTATAGGAGATACATACAAGTGGACACGGCCTGGGACAGGCCTGTGGCAAAGGCGGCTCCCTTTACTCCCCAGCCAAGCTTCATGACAAACAGCCAGTCCAGAACAACATTGGTTACCCCGGCTGCAGTTACGCCAATAGCCGCAAGCTGAGGCGTTCCGTCGGTTTTCACCAATACTTCCATATTGTAGGCGCAGATAAAAAAGATGGCAAAGGGAGCGATGATCCCCACATATTCTTTCACGTAAAGAAAGGTATCCTGTGTGGCTCCAAGAAACACTGCCACGGATTCCAGGTTAAAAAGCGTTAAGATGCTTATCGCCAGGGCTGCCCCCGAGGAAACCAGCAAATTCTGGGTAAAAAGCTGCCCTGCCGTATCTTCCTCTCCCTTCCCCAGACGGATTGCAATAATCGTAGCCATTCCCACAGCAATCAGCAGGCCGCAGGCAAACATGGCCGCATTATAAGGAGACGACAGGTTTACGGCTGCCAGGGCTTTTTCTCCTACTCCTTTCGCCACAAACATGCCGTCTACCATTGTATAAAGTGAAAATGCCAGCATGGAAAGGATAGACGGAATTGTGAAGTGAAAAAACTGCTTCAGCAATTCCCGTTTATTTTTTCCAGTGTTCATGATTCTTAAAAATTCCTTTCTGGTCATGACTTTTTGACCCTGGTATCATTTCATATATTTATCTATATTGCTTCTGCATATGATGATGGATGTCAGCTCCTCGTCCTTAATAAGCGGTTCCTTTCTTTGAACCAGATATGCCAGCAGGCGGTTCATCCCTACCTGAACCTGATGGCGCGGCTGCTTATCGATGATAAAGTGGATAATTCCTTCTTTTAAATAAAAAGCGCTCTCCGGATTGATATCGCTTCCAATAATCCGGATTTCTCCTTTTAAGCCCAGCTCTTCTGCCGCCTTGGCCAAAAACAGGCTTCCCCGGGCGCTTACGGAATACATTCCCTTTGCATCTGGATTATTTTTAAGCACATCCAGAATCCGATCCTGAACTCCGTCCAGGGCTTCATGTCCATATATCTTGATAATAGGATGATTTCCTCCTGCTTCTTTCATATAGCTTTCAAAACCAGAGAGATTTTTCCGATTGGAAGGAAGGAGAATATCCCCGGCAATTACAAGTATCTGGCTGTTCTTCGGGATTTGAGCCTCCAAAAGTTCTGCTGCCATCCTTCCGTCCCTTTCGTGATCCGACTGGATAGAGCATAAATACTCTAATTTTTCTGCATTCTCGCTGACCAGTACCAGTGGAATCCCACTCCGGGCCAGACTGTCTGCCGCAAGTATGTCCTCCTCCAGCAGCTTTCCCCCGCAGATTACCCCATCCAGCTTTCCTTCACATTGCCGGAAAATACTCCGCATGTTGACTGCAAAGCTGTTGATCCCGTCATAATCATACGGCGCCTCGATTACCTGGCAATTATAAAACTGCATTTCTTTTTTAAAATCCCGGTAGCCCTTCCACAGCTCGCCAAAGAAAAAACGATTGTCGCTGACAGGGGCCGGGAATGCCACCACAATCTTCAAGGGCTTTTTCTTCAATGACGATGCCACCTGATTGGTTTGATATCCCATTTCCCATGCGATTTTAACAATTTTTTTCTCAGTTCCTCGCTGACCCCAGGCTTCCCATAAAGGGCCCGGTGTACGGATCCAGTGGAAACCTGAGCCGCCTCTGCCACATCAACAATCGTTTTTCTCTTCTCCATAGCTGCTTGTCCTCTATCAATCCTTATTTCATCCGTACAATCTGATATCCCCCGTCAATATTGATAAAGTTTCCGGTGGAATATAAGAATTTGTCATCCGAGCAGAAAGCGCTGACGGCAAGAGCCACATCCTCTGGCTGTCCCCATCTGGCAATCGGGAACAAGCCATCCTCTACCATCTGGTTCATCTCGTCATAACAATCTAAAGCCATAGCGGTGGCAATCAAAATGGGACGCACTTCATTTACCAGAATTCCCTCCCCCGCCAGACGGTCTGCAAACAAGGTGGTAAGCATAGAAACCCCAGCCTTGGATACACAGTAAACGCCGATGTCCGGTGTGCTGACCCAGCCGGATCCGGATGATACATTCACAATTGTACCTTTCTTCTTCCCTTCATAAGGCTGTTTTATCATCTGTTTTGCCACATTTTGGGTGAAAAGCATCAACGCCTTTGTATTAACCCCCACTGAACAGCGCCGTCTTGCGGTCGCCAATCTTTTCAAGTTCCAGTTCGTTGCCCTCCATCAGTTCCCGCACCTCCCGGATGTCAAAGGGAGCCATTCTTGCGCCGCAGGAAATCAGGATCGATTTTGCTGTTTTGCCAGAGACGTTTTGTAAAGGACTTTTTTAATCAAGTTCACAGAAAATTTACATTTCAGGGCAAAAAAATAAGGCCAGGAACCTGTTTTTAGATTCCCGGCCTACGGTTTTGTTTTATGCTGTCCGTTCTGCTTTCAATTTTTTCACTTCGTCAAGAGGAAGTCCTGCATATTCCGCAATTTTTTCAAGTGTCAACATTCCATCTGCCAACATTCTTTTAGCAACCTCTTTC